>JBEKQD010000022.1:0-50595 GCA_049520075.1 Occallatibacter sp. | reverse complement strand
ACGCAGCCGGGAAAGCTGGGACCGGGCACCAGCACCAGCACATCCAGCGGGTCGCCGTCGTCGCTCAGTGTGGAGGGAATGAAGCCGTAGTCTCCGGGATAGTGGACCGGGGAGTGCAGGTTGCGGTCGAGCTTAAAGACGTGCAACTGCTTGTCGTACTCGAATTTTTGGGTTCCGTCTTTGGGAATCTCAATGACCGTCCGAAAAACTTCGGGGGAGCGGTCGCCAATCGGCAACTCCAGATAATTGACCATCTTCTTTGATTCTCCTCGGGGAATTGACGCGGCGCAGGGAAAACGCATTGCATGTGCGGAATCGTCGGTTATGTCGGCAAGAAGAAGGTAGTTCCGGTCATCATCGAAGGGCTGCGGCGGCTGGAGTACCGTGGCTACGACTCGGCGGGAATCGCCGTGGGCAGTCCCTCCCGCTCGACTCTTGAGGTGCGGCGCGCTCCGGGCAAGCTGGCCAACCTGGAAGAAGTGCTGCGCGAGCATCCGCTTGACGGCACTTACGGTATTGGCCACACACGCTGGGCCACGCACGGACGGCCCACGGAAGAGAACGCGCACCCGCATCGGGATTGCACGGGTCGCATTGTCGTGGTATTGTGGAGAATTACCTCGACCTGAAGCGCGAACTTACCGCTCAGGGACACAAGTTTGTCACTGAGACGGATACGGAGATCATCGCGCATCTTATTGAACAGATTCAGCGGGAGGCGGACTCGGCCGGTCAGCCGATCCTTCTGGAAGTGGCCGTTCGCAGAGCGGTCAAACGGCTCACCGGAGCCTTCGCGCTGGGCGTGTTGTCAGCCACCGAACCGGACAAGATTGTGGTGGCGCGCTTTGGTCCGCCGGTGATTATCGGCGTGGGCGAGGGCGAGTCATTCGTGGCCTCCGACGTGCCGGGTATTCTGCATCACACGCGCAATATCTACTTTCTGGCCGATGGCGACATAGCTATTCTCACACTGGCCGGCGTCAAGCTGACCGACTTTGACGGCAACCCGATAGAGCGCGCGCTCACGCACATTCAATGGGATCCCATTCAAGCGGAAAAGGGCGGCTACAAGCACTTCATGCTGAAGGAGATCTGGGAGCAGCCGCGCGCCGTTACAGACACCACACTGGGCCGTGTTTCGTTGGATTCAGGCAAGGTTTTTCTGGGCGAGATGAAGATCTCCGACGAAGAGCTGGCCATGGCCTCCAGTATCAACATTGCCGCCTGCGGAACCAGTTGGCACTCCGCATTGGCCGGGAAATACATGATCGAGCGGCTGGCCCGTCTGCCTGTCGATGTGGATTACGCCAGCGAATACCGCTATCGCAATCCCATCCCCGATCGCAATGCACTCGGCCTTCTCATCACTCAGTCGGGGGAGACCGCCGACACCCTGGCCGCGCAGCGGGAAATGATCTCGTTGGGTTCAAAAACCGTGGCCATCTGCAACGTGGTGGATGCCATGGTGGCGCGCGAGGCACACGGCTCCATCTACACGCACGCCGGCCCGGAAATTGGCGTCGCCTCAACCAAAGCTTTCACCGCGCAGCTTACAGCGTTGTTTTTGCTGGCGCTCAAGCTGGGCCAACTTCGCGGCCGGCTCGACACGGCCCAGTCAGTTGCGCTGATCGAGGAACTCAGCCGTATCCCCTCCAAAATTGAGGAGGTCTTGCGCTCCTGCTCTCCTCAATGCGAGCAACTCGCCAAAGATTTCTCCACGGGCCGCGACTTTCTCTACCTGGGCCGCGGCATTCACTTCCCCATCGCATTGGAAGGCGCGCTGAAGCTAAAGGAGATTTCTTACATCCATGCGGAGGGCTACCCGGCAGGCGAGATGAAGCACGGACCCAACGCTTTGATTGATGAAACTTTGCCCGTAGTGGTGCTGGTCACCCGCGACGAATCTGACCCCGCCTCAAAGCTGCGCTACGAGAAAACCCTCTCGAACATTCAGGAAGTTACTGCTCGCTCAGGCCGCGTGATCGCCGTGGCCACAGAGGGCGACACAACCATCGGCGGCCTGGTGGAGCAGGTCATCTTCATTCCGCCGGCGCCCGAACTGCTTTCGCCGCTGATCGAGATTGTGCCGTTGCAGTTGCTGGCTTATTACATTGCAGTGCGCCGCGGCTGCGACGTTGACCAGCCGAGAAACCTGGCCAAGTCAGTCACTGTCGAATAGGCTCTGCATCCTAAGGCCCGGAAAAATAATCTTGCGGGCAGCTTGCTTCCGCACTGTTCTGTCGTATTGCGGATGGGCTATATTGTCTACTGGCTGAATCGGGAACAGGCCGATTGAGCCTTGGACGTTCACCAGCACGTGCCGCCGAGGGCCAGGAGGTTCTGATGAAAGTTTCCGACACAATTGGATTAGTGCTGAAGAACAAGGACAAGAACAGCGTCCTATCGATAGCGCCTGAGCAGACGGTCTTTGAGGCGCTCGAAATGATGGACCAGCACGGTATCGGCGCGTTGCTAGTGCTCTCCAACCATCGGCTGGTCGGCGTTCTGTCGGAGCGCGATTACGCGCGCAAAGGCATTCTGAAGGGCCACCCTTCCAAAGAGACCCAGGTGCAGCAGATTATGACCAGCCCCGTGGTCTTTGTCAGCCCACAGCACACAGTGGATGAATGTCTGAACATGATGACCGAACATCATTTCCGCCATCTGCCGGTGTTGCAGGGTGACACGGTGGTGGGAATGATCTCTATCGGCGACCTGGTGAAGTGGGTAATCTCCGACCAGGCGCATACCATTCAGGCTCTGGAAGGGTACATTACAGGCGTGTATCCGGGATAGGCGCCGCAGACGGGCATACGGCTATAAGACAGGTGCGGGTTTCCATTTGCGGCGAGTGAAACCGGCGCGCCAGGACTTAGGCTGTCAGGTTATAAATCAATCCTTGCGGATCCTTGACGTAGCATCTCGGAAACTTCGGTTCATCCTTGACGACTTCGCATCCGCTTTTCACGAGCCGAAGCTTGGCGGCTTCGACGCTGTCCACGGTGACTTCCAGGACCGGCCCGAGCGCGGGACCTCGCTCAATGAACAGGTTGATGTGCTTGCCATGAAGGCTGATCATCTGAGGCTCTTCGCCAGAGATTTCGAAGCCAAGATGGTCCACGTAAAAAGCTGCCGCCTTCTTCGGATCTGGCGCTTGAATGAGTACGTCAGTGCCAAAGGTGTTTGCCATGGATACTCCTTCGTCGCTGAAAGAGTATCACGGGCGAAACGAAGCAGCCCCACTGCGTAAAGCAGTGGGGCTATTTTTATCCGCGCTTCTTTCCGCCCGGTTTGCCGCCGGGACGGGGTCCAGTGCGCTTGGCTCCGCCGGGTTTAACTCTGTGGCTGGGTTTGGCGGAGCTTCCAGGCTTGGGTTTGGAGCGCGTGCCGTACGCGGGTTTGCCAGCACCACCGAAGCTGGGCTTCGGCTTCCAGCCAGGACCGGCTTTTCTCTCGGCGCGGGAAGCAGAGCTGGGATAGGGTTTTGCGCTGGTGGGACGGTATGAGGACGCGCCTTCCGCGCGCGGCGTGAACGGACGGGGTGAGTTGGAAGAACGGCCCCCGGGCTTTGCTCCATAGGGCCGCGTGGCGCCGTAGCTCGGACGGGGGTCTGACCCGCCGCGCGGGCTCGATCCGGGCCTGAATGGTTTACTGCTTGCTCGCGCGCCGCCAGCGCGAGGTTTCCCGCTGCTGGTTGTGAAGGGACGCGCCAAGCCGCCTTCGCTGCGGAAGGGCCGGGCTGCGGCGGGGCGGTCTGAAGAAGCTGATCGATCGAAACTGGGACGGTCAGGACGAGGTCGATCAGAGCTTGGACGGGCCGAGTATGGTCGGGCCGAGCTGGGGCGAGGCCGTTCAGAACCCGGGCGGCCGGAAGCGGGCCGGCCGGCAAAAGGCCGAGGCGCGCTTGAACGACCCACTGGTGGACGGCTGTAGCTGGAACGGGGAGTGCTCGAACGCTCTGGACCGGTGATCTCTTCAATGTGAAGATTGGGCGGGCGGACCGGACCGAGGTCCTCGTCGAAAACTCGCGCTTCACGGGCAGGAACTGGGCGGCGAGGCGAAACGGAGCGCTTGAACTCTGGCCGGGCACTTCGTTCTGGGCGGGCACCACGCTCCGGCCGACCCGCACGTTCTGGCCGCTCGGGTTTCTTCCATGCGGGTTTGGCAGTGAAAGTACGATCCGCGGGCGGACGGCTCTCGCCGGTTGAGCCTGCGGCAAAGCGCGCTGGCGGACGCCCAGGACGGTCGTCTTTCTTCCAGGCAGGGCGACCTGCGGGCCGCGCGGCGCCAAACTTGGCCGGGCCTGCGCCTGTCGCGCGACGGGGGCGAGCGTCGGCTCGAGCTGGGCCGCGATCTGGACTTCGACCGGCGGCTGGAGGGAATCCCTCAGCGCTCGGGCGTGTGGGACGGAAGAGTTTATTGGCCTCGCCACTGGCGAAGCGGCTTACTGGGCGACCTGTCCGGTCTGCGCCAAATTTCTTGGGACGAAATTCGCCGACGCGCTCTGCCGGGGGAGCAACCTCGTCAGACGGCTTGGCCGCACGCGGACGACCGCTGGGTTTCGGAAGCACCGTTGGAAGCATCGCGGCATCCATGGCATTGCGGCGGCGGAGCTCCTTCGATTTTGGAGTGCGCAGCTTGCCCTCTGCGACCCGGCGCAGAGCGTCCACTTCTGACGGCTCCAGCTCGCGCAGGTTGCCCGGCTCCTGGTCCAGAACCAACGGGCCGTAGCCGACGCGGCGAATTTTTTCGACAAAGTGGCCGACTTCCTCGAACATCTTGCGCAGTTCGCGGTTGCGGCCTTCGATGAGGACCACTTCGTACCAGGGATTGTCTCCCTGGCGAACCTGGCGGATACGGGCCGGCGAAGTGCGCACCTGACCCGAGCCGGGTTTACCGCGCTCAATGGCTACGCCGCCGCGCAAAATGTTCAGCTCATCTTCAGTGGGTTGGCCGGCAACCTTGACCAGGTAAGTTTTTTCCACGCCGGAAGAGGCTTTGGTGAGCCGGTTGGCTAACTCGCCGTCGTTGGTCACCACCAGAAGCCCTTCGCTCATGTAATCGAGCCGGCCAACGGGGTAGAGGCGCTCCTTCATCTTGTCGAAGAATTGCATCACCGTCGGCCGGCCTTCGGGATCCTTGACGGTGGTGACGAAGCCCCTGGGTTTGTTGAGGACGAAATAGCGGTGACGCTCGGCGCCCTGCAGCAGCTTGCCGTCCACGCGGATGTGGTCGCGGCCTGCGTCGGCCTTGGTTCCAAGCACTGTGACCACTTTGCCGTTGACCTGCACGCGGCCCTGCTCGATCATCGCCTCGGCGCTGCGCCGGCTGGCGACGCCGGCAGCCGCAAGAATCTTCTGCAGCCGTTCCAGCTTGGCTGGCGGACGCGGCTTCGGGTTGAACTCAGGCTCGGAATCGTCTTCAGTCTCGGAGTTGTCTTCAGTCTCGATTTCAGATTCGGCGCCGGCTTCGACCGTAGTTTTGGCCTCGCCGTCGGTGGTGTCTCCGATTGGGTCTTCAATTTTGGCGGTTTCGACTTCCGCTTCGACCGGGGCTTCGACCGCGGCTTCGGTTTCTATCTTGGGTTCGGCAGATTCGGGTATAGCGGATTCAAGTTGAACTTTGCTTTTCTTCTTCGTCATTGGGGAAGGTTCTCGGTTTCTGCCTGCTCTGTGTGGAAAGACGCAGCAGGAGCGGCCTCTGCGTGGGTGGGGGGTTCGTTGCTGACCGCCATCACGGCGGTACGGGTAGATTCAGAGGGTTCTGTCTCCGCTTCAATTTCTTCAGCCGGCGAGTTTTCCAGTTCCTCGCTGGCGGCCTCGTCGAATTCAGGACCAAGGGCAGGGTTTGATCTCCGCTCGGGCGCTTCTCCCTCGGAGTCAGACTCGTCGAGCTCAGTGGCAGCCAGCTTCTCGAACTCCTCCATGGAAGGCAGTTCAGAGACGTCTCTCAGGCCGAAGCGCAGCAGAAACTCGCGAGTGGTTTTGTAGAGGATGGGCCGGCCAATCACCTGCTTGCGTCCGGCTGTTGAGATCAGCTTGCGGGCCAACAGAGAACCGAAAACGGCGGATGTGTCCACGCCGCGAATTTCGTTCACTTCTGGCGCGGTGACCGGCTGCTTGTAGGCGATGATGGCCAGGGTTTCAAGAGCCGGCAGGGAAAGCTTGAGCGCCGGCTTCAAGCTCTTGGCGAATAGCCGAACGGTATCGTGGCACTCGGGCTTGGTGGCCATGCGGTAGCCGCCGGCGATCTCGCGAATTTCAATGCCGCGGTCGTCGGACGCGCAAGAAGCTATCAGCTCATCAATTAACGGTCGCAGGATGGCGCGCACTTCGCGGTCGCGCAGGCGGGCCAGGCGGCGGGCTTCGAGATCGGCTGCGGCGTCTGTGGTGGTCGAGTCTTCCGTCGCGGCAAGGCCGGCAGAATCACCGGCTGAATCGGTTTCAGCAGCGGCTTCCGCGTCTGGCTCAGGGCTGGTTTCAGGTTGAGCGTCAGCGGCTTGCTCGGCGGCGGGCTCTGTCTGGACGGAATCCGTTTGGTCTGGCTCGATCCCCAGGTAAGCGAACTGCTCGTTCATAGCGGGCTGGGCGGCTTCGGCGGTCTGCTCAGCAGACGCGGCTTCCTGTTGCGCCTTCCATTCAAAGGCGTCGTCGGCAAAAAGGGCGGCGAGTTGGGCCAGTGTGACCGGCTCCTCCGCGGCGTAGATGACAGCTTCCAGCTTGGCTTTCAGACTCATTCTGCAATATGTACCTTCAGTTATGGTACCGGAAGACGCCCAGACTTGCGCACCGATTGAGGTGCTGTCACCGGCGCAATGACCGCAAAAAGGGCGTCCGCGAGTCCCGGACGCCCTTTGGATAAGATTTCAACCGGTTTCAGGAAGCCTTGGTGCTGATGGTATGGAGGATGGTGACTCGTGTCTTGCCCTCATCCCGTGAGGGCCTGGCGGTAATTGTCACCACGATGGATTCCTGTTGGCCCTTGCTGACACTGATAACGGCGCCTTCGGAGGATTCCACGACATTCGCCGCGCTGCCCAGCTTGCCTTTGTAAAAATCGATTACCTGCTGCTTCGAGTCAGATGTGAGAAACACACCCGTCACCATTGAGGCTGTAGGCATCTGCATGCGCATACCGCCGCGGATGCTCTGCGCGCCGGGATAGAGATCCGTGCCCAGATCGGATGCGGTGAAAGTCTCTGACGGATTGGCGGTGAGTTTGCCCGCAGGCGTTTCCATTGTCACCTGCCCTCCTGGGCCGCTCATATGGACAGCCCTAGAGAAGCGATACACCGCGTAACTAGCCGCGCCCAGGCCGAGGATGCCCAATCCCACGACGACGGTGACAATGATCAGGATGATCTTGACTGCGTTCCCGCCGGATTTTACCGGCACTCCAATTGGTTGGGTTGCAAGTGGAGGGGCGACGGCAACAGCCGATGCGCCACAGGACTTGCAGACTTGTTCGCCGGCAGATAATGCAGCTCCACATTTCGCGCAGAAGTTTGCCACGACAATCTCCTTGTGTGTGAGTTTTCGCCCGGAATCCCGGTTTCATTTCCCGACGATGAGCCAATATAACTCACAATGGTCGCGTCTTACGCTAACTTTAGTCTTATCTCGCCGCAAAAAAGGCGTCCGGGGAGCACCGGACGCCCTTGAAGGCTGATGTGAAATCTCCCCTAGCTGGCGATTTGACGGAACAGCCAGAAAAGCGAACCAGAAAGCAGTGCAGCGGCCGGGAGAGTCAGGACCCATGCCATCGCGATATTTCGGATCATGGAAAGCTGCAGGCAACTGCCGTTGGCCCCCATGATGCCAGCCTGCGCTTAGGCTGCCTTCCGCTGGTTCTGAAGCTTGCTCTTTCGCAGTATCGTCAACCCAACCAACCCTACCCCAATCAGCAGGAGGCTGCCTGTGCCCGGCTCCGGAACTGCTGTGGCGACGAGTTCCACGCCTGATTCGGCTTGCACATCCGTATCCGCCGCGTCGCCATCGACACTTCCAATGATGGCGTTCCCCTGTTTTCCCTGCCCGGCGCAAACTCCCTGGTCCACTGAGCTGAAGCAAAACACGCCGTCATACGCCCCGCCGGGGCCGCTAGAAGGGCCGACGGGAGGGGGAGGCGATGCAGGCGGGGGGGCGAGAAGGGAGAATTGATCCGTAGAGGCCCAATTAAAGGTGATCTCGCTTGGGGTTATGTTTAGGCCGGTTCCATCGTAGTCTTCGAATTGAGAGTTTGCGGTGGTCAGGACTATCGACTTTGTGCCGTCGAATAGTGTCAGGTCGTAACTAACCACTGTTGGTCCGGTCGCTGTCCCTACACCAGCCAGCGTTACTAGTCCGGTCAAACTCCCCGGCCCAACCGTTACGTTGAGGTTGTATGTGATGTCGTCCGCCCGCGAAACCATGGGAGAACCGATGGCCGCGACCAGCAAGGGGAAGATCCACAAAGATTTCCGCATTCTTCAAATCCCTCCTTGTGCCAACATGGGGAATTATGGGGAACCCCAGGGGCACATTTCAGTTTCTTACGTCGCATAATACCTCAACTATGTTTTAAAAAGTCTTAAAAAGGAAGTGGCGTCCGGGAAATACCGGACGCCCTCAAAGGCTGATGTGAAATCTCCCCTAGCTGGCGATTTGACGGAACAGCCAGAAAAGCGAACCAGAAAGCAGTGCAGCGGCCGGGAGAGTCAGGACCCATGCCATCGCGATATTGCGGATGGTGGAAAGCTGTAGGCCGCTGCCATTGGCGGCCATGGTTCCAGCCACGCCCGAACTGAGGACGTGGGTGGTTGAAACTGGCAAGCCGAAGTTGTCGGCGGCAGAGATGGTGCACATCGCAACCAACTCGGCGCAGGCGCCTTGGGCATAGGTGAGGTGTTCCTTGCCGATCTTTTCGCCGACGGTGACCACAATGCGCTTCCAGCCCACCATGGTTCCCATGCCCAGCGCCAGAGCAACCGCAACTTTAACCCAGGCAGGAATGAATTTGGTCGCCTTGTCCACGGTGACCTTATAGTTGGCGAGAGTTTTGGTCTCGGCTGCGGTGAACGCAGGATTGTGGTTCTTCTGCATCAGGCGGATGGCTTCGCTGACCACGTACATGTCATTGCGGACGTTTGCCTGCTTGTTGGCCGGAACCGCTTTGTACGCCTTGTAGACGGTCACATCCCCTTGCAGATCCTTGACCAATTCCCTGAGAGCCAGAACCGTGTCCGGCTTGATCTCTTTGGTGCGGATGTAATCAGTAACCTCGGCGCGCGCGTCCTCGCCAAGAATGCCGCTCTTGTTCACGTGCTGGTCGAGAACTTGTCCCGCCTGCTGGGAGGCGGCGATGAAGGCCTGGGTATCACGAGCGCTAACGGCGTGGTTGAGCGCGTAAGCCGTCGGAACCGTGCCGATGAGAATGAGCATGATGAGCCCCATGCCCTTCTGTCCGTCATTGGAGCCGTGCGCAAAGCTGACGCCGGAGCAAGTAAAGACCAGCAAGGCGCGGATGGGCCACGGTGGAGGCGTATTGCCTTTGGGCGCCGTAAAGAGCACATCGGCATTCTCGATAACAATTCTGGCGCACAAGGAAAGAAAGAACAGTCCGACGAAGCCCACCACGAGCATGACGGCGATCATGCCCAAGGGGCGATCCCAGGACTCGAATGCCGCGACTGGTTGCCAGAGAGGAGTTCCTAGGGGTCCGAAAAGGCCGAGGATAAGCGGCAAAAGCAGGTTCATCAGGTAGTATCCGCCGATGCCGGTAATCGCGATGGTGGGAATCGCCCACAGCGGCTTTCTATAGTTCGCGTCGTATTGGAGGGCCGTGCTCTTGGCCCATCTGGTGACGATAAAAAACTTGGCAAGCAGCAGCAGCAAAGCGGCTGCGCCAAAACCGACCAGCGGCGAGATGAGCAGCACCTTGAAAACCTTGGTGGCCTGTTCCCAATCCACGCCTGAGGTGCCGGTATGAACGCTCATCAATTGGTTGGCGATGCCAACGCCGATGATGGAGCCGACCATGGTGTGCGAGCTGGAGGCCGGAAGTCCGAACCACCAGGTGCTGAGGTTCCAGATGATGGCGGCGATCAGCAGCGCAAAGACCATGGCGAAGCCGGCGCCGGCGCTCACTTGCAGGATGAGCTCAACGGGCAGCAGCGTGATGATCGCGAAGGCCACCGCGCCGGAGGAGACGAGCACGCCGCACAGGTTGCACAGCCCGGACCAGACCACGGCAATGTTGGGGTCAAGCGAGTGCGTGTAGATGACCGTGGCCACGGCGTTGGCGGTATCGTGAAAGCCATTGACGAACTCAAAGCCGAGGGCGATCAGTAGTGCAACGATCAGCAGCAGATAAGGCCATATGCTGCCGATGGTCACGCCATTGAAGTCCTTGGCGATGTTGAAGCCGATGTATCCCAGGCCGATGACCAGCGCCACAAGAACGACGCCTCCGCTGATCACGGCGTGGGATTTCTTCATCTTTTTGTCAAGAAGCGATGCTCCCTGGGGCAGGACTTCAGCAGTTGTTGCAATGTCAGCCATCGAAGGGCTCCGTAAAGTCAGATTTACAAAAGTTCAGTCCCGCCGGGGAAGCGAAACTCGGACACCCAATGGATATACGAGCCATGTGAAAGGGAAATGAATTTTAACCCGGAAGGCCTGTGGATTGTTGTAGAGTGGGCGCATGGATTCACGAAAGCTTCGCAATGGTTTCGCCGTCTGGATGGCGTGCGCGGTCATTTGCCTCGCCCTTTCCGCGTTGGCCTGGACGCTGCCCTCACAGCAGCAGGCTGCGCCCCAAAAGGTCGACTCAATTCTGATTCTGAAAAAGGATCATGTGATGGAACTGCTTGCCGGAGGCAAAGTGATTCACACCTATAAAGTTGCGCTGGGGCGTGGCGGGCTCGCCCCTAAAGAACGGGAGGGCGACGGCCGCACGCCGGAGGGCCACTACATCATCGACTCGCGCAATGCTGCAAGTCACTATCACAAGGCTCTGCACATCTCCTATCCCAACGCCGAGGACCGCACGCGGGCGGCAAAGCTGGGCGTTTCTCCGGGCGGAGCCATCATGATTCACGGCCTGCCAAACGGCATGGGCTGGCTGGGCGCGACTCACCGGCTCTACGACTGGACTCTGGGCTGCATCGCCGTCACTGACGACGAGATTGACGAGATCTGGAATCTCGTTCCCGTGGGCACGCCGGTTGAAATCCGGCCGTAAGCGCGTCTCTCTAGCTGAACGCAATTGGTTCAGAGCAGGCGGCTACATCAAAAATCCTTTGCGAGCGAATAGCGAGCGGCTGGCCGCACCGCAGGTGCTCTGCGAAAATGGAAGTAGATGCTCTCCCTGCAAAATGCCGGCAAGCGGTTTGGTCCGCGAGTTTTGTTCCTCGAGGCCAACTGGCTGATCCGGGCACGAGAGAAAACCGCGCTCGTGGGTGCCAACGGCACTGGTAAATCCACAATTATGAAGGTGTTGGCCGGGCTGGAGACGCTGGATTACGGCAGCTTGCAGCAGACGCGCGGCATGAGCATCGGCTATCTGCCGCAAGAGGGGCTGACGCTGGCCGGGCGGACCGTCTTCGAAGAATGCCTGACGGTCTTCGACGAATTGCGCGAGATGGCCCGCGAGGTTGAGCGGTTGGGCGGGCAGTTGAGCGTGCTGGACCACGAGGGGCCGGAGTACGAAGCCGTGGCCGAACGCTACTCGATGCTCCAGGAACGCTTTCACACACTGGACGGCTACGCGCTGGATGCGCAAGTGGGCGGCGTGCTGACCGGACTGGGCTTCAGCAAGGAAGACTGGACGCGCCAGACAGATGAATTCAGCGGCGGATGGCAGATGAGAATTGCGCTGGCCAAGTTGCTGCTGGCCAAGTTGCTGCTGGCCAAGCCGAATTTGCTACTGCTGGATGAGCCTACCAACCACCTTGACCTAGAAACGCGCAACTGGCTCGAAGACTATCTGAAGAGTTATCCATTTGGTTACATACTTATCTCGCATGATCGGTATTTTCTGGATGTAACTATTGATCGTACCGTGGAGATTTGGAATAAGCGGCTGAATATCTATCAGGGTAACTATACAAAGTATCTCAGTCAGAAGGATGAGCGGCGCACGCAGTTACAGTCCGCATATCGCAATCAGCGATTGCAGATAGAGCACCTGGAAGCCTTCATCAACCGCTTTCGTGCCCAGGCCACTAAAGCTAAGCAGGTGCAGAGCCGAATCAAGGAGTTAGAGAAGATTGAGCGCATTGAGATTCCCGAAGAGGAATCTACGATTCACTTTAAGTTTCCTCAACCGCCGCCCTCGGGGCGCATGGTAGTAGAGGCTGAGGAGTTATCGAAGAGTTATGGGCAGAAGTTAGTGCTCGACAAGGTGCACTTTGGAATCGAGCGTGGCGACCGCGTTGCGCTGGTGGGCGTGAATGGCGCGGGCAAGTCCACGCTCATCAAGCTTCTGATCGGGGCCGAAGCGCCCACAAGCGGACGAGTCAAGCTGGGCCACAATGTGGTGAGCGAGTACTTTGCGCAGGACCAATACAAGGTACTCGACGGCGATAACCGCATGTTGGACGACATCAGCCGCGCCGCGCTTAAAGTTCCCGAACAGGCGCTGCGCGCGCTGCTGGGCTGTTTTCTTTTCAGCGGCGACGACGTTTTCAAACCGCTGGGCGTGTTGAGCGGCGGCGAACGCAATCGTTACGCGCTGGCGCGGATTCTGGTTTCCCCATCGAATTTTCTGCTTTTAGATGAGCCCACCAACCACCTCGACATGCGCGCGAAAGACGTGTTGCTCGATGCGCTGGCGGCCTTCAGCGGCACGGTGGTTTTTGTGTCGCACGACCGCTATTTCATTGACCGGCTGGCCACACGCGTACTCGAAGTGGAGGGCAGCAAGGTAACCAGCCACGAAGGCAATTACGAAGATTATCTAAGGTGGAAAGAAGCGCAGACTGCACTGAGTCAGGGCACGACTTTAGTCGTGCCGAAAAGCGGCCAAAAGGATGGGGCTTTAGCCCCTGAGGACCAAGCCACACCCGACTCTGTTCCTCCGACCGAAGCAGTCAAAGACCGAACGCGCCGCCTAAACCCCATCAAGCAGAAGCAGATGGAGGAACGTTGCGCGTTTCTTGAAGAAGAGACCCCGCGCATCGAGGCCGCAATTGCCTTCACCGAGGAACAGTTGGGTGTGTACGTCTCTGCCGCCGAGACCGAACGTCTGTCCACGCTGGCCGCGGAGTTACGCGAACAGTTAGCAGCGCTTACTGCTGAGTGGGAAGAGTTGATGATGCAGTTGGACGGGCAAAGTACTGTCTCCTGAGGCTGCTTACATAATTCTTTCGTGCATAATCAAGACATTATGGCTCTTTTGTGGAACCTCGACAGTTGGACGCAGAGGCTGGCGGAGCTTGAAGCGCAGGCGGGCGAACTGAAGGAGGCTCCGCTCAGGCGCGATGTGCGGTCGCTGGGCATTCTGCTGGGCGAGGTGCTGCGCGAGCAGGCGGGCGAGGAGCTGTTTGCGCAGGTGGAGGCGCTGCGGCAGGGAACCATTCGACGCCGGGATGAAGAGGCTCGCGGACGCAACGAAGAGGCGGCGCGACACGCGACGAAGGCCCTGGAACTGGCACACTCGCTGCCCGTAGAGCGGGCGATTCAGCTGACGCGAGCTTTTGCATTTTATTTTGAGCTGATCAACCTGGCGGAGACCAATCACCGCAAGCGGCGGCGCATCGCATTGCACCTGAGTGGGGAGGCCGCACGGCAGCGCGGTTCGCTTGCCGGAACTTTGTGCGCGATGCGGCGCGTGAGCATTGGCGCGGACGAAGCTCTGGAGTGGATGAGGCGCGTGCTCGTTGTGCCGGTTTTCACGGCGCATCCTACTGAGGCCGCTCGGCGCACTGTGATGTTCAAGCGGCGGCGCATTGGCGAGTTTCTGGCGGAGTTGGATCGGATTCCGATTCCCGATCAGGAAATGGCGCAGTTGGAAGAGGCGATTCGCGCGGAGATTACCAGCCTGTGGCAGACCGACGAGGTGCGCTCGCGCAGGCCCACGGTCTACGACGAAATCAAGATGGGGCTGGATTACTACGACGTCTCGATCTTTGCCACGCTGCCCAGCCTTTATCGCGAAATAGCCGACGCGCTGCGCGAGTCCTATGGCTTGGAGATTGAGGCGCACGCACTGCCCAAGGTGCTCAGCTTCGGCTCGTGGATCGGCGGCGACCGGGATGGCAATCCCTTTGTCACACCCGATGTGACGCGCGATGCGGTTCAGCTGGCGCGCGGTCAACTGATGCTTTATTACCAGCGGCAGCTCGATGAGATTTGCGATCTGCTGACGGCAAGCACACAGCAAGTTGGCATTAGCGAGGCACTGCTTAGGCGGTTGGAAGCTTACGTGGAACAGGTGCACACGCCCGAGGCACAGCTCTTCGGAGCCCAGTATGAATTCGAGTACTATCGCCGCTTTGCAATTTGCCTGAAGGCCCGTATCCAGCGAACGGTGGAGGTATCAGAGCAGCCAGGCCGCGAGAGCGCGACGCTGCCGGTGATGGGATACACTCTGGCGCGCAGCCAGGATAGGCTGGCGCAGGTTCTGCCGGCTTATGATTCGGCTGAGGAGTTCCTCGACGATCTGGAGACACTGCGCGAGTCGCTTGCAGCTAACCGCGGGTTGCGCATTGCGCGAACGCTGGTTGATCCGCTGATTTTGCAGGCGCGCACATTCGGATTTCATCTGCATACTCTCGACATTCGCCAACATGCGCGTGTGCACGCAGTGGCGTTGCAGGAGGCAATTGCCGACACGGCGGCGCAGTCGCTGGCGGGCGGGTTGTCAGCGGAGACCGCAAGCGTGTTGGAGACTTTCCGCGCGGTAGCGGAGGTCAAGAACGGCTGTTCGCCAGAGGCAATTCGCCAGTATGTGATCAGCGGCGCATCCACAGTGGAAGATGTGCTGGCCGTGGTGCGTCTGGCGCGCCTGGGCGGCGTGAAGGTGGAAGGGGCTGGACGCGACCCCGGTTTGATGCCGGTACCGCTCTTTGAATCCATTGAAGATTTGCGCAAGGCGCCTTCCACATGCCGCGAGTTGTGGAGCAGGCCAGACTATCGCAAGCTGATGGCCACCTGGGACAACTGGCAGGAGGTCATGCTGGGCTACTCCGACTCCAACAAGGACGGCGGCATGCTGACAAGCACGTGGGAGATTTTTCGCGCGCATCGCGACCTGCACGCAGTGGCGCGCGAAGCTGGCGTGAAGCTGCGTCTCTTTCACGGCCGAGGCGGCACGGTGGGGCGCGGCGGAGGGCCCACGCATCGCGCGATCATTGCGCAGCCGATGGATTCCTTTGAAGGGCAGTTGCGGATTACCGAACAAGGCGAGGTACTCAATTTCAAGTATGCCGACGAGGTGTTAGCGGAACGCAGTTTGGAGTTGATGATTGCCGCTTCATTGGATGCGCTTGCGAGGCCCAATGCCCGTGACCAGGCCGGACACTTCACCGGCGTTTTGAGGCCGGAGTGGGAAACGGCGCTCGACGAGCTTTCCGCCATCGCCTTCGAGTTCTATCGAAAACACATTCTCGAAGACGCGGATGTCGTGACTTATTTTGAGCAATCTACGCCTGTGAGCGAGCTGGAGCATGCCAAGATTGGTTCGCGGCCCTCGCGCCGAGGTGAGTCGAACCGGCTCGCGGACCTGCGCGCCATTCCGTGGGTCTTTGGGTGGACGCAATCGCGGATGATGCTGGCGGCGTGGTTTGGAGTAGGGTACGCGCTCGAGAAATTCTTAGAGCGGCCCGGCGCACTGGCGCTGTTGCAGACCATGGCCCGCGAGTTTCCGTTGTTCATTGACCTGCTTCGCAATGTGGAACTGGCACTGGGCAAGGCGGACATGGGCACGGCGCGGCTCTACTCCGAACTGGTGGGGGATGCTGCGCTGCGCGAGCGCGTCTATGAAATGTGCGTGGCGGAGTTTCATCGCTCGGTGCGAGCGCTGCTGGCGGTAACTCAGCAGAAGGAGTTACTGGAATCGAATCATGTGCTCGCTCGGTCGATCAAGTTGCGCAATCCTTACGTCGATCCCATGCACTTAATTCAGGTGGACATGCTGCGCCGCAAGCGCGCGGGAGAAGACACGCCGGAGGTCAACCGGGCCATTGCGGCAACCATCAGCGGAATAGCGGCGGGGTTGAGGAATACGGGTTGAGGAAACCGGTATGCACTCATGTTCCAGCGCCAGGGCATTCTGTTTATCAAAGATAAGTGATCTTCCGCTTGCAACGAACCTTGCACTCGTACTATGCTTGATTCATGCGTCGATGTCGCTAACACCGCCCTGGTGTCAACCGCGATGCGGACGCGCGCCTCTTTCGCGCACCGTCTTCCCCATCGAATAGCTCTTCCATCACACCCACAACACAGAACCGTCCGGGATCGCATCCTGGAAAAGGAGATCATCATGGCGCACATAGCTGCGAATGTTACGGAACTCATTGGCGGGACCCCGTTGGTCCGGTTGAATCGCGTGGCGGCCGGTCTGCCCGCAACCGTTGTGGGCAAGCTGGAGAGCCAAAACCCGGTTTCGAGCGTGAAAGATCGCATTGGCCTGGCGATGATTGAGGCTGCGGAAAAGGCCGGCAAGATCACTCCCGGGAAGACCGTGCTGATTGAGCCTACCAGCGGCAACACAGGCATCGCGCTGGCCTTTGTGGCTGCGGTGAAAGGCTACAAACTGATTCTCACCCTGCCGGAGACGATGAGCCTGGAACGCCGCGTGCTGTTGCTGGCATTCGGCGCGGAGATCGTGCTGACACCGGGCCCCAACGGCATGAAAGGCGCCATCGCAAAGGCAAACGAGCTTTTGGCCGAGACCCCCAATGGATTCATTCTGCAGCAGTTCGACAACCCAGCCAACCCGGCCATTCACTACGCCACCACCGGCCCTGAAATCTGGAACGATACGGACGGCAAGGTGGACATTCTCATCAGCGGCGTGGGAACGGGCGGCACCATCACCGGCGTGTCAAAGTACATCAAGGAGCGCAAGCCGGGATTCAAGGCTATCGCCGTGGAGCCGACAGACAGCGCGGTACTGAGCGGCGGGAAACCCGGGCCGCACAAGATCCAGGGCATTGGCGCGGGCTTTGTGCCCGGCGTTCTGGATACCAAGCTGGTAGACGAGATCATTCAGGTCACCAACGATGAGTCCATTGAAGTGGCACGACGACTGCCCAAAGAAGAAGGACTCTTTGTGGGCATCAGCTCGGGCGCGGCAGTGGCAGCGGCTCTCAAAGTGGCGGCGCGGCCGGAGAACGCGGGCAAGTTAATCGTCGTGATTCTGCCAGACTTCGGCGAGCGCTACCTGAGCAGCATTCTCTACGATGTACTGCGCCATCAGGCGATGATCCAGCCGGTCGACGCAGTAACCGTCTAGGTATATGGACAGCACAGCGGTATGCTTTGAAAGGGCGTCAGGGCTTGCCTTTTCAAGGCGCCGCTGTTCTCCGCCTCTGAAGGCCTCGCCGTTAGCTTACTGTTTATGGAATTGTTTGAACGCATTAGCGATGACATCAACTCCGTACTGGAGCGCGATCCGGCTGCGCGCTCGCGGCTGGAGGTGCTGCTCTGCTATCCGGGTTTGTGGGCGGTGTGGATTCATCGCATCTCCCACAAACTTTGGCGAGCAAATTGGCTGCTACCCGCGCGGATGCTCTCGCAGGTTGCGCGCTTTTTTACAGGCGTTGATATTCATCCCGGCGCGCTGCTGGGCCGGCGACTCTTCATCGACCACGCTGCCGGCGTGGTGATTGGCGAAACCGCAATCGTGGGCAGCGACGTGACCATGTATCAGGGCGTGACGCTGGGCGGCACCGGCAAGGGCCACGGCAAGCGCCATCCCACGGTCTGCGACGGCGTTTTCATCGGCAACAACGCCAACCTGCTGGGCAATATCACCGTCGGCGAGAACTCCCGCGTCGGCGCAGGCTCCGTAGTTCTGTCTGACGTTCCGCCTAAATCGACCGTCGTCGGCGTTCCGGCGCACATCGTTTATCGCAATGGCGAACGCGTGCTGATTACCGACCCGCATGACGTGAAGGACCCGCTCAGCGACGCGCTGATTGCGCTTTCGTCGCGAGTGGAAGAGCTGGAGAAACAGTTGGGCGGAGTTACATGGCCAACGGATCCGTTCACTGCCGAAGAAGCCGAGCGCGTCGCATACCACGAGGAGTTGGAGCGGCTGCGGCAATATGTCTCGATGGGCGAAGGGATTTAGCTTAGACCAGTCCCAGCCGCCATGCTCGAGTTAAAGGTATGCGCATTTGGGCCGAAACGAAACTGTGGTACAGATGACGCGAGATTTGTTGTGAAGCTGTGAAAGGAGTCCGAGTCTCGTGGAGCAATTTCTCGCATTGATTCCGTTACGTAAGCACGTAGCTGCAACTGCAGGAGCCGTCCTGCTTTTGTTCGCCTTGAATGCGGGCGGGCAAAACAACGATCAACATCCGGAGGCTAATTCAGCCGTCAACTCCGCGAAGGAGAAACCACAAATGGCGTCGGAAGAGTTAGTGATCTTTGCGCGATTTCATGCGATTGCAGGCAAGGAGGACGCATTGGCTGCCGAGCTTCGGGATACGGTCGCTCGCGTCCGGGTTGAGCCCGGTTGCATTTCCATCGAAGCCTATCGCTCGGTAAGGGATCCACGACTATTTTGGTTACATGCACGCTGGACTGACGAAGCCGCCTTTGATCGGCATGCTGCTCTGCCGGCTACCAACGATTTCGTCGAACGCACAGAACGCCTCATGGACCATCCATTTGATGTTACGCGGACTCGATTGCTCCAATAGCCGACTGGCGGCCCAAGTCCCAGAGAACCTGAGTTACCGCATTATGTTTCGATGGGCGAAGGGATTTGAAGCGAGTTAGCGGAGTTAGCGAGTCGGCAAGTGGCAAGTCAGCAAGTCAGCGAAGAGGCCCTGAAGCGATGCTTTGGGGCTTTTATTTGGGCGAAAAACGGGATTTTCCGGTGATTTTCAGGGGTCGATTCTCACGATGCGGGAGAATTTTGGCCTTGTGGATTTCAAGCGGCGTTGATTTCAAACGGGTTATAAATAATCTGCAAGGACTATGAGAATATTGATACCCCAGGGGGGTATAGGGGGGTAGGGGGTACCTGAAGGTACGGACCGGGGACATCCCTGACTGAGGAACAGGGGTCAGGGATCAGTGGTCAGTGGTCAGAAAAACCCGCTCTCCCCATTGCTTCCATTGTGCGCCGGGCGTGGGTAATTTTCGGCAACCGCCTGCGGCGATTTGCGTACGGGATGTCTTTGAAGACCGATCTCCAATTTGCTGGCCTTTATTTCAACGCTTCTGATTATCGGTCAACTCTGTGGATTTCCAAATACTGCAACAAATGTAGCCCAACTTATTTCGCCCTTTATTCCCCTGGCGTTAAGCTTGGTTGACCAAAAAGATACCTTGGTGAGCGTTTTGACGTTGAACATCTTTGCTTTTTATTCGCCTTGGAGGATACACTGTGGATCAGAGTTTTTTCGATGAATCGCGTGAGCAGTCCGTCATCAAAGCCCGGATTATCTCGAAGTACTTCTGGGCGTGGGCTAAAGTCATCATCCCGACAGCGAAGCAGCACGCCAACCGGATTGCCTACATTGATCTCTTCGCGGGACCTGGTAGGTACAAAGATGGGACTGTTTCGACGCCGTTGAAGATTCTGGAGCAAGCGATAGCTGACCCAGATATGAGCCAAATGCTTGTCACATTGTTCAACGACAAAGATGAGAAAAACGCCGGGGAGCTTGAAACGGCGATCGGTGGGTTGCCGGGGATTGAGAAGATGAAGTACAAACCTCAAATTGCAAACCAGGAGGTTGGAACCGAAATCGTTCAGCTTTTCAACCGTATGCGGATGGTTCCTACATTCTTTTTTGTTGACCCGTGGGGCTACAAGGGCCTTTCCCTTGGTTTGATAAACTCCGTCCTCGAGAATTGGGGGTGTGACTGCATCTTCTTCTTCAACTACAACCGCGTGAATATGGGGTTACCGAATGAAGCGGTGAGAGAGCATATGAACGTACTCTTCGGAGAAGAGAGGGCCGATCAAGTACGCGAGAAGTTGAACGGACTGAGCCCCGAGGAGAAAGAGACACTCATTGTCGAGGAACTCTCTAAAGCACTAAACGAGATGGGAGGGCAGTTCGTACTGCCATTCACATTTAGGAACGACACAGGCTCTCGCACTACTCACCACTTGATCTATGTAAGCAAGGCCTTCAAAGGGTATGAAATCATGAAGGGTATCATGGCGCTAGAGAGCTCGGAGGCCGATCAAGGAGTTCCTTCTTTCCGGTATTCTCCGGCATCCGAAAGGTTTCCGTTGCTTTTTAACTTGACAACTCCGTTGGAGGATCTGGAGAAAGAGCTGATGCGCCAATTTGCAGGCAAGACGTTAACCATGAAAGACGTCTATGAGAAGCACAGTGTTGGGCGCCCGTTCATCAGTCGCAATTATAAGCATGCCTTGAGCAACCTGGAGAGTGCTGGGAAGCTGCAAGCGGATCCTCCCGCAGATAAACGACGCATGCGAAAGGGTGAGCGGACTTTTCCTGATGATGTGAAAGTGACTTTCCCAAAGGAGGTCCACAGTGAGTGCCAATTCGTCAATTGAGTGGACGGATGCGACATGGAATCCCATTCGTGGGTGCACAAAAGTTAGTCCAGGTTGCAAACACTGCTATGCTCAAACTTTTGCTGAGCGGTTCCGCGGGGTTCCGGGCCACCCGTATGAGCAGGGCTTTGACCTAAGGCTTGTACCGGAGAAGTTGCTCGATCCATTCAAGTGGAAGTCGTCGAGGAAAGTCTTTGTTAATTCCATGAGTGACCTTTTTCAGGCAGGTGTTAGCTCAGACTACATTCGTAAAGTCGTGAGTGTGATGGTTGAGGCCGACTGGCATGTTTATCAAGTGCTTACCAAACGATCGGAACGTATGCGGACAATGCTCGCTGATGATCTGCTGTTTGCTGGAGCAAAGGACAACATCTGGTGGGGTGTTAGTGTGGAAGACAAAAAACACGGATTGCCTCGGATCGAACATCTGCAAGCAAGCTCTGCAAGGGTAAAGTTTCTATCGGTTGAACCCCTATTGGAGGACCTCGGCGAGATAGATCTTTCCGGGATTCATTGGGTAATAGTCGGCGGTGAGAGCGGCCCGGGAGCCCGCGCCTTGGATGCTTCGTGGGTTAGGAGGATCTTGCGCCAATGCCGTCGGTACGATGTTCCGTTCTTCTTCAAACAGTGGGGAGGAGTAAATAAGGGCAAGGCGGGGCGTCTTCTCGATGGTCGGACGTATGATGAGTATCCAGCCATGCCGACGATCGCTCTGAATCGAGATTTGCACCAAACGCCGAGCCGTACTGAGGAGCTTGTTCGAATCGCAATCTGAGAATTGTCTGAGTGGGCGATCAGTCAATTGCCTTTCCTTCGGGGGATAAAGTCTTCTTCACTTTGGCGCTAGCGGTACACTTCGACTGCGCTCACGGCAAGCGTTGAAGTCTTGCCCTGACACAAACGTGCCCTGACACAAGGCGGACCCGCGCAGAGTTTGTTTGGCCCGGACAAAGGGCTTCATCAAATCTCGCGCTGTCGATCTAATCCGTTAACTGAGTTGATTCCCTTTCGCCTGTTTGTGGTGTCGCAACGCCACATTCATTTTGTCTTTACTGTGGCTGACTTACATTCGTTGATGACAGATTTTGGGAGTTCAATCAACCGCAGAAAGCGGAAGATCGATGCGAACTTCGGAGTGGATACAGGCAGGTTTCGCCGTCATTCTGGTCTTGGCTTCGTGGATTACACCGCTCGCAGCCAGGCGCCGGGCAGTCATAGCCGAACTTGGGGCGATCGCCGTGGCTGTCACCCTCATAGGCCGTTTTTCGGTTTATGTTCTCGCGCCGCTTCAGTCCTCGGTTCTCCGCGACTGGCTGCCGGTGGCTCTCATGCTCGTGCCGTATTACCAGACAGGCCAATTCTTCACTGGGCCGAATGAGAAGATTCAGAACTGGCTCGCGGAGTCCGACCGCAGTCTCTCGAAGCTCCTTCACCCATCGGTGCTCGCCTTCGGCCGATACTCGCGCATCTCGATGGAGTGGGCCTATATGCTCTGCTACCCGCTGCCTGTGGCTGGACTTGCGGTGCTTTACGCGGCGGGGATGAGGCACTATGCGACTACATATTGGCCGATCGTTCTGCTGCCGACTTATCTCTGCTATGCGATTACGCCGCTTGTGCCTGCGTTGCCGCCGCGTAACATTCAAGGAAAGCCGAATGCGACAGGAGTGCGAGCCAAGAGCCGCGTCTTTAATTTGTGGATTCTGAATCACGCGAGCATTCAGGCGATTTCATTTCCCAGCGCGCATGTGGCTTGCGCGCTTGCCATCTCCATTGTGCTGCTGTATTACGTTCCGGTGGCCGGCGCGATTTTTCTTGCCATCGCCATATGGATTGGCGTGGCGGCCATTGTGGGCGGATACCACTACGCCATCGATGTGTGGCTGGGAGCGGCAATGGCGCTGCTGGTTCTGGCAGCATGGGGCGCTCACTTGATTCCGAAGAGCCTTCTGACACCGGCTGCCATCGCCTTCTTCATCGCGCCGTGAGGCTTGCCATTTTCCGGCGGAAGAAATAAAGAGGAGAGAAACCTTACGCCTAAAGGGGCTGACGCGGTTGCGCCCGGCTCCGCGGGCGGAAAGAATCTGGTTATCGCGTTGCGTGGATCTTCGCGCACCAGGTCGATCATCGCAACGCGGTGTACGCAGGAAACCGTGCAATAGGGGGCGCAGGATTTACGAGTCCAATACTCGCGTTCGAGATCTTCGCTGCCGTAGCGCTCCAACGGGATTGCGGGGTAGCCCCGCTGCTGCGAGCAATAGTGCACAAGCCCGTCCTCGCAAATGTAGAGATAGCGGCTACCGGCGCGGCATTGCCAGTCATTCGGCTGACCGGCAGCCAGGTTTTTTTGGAAAAGATTGTCGTAAGCAAATGCCCAAAACCCCGGCTTTCGCTCCTTTTGTATTTGCTCGTAAACGGTTCTGTCGGCATCCGGCAATGGACGCAGTTGCCCCTTGTGATCGTGGATGGTGCCCACCGTGGTGTCAAAGCCCAGTTCCAGAGCGCGGCGCGTGATGGTGAGCGCATCTTCGGGACGCTTAACGCCGGCTCCAACCACGGAATTGATACTGACATCAAACTCCGCGAAGTCTTGAAGCCATTGCAACTTCTTATCCAGGACCTTCAGGCTCTTCTTCGAAACCTCGTCGGGCTCGACGTTATCGATGCTGATCTGCAGGTGCTCCAGGCCGGCACGGTTCAACTGTCGAATACGTTCCGGGCTCAAAAGATATCCGTTGGTGATGAGCGTGGCAATGCGGCCATGGCTGCGGATTCGCCGGATCAACTCGTCGAGGTCCGGATGCAGCAGCGGCTCACCGCCGCTGAAGGTAATGATTTCCGTGCCGAGAGCGGCGAGAAGATCAATGCGGCGCAGCATCTCAGCGGTTGGCACCGGGCTGGATACCTTGTCGTATTCGTTGCAATATGCGCAGGAGAGATTGCAGCGGCGGACGGGAATGATATGGGCGAGGATGGGATGCGCCCGTGATTTGAACGCGCGCGCAACCATTCGCGCGTGGCGATATCGCCGCTCGAATGACCGCAGTTTTCTAATCGCAGGGGATAGTCTCATTCGGGCGCCCTCGTTTCAACAGGGGACCAAGGAACTCAACAGCAGTCTACCCCGTTTTCGTTGAAGTTGAATGAATCGCGATGTCGTGAAACCGCGCGCTTCCCCAAGTGCTACAGTGGTTTCGTCCTCACTTTCTTACCGGGGTCCGCTTCTTGCCGGATTTTCGTACGCTGGTCTTGGGTATTCTCGCGCTTTCACTCGCCGCTCATGCGGCCACTCGCGTTGAGTCTGCACCAGTTCCGCCGGAGATGAAGGCTACTGATTTCACGGTTCGCGTGAACGGGCAGACGGTGGACGTGGCTCACGCCGCAGCGAGATACGATTGCGCCAGCTTCAACGGGCGTGGCCCTTTTGACGTGGAGATTACCGCCGCGGAGCCGGGCTTCTGGGATAAAGGCGTGGACATTCAGCCGTGGCGACTGGGATTGCGGGCTGAGAGGCCCGATGGCGAACCGAAGTCCCAGACGATTCGTTTTAAACTTGCCGGTCCGGCCAAGCTTTCCATCTCGCGGCCGGGCGACTTTTTGAATTACGCACAAATGCTGTTTCTCTTTGCCGGTACGCCGCAGCCGCCCATGCCGAGCGACCCAAAGATTCACGTCTACAAGCCGGGGGTTTATCACGAGAGCATCAATCCCAAAAGCGGCGAGACATATTACCTTGCGCCCGGCTCGTATTTTTTCGGCAGCCTGAATCTTTGGAAAGTGGAGAACGTAAGGATTCTGGGCCAGGGAACGATTGTTTATGACGGGCCGCAGGACCCCAACAGCGACGAAGGATGGATGCAAAAGCCGGACTGGCACTGCGTGGGCGCGCTGGAAGCTCACAACGTGGAGATTGACGGGCTGACCTGCATTGTGAGGTCGAGGACCTGGTCGATCCAGATGAAGGATTCGACTGGATTTGCTTATGACGATTTGCGCGTGATTGGCGGCAACCCCGGAAACGCCAACCAGGACGGGATGGATTGGCTGGGCGGCGGCGACTCCGTGGTGCGCAATGCATTCATACGGTCTTCGGATGACGTTTTTGCCATGCAGGGCAATTGGGACGGTTACACGGACGAAGAGATGTTGCGCCCAGGCCACGATGTACAGAACATTCTCATTGAACACAGCGTGCTTTCAACGAGCATCTCAAATATTTTGCGCGCGGGATGGCCGCGGAAGACGTATAACTCGCGCAACTTTACTCTGCGCGATTCCGACATCTTGCACGGCGGCATCGGTGCATGCGGGCAGACTTTTGGCCTGCTTGGCTTTTGGGGCGCAAACGAAGCCAAAGGCAGCCACGTTAACTACACTTTTGAAAATTTGTTCCTGGATAACTGGTATTCATTGGAGCAGATGGATCAGAAATACCCGGGTCTGCTGGGGTTCACATTTCATAACATCTGGGCGCTGGACCAGCCGCCGCTGGCTGACTCGACAATGAGCGGCGACGTGGCGGGCGTGATTTTTGACAATGTGAAGTACGGCCAGAAGCGCGCGGCCAGCAATGCGGACCTGCCGCTTTCGACTGCCGACGGCGCGCAGCAGGCGAAGTTTCCCGCACAACACGGTCCCGAAGCGGCGTTCACCGTGGACCCGCCGGTTTTTGCGCCGGGTGAGAAGGTCACATTTACAGCGCAACCCTCGCCCGGCGCACGCTACACATGGCTTTTTGGCGACGGAGCTAATGGGAGCGGCCGCCGCGTGAGTCACCGCTTTCCGGACGCGGAGGGAACCGAACTGGATGGGGCTGGAAAGGGCGCTGGCCGCTTTCGGGTTTTGCTGCATGTGGAAGAGCCCACAGGCGACCCCGATACGACCAATCAGGACTGGGCTGCGCAGGGAGTGGTTGCCGTGGCGCACTGGCATGAAGCCGCAAGCGTGGCAGTGTCGATGCTGCCCGGCCTTGCATGGCAACTCTATCCCGGCCCATGGACCGAGTTGCCGAACCTCGCCGCTGAACACCCTGTCTTTTCAGGCGAAAGCCCCAACATTCATGCGGATTCGCAGGGCTATACGCGTTTCGCCGTGGCGTGGGACGGACTGATCGATATCCCTGCCGACGGCGGCTACACCTTCGATCTGCTGGACCGCGACGGCGCGCGACTGGTGATTGACGGCGTGGAAGTGGCGAAGACCGGCCCGGCCTTCGCACAGGTTTGCGGCTCGCCGGGAAACGCTATGCGCTACGATCGCGGCTCGCTGGGATTGCGCGCGGGCAAGCACACGTTTCATCTGGAGGGCTTGCACTCCGCCAGCGAGGGAGCGCCCAGATTGTTGTGGGAAGGCCCTGCGCTGCCGCTGACCGACGTGCCACCGGCAGCTTACAGCCATCCGCGAAAAGATGTGGTGAAGCAAGGAACGGTAAAGCAGGGAATAGGGAATAAGGAATAAGGAATAGAAAAAATGGCCTTCGTGGTCGCGGGTAGGCCGCGATGAATTTAAAGTTATCTTTAGAGGTCAAGGATCCGATGAAGTTTGGATGGTTTTTTTGCTGTGCCGTCTTGGTGGGCATGGCTTCGGTTGGTTCGGCGCGCGGCCAGGAGCCGGCTGCATTGCGCTCATCCATGCAAATCCTGGTGGTTACGACTCAGGATTGGAATGCTGTTGATGGAGTCTTGCAAGCGTATGAGCGGCCAGTGGCGGGCAAGAAATGGAAGACGGTCGGCGAACCGATTGCTGTGGTGGTTGGCGAGAACGGGCTTGGGTGGGGCGTGGGACTGGCATCGGCCAGCGATGAGAGGTCACGTACAGCGAGCGATCCAGTAAAGCACGAAGGGGATGGAAAATCGCCGGCGGGAATTTTTCGGCTGAGCAATTCCTTTGGCTACGCAGCTGAGAAGCAGGCGGGGTGGAAGATGCCCTACGTGAGCCTCACGCCATCAGTGGAATGCGTGGATGACGTGAGTTCAAAGTTTTATAACCGTGTGTTGGACCGCGCGACGGTAACTCCTGACTGGCACAGTTCCGAACATATGTTGCGCCCCGATGTTCTGTACCGGTGGGGCGTAGTGGCAGATCACAACGCAGACCCGGCGACTCCCGGCGTCGGGTCGTGCATCTTCATTCATATCTGGTCAGGGCCGGGCCAGGGAACCACGGGATGCACGGCGATGACGCAAGAGCATCTTGAAGGCGTGCTTGCTTGGCTTGACCCGGCGAAGAATCCTTTGCTGGTGCAGTTGCCAAAGGCGCAGTACAAGAAGCTGAAAAGGCAATGGAAGCTGCCTGCGCTACCGCGAGGCGAAGCGCGCTGAGGGCTTTCTTGCTGCATGGTCTCCCACCCCTTCCGCTGAAAAAAGCGAAGGGTTGAGCGCGGGGCATTTGTGCGATCCCACTCATCGCAAAATGCGCGATGGATGGGGCACGAAGTTTTATGGGCTGGCTCTTTGTTCCCGGTTCCCTTTTCGCTGTTCCCTGATCTCTGCCTTTTTATTTTGGCAATTGAGAAGCATCCCAGCCGCCGCCGAGTGAGCGGACGAGGCCGACGTTCGAAACAAATTGGCGAGTCTGGAGATCGATGGCAGTGCGTTGATTCTGGAGGAGCGTGGCCTCTGCCGTCAGCACTTCTAGATAGCTGGTGACGCCGCCCTTGTAGCGCTGGTTCGAAATCTCATAAGAATGCTGAGCCGCATCGACGGCCCTCTGCTCGACGGTCGATTCAGACTCAAGAATCCGCAGGCCGGAGAGCTGGTCTTCCACATCGTTGAATGCGCTAAGAACGGTGCTGCGGTATGCGGCGGCCTGGGCCTCGTAGGTGTGGCGAGCAGCACTGGTGAGCGCGTGGCGCTGGCCTGCGTCGAAGAGCAACTGCGTGGCTTGCGCTCCCAGGCTCCATAGAGCGCTGGGGCCTTCGATCCATGTGCCGGCGTTCATGCTTTCAAAGCCGCCGGCTCCAGTGAGGTTGATGTTGGGATAGAACGCGCTGACGGCAATGCCGATCTGCGCGTTGGCGGCGGCGGCGCGGCGTTCGGCGGCGGCAATGTCTGGGCGGCGCTCGAGCAGTTGCGAAGGCACTC
The DNA here is from genome assembly GCA_049520075.1 of Occallatibacter sp. Classification (GTDB taxonomy): domain Bacteria; phylum Acidobacteriota; class Terriglobia; order Terriglobales; family Acidobacteriaceae; genus Telmatobacter. The sequence continues at coordinate 22,819 of JBEKQD010000022.1, read as the reverse complement.
CGACGGGAACCTTGGGCAACGCGGGCCCTGAAGACTGAGGAGGCTGAACAAGCGGCGAAAACGGAATGCTGAAGTCGGAGAGTTTGAGATTGGCGATGGTGCCGATGGCGTGCTCATATTGAGCGCGAGCCACACCCACATCGACGCGCTGGGCGCGCACGGTTTCAAGCTGAGTGCGAGCCTGGGCTACGTCGGCCTCGGTGCCGATTCCGCCGGTAAGGCGGCGCTGGGTCAGGTCGAGCTGGCTTTCGAGATCGGTGACGGTGGAGTCGAGTAGCGCGATTTCGGAGTCGAGTCCGCGCAGTTGGAAGTAGTCTGCGGCCATCTCGGCATGGAGGCTCAGGTCTACACCGGCAGTGTCGGCCGCGCTGGCCTGAGCGTTGGAGCGCGCGGCTTCAACGGTGCGGCGAATGCGTCCCCAGAAGTCAGGTTCCCAACTGGCCTGGCCGCTCACCACAAAGTCGCTGTACGTGGTGGACTTGCTCGGCGAATAGTCGGGCCCATTGGCCGAAATCTTTTCGCGCGTGGCGCCTGCTCCGGCTGAAAACGTGGGATAGAAGGCTGCCTTGGCGGCGCGTACCTGGTCATGCGCGGCGAGGTAAGTTTCCAGCGCCTGGTGCAAGCTGGGATTCTCGGTGGCGATGCGGTCCTCGAGTTTGTTGAGTTGCGGGTCCTGGTAAATCTCCCACCATTTGCCGCGCAACATTCCGTCAGAGGGCGAAGCCGGCTGCCAACTGCCTCCTGCGGGTGCGGGTGGCGGGACGACTGTGGTAGCGCCTGTCTCTTTATAGGCTGCGGGAGCATCGTAGCCGGGACGGGTGTAGTTGGGGCCGACGGGCTTGCAACCGGTGAAGAGAGTGAGTGCGGCCAGACAGGTTAATAGAGGTGCGGTTGAGATTCGTGCTTTCCCACCCTTGCGACAAGAGCAAAAACGTCGCAAGGATGGGGCACCCGAAGTTTGTGGAATCCCCGATTCCAGAATCGGAACCGGGGGCACCCGCAAATTGCCCGAAGACCGTTTCTCAGGGGCTAAAGCCCAGCGATTATTCTGCCGCATTTTTGGCACGACTAAAGTCGTACCCTGACACAAGTGGGAGCGAGCACCGGATTCATCCGCAGGAAGCGTCGCTGGCATATTATTTGCCTCCCGCATTGACCTGGCCGCCGGTGTTCACGATCTGCACCTTTTCGCCCTCGATGAGCGAATCGGGCGGATCCTGAATCACCTGATCGCCGATGCCGAGGCCGGTGACGATCTGCACGTTGGCTCCATCGTCCTCGCCAATAACCACCGGAACCAGATGCGCTACATTGCCGTTGACGACAATGCCCAAACGGAGGCCTTCCTTGCGGAAGATGAGAGCGGCGGCAGGCACGATGAAGGTGGGTCCGGCTGCCGGCGTCTTGAAGTGAACCTGAGCAAGCGAGCCGGGCAGCAGATCGCCGGCACGGTTGTCCACGTCCACTTCGACGAGCAATGTTCTGCTGGTTGGATCAATGGCTTCCGCGGTTCGAACCAGCGTGCCGTGGTAGGCTTTTCCGCCGTGCTCGGCGAAGGTGAGGTCAATCTTCGCGCCGGGCTTCACGTTTGCCGAGTAGATCTGCGGTAGGTTGGCGTAGACGCGCAGAGTCTGAATGGCCTGAAGGTGAAAGAGTTCTTTGCCCGCCCCGGGATCGATGAGTTGGCCGGTGTCGATATTGCGCGCGGTGATGACGCCGTCGAAGGGCGCATAGACCTGTTCAAACGATTGCAGTTGGCGCAGCCGCTCAACGTTGGCCTGCGCGGATTTGACTGCGGCTGCGGTGGCCGCTGCCTGGTTTACGAACGTGTCAGTGTCCTGACGGGAGACGGCGTTGGATTGGACGAGTCCGGTATAGCGGTCGGCCTGGATGCGTGCGTTGTTGGCGTTGGCCTGGGCGGTATTCAGGTCGGCCTGAGCCTGAGCCAGTTGCTGATCCACTTCAGGCGTGGCAATCACGGCCAGCAGAGCACCTTTCTTCACGCGAGCACCGATGTCGAAATACCAGCGCGTAAGGTAGCCGGCAGTGCGCGCGTAGATGGGCGCATCGGTGTAAGAGGTCACGTTGCCGGGTAGTATGAAACTGTCAACCGGAGCGCCCGCTTTGGGTACGGCGACAATCACCGTGGGCGCGGCCAATTCGGTGGTGGTTGTGGCCAGCACCTTGTCGGCCTGATAGCGGTGCAACATGCCGACGCCCGCCAGCACGGCCGCCACGATGAGCACAATTACCACGCCTGCGAGGGCCTTGCGCGGCGAGATGGGCTTCTGTTCCGGCGCGGCCTCGTGGTGATTGGCCTGCTGGGGGTTCGGATTGGATTCGTTCGTCATGAAGAACTACTCCGGTATATCGTCAAACTCGTCGAATGTTCCGGCTGTTGCCAAGCCGTGAGCCGTCTTGCGGCGGGCTTCGAGCCAGCCATGGACGACATAGAAAAATGCGGGAACAAAAAAGAGCGTAGCCACAGTGGCCAGCAGGAGGCCGCCGATAACGGCGCGGCCCAACGGAGCATTCTGCTCGCCGCCGTCGCCCAGGCCCAACGACATGGGCACCATGCCGATGATCATAGCCAGAGCGGTCATCAAGACCGGGCGCAGGCGCACAAAGCCGGCATTGAGCGCGGCCCGGCGCGCGTCGCCCACCAATACCTCCAACTGCTCGCGGGCAAAAGTCACCACCAGAATGGAGTTGGACGTGGCCACACCCATGCACATGATGGCGCCGGTGAGCGCCGGGACGCTGAGCCGCGTGTTGGTGAGGAAGAGAAACCAGACGATGCCGGCTAGTGCCGCGGGCAGCGCCGCGATGATCAGAAACGGATCGAGCCAGGACTGGAAGTTGACCACAATCAACAGGTAAACCAGAAGGATGGAAAATGCGAGGCCGCTCAGCAATCCGATGTAAGACGCCCTCATGGTCTCACTCTGGCCGCGCAGGATGAAGTGCGAACCACGCGGCAAATCGGCCTGATGGCGAGCGATAATTCCCTCCATCGCTTTGGTTACGCTGCCCAGGTCGGTTCCATCCACGTTGGCGTAGATGTCGAGGACCGGCTGCACATCGTAGTGGCTGACAGTGCCCAGTTCCGTGCCGGGCGCGATGGAGGCCAGGTTGCCCAGGACCTGCACGGTGGACGGGTCTCCAGGTGCGATGGTTGAAGCCGCGCCGGGTGTGGCTCCGGGAGCAGCTCCCGGCGCGGCGGCAACATTGGTTTGATTTGCCGCTGCAGCGCCGGCGGTAATGGGCAAGCTCTTGAGCGCGGCCAGCGACTGGATATTGTATTGGGGAGACTGGACGGCAATGTTGTAGCTCACGTTGTTTTTCGGATCCAGATAGAAGTTGGGGGCCGTCTGGAAGCTGCCGCTCAGCGCCACCAGCACGCTTTGCGCCACATTCTGCTGCGTCAGACCTATCTCCTCTGCGCGGGTGCGGTCCACATTCACCGTCATATTGGGCAGGTCGAAGGGTTGCTGGATGCGCGCGTCGGCGGCGCCGGGAACATAGCGGACCTCGTTCAACATGCGCTCGGCGAGGGCGCGGTTGCCATAAAGATCCGGGCCAACGACCTGGATATCGATAGGCGCCGAGAGGCCGAAGTTGAGAATCTGGGTGACAATGTCCACCGGCAGCACATAGAAGGTGACACCGGGATACTGACGGGCCAGCACGCTGCGCAGACGCTCGACATAAGCCGGGGTAGGATGATGATCCCGACTCAACTGCACCTGGATGTCAGCATCTGCCGGACCGACGGGCGCCGAGGTCGAGTAAGAAAGGTTAATGCCTGAGGTGGGCAAGCCTATGTTATCGACGATGTTGACGACCTCTTTGGCCGGAATCTCCTGGCGAATGGTGGCGTCTACGCGATCGCAAAGCGCGGCTGTCTCCTCGATGCGCGTGCCGGTGCGGGCGCGCACATGAATCTTGAACTGGCCGGCGTCTACCGAGGGGAAAAAGTCCTGGCCTAGCCACGGCTCAAGCAGCACCACCGACCCCAGAGCGAAGACCGTGAAGAGGATCAAGAAGACCGCGGAGTGATCGAGGCAGAGGGTGAGCAGGCGCAAATAGCCGTGGCGGAAGCTCTCAAAACCGGATTCAAAACCGCTCTGGAAGCGAACAAAGGGATTGCGGCTGTTGAGTTTTCTTTCGGCCTCGGTATCGTCGTGTTCTTTGAGCAGATACCTGGCCATGGTGGGCACCACGGTGCGGGAGAGCAAATAGCTTGCCAGCATGGCAAAAACCACCGCCTCCGCCATGGGGACAAACAGGTAACGCGCCACGCCGCTAAGCAGAAACATGGGCACGAAGACGATGCAGATGGCCAGGGTCGAGACGAAAGCCGGAGTGGCAATTTGCGCTGCACCGTCTAGAATGGCCTGCTCAACCTCCTTGCCCGATTCCAGGTTGCGGTTGATGTTTTCGATTTCGACCGTGGCGTCATCCACCAGGATGCCGACTGCCAGCGCCAACCCGCCCAGCGTCATGATGTTGATGGTCTCGTGCAGCATGGCGAGAACGCTGATTGAGCACAGAATCGCGAGCGGAATGGAGACCGCGATGATGAGTGTAGAGCGGAGGCTGCCAAGGAAGACCAGGATCATGATGGCGGTGAGGCAGGCGGCGATGATGCCCTCGCGCACCACGCCGCTGATGGCTCCGCGCACGAAAATCGACTGGTCGGAGAGCGAGGCGATCTTAAGCGACGGCGGTAACTGGCCCTGGATGCTATCAAGCTTGGCGTGGACTCCCTTGATGATGTCCAGCGTGGAGGACGAGCCGGTTTTCATGATGCTCATCATGATGGCGCGGCTGCCATCCACGTGAACGATGTTGGTCTGCGGCGGGTTGCCATCGCGCACATGAGCGACGTCACGGACGTAGATCACCGCGCCGTTCATTGTCTTGATGGGCAAGTCGTTCATGTCGCTGACTACAGAAGGCGCGGAGTTGGTCTCGACGGCATATTCAAAGCGGTCGATCTTCACGGTGCCGGAAGGCGCGATCAGGCTTTGCGCGTTGAAGGCATTCACCACATCCGTGGGAGAAAGCCCCTTGGCTTGAAGCGCGTGCAGGTCGAGGTCCACCTGGATCTGGCGCACCTTGCCGCCATATGGAAAGGGCGTCTGCGCACCTTCGACGGTGGCCAACTGATTGCGGATGTTGTTCGTGGCCACGTCGTTCAACTGCTGCTCGTTCAAGCCCTGCCCGGAAAGCCCCAACTGCAGAACGGGAACGCTGGAAGCGTTGTACTGAATGATGAAGGGTGGCGTCGTGCCGGGCGGGAGGCTGCGCACCTGCGCTTCGCTGACCGACGTTACCTGGGCCACGGCGTTGCCGATGTTCACGTGCGGCTGGAAGAAGACCTTGATGATCGCGATGCCGTTGAGCGACTGCGACTCAATGTGCTCGATGTCGTTGACCGTGGTGGTCATGCCGCGCTCGCTGTTGGTCACGATACGGTTGGCCATCTCCTGCGCAGAGAGGCCGTTATAGCCCCAGACCACCGTTACGACAGGGATGTCGATATTCGGAAAAATATCGGTAGGCATCGACAGGATGTTGTAGACGCCGAGAATCAGAATCAAAAGCGCAAAGACGGCAAAGGTGTAAGGCCGCCGCAGCGCAAGCCGGACAATCCACATCATAGGGCAGGTACTCGTTCCTGAACCGCGAGTTCGCGGCCGCTGCTGCTCGCTCGCCAGACCGTATTTGAAAGGCTCGACAGGCGTGCCGGCCTGGTCATGACCGGCACGCTGGACTCCGGAACAGGACCGCGCTCATCTGCTCGATCCGACCCACATCCTGTTCAATATTCAATGGTAGACGAAGAAGCGCACCTCTCCCCCGTGCGCCGGCAAAGCATCTGTCTTTACATTAATAGGACGCGGCAGCGCGCTGAAAAGATGCTTTCAGACCGCGAGAATCGCCACAGCCAGCACGCATGCCCCCAGAGCAAGGCTGACCCGGTCGCGCAACGCAAAAATGACCGGGTCTTCGTCCATTTCGCCGCGCGAACCCAGCAGCCACACGCGGTAAAGCCAGAAAAGCATCAGTGGCACAATGAGCCATAGCCTTTCGGCATGTTTATAGAGAACCGTCACGTCGGGGCGCGCTATGTACATCATGAAGACCAGCACGGCCGCCGTAGCGCTGGAGGTGCCGAAGCTGCGAATCTGGTCCAGATCGCCGGCCAGATAGCCGCGCCCATGAGCTTCGGAAGCGCCGCGTTCGTGCATGTTTTCGAGCTCGCTGAAGCGCTTGACCATAGCCAGCGAGAGAAAGAGAAAGATGGAAAAGGCAGCCAGCCAAGGGGAAATTTCAGTCCGCGTGGCCGCGCCGCCGGCCAGCAGGCGCAGCGTATACAGCCCGGAGAGCATAAGCACGTCAACCAGAGCCACCTGCTTGAAATAAAAGGAGTAAGCCGTAGTGGACACAATGTAAACCGCCAGCCAAAACACAAATTTATTGGGCAGAATAGGCAAGAGCGCAAACGAAGCCACGATGAGCGCAAGCGCCAGGGCAGCTCCGCCCACGACCGGCAGATCTCCAGCGGCGAAGGGCCGGAATCTCTTGGCGGGATGACGGCGGTCGCTCTCTATGTCCAGCAGGTCATTGAAAAGATAGTTGGCTGATGCCATGAAGCTGAAACAGAAGAAGGCGGCGACAGCCGCGCCGATAGCGTCCGCGTGCAGCTTGTGTGAGAGCAGCAGTGGCAGGAACAAGAGGATATTTTTGGCCCACTGATGGATGCGCGTCGCCTTCAGCAGCGTGCGCGCCAACGGCTGCTCTTGGAGAAACGTACGTGTCACCGGGATGTGTCGCAAACGCAACGAGAGGCGCAGGTTAAGGGAGGGGTTGGCCACCATGGCGTGGCGCGCACGGGCCAGCAGAGGCAGGTCGGCGTGGGAGTTACCGATGTAGTCGAATTCGCCGAAGCGGGCCTTCAGAAGTTCCAACTTCAGCGCACTTGTCAGGTTTGTCACTCCATCGGAGGCCAGCACGCCGTCGAAGATGCCCAGATGCGCGGCGGCGCGCTCCGCCAACGGACCATCGGCGCCGGTTGTCAGGTAGATCTTCCGGCCCCTGCGCCGCTCGGCATTGAGGTACAGGAGCAATTCGGCGTTGTAAGGCAGTTCCGCCGGATCGAGCGGTGCGCGGCTTGCCACTTCGGCTTTCAGGCGAGCTCGTCCCACGGCCAGCCATTGCGCCAGTTGCCAGAATTGGAGGGGATTGCGGCGCAGGAACTGGCAGACCGCGTCAAAGAGCGAATCGGATTTGATGAGCGTGCCGTCGAGATCGACGCACAGCGGTAGCGTTGGATCAGTTTGCTCGGCAGGAGGGAAATTCCGAATCAAAATAACCTCATGGAAAGAGCGACGCCAGGCGGGCCGCGGAACACCAAGTCATTCGGAAGCGCCGCGGCGGGACGGCTGTTCAAGGCCAAACGCAGTTGCGGGTAAACGCAGGAACAAGTATACCGTCAAACTGAAACCGGCAGGCGCGCGCCGCAAGTGTTATGTTGCCGACTGATTCGCTTACAATAATTGCGTCCTGCCACGCGGAGAAGCGCTTCACTGTAGCAAATGGCGTGCACGCCGCGATGCGGGTCGCCCGGGCGAACGAAACCTTTCACGAAACTCTTGCGTCCTTAGAAACATACGCGTGTGGTTTGTCCGCTGCCCTGAACGGTAACAACAATGCCTTTGCGCGAGACTCATTACGCAGGCAATTACTAAAAAGAAATTGACAGGAATCAACACTATGTCCACTGAAGGCACTCCAGAGACATCTCTCGCCGCAAATGGCATTGAACAGCGCCACAATTCACCCAAGGGCTCCTGGGTACGCATTGCCGTATACGTGGTGGTGATATCCGCCGTGGGTCTGGTTGTGTGGCGGATCTATCAGAACCAGAAGCAGACAGCGGCTGCGAGCGCCAATCAGGCGGCGCTGCTGCTGAGCAGGCCGGTTCCGGTGCAGGTGGCTGCCTCCGAGCAGAGGCCGATGCCGATTTTTCTGACCGGATTGGGCACGGTAACCCCTTACATGAGCGTCACCGTGAAAGCAAGAGTAAGCGGCGAGCTGGAGCCGGTGCGGTTCACCGAGGGCCAACAGGTGAGGCGTGGCGAGACGATCATGGTGATCGACCCCCGTCCCTACCAGGCCGCTCTGGATCAGGCCAAGGGCACACTGGCCCACGATGAAGCTTTGCTCAAGGATGCGCAGGCGGAGTTCAAGCGCTATCAGGCGCTGTATGCGGCAGGGGTGGTTTCAAAGGAGACGGTGGACGCCGACGAGGCCACTCAGGGCCAGTACCAAGGCGCCATCGCAGCCGACAGGGCGGCCATTGAGACCGCACAATTGCAGCTTGGCTGGTGCACCATCCAGTCGCCCATTGATGGCCGCATCGGCTTGCGCCTGGTGGACCCCGGCAACATCATCACAGCCAACTCAACCAACCTGGTAATCATTAATCAGTTCCAGCCCATCGCGGTTTACTTTACGCTGCCTGAAGACCAGCTTCCCCAAGTGCTGCGCAAATTAGCGGCGGACAAGCGCCTGCCCGTGGATGCTTACGATCAGGGCGACAAGCAGAAGCTGGCCAGCGGCTATTTGCTCACCGCGGACAACCAGATCGACACCACTACGGGAACCGACAAGCTGAAAGCCGTGTTCGACAACCGCGACCAATCGCTCTTTCCCAATCAGTTCGTCAACGTTCATCTGGTGATGGAAAACCGGCCTAACGCGCTGGTGGTTCCGTCGGCTGCCATTCAGTCCGGCAATCAGGGCTCGTATGTGTGGGCAGTGGATACCGATGCCGCCAAGAAAACTTCGACAGCCAGAATTCAGCTTGTAAAGATCGCTCTGGCGGAGGGACAAGTGACTATTCTGGACGGCGGCTTGCAAGCGGGCCAGAACGTAGTAGTGGACGGTGCAGATCGTTTGCGCCCCGGACAGATTGTGACTGTCAGTTCGGCTGGCCAGGGCAAAGCAGGACAAAGCGCGGCGAACGGAAGCTCCGGCGGCAATGGCAATAACAAGGGGAATCAGAAGTGAGCCCTTCCCGTCCATTCATTCTGCGCCCGGTAGCGACTTCGCTGCTGATGGCGGCCATTTTACTGGCAGGCTTTGTGGGCTACCAGCAACTGCCGGTTTCCGCGTTGCCCGAAGTGGATTACCCGATAATCCAGGTGCTCACTTTTTACCCAGGCGGCGGACCGGAGGTGATGGCCTCGTCGGTTACCGCGCCTCTGGAGCGGCAGTTCGGCCAGATGCCCGGACTGAAGCAGATGACCTCGGTCAGCTCAGGCGGCGGCTCGGTAATTACGCTCGAATTTAATTTAGACGAGAACATCGACGTTGCCGAGCAGGAGGTGCAGGCGGCCATCAACGCGGCCAACACTTTCTTGCCGGTTGATCTGCCCAACCCGCCCATTTACAGCAAGGTCAACCCCGCCGACGCGCCCATCATGACGCTGGCGCTTTACTCTGACTCGCTGCCACTGGACAAGATTGAAGACGCGGCCGACACCAACCTGGCACAGAAGATTTCACAGGTCACCGGCGTGGGGCTGGTTTCGATTGCCGGCGGGCAGAAGCCGTCAGTGCGCATTCAGGCCAACCCGGCCCAACTGGCCGCTTATAACCTGAGCCTTGAAGATCTGCGCACCGCATTGGCGGCGGCCAACGTGGACCAGGCCAAGGGCACGCTCAACGGCGCACGCCAGTCTTACACCATCGGCGCGAACGATCAGTTGCTTTCCAGTGGCGACTATAAGCCGGTGATTGTCGCCTATCGCAACGGCGCAGCCGTCCGTGCGTCTGACGTAGCCACGATCGTCGACGCGGCGGAAAACTCACAGCAGGCAGCCTGGATGGATCGCCAGCCCGCTGTCATCGTCAACATTCAGCGCCAGCCGGGCGCGAACATTATCGCCGTAGTGGACCGCATCAAGACGCTGCTGCCGCAGTTGCAGACCAGTTTGCCGGCCTCCGTGCAGGTGCGTGTGCTCACTGACCGCACCAACACCATTCGCGCCTCGGTCAGGGATGTGGAATATGAGCTGATGCTCACCATTGCGCTGGTGGTGATGGTCATCTTCCTCTTCCTGCGCAATCTGGCGGCTACCATCATTCCATCTGTCGCGGTGCCGCTGTCGATTGTGGGCACCTTCGGAGTGATGTACCTGTTGGGCTACTCGCTCAACAATCTGACATTGATGGCGCTCACAATTTCCACCGGATTCGTGGTGGACGACGCCATCGTGATGATCGAGAATATCTCCCGCTTCATTGAAGAAGGCATGAGCCCGATGAAGGCGGCGCTCAAGGGCAGCGAACAGATCGGCTTCACCATCATGTCGCTGACCGTTTCGCTAATCGCGGTGCTGATTCCGCTGCTCTTCATGAGCGACGTGGTGGGCCGGCTCTTCCGCGAGTTTGCTATCACGCTGGCGGTCACCATCCTGGTCTCCGCGGTGGTCTCGCTGACGCTGACGCCGATGATGTGCTCGCGTATTCTGCAGGACAAGTCAGTCGCAAAGCAGACGCGTTTTTATTATTGGTCAGAGAAAGTCTTTAACTCGATCATTGCCAAGTACGGGCAGACGCTGCAGTTTGTTTTGCGCCACCGCTTCGCCACGTTAATGGTCACCATCTCAACATTTGTGGCCACGGTTTTGCTCTTCCTCGTGATTCCGAAAGGATTTTTCCCGGTGCAGGATACGGGCGTGATTCTGGGCATCAGCGAAGCGCCACAGACGGTCAGCTTCACCTCGATGGCCGAGCGCCAGCAGAAGCTCGTTGACATTCTGCTCAAGGATCCGGCTGTCGATAACATCTCCTCTTTTATCGGCGTGGACGGAACCAACACTACGCTGAACTCGGGCCGCATCCAGATCAACCTGAAACCGCTGGATGTGCGCAAGGAATCCGCCACTGCGGTGATTCGGCGTCTTCAACCCAAGCTCGAAGGTGTTGAAGGCATTCAGTTGTTTCTGCAGCCGCTGCAGGACCTCACGGTGGAAGACCGCGTGAGCAGAACTGAATTCCAATACTCGCTGGAAGATCCCGACCCTGTGGAGTTGGCGAAATACACCCGGATGATGGTCAGAGAATTGGGCCAGGAAAACGTCGTTACCGATGTGGCCAGCGACTTGCAGGACCAGGGCCTGTCCGCTCAATTGGTAATCGACCGCGACACAGCGGCGCGACTGGGCATCGCCATGTCCGATGTGGACAACACACTCTACGACGCCTTCGGGCAGCGACAGGTTTCCACCATCTTCACCCAGCTCAACCAGTACCACGTGGTGATGGAAGTGGGACAGAGCTTCCAGACCGATCCTGCGACGCTGAATAATCTCTACGTCAAATCAGGCAACGGCACGCAGGTTCCGCTCAGCATGGTGGCTCATTGGGAGCAATCGACGGCGCAACTTTCCATTGGTCACCAGGGCCAATTCCCATCAACCGTAATCAGCTTCAACCTGGCGCCGGGCAAGGCGCTGGGCGACGCCGTCACAGCCGTCAATCGCATCGAGCAGCGCATCCAGATGCCGGCCGCCATTAACGCCAGCTTTCAAGGCACGGCCGCAGCTTTCCAGACTTCGCTCTCCAATGAACCGCTGCTGATTCTGGCCGCGCTGATCACCGTTTACATCGTGCTGGGCGTGCTCTACGAGAGCTATATTCACCCCATCACAATCATCTCGTCGCTGCCCTCGGCAGGCGTGGGCGCACTCCTCGCCCTGCTCATTACGCACACCGAGTTCAGTGTCATTGCGCTGATCGGCATCATCCTGCTCATAGGCATTGTGCAGAAGAACGCCATCATGATGATCGACTTCGCACTTCAGGCTGAACGCAACGAAGGCAAGACTGCTGAAGCCGCCATTTTCCAGGCCTGCCAGTTGCGCTTCAGGCCCATCATCATGACCACCATGGCCGCCATGCTGGGCGGATTGCCGCTGTGGCTGGGCGGAGGGGTGGGCGCCGAACTGCGCCGGCCGCTGGGCATCACCATCGTCGGCGGTTTGATTTTGTCGCAATTGCTCACGCTCTTCACCGTTCCGGTTACTTATCTGTACTTTGACAAGTTGGCCCAACGCCTGAAACCGCGCGAGAGTCGCGTCAGCCACGAGCAGCAACCGGTAAGCGCGGACTAGGAGCCCTGAGCGATGCATCTTTCCGCACCCTTTATCAAGCGCCCGGTGGCTACATCGCTGCTCGCGCTGGCCCTGCTGATGGCCGGCTCGATAGCCTATTCGGTTTTGCCCGTGGCGTCGCTACCCAATGTTGATTTTCCGGTCATCGGCATCGGTGCGGGGATGCCTGGCGCCAGCCCGGAGACCATGGCCTCATCGGTGGCCACTCCATTAGAGCGCCAGTTTGGGCGCATCGCCGGCGTCAATCAGATGACCTCGTCCAGTTCGCTGGGCTCGGCTTCGGTCATATTGCAATTTGATATCAACCGCAATATCGATGCCGCTGCGCGCGATGTGCAAGCTTCTATCAATGCGGCGCGCAGCCAGTTGCCCGCCAACCTTCCGCAGAATCCGAGCTACCGCAAGGCCAATCCCGCTGAAGCACCTATCCTGATTCTGACGCTGACCTCAGATGTCGTGCCCAAGCCGAAGATCTACGACATGGCCGACTCCATTCTGTCGCAAAAGATCTCTCAGATTTCGGGTGTCGGTCAGGTCTTTGTCGGAGGCAGTTCCAGCCCCGCCGTGCGCGTCGAGTTGAACCCCATGCAGCTGGGCGCGAACGGCGTTGGCCTGGAGGCCGTGCGCACTGCGCTGGCCAACGCCAACGCGAACCGGCCCAAGGGCGCCTTTCAGGATGCCGACCATCGCTGGCAGATCAGCGACAACGACCAGATCTTCAAGGCCCGCGACTACGCGCCCATCATCGCCGGCTATAACAGCCAGACCGGCGCGCCGGTGCGCGTCGCCGACCTGGGCACGATTACCGACAGCATTGCCGACATTCACACGACCGGCGTAACAGGGATCAACCCGATCAAGGGTCCGCCCGGCAAGCTCAAAGACGCAATTTTGATTGTCATCTTCAAGATTCCCGGCGCGAACGTGATTTCGACCGTGGACAACGTGATGGCCGAGATGCCCCGCCTGCAGGCCGCTATCCCGCCAACTATCAAAATTGACGTGGCGATAGACCGCACCACCACCATCCGCGCTGGCGTGCGCGATGTGGAGATTTCGCTGATTATCAGCGTCTTGCTGGTGGTGCTGGTTGTCTTCCTGTTTCTGCGTGAGGTGTGGGCCACCATCATCCCGTCAGTTGCCGTGCCACTTTCTCTGGTGGGCACATTCGGCGTGATGTACCTGCTCGGCTACACCATCGACAACCTCTCGCTGATGGCGCTGACCATCGCTACAGGCTTCGTGGTGGACGACGCCATTGTGGTTATCGAAAACATCACACGCTATCTCGAGATGGGAGACACACCCTTCGACGCGGCCATGAAGGGCTCGCGCGAAATCGGCTTCACGGTGCTCTCGATGAGCACATCTCTGATTGCCGTGTTCATTCCCATTCTGCTAATGGGCGGCATCGTGGGCAAGCTCTTTCGCGAATTCGCCGTCACACTGTCGGTAGCTATCGCCGTCTCGCTTCTGGTTTCGCTGACGGCGACGCCGATGCTCTGCGCCCAGTTTCTCAAGTCGCGGAGCGAGAGCCGCCACGGCCGCGTGTACGCGATGAGTGAACGCGCCTTCCAGTGGCTTCACAACGAATACGCCGGAGGCCTGCGCTGGGTTTTGAGTCACCAATGGTTTATGCTCTTCGTCGTCTTTGGCACGGTTATTCTCACCGGATTTCTTTTCGTTATTGTGCCTAAAGGCTTCTTCCCGCAGCAAGACACCGGGCGCATCAGCGGCCGAACCCTCGCCGCGCAGGACATCAGCTTTCCCGCCATGCGCGATAAGCAGCGAGAGTTGGCGCAGCTTGTGCTGGACAATCCCGCAGTTGATACCGTGACCGCCTTTGCGGGAGGCGCGGGACCGGGCGGCGGCAGCTTCAATATCGGCGCCATGTTCATCGGCCTCAAGCCGCTCAACAAGCGTCCCTATCGTCCCTATACCGATGATTGGGTTGATCAGGTCCGCAAGACGCTTCATATTCATCCTGACCGCGTCTCCGCCGATGATGTGGTGAATGACCTGCGCCGCAAGCTGACCAGCGTCCCGGGCGCGATTCTTTATCTCCAGGCCAACCAGGATATTCAGATCGGCGGACGCGGCAGCGCGGCGCAATACCAGTACACGCTCTCGGACGAGAACCTTAACGAGTTGAACAACTGGGCGCCGCAGTTTGAGGCGCGCGCAAAGACCATGCCCGAGTTGCGCGATGTTTCTACCGACCAGCAGAATCAGGGTCTGGCCGCCAACCTGGTCATCGATCGCGATGCCGCCTCGCGGCTGGGCATCACCGCCAGCGCCATCGACAACGTGCTCTACGACGCCTTTGGCCAGCGCGAAGTCTCCACGATGTATACCGCTCTCAACCAGTATTACGTGGTAATGGAAGTCGATCCCCGGTATCAACTTAGCCCCGATGCGCTCAATGGCATCTTCATCAAGGCCAACAATGTAGTCGGGGCAACTACCGCCATGCCGGCCACCGTCACGGCCACAGCAGCGGCCACCAGCCCCACCGCCGCACCCTTCGCAGCCGCGCCGCCGGCAACGCCCATGACGCTTACCGCGGTCACGCTTCCTACGGCAGCAACAATCGGTTCTGCAACCAACACAGCCATTCCGCCCCTGACCACACCTGTACCGTCGACCATGTCCGCGCCCGCATCGACGGCCATCGTCTCTGCCGTATCTTCGCCGACAGCTGCGGCTGCAAGTGCCGCTCCGGTGATTTCCGCTTCGGCCTCATCGAGAGGCGGAGCTATGGTGCCGCTCTCAACGATCGCTCGCTATGAACAGCAGCGCACCTCCTTACAGGTGAACCACCAGGGCCAGTATCCGGCCGTCACACTCACCTTTAATCTGGCTCCCAACGTGGCTTTGGGCGACGCCGTTACCGCTCTGGAAAAGGCCCAGGCAGAGATGAATATGCCTTCCGCCATTCACGCCACCTTCCAAGGAACGGCGCAGGCCTTTCAGGATTCAGCCAGGAACGAACTCTGGCTGATCCTCGCCGCTTTCGTCGCCGTCTACATCGTGCTCGGCATTCTCTACGAGAGCCTGATCCATCCGTTCACGATTATCTCCACCATTCCGCCCGCCGGCGTCGGCGCCTTCCTGGCACTTATGCTCACCGGAACCGACTTCAGCATCATCGCGCTCATCGGCATCCTCCTGCTGATAGGCATCGTAAAGAAGAACGCAATTATGATGATCGATTTCGCTTTGCAGGCCGAGCGCGACCAGGGATTGCCGCCGGTGGAGGCCATTTATCAGGCCTGTTTGCTGCGCTTCCGACCGATTATGATGACGACGATGGCGGCTCTTTTCGGCGGATTGCCGCTGGCTATCGGAATGGGCGTGGGTTCGGAATTGCGCAAGCCGCTGGGCATCACCATCGTCGGCGGACTTATCGTTTCCCAGATGCTGACGCTCTTCACTACTCCAGTGGTCTATTTATTCTTCGACCGCCTGCAATGGCGCGTGATGAAGCTGCGCCGCATCGGCGTCGAAATGGAAGAAGTGCCGGGAGACTAAGACCGAAGCTTTTAGCTGTTAGCTCTTAGCTTTTAGCTTTTAGCCGGGGCCGACTCAGGCTGTCTGTTCCTGATCGTTGCGTTCGTGCGCGAGCAAGAGCTCGAACGGTGGCCTCCAGCCACAAAACATAGATAAATGCGTAGCATTCCCGCGATCCGCACGAAATAGAAAGCTAAGAGCTAACAGCTTAGAGCTAATGGCTGTTTCTACCGCTCGATCAGCTTCACCGGGTAGTAAGAATTGCGAATGTATTGCCTCACCATGCGATTGGTGTTGAAGTAGGAGCCATTAAAAGCTAGCGTCGTGCGCATCAGGCGCGCCCACTTCTCCGGCGCATCGCGATAGAGCGGAACGACAGCTGCCTCCAGCTTCTTGTAGAGCGAGTCAGCCTCGGCGGCATCGTCAGCGCCGTCTTCAACGGCCCATCCGGTGAAACCCTCCATGCAGCCCTCGATCCACCACCCATCCAGAATCGACAGGCTGGGAACACCGTTGAGCGCAGCCTTCATGCCGCTGGTGCCGGATGCCTCATAAGGCCGGCGCGGCGTGTTCACCCAAACATCCACACCCGCGGTGAGCAATGCGCCCAGGTCCCACGCGTAGTTCTCCAGATAAACAATGTGCAACAGATCATTGGAGTGTGTGGCAGCATCCTCGACGACCTTCTGAATCAGAGCCTTGCCGGGCTCGTCCTGGGGATGCGCCTTGCCGGCGTAGATAATCTGCAAGCCGCCGGCCGCGGTGGCAATCTCCATCAGCCGTTTGGGATCGGTAAACAAAAGATTGGCACGCTTGTACGTAGCCGCGCGCCGGGCAAAGCCCAGCGTGAGCAACTTGGGATTGAACTCCCGGCCAGTGCGCTTGTGTACCTCGGCCAGCAGTGCCGCTTTGTTCGCAGCGTGTGCTGAGAGAATCTCCTGTTCCGGCATGTCGATGGCGCTGCGCAGATAGAGATTGTCGCGCCTCCATAAAGGCTCGTGCTTGTCCATCATCTGCTGGATCGGCGTGGATACCCAGGTCGGCGCGTGAACGCCGTTGGTGATCGAGTGGATTTGAAACTCCGGAAACATTGCGCGAGAAACTTTTGCGTGTTGCATGGCCACGCCATTTGCAAAGCGCGAGAAGTGCAGCGCCAGCAGTGTCATGTTCAACATTTCATCGCGAAAACAGTCCATCGTCTCCAGGCGCGCCGTACGGTCGCCGCCCAGTATGCGAATGGCCTGCTCGGTGGAGAAGCGGTCGTGGCCGGCTGGAACCGGCGTGTGGGTCGTGAAGACGCACTGATTCCGCACCTGTTCGATGTCGGCTTCTTTGGCGCCATTCAGCGGCCCGCCGCCCAGTTGCCTCTCCAGCAGCGCCAGTGTCAGCAGCGCCGCGTGGCCCTCGTTCATGTGGTGGACATTCACCTTGTGGCCCAGTGCGCTGGCCATGCGCGCTCCGCCCATGCCCAGCACAATCTCCTGCTCCAGGCGATAGTTAGTATCGCCGCCGTACAGGTGATCGGTGAGGCCGCGATCCCAGCCCGTGTTTTCGTCCAGATCCGTATCCAATAGATAGATGGGCACCACGTGGCCGGCGCGGCCCACCATGTCATACCGCCAGCAGCGCACCGTCACTATGCGGTCTTCCACTGAAACCGTAACCCGAGCCTTCTCTTCGGTGCAGAAGTCCGACGGATTCCACGGCTGAATCTCCTCGCTCTGCACGCCCTTTTCATCCAGGTGCTGCTGGAAATAGCCCTTGCGATGCACCAGAGTGAAGGCAACAAGAGGAACGCCGAGGTCGGCGGCGGAGCGCAGCGTGTCTCCGGCAAGAACACCCAGGCCGCCGGAGTAAGTGGGCATGCCGGGGTTGATCGCGATCTCCATCGAGAAGTACGCTACCAGGCCGGAGCTGGGAAAGGATTCGTAGCAGAAGGGCTTAGGCGATTCGGGTTGCAAGGTTTTCGTGTCTCCACTGCGCTCTGAATATGAAATGCGACTTCCAGGCAAAAGACAATCCTGTGCGGCCAATCAGGCACGGACGATCTAGCCCGGTCGTATTCGGGGCAAACTCCTATTGATTTTAGCAAGGAAATCTTCTGAGAAGCTCTGGGCAGCGCGGATGGCAGCGGTGCGGTCGAAATCGATTGTGCATTATCAATAGGTTGAGACCGGTATTTTTCGTGGCGCCCCAGAAGATGAAGACCAGGCACATCCCAATCCGGGGGTTCAATGCACCGAGAATGTCGTTAATCCGCGTCGCAGCCGCAGACGGCGTTACCAAAGTATCAGTGCCTTCTTAAAGTAGTGACCAGCGATGGGCTACAATCGCGGCGAACGGATAATCGAGCTCAACCTGTAGCCAACACCCTGAAAGGATCGGACCCATGCGCAAGTTCTTGGGTAAATTGGGGGGCAATTCCAGGGCCACTCCTCCACGCAGCCACGCTTTTGTTGCTGATTTCCCCAGCCGTCTGCCACGCCATTGACCTCTGCAGCGACCATCCAAAACCAACTATTACTTCCATAGCTCCTGACGTCTGGTTTGCGGGACAGACTTATGACAAAGTCACAATAATGGGGACCGGCTTGGGTTCCACTTCTGGCCTTGAGGGAGCAAATTGCCCAGTCGTTGTTTTGGTGAACACGGATACCGGGTCCGTTTCGCTTGGTGTTAACAGCCAAGGCTCAACGCAGATTATGGCTAAGGTTAAGCCCGATCGCGCCGACCCCACTGAGACCGCCTGCGTAACGGCGGGCGTCTTCAACCCGTTGGTCGTTCGGGCCGCTGAGAGTGCCGATGCCACAACAGCGGCCGGAACAGCAGGCAGTCCTTGCACTGATCCTGACGGCAACCAGGGAATAACGGTGGCGATTCTCGGCGCGCCTAAGATTATGTGGAACGATGAGCGCATCAGCGTAACAGACGATGCGGACCCCACGCCGCAAGACGCCGACGTTGGCCAGCAAATCAAACTGAAAACGAAGCCGACTGCCGAAGAATTGACGGCCCTCGGCCTTTCGTCTCCGGCGTACACCTGGACGGTTGATGGGACGAGAATCGCCGATTATGCGCCGACCGTCGCCTCAGCCAAAGTTAAGGAATTGACGGATGCGGACCTGAAGAAGGAGAAGATAACCTTTTATTGGGTTTACGCAAAGGACGGCATCCCGGTTACCTACCAATACTGCGTAAACCTACCAGATATTGGCAACGAATGCAGCCTTGTTGCGAAGGCAGCCTTCAACGTGACCGGACCAGGCGATGCGCAAATGACCACGGACCCTTACAGCGCCATGATGATCAACACGGTCGTAGATCGTCAGCCATGTCTGCCGGGCGACACGGACTTCCTACTGCAATACGGCATAGTCACAGGGTATGACAATGATGCATGCCCCGGCCAAGGCGGCGAAACAGGGGATCCGCCTGGCATTGAGTTCACACAGCCTCAGGCTTCTTCCGACGGAAACTATTCCTTCGTTCAGATAGTAAAGACGAGCACAACGACATACACAGAAGGCAAACATGCCCCATTAGTTTGCCCTACTAATCCGGGCCTAGACACGGTGTATCCCTATACTCAACATTCGGACGGCACAACTAGTGATTCGCCAAGTGTCCTATTGGAGCCGTTTTACTCAAAAATTCGCCGGACATTTAAGGCAACCATGTATATGCTTTGGACATCGAGCACTCCGAACTCAATTCCGGTACCGATCAGTTCCCAGAGTTGGCAATTTACTCAAGCCATCAGCACAAATCCAAGCTATCCATCCGGTCAATGTTGGACCCAACCGGTATGGAACCTGATTGGCACAGACGGCGATCCCGTCGATTATGTTCAGACAGCGCCGAGCGCATCACCCTATGGGTATCCAACCTGGACCGGCCCTGCGACGCCTGTAGCCGTTTCTGTCTGCCCCACGCAAAATTCAAATGAAGATGAGGAACAGCAAGAGGAGGAACAATGACGAAATTCATAAGGGTTCTAACATTCGCGCTCCTGGCGCCAGTTGTTTCGGCCGACGTCCTTGTTGCACAGACAGCCCCAGAAAACCCGAAGTTCACGCTTCGTATCAGTACGGATAAGCCCGAAGTCACTTTGGGTTCGGATATCACAATTGCGATCAAGATCATGAATATCTCGGATGCGCCACTCACCTCTTCATTCGGATATCACGGGAGAATGCCGGACGGTTACCAGTTCGATATGCGAGACGAGCAGGGCACGGCGGTGGCCAGATTCGGGCCACGATACAAACAGCTCCCAGACGGGTTTATGTTCCGGCTTCCCGACCGCCCCGCCGGAAGCATGAGATGGGGCGAAATTGATCCGGGAAAAAATGTGGAAGTGCATGCCACGATCAGCGACGACTACAATTTCGACCATTCCGGCAAGTACACGATCCGGGTTTGGAAACCAGCAACGAGGGGAACTCCTGAAAAGCCCGAATTGAATAGAATCTACTCAAACACCATCACTATCACCGTCGTAGAGCCCGCGGCTCCGACCGACGCGCGGCAATAATCCGCTACGCTAGCAATAGCACATTCCGCCCCGGAGGCAGATCTGCCTCCGGGGCGGAATGTCGTCTCGCCGGGTCGCCGTCGAGCGCCAAGGTGCAGGCGTGAGTAGAAAGCTACTCAGCGGAGGAATTATGAATATCGTTTACGCGTTAATATTGATTGGCGCTTCACTCGCAGCTTCCGGCCAATCTGAGCTCTCTAAACAAACCGAGGCTGCTAATCCGCCGTTCAAGCTCGAGATTACGGCTAATCTCGATAAGGAGCATTCCAATGTCTGGGACTTTGTGAACAGCGCCGAGACCACTGTGAAGACTGGTTCAATGGTCGTGGTTGCGATTCGGAAGACAAATATCACAGATCACGAGATCAGCAAATTGACTAATGCAGGTGCACATTCGAGCTATTACATTGATGTGCGCGACAGCAACGGCAATTTGGTAGGTCTGAGAAAACCCAATGAAGTGAGGATGATAGGGGATGATCACGGAGGACATTCATCAGGCACCATGGATAGTGCGCTGCATCCGGGCGAACACATGATCGATCACGACCTTGTGGGCAGGTGGCTCGATATGAGCGCGCCCGGAACCTATACTATTCAGGTATCGGCGCACATTTCGAATGACCCAAAGTCCGATGTGGTCAAATCGAACATCATCACCGTAACCGTCCAAGAGCCTGATCCCCCAGCCGACGCGCCGCAGTAACCCGCCGCGCCCCCAAAGTGTCCCGTCCTGGACTGGCCATCCGCTTCCGGGGCGGGATTCTTCTGGAAAAGCAAGTGATTCCGGCACCATTTTCCTGCTCCTTGCGAACTCCACACTATTTTCCCATCACCTCGCCACAACTCGCGGTTAGCCTCTCCCAGATGCGATCGAGCCAGGCATCGTGCTCGGGCTTCATTAATACTGAGCGTAGGCAAGTTACCATCTCCGAGCCGTTTGCCGCGTGACTTTCTGGTGCCGATTCAGCAGCGGGCTCAAACCATTCAAGCGGCAACTGCACCAGCGCCAGATGCAAATCCCGCACGGCGCACGCGTCAAAAACCTTTTGGGCCAAGTCTGAGGACCGCTCGGGCGTCTCCGCCTTGAGTTTCCACACCACAATGTCCAGCTCCGGCGCTCCGGCTAAGAGCGGTTGAAAGCGGCCGGTCCTGTCTTCCCTCAGTTTTCGGTCGAGATTGAGAGCTGCGGCGCGGCCATGCGCGAGGCCTCGTGCAAACTCACCTCCGGGCACAAGCGGCAAAAGCTGTTGCGTGGCCCACAAAGCCACGGCCGCAGCTCCGGCGCGCGAGCACTCCAGGCTGATTTCGCCCAGATGCAACTGCTTTGAAGTGAAGTAGGTGTAAGGGGAATCGTGCTTGTAAAAGCGCCCCACTGACGGGTCATGAAACAGGATGCATCCGCAGCCGTAGGGCTGCAATCCGTGCTTGTGCGGGTCAATCACGATGGAATCGGCCTGGCTGATAGCCTGGAAAGCCCTGCGCGCCGGCTCGGCCAGAGCGTCGGAAATCAGCCGGAAATAGCCGCCGTAGGCTCCGTCAACATGCACTCGGAAACCGTACCGCGAGCGCAGCGCCAGCACCTCGTCAAGAGAGTCCACGGCGCCAATGGCCGTCGAGCCCAGCGTCACCACCACCGTGCCCACATCGCCTTTGCGCAGTTCGGTTTCCAGTGCATCCATACTCATGCGCCCGCGATGGTCCGCGGCAATGGATGAATAATCCAGCTTCAAGACCGCGGAGATGCGCTGGTGAGTGTAGTGCGCCTGCTCCGAGCCGACAATGCGTTTGCCCGGCGCCAGTTGCCCTGCCACCCAGAGCGCTTCCAGATTGGCCAGAGTCCCGCTCGAAGTGAGGTGGCCCAGGAATTCGGTCCATCCAAAAACTTTGGCGATCTCGCTGACCGCCTCAATCTCCATCTCTGAGCTGGCTCGGCCGCCGTCGCGCGCGTGGTTGTTGGGATTGATAGTCATGGCCAGCGCATAGGCAGCCCGCGCCACAGGATGCGGCGGCTTGAGCATTTGCCCGGCATATAGAGGATGAAAATACGGGTAGTTGTCGCCCAGCCGGCGCGCCACGCCCTCCAGTACTTCCGCCATTGCGCCGGGATCGGCAGCGGACTCGAAGGCCGGCCCTGCGGCAGGCAAAGCTGAAAACTGCTGGTCAAGTAGCTCTGTGGCGCGAATCAACAAACCGGGGACAGGATTCTGGGGCATAGTAACCTCTGAAGGTAACATTGCAAGGGTACGACGTTAAGGTATTCCAGTTCAACAAGTTCCGAAAATGGAAAATCGGAAACTTCTTGCTTTGATGAACAATTTTTGTGATTTATTTATAAATTGGATGCTACACTACGTCCAGCGTTAGAACCGAAGCGGGCGTTAGCAGCACTCAGCCCAACCAAGCAAGATTCTGCCAGAGGTCCGATTCATCCAGCGCAATTCAATACAGGAAATACGAAGACAATGGAACAAGGTACTGTGAAGTGGTTCAATGATGCGAAGGGCTTCGGCTTCATCTCGCGTCAGAACGGCGAAGACGTCTTTGTGCATTACTCTGCAATCAGCTCCAGCGGTTTCAAGAG
>JBEKQD010000021.1:0-54741 GCA_049520075.1 Occallatibacter sp. | reverse complement strand
CGCCGCATTACATGGCACCCGGATGGCAGTGGCGTTGTGGGTTGGTCGCCGGATGGCAAGGATGTGCTGATCAGAAGCATGGCGACAAGCTATCGACATTTTCTGCGTTTGTTCCTCGTCCATGCTGACGGGTCAGGCGCTCCCGAGCCACTGCCTCTGCCTTCCGGTTTTGAAGGATCGTTCTCGCCCGGCAGCCAGTCGATCGCATATCAGCCCTTTTCCAAATGGCAACCTGCGTGGAAGCGCTATGTGGGCGGCCAGACGACTCCCATCTGGATTGTCAACCTCAAGACTTTGGACCTCGTGAAGGTGCCGCGCGAGAACTCGAACGACTCGAACCCGGTGTGGGTTGGCGACCAGGTCTATTTTCTGTCGGACAGGGACAGCACGGGCAAGAACCGGGGCCCGGTGACGCTTTATCGCTATGACACGAAAAGCCAGCAGATGACACAGGTTGTGTCGAACAGCACTTACGATCTGAAATCTTTCCAGGCAGGTCCCGGCGGGCTGGTTTACGAGCAGTTCGGCTCCATTCATCTTCTGGACCCAGCCACTAACGCCGACAAAACCGTCTCCATCCAGATTCAGGGCGAGTTGGCCACGTTGGCCCCGCACCGGGTGAGCCTTGCCCCGGATGAGATTCAAAATGCAAACCTTTCGCCAAGCGGCGCTCGCGCTGTTTTTGAGGCGCATGGAGAGATTTTCACCGTGCCGGGTGAGAAGGGCGACACGCGCAACCTGACCCAGACCTCTGGCGTGGCCGAACGCGACCCGGCGTGGAGCCCAGACGGAAAAACCATTGCTTACTTCAGCGATGCATCCGGCGAATACCAGCTTTACCTGCACGAACAGACTGGCTTCAAAGCGCCTACGGTAATCGACCTCGGGCCCAATCCCAGCTATTTCTATAGCCCTACCTGGTCGCCGGACTCGAAGCATATCGCATACACCGACAAGCACTTGCGCCTGTGGTATGTGGATGTGCCGACAGGCAAGCCGGTGCTGGTGGATACGGGCATCTATGGCAGCTTTGGCCCGAACTTCAACGCCGTATGGTCGCCGGACTCGAAGTGGATTGCGTACAATCGCGATCTCGACAACCAGTTGAACGCTGTCTTCCTTTATTCGATGGAGACCCACAAAGCAACCCAGGTGACCGATGGGATGAGCGACGCCTTCAGTCCGTCGTTTGACCGCAACGGCAAGTACCTTTACTTTTTGGCATCCACCGACGACGGCCCTTCAAAAGCGGGCATCGATCTTTCGTCGCTGGATCGCGCGCAAACTACCGCTGCCTATGTAGTGGTGTTGGCGAAGGATGGCGCTTCGCCGGTTCCTCCGGAGAGTGATGACGAGAAGATCAAGGACGAGGCAAAGAAAGACGACAAGAAGGACGCAGCAGACGCCGACAAGAAAGATGAAAGCAAGAAGGATGCGGACAAAAAGGACGCAGACAAAGGCAAGAAGGAAGCTGAGAAGCCGGTCGAGGTGAAGGTGGACGTGGAGAAGATTGGCGACCGCATTCTTTCGCTGCCGATTCCAGTGCGTAACTACAGCGCAATCGCAGCGGGCAAAGCCGGCGTGGTCTATCTCACAGAGACGGCGCCATTTGGCCGACCCAGCAATTACGACGGCGGCCCGGGCATTCGCGCTATCTGGCGGTTTACGCTGGAAAAGCGCAAGCCTGAGACGGTGCTTAGCGATGTGGACGCATTTATTCTCTCGGCGGACGGGTCGAAGGCGCTCTATGCGCGCAAAGACGCATGGACAATAGCAGCAACAGACGATTTGAAACCGGGCGAAGCTGCTCCCGGCAAGCCTCTGAATCTGGCCGGGCTTGAAACGGTTGTTGATCCCCGCGCCGAGTGGCGGCAAATTTATCACGAAACATGGCGGATCGAGCGCGACTTTCTCTACGACCCGCACACCCACGGCCTGAATATTCCGAAGATTGAGGCCAAGTACAGGCCCTACCTCGACAGCCTCGCTTCCCGGTCTGAGTTCACCTACTTGTCAACCGAGATGCTGGGAGAGATTACCATCGGCCATATGTTCATGCGCGGGCCGCGCGAACCGGATAAGGAGCCCAAGACCGGCCTGCTAGGGGCCGACTACAAGACGGAGAACGGCCGCTACCGCATTGCCAAAATCCTTGGCGGACAGAACTGGACTCCCGGGTTGGCCTCACCGCTAACTTTGCCCGGCGTTTCAGTGAAAGAAGGCGAATATCTATTGGCGGTGAATGGCCGTGAGTTGAAGGCCGACGATAACCTCTACCAGTTCTTCGATGGGACGGCGGGACAGCAAACTGTCCTTCATGTGGGCGCGACCCCGGACGGCAAGGACGCCCGAGACGTAACGGTGGTTCCCATCGGCGACGAAGACGGCCTGCGCAATCTGGACTGGATAGAAGGCAACCGGCGCAAGGTGGGAGAGCTCAGCGGCGGCAAGTTGGCTTACGTATACATGCCCAACACCGGCGGCCCTGGTTACACCAACTTCAACCGGTATTTCTACTCGCAGCTCGACAAGCAGGCCTTGGTGCTGGACGAGCGCTACAACGAGGGCGGCTTCATCGCGGATTACGTGGTGGACGTGCTGAAACGCTTCCCGCTCAGCGGCGCAATCGAGCGTGACGGCAAGCCGATTCACGATCCGGTGGGCGCGATCTTCGGACCCAAGGTGATGCTCATCAACCAGAATTCCGGCTCAGGCGGCGATGCCATGCCCTGGTACTTCAGGAAGGCCGGCATCGGAAAGCTGGTGGGTACGAGAACGTGGGGCGGGTTGGTGGGTATCGGCGGTTTTCCGGTTCTGCTTGACGGCGGCCGTGTGACCGCGCCCCGCTACGCGATTTACGGCATCAACGGCGACTGGGAAGTGGAAAACCACGGCATTACGCCTGATGTGGCTATCGAGGATCTGCCGAAGGATGTTGCGGCCGGACATGATCGCCAACTCGAGGCCGGAGTGCAACTGGTGCTGGACGAGCTGAAGGCGCATCCTGTGCCGGAGATTCCGATTCCGGCTTATCCGAATTATCACAAGAACGATGGGCTGGGGAATCAATAGAGGGCGATGGTCGCGGTATCCCAGGTCCCAAAATCGGGATCTCCACCCCACGGACGAAGACCTGTCCGTGGGGACCCCGGTTCTGGGCACCCATGCTTTTGTCCAGTTTAAGGTTGGAAACCGCGAACCTTTACCGGCCCGAACTGCCAAAGCCTTTTTCGGCGCGGGCAGAGTCTTCAAGGGTCTCAACTTCATGGACGGAACCCGTGAGAATGGGCACGGGAATCATTTGAGCGATTTTTTCGCCGGCTTTCAGCTCGACAGGAGTGTCGCCGAGGTTGGTCATAAGAACCAAGATCTCGCCGCGATAGCCGGGATCGATGACACCGGCGGTGGTGGCGACGCCGCGCGCTGCCATGGATGAGCGGTCACGAACGAGCAGACCCAGCGGTGCGTCGGTTTGAGGGTGACGCGCTTCGACGGCAATGCCGGTGCGCACTTTGACGGTGGAACGCGGGAGGAGCGCAACGCCTTCCAGGGCAAAGAGGTCATAACCGAGGTCTTCGCCGGGATGGGCGACGACGGGGGCGCGGGCGCCGGGGTCCAATAATTTAACTCGCAGCATGGTTTGATGGTAATGGATGAGCGGGGTTAGCGCTGTTAGCGGAGTTGGCGGAGTTAGCCGGCTCGCACAAAATGGCCAGCCCCGGCTGGGAAGATCTCCCGGCCGGGGCTGTCGTTGGTGCCGCAAATTCGGCAGGAAGATCCTGTAAGCCGAATTCTGTCGTGTGCGGTCATTCCTCTAGGCGCCGCGTTGCCGCGGACACTCATCAGCGACCTACCCGGAGGTTTCGGCAAGGCTCGATGCAAACGCTTCCCTCCCTATTTGGTCTTGCTCCGTGTGGGGTTTACCCTGCCCCCGGCGTTACCGCCGGAGCGGTGCGCTCTTACCGCACCATTTCACCCTTACCGGACTGGCCTCCAGGCTTACGCCCTTCGAACCAGTTGCGCGTGCCGAAGCACGAGCGCCCGGCGGTATCTTTTCTGTGGCACTGGCCGTCCACGGGTTTTGAAACCCGCGTCCCGGACGTTATCCGGCACACTGCCCTGCGGAGTTCGGACTTTCCTCCCCCGGCGGACACAGGCTTGCGCCTGAGCCTCCGGCAGCGACCGCCCGGTCCTCCTGCCAAGGTCTAGTGTAGCGCAGTAAGATTTCCCGGGATCAGTTTATGGTTACAAGGAGCGTCTGAATAAGTCGTTGCTGGAAGATCACATGCCCTCAGGGGCTAAAGCCCGCGCTAAATTGGCAGCATTTGCGGCACGACTGAAGTCGTGCCCTGACACAAGGCCAAGGGTGCTCAAGACGGTGAAGTCGTGCCCTGACACAAGGCTAAAGGTGCTCAAGACGGTGAAGTCGTGTCCTGACACAAGGTGAGAGGATTTCAGGGGCGAGGTGAGAGGCTTTCAGGAGCGAGACTGGTGGTTTTCGAAGGCCTGCTGAGGTCGTGCCCTTTCAAGGCATTGACTCGTTCAGAAGTTTCGTAAGGAAAGGGATCGGGATGGAATCAGGGGAGTTGCAAGTGATGGCAGGGATTCGGACGTTTGCGGAGTTGAGGGAACGGGCGCGTGAGGTGGGGCCGAAACGGGTGGGGGTGGTGCTAGCCGATGACGAAGTTGCGTTGACAGCGGCAGCGGATGCACTGCGCATCGGGATCGCGATGCCGGTGCTGATTGGGGATGTGCAGCGGATTCGCGCGCGGGCCGAAAAGCTGGGCTTGGCGGAGCTGGCGGCCAAGGCTGAGTTTGTATCGGCGACGGAGAAAGATGCCGCGGAGATTGCGGTGAGGATGGCGCGGGAGGGCAGTGTCGATATTTTACTGAAGGGCCACTTACGCACCGATCAGTTGTTTCACCCGGTGCTGGACAAGGAAAAGGGGCTGCGCACGGGACGCCTGCTCAGCGACATGGCATTTTTTGAACAGCGCGGCGAGGGCGGCCCGAGATTGACGGGGCTGACGGATGGAGGGCTGAATCCCGCTCCGACGCTGGGGCAGAAGAAACAGATTGTGCTGAACGCTATTGAAATGTTGCACTGCCTGGGGTTTCGCCGACCGAAGATAGCGGTGGTGAGCGCGACGGAGATGGTGACCGAAGCGATGGTCTCGACGATGGATGCGAAGGCGTTGACGGAGATGGGCGCGGCGGGTGAGTTTGGCGAGGCGGAGGTCTTCGGTCCGCTGGCGCTGGACAACGCGCTGCTGGAATGGGCGGCGAAGGCCAAGGGCATCAGCAGTCCGGTGGCGGGACACGCGGATTGCCTGCTGGTTCCCACGGTTGAAGCGGGAAATTTGCTGGCAAAGGCGATCATCTTTCTTGCTGGATGGGAGTTCGGCCACGCGGTGGTGGGCGCGAAAGTGCCTATTCTGATTCCGTCGCGGGTGGAAAGCGCGCAGGATAAGGTGAACGCCATGGCGCTGGGGGTGTCGTATGCAGGCCGTTGAGTGGAGGGTGCTGGCGATCAATCCCGGCTCGACATCGACAAAGATTGCCGTTTATGCGAACGAACGGGCTGAGCTGGTGAGGTACCTGGACCACTCGGAGAGCGAGATGGAGCAATTTCGCGGACGACCGATTCTGGATCAACTGGAGTTTCGCCAGTCGCACATCGAGCGGGAGTTGAACGAGGCGGGCTACAGGCTGGAGCAGTTTGATGCCGTTGTGGGACGGGGCGGGTTGATGCGTCCCGTGGCCAGCGGGGCGTACAGAGTTAATCAGGCGATGCTCGAAGATTTGCGCTCGACGCTCTATGGGGAACACGCGTCGAATCTGGGCGCGTTTCTGGCGCTGGCTATCGGCGAGAAGGCGGGAGCGGAGGCTTTCATCGTCGATCCGGTGAGCGTGGATGAGTTCACGGAGACGGCGCGGATCTCAGGCTCGGCACTGGTGGACCGGCAATGCCTGTCACATGCGCTGAACACAAAGGCTGTGGCGAAACGATATGCGCGCGAGCAGGGACGGACGTATGCGGAGTTGCGGCTGGTGGTGGCGCACTTGGGCAGTGGAATTTCAGTCTCGGCGCACGAAGGCGGCAAGATGATCGACGTGAATGTTGCGGGTCAGGAAGGCGCGTTTGCGATGGATCGTTCGGGCGGCTTGCAGATACAGAAGGTGATACAGCTTTGTTTCAGCGGGAAGTATACAGAGAAGCAGCTGTGGAACGTGCTGAACCGCGAGGGTGGGGTTTACTCGTATCTTGGGACCAAGGATTTGCGCGAAGTGGAGCGGAGAATTGAGGCTGGAGACGGGCAAGCCGCGCTGATCTTCGACGCCATGGTTTATCAAACGGCGAAAGACATTGGGGCGATGGCGACGGTGCTTAACGGGCGCGTGGATGCGGTGTTGCTGACAGGAGGAATGGCACGCTCGGAAAAGCTGGTGCAGAAACTGCGCGATGCGACAGAGTGGATTGGGCCTGTAACTGTGTATCCGGGAGAAGATGAATTGCAGGCACTGGCGGAGGGCGCGATGCGCGTGCTCAGCGGCGAGGAGAAAGCGCGCGAATTGGAGCAAGTTGTATGATCTAATCGCAAGGCGAGGTTAAGCGTGTCGGGTCAGTTTGAATGAACTTTCCCTCAGGGGCTAAAGCCCGCGCTTACAGTGAACGATTAATGTACGAGCTAAAGCTCGTACCCTTCAGCTAAGGCTCGTACCGTTGAGCGAAGGCTCTAACCCTTGAAACCGACCGAATGGCGGGTTCAGTGATTCCTTTATTGCGGAGAAGGACAGTTAGCTCTCCGTATAGTGGAAACCGGCTCCCAGTTTGATTCCCCAGATCAATTCAATTCAAGGAGAACCTAATGAATATGGCTGCCACAATGAAGATTATTGTGACGATTGCGCGCCTGCTGCTAGGCGCTGTATTTGTTGTCTTCGGCATGAACGTGTATCTGCATTTCATTCACATGCCAATGCCTACCGGGGTGGCCCTTGAGTTTTTGGGGGCTCTGGCAAGTACGCACTTCCTCTATGTTATAGCCGTGTTTGAGGTTATTCCGGGGCTGTTGCTGCTCTTCAACCGGTATGTGCCACTGGCGCTGGCACTACTGGTGCCGGTCATCTTTAACATCCTTGTGTTCCACATATTGATGGCTCCCAGTGGCGCGCCACTGGCAATTATCGTGGCAATGCTGTGGATGCTCGTGTTTCATCGTCACCGCTCGGCATTCGCAGGATTGGCTCAGAGGCGTTCTGGACTCTGAGGGCTGAAGGCGGCGCGCCCTAGCTACAATCAAGGGGACGATGATTGAGTACCTCCATCTCGGGCGGGTGGGCTACGACGAAGGGCTGAGGCTGCAGGCGGAGATTGCCGGACTGGTTGCGGAAGGGCGCGCCCAGAACGTGCTGCTGCTGCTGGAGCATCCGCCGGTGCTGACACTGGGGCGCAACGCCAACAGGGCGAACATTCTGGCGTCGGACGAGATGCTCAAGCGGCGCGGCGTGACCGTTCACGAGATCAACCGCGGCGGCGATGTGACCTATCACGGGCCGGGGCAGTTGGTGGGCTACCCCATCTTCGACCTGCGCACGATGCATGGCCCGAGCGGCGGCCGGATGGGGCCAGTGGACTTTGTGCGCGGGATGGAAGAGGCGCTGATCCGGCTCTGCGGCGAGTTTGGGGTGAGAGCCGGACGGTTGTGCGGGCTGACGGGGGTTTGGTGCGGGGGTGGCTTGACTCCGGAAGAGCATCCCTCAGGGGCTAAAGCCCCCGTCGATTCGTTGCCGTCAATGTACGGGCTGAAGCCCGTACCCTTCACGGAACGGAGTCTTTCCTCGGGCAGTGAGTCGATGGCTGGCAAGAAGCGCCCTGGCGGAAGAGAGCGCAAGATTGGCGCTATCGGGATTCATGTCGCGCGCGGGATTACCTCGCACGGTTTCGCTTTTAACGTGACAACAGAACTGAAGGACTTTGCACTGATTGTTCCGTGCGGCATTCCTGATCACGCGGTTACAAGCCTGGCGCAGGAAGTGCAAGAGCCGGGGGAATTGCCTACTCTGGAAGCGATTGCACAAGCAGCGGCGCGGCAGTTTGGGCAGGTTTTTGGCGAGCAGGTGGTAGAGGTGGAGAGTTTGGATGCGTTGCGCGCAGAGGCAGCGGCCGCATCGGCGCAGTTTCCAGCGGAAGACACGCCGCTTCAGGTTCCTGTCGAAGTTGAGCGACTGCATGGCAAGAACGAGCAGCCGATTCGGGTTTGAGCGACGAGAGGTGTAGTTTCCCAGGTCTCAAAAGCGAGACCTGGGCCACCAATTTTTTCTAAACTCATAGCGGTTCGGTTGCAGTAGGCGCAGCAATTTATAATCCGGCCAGAATCGGGTGCGCCCCTCGCATCCCGCATCACGGAGAGACCCACATGCCAACGGACGTGATTATGCCCCAGATGGGCGAGTCGATCTTTGAGGGAACCATTACCAAATGGCTCAAGAAGACCGGTGACAGAATCGAGAAGGACGAACCGCTGTTCGAGATTTCGACCGATAAGGTGGACGCGGAAATTCCTTCGCCGGTGGCCGGCGTGCTCGCGGAGATCAAAACGCCAGAGGGCGCGACAGTTGAAATCAATACGGTGGTTGCGGTGATTTCGAACGCCTCCGTTGGTGGTTCTTCTGCGCCGGCAGTGGCTAAGGTGGCAGCTTCCGCTGCGGTTTCCGTCCCGGCTGTTTCCGTCCCGCAGGCGCGTTCTGCAGCCACGGCAGAGACTGCTGGATTGGCTGCGCCTCCTGCGACAGGAGAGCGACAGCGCTCTTCGCCGCTGGTGAGGCGGATCGCGAAGGAGAACAACCTCGATCTGAGCCAGGTCAGCGGGAGCGGAGCCGAGGGGCGCATCACCAAGGAAGATGTGCTGCGGCACGTAAACGGCACTCCCCGCGAGGCCAGAACTCCATCGACAGCGCCAGTCCCACAGCAGGTAGTGCCGCTAAGCAAGATGCGCGCAATCATTGCCCAGCGGATGGTGGAAAGCAAGCGGATCAGCCCCCATGTACACAGCGTTTACAAGGTAGACATGACCCGCATTGTGCGCATGCGCGAGCGCGAGAAGGTGCGCTTTGAGCGGCAGCATGGCGTGAAGCTGACATATATGCCGTTCATTGCCGCCGCGGCCGTGCAGGCGCTGACAAAGTTTCCCGTTGTGAACGCATCGCTCGTGGACGGCTCGATTCACTACCACTCCAACATCAACCTCGGCATCGCCGTGTCTTTGGAGTGGGGATTGATTGTGCCGGTGGTGAAGCAGGCCGAGGAGCGGAACTTTCTAGGGCTCGCGCGGGCGATTGCGGATCTCGCTGCGCGCGCGAGGGCAAAGAAACTGTTGCCCGACGAGGCTTCAGGGTCAACGTTTACGCTGACCAACTCAGGGATTCTGGGCGAGGAGTTTGGAACGCCGATTATCAATCAGCCGGAGTCGGCGATTTTGGCTATTGGCGGGCTGCGCAAGGAGCCTGTGGTGCTGACGGACGCTGAGGGCAACGACACGATTGCGATACGGTCCGTGCAGTACTTTTGCCTGGGCTTTGACCATCGCACGATTGATGGCGCGGACGCGGGAAAGTTCATGAGCGAGTTCAAGCGGACGCTGGAGGGGTGGGACCGGCAGATCGGGTGAGAGCTTCGAGGTCGACGAAAACTGCGAGCCGCCTTTCAGGCGGCTCGTCTTGTTATTGCCAGAGATCAAACAGGCGGACGCGGGTCTAGGCAGTGTCTGACGAATCGACTGGGCATCCTGCAAGCAGAGATAAATGTCTCGCAGGTGCTAAAGCCCTATTCATTTTGTTGGCCTTTGCGGCACGACTGAAGTCGTGCCCTGACACAAGGCCCGTCGAATTGGGATTCACCGAACAATGCCTAGTGTTGTTTTCCCCAAGGGTCGTAGGTGCCGACGTTCCAGGTGTGGCCTTCAGGGTCTTTCACGGTGAAGTCGCGGCTGCCATAGTCGGTGTTGTGGAGCGGGGTGGTGATTACGGCGCCGGCGGCTACAGCTCGGGCGTGGACGGCATCAGCATCGGGGACGACGATATAGACACTGCGCGTTTCTATGCCTCCCAGCTCATCGGGCGACTTGAAGCCGTTGGCAGACCCGTTATTTTTGCCCGAGCCAAGCATAATCATGCCGCCTCCCAGGGTCAGTTCGGCGTGGGCTATGGAGCCGTTTTCTCCCTCGTAAACGGCGTGTCGGTCGAATCCAAAGACTTTACAGAGCCAATCGATGGCGGCGGGTGCGTTGCGGTAGCGATGGCCGGGGATAACGGAGTTGTGAAACTCAGCCATGGGGAACCTCCGCGGTCATATTAGCGCTTACATATTTGGAGAGCAATCGGTTATTCTGTCCGATATGCGTTTGCCCACGGGAGATTCTCTACTGGTGCAAATTATGAGCGCTGCGTTCGCCGAGTCGGCCGCCCGCGCAGGTAAGCACCTAGTGTGCCGGCAAGGCTGCACCCAATGCTGCCACGGAGCTTTTGCCCTGAATCCGCTGGATACACTGCGGCTGCGCTCCGGAATGGATATACTGCGGGTCACAGAGCCCGCACTTGCGGGACAGCTTGAGGTCCGATCGAAGGCGTGGGTCGCCGAACATGGGCCGGAGTTTCCGGGCGATGCGGAGACAGGCCTGCTCGGCGAATCGAAACTGGACAAGGAGCGCTTTGAGGACTTCGCCAATGAAGCGGCTTGCCCGGCCCTGGACCCGGCCACGGGGCGCTGTGATGTTTACGAATGGAGACCAATGACTTGCCGGGCTTTTGGCCCTCCGGTTCGCGTGGGAGATGGCGAGGCGATGGCCCACTGCGAGCTGTGCTTTACCGGTGCTGGACCAGCCGAGGTTTTGGCTTGCGAAATGACGGTTCCGCACGATCTTGAGGAAGAACTGCTGGAAGAGATACCGATGAAAGAAGAGACCGTGGTGGCCTTTGCGTTGCTGGGGTAAACGCGGAGTCAGGTAAGCGGTCGATCGTTTGTCTATTCAAAGAGATCGAGGTTAGTTCATATAATGTCCGTGGCTAGGTAGTGTCTGATGAGTCGGCCGGGCATTCTGCAAGAGGAGATAGATGTCCCGCAGGGGCTGAAGCCCTGTCCATTTTGTTGGCATTTGCGGCACGACTGAAGTCGTGCCCTGACACAAGGATTGTCGAGTTGGGGTCTCCCGGACACTACCTAAAGCCCTGTAAAGCCAACTTCGATTCAGGGCCTGAAGGCACCCTGCTCCCTCCTGAAACCCCAAGTCCCAACTCACAAGATACCGCCTGCGCGGAGTTAGACTAGTGGCTGGACAACCTGATGACAATACGCCCTTGCTGGGTTGAGATTTGCACCCAAGCTCTCGAAGACAACTTCCGATTTTTGTTAACCTTGGCTGCACCCCACGCAGAACTGCTGGCTGTGCTGAAGGCCGACGCGTATGGGCATTCCATGGCGCTGTGCGGTCCTGCGGTGATGCGCGCGGGGGCACGGTGGTTGGGTGTTGCTTGCGTGGAAGAGGGCGTGGCCGCGAGAGAACTGTGCCCGGAAGCCAGAGTACTGGTGTTTTTCGGAGCGTTTCCGGGGCAGGGAGCGGCAGTTGTGCGTCATGGCCTGACAGCTGTGGTGTGGCAGCCGTGGCAGTTGGACGAACTGGAGACTGCCGCGCGCGCGGTGAGGATGGGCGCAGGTTCGGTTCCAGTGCATCTGGAGATCGACACTGGGATGAGCCGGCAAGGGGTGACGCCCTGGGATCTCGCACCACAGGGTGCGGGAACACTTTTGGCGCGCTTCTCGCCAGAGTCGCCGTTGCGGTTGGAAGGCGTGATGACCCACCTGTTTGCCGCTGATGAGGCGGATGGCAGGGTGACCGAGGCGCAACTGGGCTTGATGGACGAGGCGCTAAGGAAGGTGAAGGCTGAGGGGCTCAATCCAGAGTGGCTCAACGTGGGCGCGTCTGCTGCGCTTCTGGCTGGCGAGGCAGCGAGGATTGCAGCGCTGGGCGCCCGTTATGGAATGAAGGCGATGATAAGGCCTGGCCTGGCACTCTATGGGGTGATTCCGCAGTTCGACCCTGCGTTTGAGCCGCAGGAGCCTCTGTCCATGACCGCTGCGCGAAGCCATTTGCATCCCGTGATGCAGTGGAAAACACGCGTGGCCGGAGTGCGCTCGGTTTCCGCCGGTGCGGTGGTGGGCTACAACGGGACCTTTGTCGCCACCGAACCGATGCGGCTGGCATTGGTGGCCGCGGGCTACGCCGACGGCCTCGACCGGCGGCTTGGCAACCGCTTCAGCCTGCTGGTGCGCGGGATGCGCGCACCCCTAGTGGGCCGCATCAGCATGGATATGGCCGTGGTGGACGTAACCGAAATTGACGGTGTCGAGCCGGGTGATGAAGTGGTCATTCTGGGGACGCAAGGCGAAGAAACTATTAGCGCTTTCGACCACGCCGAGGCTACGGGGACGATTCCCTGGGAGGTTTTCACACGCATCGGTGCACGCGTGCCGAGGGTTGCGGTTTAGCGGGCTGCGGGAAAGCTCAGATTCCCATGTGAAATTGTCCGAAAGTGTGATTCCGGGGCTAAAGCCCACGTTCATAATGCTGGCTTTATGCGGGGGTTGAAACCCCCACCTCCCTCCGTTCCAGGCTTCGCCGGAACCTGTAAAGTCGAGCCGTATAAAGAAACCGCTCCTTGCATAGCATGTAAATAATGGATCCCATTAAGAAGCTCATTTGAGAAAACTTCACGCCGTCCCTACGGGACTTGGACTTCTGTTGGACATTGACCCAGGACTGCGCTGCGCTTGTCCCGGGCTATTATCGCTTCTCCCTCCGGGAGAAGATGCGCCAACCGTTTCATGGAACAGTGGGCTGGCTATGCCGGCAAGCGGCTGACGCAAAACTGGCTTACACAACCAGTTCAGCCGAATCTGACGATACCGGCAAAAGAACAGGCGCGGGAGGTTGATTTCTCCTGCGCCTGTTTGGTTTTCGTAGGTTTGCGAACCGCGTTATTGAGTGCTTGGCGGCGCTGGCGGAACCTTTGGCGCCTTCAAGTGGGGCGCTTTGGAAATGCCGGGCACCACATGACTGGTTGGAGTGGCCGATGACACAGCCGGCGGTTCGGGCGGGAAGCCAGAACCTTTCTTGATGCGAACATCGCCGTCTTCCGCGCTGAGCACGACCCTGGCAGCGCCGGCGCCAATCTTGCCGTTGAGCGACTTGTTCTCGTCGCCGCTGATGGGAAGATCGAAGTCGTTGACAATGTCTCCGTTGTGGGTGCGGGCGTTGATCGAGGCTGAGGGGTTGGGCGGCAGCGTCAGTTCAACGTCGCCTTTGTCGTTCTTTGCCTCCACCGCGTAAGTCCCGGCGGGCTCAACTGCGATGCGGCCATTGCGAGTTTCCACATAGCTGTCGCCGTAGATTTGGTTGAGGTCAATGTCTTTGGAGCGGGTGGTGATATGCACCGTGCCTTTAGCCTCGTTGACGCGCAGATCGTCAGAGTCGAGGGTCAGATCGCCGGGCAACTCCGCCAACTCCAGATCGGTGACCGAAGTGTGAAGATGCACCGGTCCACGAATGGTTTCCAGGTGAACATCGCCAAGGAGTTCTCCGTTCTGCGTCACGTTGCCCTTGATTTCAGAAAGGGTGAGGTCGTTGACGTCACCGCTGAGGATGACGTCGCCCTGAACGTCGTGGGCAGCGAAGGTGTCGTGCCGTCCATTGATGAAGTGTACCTGTACCGACCCGGAGATTGAGCTGACGTGAATGTCTCCGCGTGCGGTGACGTCGACTCCCGCTCCGAGACCGGCAGCGGTCACATCGCCCCATCCGGAATTGATCGTCAAGTGAGAGGATTTTGGAACGGTAATGGTGAGGTTCACTCGGCCCTTTGAGTCGTTCTCAGACTTTATGAGTACAGTGCCACCATTGACTGTGACGTGGGCCGCTTCGTTGTCGAAGATTTTCTTTGCGTTCGAATCCGAGTCGGCGTAGGCCATCTCGTGCGCCTGCACCTGGATGGTGGACGTTTCCCCAGCCGTGACACTCACGTCGCCGCGAGGGTTGTTGATCTCGATGGCGGCATTGGCAGGAATCTGCGAGTTGAGGACCTGCTGGTCGAGGTCATGCTCCGGCAGGCCGAAGAAGTTGAAGAAATCGTTGTCCTGGTTGTCCCAATGTGACATCCATGTCTGCGAATGATTCCATGCGGCCGCCCCGACGCCCAAAAGGGCGAGAAGGACAAGGATGCCCACAAAGCTGCCACCGCGGCGGACGGGAGTCTTGCGACGCATATCCACCGCCCACTCCGCCAGAAGAGCGAGACCGGCGCCAATCAAAATCAAGGGCCACCAGTGGCCGTACCAGGCCCAGAACCCGCCGGAATTAATGTGGCCGGTGAGCAAGAGCAGAGCGATGACGCCGACACCGATGAGGATGATGGGACCGACGACCGAGGGAACTCGCGGACCATATGCGCCCACGTAGCTAGACTTCATAGCATAGCGCTGAGCCTTCCATGCATCTCGCTGCGCGCGCCATGCAGCTTTCTGCTGTTCCCGGTAAATGCGGTACTGGGTCCGGGGATCGTAAGGCGGATATGGAGGCGGTGGGCCGCCAGGAGGTGTGCTTGGAGGTGTGGTGCTCATGATTGTCCTCCCTCGGGATGGTTCCCGGGATCCTGCCAGCTAGTGGAACGATGGGCTTCCGGCTGCTCAGGTTGAGGTGGAACGCTGGTTGTCGATTGAGGGTCAATCGTGCCTGTGCCGGGTTGGCCCGGATATGGCGGCTGCGGATAGCCACCCCCGCCTGCCAAGACCATGCGTTCAGCCAGCATGAGGACGCCAAGAAGAATCAAAAGCAATGGCCAGAACCAGTGACAGGGGCGGTCAATTACACCCGTCGAATGGAGCAGCCAAACTCCGCCGATCAGCAACAAAATTGCGGGACCGCGCAGGCGGCGAATCATGATGTAGTGGTTCATTTAGAGCCTCCTTGTGAATCTCCCATACGGCGAACGAAGAGCCAGACACCGAGCGCTATGAGCAGTACCGGCCACGCGAACTCAAAAAACCGGCCGTGGAAGACATCCAACTGCCCGAGCAGGAACATCACGCCGAGAGCAATCAGAACTATGGCGCCGATGGGCTCCTTGCGCCGCCAGAAAATGGGCGGAGGGGGCGCGGCGGGATCGAAAAAGCCAGGCGGAGGCGGAGGTGGAGGCGGCGGAGGAGGGAACGGGGCTGGATACTGCTCCGCGTACTGGGGTTGATAACCCTCTGCTGCCGGCACGGACGGAGGCTGAGGCTGGCCGGGCTGGCCGGGATTGCGCGACCGTGAGCCCAGGTTCAGCCAGTTGCCCACTTCGTTCAATCCAAAGGGATCGGGCACCGGCTGGCCATCGCGCAGAGCTTTGGCGGTGTGGAACGCTTCAAACGACTGGTAAAAGATCCAGGCGGCGATGAACAGGCCAAAGATCGGGTAGTGGTCGGTGATGCTGATGAGCACCGCGAAAACGATCACGTGGATGAAGCCCTTGAAGAACTGGCCGTTGTACATGGCGCCGACGCCGGGAATCAATCCCAACACGGCGGCAGCCGATGGGTTTGGGCCGGTAGCTGGAGGAGGTGGAATAAATGGCTGTTGATAGCCCTGCCATGCCGACGCGCAGGGTTCGCAGAGAAGCTGCCCTCCGGGCGACGACCGCACGCAACTGGCGCAGAGCGCTTTGCCGCAGTTCTGGCAATAAGCCGTCGCGTTGATTCCAATGTGATTTACGCAGTCCATACTGTGCTCCTTTCCCATGTTTCGCTTGGGGAGCCGCCAAGTTGCGCGGGCCTGTGCAAAAATGCCAGGGAACTTTCTAAAAAGTCAGAATCGTTGAAAGCCGGTTCGGCAGCCGGACTGCCAGGCTGCTGCGATGGGTCTGCCAAAGAGCCTCCGTCCTTGTGCGCAGGCACCTGGTTGGATTCGCCGGACGGCGCGTCCTGCGGCTTCTGCCGGATGTCACCGCTTTGCCCTTCGCCTTGGTTCTGGGTAGTCCGGCGCAGCTCACGCATTCTTGTCTGCACCTCGTAAACCAGCCGCGAATGATCGTAGTAGCGGATGATGGGGGTTGAAGCCATCGTGAGCCTGCGCTCAAGGAATGAGCGGGCCTCGCTGGGAAATGAGCCGGGGCGCAGGTCAGAGAGCCGCAAGTTGCTAAAGCGGACTCCTGTCAGGCCGAGGGTCATTGCGATGGAAAAGAAGGCCATTGCGGCTGTCAACATCAAGCGGGGTTCAGCAAAACGCCGCAAGTGCGCAACCATGCCTTGACGCTGCCATGCCGGGGTAGGAATGGAGGCGGGGTGAAACGGCAAAACATTGCCGCCCGCGGTTGCCAGCCCAAAGTCCTGTGCCTGTCCCGGACCGGTCACGGCTAGAATCCTAGCCAGCAGCCCGTCCGGAACCTCAGGTTCAGGCGAAAGGAACTCCAGCCATTCGCGGCCCTTGCGCGCCTCCTCGTAAAGTGCGGAGCAGGCCGGGCAGACGGCTCTGTGCGCGTTAAACGTAACCTCGTCCTCGGGCTTCAACAGCCCGTCAAGCGCGTCCGCCAACAATGTCTCCCATTGCCCGCAGGCCGGAGAACTCGGAATGAAAGTGCGCTCTGCCATCACATCACCTCCCGTCTATTACGTTCCAGAAGCCTCGCAAGTTCCGCGCGGCCTCTGCTGATACGTGACTTGACGGTTCCTTCAGGAATATCGAGTACACAAGCGATTTCTTTGTAGTCTAAGTCTTGTAAATCGCGCAGAATGACGGCCTCGCGCAACTCGACGGATACGCGCGCTAGGGCATCCTGCACCATCTTTGCCAGTTCCTTTTTGGCCGCCGACTCGTGGGGCGAAACGCCGCGAGCCGTAAGCCGGTCAATCGGTTTGAGTTCTTCCGCAGACTCCCAGCCATCGTCCAAAGAAGAAGTTGCGCGCAGGTTCTTAGTCCGCCGGAAGTTGTCCACAAGCAGGTTGCGGGTCATGGCGGCAATCCAGACGTGCAGACTGCCGCGCCCGGTGTCGAAGCTGGACAGATTGGAGTAAATCTTCAAAAAAACGTCTTGCGTGAGGTCTTCGGCGTCGGTGGGATTGCCCGTGAAGCGGTAGCAGAGCCCGTAGACACGCCGATGCTGGGCGCGAACCAGCTCAGCCCACGCGCTGGAATCGCCGTCAAGGCAGCGGCGGACGATTTGGGACCAATCGATCTCCAGAGAAGCTGTCTCTCCGTTCTTCGGAAGGGTCGCGGACGCGAAGTCAGAACCAGCCTGAACACGGCCTTTCGCAATGGCATTGCCGCCCGGAATCTGCCGCGGACCGGGAGCACCTATGTCCGCACGCAGGACTTCCGTTTCGCGCCGCTCGGTTCTTGCCGCGGTCCCAGGCGACGGGCTCTGGTCGCAGCGGCGTTTTTCCGGCCACGCCAAACCTATCCCGCTCCAGCTTAATGTACCCACGCATTGCATATAGCGCTAGTACGAAAGAAATTCTGAGTTTGTTCCCAGTCGGTTATTCAGGAGCGAGGCCCGCATGGTAGAAAGACAGGGAACGGGCTTTGGAGGAACAACGGATGCGAAAGATCTGTTTGGTTCTATTGCTTTTGGCAAGCAGCGCGGCGCAGGCCGCCAGCTTCGAATGCGCCAAGGCGAAAACGCCGCAGGAGAAGGCCATTTGCGCCTCGCCGAAGTTGAGCCAAGCAGACGAGAATATGGCTGCGGCCTACAAAGATGTTCTGGCTGCTGTCCCGCGGGAGATTGCGACGGAATTGCGCGAGGACCAGCGTCAGTGGCTGCGCTGGATCGCGGTCGAATGCCCTACCGGCGAAAATGCCGGCGAATCGGAGCGCCGAGAAACACTCGCTGAGTGTCTGCTCAGAAATTACCAGTCGCGGACAGAGGAATTGCAGCACACGATCCTGCGCCAAGGCGGCGTTACCTTCGTCTCGCGGTCGATCAACCTGACTTGGCCGGATTCCCCGGGTGAGAGTCCGGGGTCTGAAGAAATCCACGGCTATGGAACATTGAAAGCCACTTGGACTCAGTCGACAAATGCCACAGCCGAATGGAAAGCGTGGAACAAGGCCATTGAGGTAGCTGCGCAGAGCCTGGCTGCTGTGCCCGAGAGCGAGAGTAGCCCTTCCGGCAAGTGGTTGGAGGAATGGGCAGCAGACGGGGATTCCGAGGTGTACGCGGCGGTTGGCCTTGTTAGCGAAGAACTGGTGACGGCCTCCGTCGGTATCGATGGGATGGGCCACAGCGCAGGGCACCCAGGTGGCTCCGAGATCGAATTCAATTGGCTGATCAAAGAAATGCGGGAACTACGCCCGGAGGATGTCTTCCGGAAGGATTCAGGCTGGGAGAAAACAATTGAGGCGCTCTGTTCCAAGGAGCTGCAACAAACCAATGCCGGTCTGTACGACGACTGGGAAAAGGAGCTGCCAAAGGTCGTTCTCGATTCGCGAAACTGGCAATTAGACGGAAAAGGCATTACAATCGAATTCCCTGATTATTCGGTTTCGGCTCATGTGGATCCTGCCGGCCCGGTGACGATTCCTTGGTCGACGCTCAAGCGTTTTCTG
Organism: Occallatibacter sp.; assembly: GCA_049520075.1. Taxonomy (GTDB): domain Bacteria; phylum Acidobacteriota; class Terriglobia; order Terriglobales; family Acidobacteriaceae; genus Telmatobacter. The sequence goes on along the minus strand of JBEKQD010000021.1, from coordinate 36,112 downwards.
CAGCCGAGTTTCGCGATACCGAAATAGAAGTCTGCTGACAGGGACGGTCGCGGGCGGACACTAGAGGAAGCGCTTCATCGTACGGTAACCTTTTCGTGCCGGAATCATCTCAATGATGACGCCCTAAGTTATCCTTTCCCCCGGCGCCGGAGGTTTAATGTCAAGACTGATTTCCCTGATCATCCTTTTTGTGGTGGTTTTCGTTGCGATAGGCGTTTACTCGAGGGCAAAGGGCGCGACCCGATCTCCTATCCCCGCAGCCGCAAACGACGTTCAACTGGCCCAAACTTCAGGAAAGGAAACCGCGGTGTTTGCCGGGGGGTGCTTCTGGGGTACGCAATCGGTTTTCGAGCGCGTCAGAGGCGTGTTGGCGACGACGGCCGGTTATGCTGGCGGAACGGCCAGTACGGCCACCTACGACCAGGTCACGACGGAGACGACCGGGCACGCGGAGTCGGTTCGCGTGGTTTACGATCCGTCAAAAATCACATATGGACAACTACTGCGCATTTTCTTTTCCGTTGCACACGATCCGACCCAGCTCAACCGCCAAGGACCGGACGTCGGCACCTCCTACCGCTCCGCCATCTTCTATACCAGCCCGGAGCAGCAGAAAATCAGCCTCGCTTACATCGCGCAACTGGACGCTGCCCGCGTATTTCCTCGACAGATTGTGACGCAGGTTGTGCCCCTGAAGGGTTTCTACGACGCCGAAAGCTACCACCAGGACTACGCACTCCACAATCCCAGCAACCCCTATATCCAGGTCTGCGACCGCCCCAAAATCGAGGCGCTCAAGCAGCAGTTTCCAGAGTTGTTCAGGGAATACAAGGGGAAGTGATGGGGCGCTTTTCCATGTACGAGCCGACAATGCGAGCCGCTTCTTCAAGGAATTTGCGGTCGATGGCGGTGAAGGCGGCTGGGGTGTGGCTATCGATGTCAATCTCGCCAACGATCTTGCCGTTCGCGTAGATGGGGACAACGATCTCGGATTTGGTTTTGATGGAGCAGGAAAGATAGCGTGGGTCAGCGTTCACGTCGTCCACGACAACCGTTTGGCCCAAAGCAACCGCAGCGCCGCAGATCCCTTGAGCGACGGGGATGCGCACGTGGGGGGTGGGCTCCCCAGCAAAGTAGCCAAGAACCAGGGTCTGGGAATCGCAGGGGTCGAGCATGTAAAAACCGGTCCAGTTGCAGTAAGGGAGTTGACCGGCAAGAGCATCGACTATGCCTTTCTCAAGATCATCGAGTGATGGCGCAGCGGAGGCAAGCTCGCTCATACGGGCAAGCAGGGAGGACATCTGAGGGCTGAGGCCGAGGGCGGGCATACCAAGAGTGTAGCTGGAGGGCGGTGCGCCGAGCATTTATCAGGAACCATTTAAGTAAGCCGGATTTGGAGTGCGCAGCATAGAGGCAATGGAGAAAAATTTGTTAAGTAACTCTGGAAACGAGTTACCGATGAGCGTAAATCGTGTTACGATAATTATCCAGAAAAGCTCCTTTCGGAGAGTTCGTCGATTTGGAAGGGGGTTTCATGAGTCTCAAGACAGTACCCTCCCTGTTTTTGCTTGGAATGTTGTGTGCAGCCGGTTGTGGCGGAGGCGGAGGCGGCACACCACCCCCACCTACCATTACCTCAGTCAGCGCGTCCTGTAGCCCCAACAGTGTGGAGGCTAACACAACCCAGACCAGCCAATGCGCTGCCACAGTTATGGGAACTGGGAGCTACAGTTCCGCTGTGACGTGGTCGGCGAATTACGGTACGATCACAGGCGCTGGTGTTTATACTCCGCCCGCCACCCCTCCGGCGTCAGGCGCGGCGACGGTCACCGCGACCTCGACGGAAGATGCAACCAAATCGGGCCCGACGAGCGTCACGATAACGCCGGCACCTACGATTACGTCCGTGAGTGTCTCGTGCACGCAGACAACCCTGCAGGCTCATACTGCCGAGACCAGCCAATGCTCTGCCACAGTGAAGGGAACCGGGAGCTTTAGTTCGACTGTGACCTGGTCGGCGACTTATGGGACGATCACAGACGCTGGTGTTTATACTCCGCCTGCCACCGCTCCAGCTTCCGGCATGGATACCGTCACTGCGACCTCGACGGAAGATGGGACCAAATCCGGTCAGGAGGGCATTGCAATTACGGCAGCGCGGAGCGTCACCCTCACGCCGCAGTATCCTGCCATATCGCAAGCGGAGATTCCGTCAAGTACTTTAACGGTACAGATCGGTGCGACTAACATCCAAGCGGACGACGTGATTGACTGGACCGAAATGGGAGTGACGAAACCCTACACCGTCACAGCGGCTGATGTCACCGCTGGCTATTTCACTGTCACTATTCAAATCTATGAAATTGCGTCCTTCGTGCAGTTCAATTGCCCGGCGAGCACAAGTGCCGTGTGCAATACGGCATGGATAGCGATAACCACGGATCAGCAGCAGCTGGTGGAGAACACGAGTAGCCCGAGCACCACGGCTTACTTTAACCCTGGGGTAGGGTTTGGTATCCAGGAGTTCTCGCTTTCATCTGGAGCGAATGTGGGGGCTCTTCCGATGTATGGCCCATTAGTGACGGTCAATAGGGCCATTACGGTTGACGGCGGGGCAAACGGAACTGGAACCGTGCTTTCGGATATAGACCTTCAGCAAGTTGACTCAAATGCTGGCAATTCATCGTCGGGCTTTATACTGCCGAACGGTTCTTTCCCGAATGATGAACTGGCGAGCATTGCGGCGTGGAACGGCTATGGTTACGTGACCGAGCCGAATGGGGGAAATCAGGGATACCTTGGGCAGTTCAAAATCTCAACGGCCAATGGGCTCGGAGTCCCTTCTACGGTCACAGCAGGCGATTTTCCTTATGCGATAGACGCGGCGACCGTGAATAGCACGGATGCTATCGTCGTTTACTCAGGAGTGGACAGGCAGGTACGACTCTTCGGCAATACGCCAGCGCTGACGCAGGAGAGCACTTCCGCGGCCCTCAGTAATATAACGGCGTTTCCGATAGGCAATCAGTCGTTGCCCGGATCACAAGGCGGATGGCCGCTGCGCATCATTGGATCAGGAAGTGAAGCGGGAACTGTCGGGATCTTGTCCTCTTACGATCACGTGCTTGATTTGCTGACCATCAGCGGGACGACCGTCTCGTGGGCGGGGGCGACGAATGGAGCCGTGACGATCCCGAGTGGAAATCCGTATCCGTACCTGATTGCACCGGACCCGACACACGGAGCGTTCATCGTGGCATCGGCGGACACGACGAAGGGAGTGACGACGTTGCAATCGATCAGCGCGACATCGCCCTATACGGCGACACCCATACCGAGCTCGGCGTTGACTGCTGGATTTCTGGCGTCGGGGATTCTGGTGTCGGATAACGGGAGCGAGATCTATGTGGCAGGATTCAACACTTTGACCCCCGGGAACCCTGTGAGCGCGACGAACACACCTTTGTTCTTTACCATCGCGAATCCGTAGGTTTTCTCGGCAGCGCCGTTTTGTTGCGGCGGAGGCTCGGGGCATAACGAGTATCTGTGGATTCCCACCCATTTCGCTCAGCCACCCCACGGACGAAGACCTGTCCCTTCACCCCAGCGAGCAAAGACCGCTCGCTGGGGGCCCCGAGTCCGTGGGGATCCCGACAACGCGAAATGGATGGGGCACCCGGCGGAGGGAGACCCGGGCCTAAAGGCCGCGCGAAACTGCCTTGTTTCCGGGGGCTAAAGCCCCCGGCTCCCTCCGAAGTCTTCGATTTACAACAGACCTCAAGCCAGCGAGTGATGTAGCTCAGGGGCTAAAGCCCATTCGATTTTGTTGTGCCGATGTACGGGCTAAAACCCGTACCCTTCAAGGACCGCTTTGTTGGCCTTTGCGGCACGAGACACTATCCAAAGCCCTTTGTTTTTCGCCTCTTTTCGGGACGATTGAAGTCGTGCCCTGACGCAATGCCTACCTATACGCACATTCGTCCGATATTGACTAAAGCCGCGCACTTTCAAAACGAAGGACCACTTATAAATTCACTAATAGCGCAACTGGAAGTCGGGATCGACGGGGTTTTCGAATAGCGAGGCGTCGCGGGTGACGATGGTAAGGCCGGAGGGAGTGACAAAGTAGCGCCGCTTGTCTTCGACCGGGTCGTAACCGATGACGGTGCCCTCGGGAATGTGTACATGGCGGTCGATGATGGCGCGGCGGATGCGGCAGTGGCGGCCGATGTTGACGTGAGAGAAGACAATGCTGGCGTCGACGGTGGAGTAGGAGTTGACACGCACATCCTGTGAGACTACGGAGTTGGAGACTGTGGCGCCGGAGATGATGACGCCGGCGGTAATCACGGAGTTGACTGCCATGCCGGAGCGGCCCGGTTCGCCAAAGACAAACTTGGCGGGCGGATATTGGCGGACACGGGTGCGCATGGGCCAGTTCTTGTCGTAGAGATTGAAGACGGGCGAAACCGCGCAGAGGTCCATATTGGCGTCGTAATAAGCGTCGAGCGTGCCGACGTCGCGCCAGTAGAGCGCCTGCTGCTTGTTCTCATCCACAAAGCTGTAGGCCATCATCTTCTTCTTGCCAAGCATATTGGGCAGAATGTTGTGGCCGAAGTCGTGTTTTGAATCGGGGTCTTCAGCGTCGGCGATGAGCGCCTTCAGCAATATCTCTGTATTGAAAATGTAGATGCCCATGGAAGCATCCACCGCGTTGGGGTTGAACGGCGAACGGAAGGTGGTGGACGCGGGCTTCTCCTGGAAGCCCTTGATCTCAGCGTTCTGGCCGACCTCGACTACGCCGAACTGCTTGACTTCATCGGGAGGAATGGGCAGAGTGGCCAGCGTCACCTCGGCCCTGGTCTCCTTGTGGTACTCCAACATGCGGCTGTAGTCCATCTTGTAGATGTGGTCGCCGCTGAGGATGATGACGTACTTCGGCTGTTCGCTGCCGATGGAGTAGATGTTCTGGTAGACGGCGTCGGCGGTCCCCATGTACCAGTTAGAACCGGTGCGCTGCATGGGCGGCATCAGCTCAAAAAACTCACCCAACTCCTGGGCGACAATGCCGGTCCAGCCCTCGCGGATGTGACGGTTGAGGGAGAGAGCCTTGTATTGCGTCAAGATAAAGACCTTGCGCAGGCCGGAGTTGATGCAGTTAGAGAGGGTGATATCGATGATGCGGTAATGACCGCCGAAGGGCACAGCGGGTTTGGCGCGATCGCGTGTGAGGGGAAAGAGGCGTTCTCCTGCGCCGCCCGCGAGCAATACTCCGAGCGTATCTCTCATGTCCATAAAACCCAACCTTCGTTGCCTTCCACGCCCGAAGAGCTATCGACCGAGGCGGAAAGCGCCGCTAACCAATACAGCATATCGCTCAAGGGTAGTTTGTCTACAAGGATTGCCGGAAGGGACATCACTTTCGAACGACTTCGAGAGCCAATCTCACTTTATCGCAGAGGACGGCCTAGAAGACAAGGGCACCGTTGCATAAAGAGCGAGCAGCGTCATTTTGGGAAGATACGCGTCTGGGGACGGCGGCGAAAAGCATCAACGACGCGCAAGCGGTTCAAATACTAGTTGGAAATCTGCCTTGAACCAAAGAGATCATCCCTCAGGGGCTAAAGCCCGAGTTGATGATGGGGCATTGCGGCACGACTAAAGTCGTGCCCTGACACAGAGCCTGTAGATTCTGGATTCATGTAAGATTCGTCAGGCAATGCCAAAAGCCCCGGTCGATTATGGGGCATTGCGGCACAACTAAAGTTGTGCCCTGACACAAGCTCGGCGGCTTCCAGCAAGTTCCTATCGCTTCTTTTTGAATTTGTACTCGATGCCGATTGAGATGGCGAAGTTGACATCGGTCTGAGTAACGTTCGGCGTGGCGTTGGTGCTGTAGTGAGTGAACACCGCGTCGGGCGTGATGCGGAAGACCCAGCGGGCCGAGCGGTTCAGGTCCATGTGACCACCGATGATCGCCGCGGGGGCAACCTGATTGGCGTAGAAGCCGATCGATTGGGGGGTCTGCGGAAAGTCATGCGAATCGAAGTGCGCTCCGCCGAAGAGGGCGTGCGCGCTGAGCGCGCCGTGCTTGTTGTGCGGACCAAGCCATTCCGGTCCTGCGACGAAGAATTCCTCGCTGACGAATGGCCCTTTGAGCAGATTCGGACCAGTGTTGCTCCCACCGACGCTTCCCACACCGCTGGTGCCAAGGTAGTAACGGCCCGAGCCTTCGACGCCCCAGTGCTTGAAAAGCCAATAGGAAGCGGAGAGATCAAGTCCGCCAAGATTCGCGCCCTGGAGCACAATCGGTCCGGCCTTCATATGGTCATAGGCGAAGCCGAGGGACACATCGTAACGGTTGTCGTAACGCACGTTGGCCAGCGGATCGCTGGCGATGTATGTGCCGTTGCCGGCCGTGGGCGAGGCGGTGCTCTGCGCCTGGGTGGAGGGTGCGAAAGACAAAGCCAGTGCGGCTACGACGGCAAGAGCGGCGGAAAATCTTACTGAGAAAGGCATCGTACTTAAGCTTACAGGACGATACCGGGAGGGGACAACGCGGACCAGACTACTTATGGAACGCAAGTCTCTCTCCAGCGCGCCCAGACCAGGTAGCGCACGGTCAGCACGGTTTCAGCGTAGGCGCCAGCCCATGAGTAAACGGACGGACCTGGCTCGAGGGAAGGAGCTGCGTGAGTGCGCCACAGGATCGGCATCTCGTTGAAGATATATCCGGCGCGCGGCAGGTGGCTGGCGCTGGAAACCACCTCGGCCGACCGCCAGCCGTGAGCTTTCATGATCCGTGCGGCATAGCAGGCGTTCTGGATTGTGTCCCTGGCTTGAGGCTCGACAAAAATGGCTGATTCTGGAATGCCCTGAGCGTGGGCGGTTCGCGCCATGACGCGCGCTTCGACAAAGCCGTTGTGCGCTGCTCCGCCGGTCATAATCAGCCGGGGCGCGACGCCACGCTCATATTCGCGTACCCCCTCGGTTACGCGATCCAACTGCACGGGAGTAGGGTTGCCGTCGCTGTCGGCCGGCGTGCCCAGCACGACGATAGCGTCAAAGCGTGCGAGCGAGGTGTTGGAGGTGGGCGCCAGCAACCGGGCAGCTACCCCGCACCCGAGGAATGCGAGAATCAACAAGATAGAGAAGAGAACCAATCGGCCACGCCAGCCAAGCCTTCTGGGCCGCGACGGGGTGCTGCGATGGCTGACGCGGCGGATGGGCTGCTTCCGGGATAAACGCGTACTGGTCAAGATCATTCCCCCGGCTCTACTTTAAAGCAAGTGACATCAGCCGAGATTGGCGGGTGTTTCCCAAGACGATAAGACAAACTCGCTCAATGGCTTACGCGCGCGAGGGGCGGTCTCCTGAGCGATCATGTCCGGGTGGGGCAAGGCGGAGGGTTCTCCCTGATAGCCGAGGGCGATGACGGCCCCGATTGCGTAATCCTCCGGGATTTCAAAGGCCTGGCGAGCAGCGGCCGGATCAAAGCCAGCCATCTGGTGAGTGGAGAGGCCGAGAGCGGCGGCTTGCAGTGTGAGATAGGAGGCGGCAGCGCCCAAATCATATAGAGCCACGCGATTGTCGGCTTCGTTGTGGCTGAATTTGGTTTTCGCTACGCCGAGAATCAGGACCGGCGCCGCACCTGCCCAGCTCTGGTTGAAGCCGATGAGCGTGGAGAATATTTTCTTATAGGTCAATGAGTTACGCAGGCCGACAATAAAACGCCAAGGCTGCTCGTTATAGGAAGAAGCGGCCCAGCGGGCGGCCTCAAAGACTTTGTGCAGGTCGGCGGGCGCGACATCGCGATCGGCAAAGGAGCGAGGGCTCCAGCGGGCAAGTATGGCGGGCAGCACGCCGTCTACTGCGGAAACGTGCTTCAAGTCATTGACTTCAATAGAGGATAAGGTCATGCGAAATCTCCGTAAAAAGGGGATAAATTGCACTATTTTGATTCGGGGCGCGGGTGAAGGATTCCAGTTGCGAGAAAAAAGTTGTTTGAACGGGTATTTTTTGGGACGGGAGGGGTTGGGGTAATCGGGGAGGGGATAGCAGGTTAGCGTGTCATCTGCGGAAGCGACTCGAGGAGGCGGGATACGAGTGAGATGGGAAGGCCGACGACGTTGAAATAGTCGCCTTCAATGCGGGGAATCCAACGGGCGGCGCGGCCCTGGATGGCGTAGGCGCCGGCCTTGTCCATGGGTTCGTCGGTGGCGATGTAGGCGGTGATTTGTTCGTCGGAGAGGGTGAGGAATTGGACGGAGGTGGATTCGGAGGCGACTTCAGTGTGTGCGGCGGTGACGACTGCGACGCCGGTAATGACGCGATGAGTGCGGCCGGAGAGAAAACGGAGCATGCGGGCGGCGTCGGCTGGGTTTTCAGGCTTGCCGAGGATTTGGTTGTCGAGGGTTACCGTGGTATCGGCGCCGAGGACGACTAAGGACTGAGGGTCAAGATTTGTGCTTTCCCACCCATTTCGCAAAGAGCGCGAAATGGATGGGGCACCCAGATTTAGGGAATCTGAAGGGCTCTTCTCAGGGGCTAAAGCCCCAGGATCTTGAACAACCTGAATGTACGGGCTGAAGCCCGTACCCTTCAACGGCGCTTGTATCGCGTGAGAGTTCGCGGATTCGCAGGTCCGAAAATCCGGACCTGGGACACCCATGATTTCGTTGTAGACGGCTTGAGCTTTTTCGCGGGCGAGGCGGGTGACGTAGGCGATGGGGTCTTCGTTAGGGTTGGGATCCTCGGAGATGTGAGCGGGATGGACCTCGAAGGAGAAGCCGGCCTGGGTGAGGAGTTTGCGGCGACGAGGCGAAGCTGAGGCGAGGACAAGCATAGGAAGATTATTGCAGGGGGTGGGGCGAGTTCTCCTTCTCCGCGGTCTCTTCTCTCAGAAGAACCTCCAATCGCTCAGGCTGTTCTGCGAGACGAAGGTCTTCCGAGTTTGGGTCTTTCTTTGTTTCGATTTCTCGGACCTCTTTGTACACGTATTCAAAATCCTGCCATAACGTCCTTGAGACTTTGCGTTTTTCTTCAATGTGGCTTTGCCCAGCCACCCAATAAAGGTTGATCCAATGAAAGAAGAAGTTGTAGGCTAGCTCGTTCGTGAGAGCTCCTGTGCGGACAAGTAGCCCCACGGTCTCGAAGAAATCGAATACATTTTCGGCGTCAACCAGGTTCTGATTAGACAAAAGTGCTCGCGCTGCATCTGAGCGGGCCTGACTAAAGTCTTCGGGGTTAAATCTGTCATCTAGCTTCATAGACAGATCAGCAGCGAGCGACAGCTTGAAGTCCTCGCGAGAGACCTTAGCTTGTTCGTTCTGCTTTATAATGCCGCGCCAACTTACCCAAACCGCCGTCGCTGCCGCTAGAGCGGCAATTGAGGTAGCCCAGGCGGTTATTACTGAAAGAAAATGATCTGACATCTCATTCAGGATAGTTCATTACAGTGCGTCCGATTCTTTCTAGATTGTTAGACCGGTTTGAAGACCAGCGGGGGTGGCTAGGCCCCAGGCCATGGCGGGGGTGTTGTGGGCGAAGCCGAAGCGGCCGTCGGGACCGAGGAGGATGATGCCGCCGTGGCCGCCGAGACGGTTGAAGAGATAAGAGATGGCTTCGCGAGCGGCGATTTCCGGCGCGGTTCCGCTGGCGACGCGGTCGGTGGCCCACTTGCCGAGGACGAGCTTCATGATGGGCTCGCCCCAGCCGGTGAGAGAGACGGCGGCGGAGAGATTGTCTGCATAGCAGCCGCAACCGATGAGGGAGGAGTCGCCAACGCGGCCAGGAGTTTTGTTGAGGGTGCCACCGGTGGAAGTGGCGGCGGAGAGGTTGCCATGGGCATCGAGAGCGACGGCGCCAACGGTGTCGTGCGAGTCAAAGCCTGGGAAGGTGGATTTTCCATCAGGGGCTAAAGCCCTCTCCTCTTTCTTCGGCTGAATGTACGGGCTGAAGCCCGTACCCTTCCTCGTAACTGACGTCTCCGACTCTGTTCCTGCCGCCTCTGACCCTTTTACGGCTGTCTCTGGGCTTTTGTCGTCGTGAAGGACCGGATGGAGCGGTGAATCCGTGCCGGAGAATGTGTCGTCACCCAGACCGGCAGATTCGCGGACCTTAGCGTGGACAAGGCGTTCACGCTCGCGGTCGAGAACTAGTTCGGCGTTGTCGATGAGGGCCATGCCATGGGCCTGGGCAAACTGCTCGGCGCCGACTCCAACGAAATAGACGTGCTGGCTGTGTTCGAGGACGAGGCGGGCGGCCTGAATGGGGTTGCGAAGTCGCTCGACACAAGCCACGCCGCCAGCCTTCATGCGGCCACCGTCCATGAGAAGTGCGTCGAGCTGGACGGTTCCGTCAGAGGTAAGAAAGCTGCCGCGGCCCGCGTCGAAGGTGGGGTCATCTTCGAGAACGGTGACGGCAGCTTCGACCGCATCGATGGAAGATCCGCCGCGAGAAAGAACTGCATAGCCAATTTCAAGCGCGTTGCGAACACCGGCCTGATGGGCGGAAGCCGCGTCAGCTGGAATAGCCCACGCGCCTCCGTGAACGAGCAGAGTGGGAGCGTGGTGGACAGGAGAGGTCACCGAAATATCGTAGAACATTTGGCGCGGGGCTGCGTGTGATGCGGATTCTTGGGCAGTGCTGGTTCCTTATCGGGTTTCATGTCAAAGATTCAAGGAGAGGCATGAGAGGCTAACTCTTTGAAAGGAAAGGAGAAGATGGGTTGTTTTTAGATTGCAGGAAATTACGGTGTGATTGGTTAAGCTAAGAGCACTCAACAGGCAATAAAGAGGAATGGGGCGCAGGAGAGAGGCGGCGTGGCTTTCAGAGAAAGACGAAGCTGCTAAGCCTTCGCGATTCGCGACGAAACGAATTCGGAAGATTCAGGGGAGTTCCCAAGAGGAGTCACCCGTTTCTGCGGAGAAGTGTGCGCGGCAACGAAATGGTGGGACGGGATTGGCGGACAGATGGTGTTGGGAATACGGAGAGCGACGGTGCGAAAGAAATCGTCGGGGACGGGGTTTGAAAAGAAAAAAGTGAGCCCCGGAACAGCAAAGATGTCAGTGGCGGCGGACAAGGCTCTGGAAGACCACAGCAAAGTTATAACGGATGCTCTGGCCGAAAATGCAAAGAAAGGCAACGCGACGTGCGTCAAGCTGCTGCTTGCGCTTGCAGATGGGCAAATCGATTGCGAAGACGAGGTGGTGATGGAGCAGCTTTGCAGTTATGCCGACAAGCTGGCTGCGGAAGAGCAGTGGGACGGCCCTGAACCCGAGCCGGAAGACGAATAGGCGTCGAAGCGACGAGTAGCCATTTCAGCCACATTGATCAGCAACAGAAGCCAACAAGGGCGGCAAGTTGGCCTCCGCTTCGCAGAGATGGCGAGTTAGCGAGCGCAAGAATGGGCATCTTCGATTCCCATCCATTTCGCAAAAACGCGAAATGGATGGGGCACCCGACAAGTTAGCGAAGGCGAATTGAGATTCGTGGTTTCCCACCTTAGGCGCAAAAACAAAGACGCGCCGAGGGTGGGGCACCCGGAGAGTCTGCGAATAGGCGAATGACTCTTTGGAGTGATTCCAGGAAGAAAGAAGAGAGAGAGATGAAGTTCACAAATCATAAGTGGTTCGGCGCCGGCAGATGGATGGGATTGTTGTCGTTAGTGGTGTGCGTGATGGGCATATTGCCGGGAACGACGGCAGGCGCACAGGCGATAAGCACAACGACTGTTCAAGGGACGGTGTATCTGGCGAACGGTCAGCCTGGCACAGGGACACTGGTGGTGAGCTGGCCAACGTTTACCACGGCAAGTGGCCAGCTAGTGGCGGCCGATAGTACGACTGTGCCGATAGCGCCGGACGGATTTGTGAGCGTGAACCTGGCGGCCAATGTTGGTGCGTCTCCGGCGGGGTTGTATTACACGGCGGTCTACTACATGAGCGACGGCTCGACCAACACCCAATATTGGGTGGTTCCAGCCGGAGCGCAGGCTGCCCTGGGGCAGGTGCAAGCGCAATTGATGCCAGCGACGCAGGCTGTGCAGGCGGTGAACAAGGCGTATGTGGATCAGGCGATTGCGGGGCTTTCGGAAAGTCTGTTGACGGCATCGGGCGGAACGATGATCGGGCCGCTGACGCTTTGTTGCGATCCGACACAGCCGATGCAGGCGGCGGATAAACATTATGTGGACGAACAATCCGCCTTAGCTGTGCCATTGACAGGCGCAACGATGACAGGGCCATTGACGAGCGTGCAACTCGGGGCGCTCTACCAGGTGGACCAGTTTGCGGGTGCGGATTTTGGAGCGAAGCTGGGCGCGTGTTTGAGCGGGCTGAGCCAGACGAATGGCGGAACGTGCGATGCGCGTAATTTCACCGGAACGCTGGCCATGGGATCGAATCTGACTATTTCAACGGGCAACGCGACGGTTCTGCTGCCGTGCGCCACGATTTCGACGGGCAACCAAATCATTGTGGCGGCGGGAACGAGGAATGTGTCGCTGCACGGGTGCGCATCGCGCGGGACGAGCACGGCAAGCGGGAGCCAGGGCGGGACGGTGTTTCTGTATTCAGGATCAGCGGCATTGGTGCAAGTGGGCGATCCGACTTATGCCGCCGACACTCAGGGCTTCCGCTTGGACAATGTCGCAATCAATATAACTTCGTCGACGAGCGCAAGCGCGCAAGGGCTGACGGCTTATCGCACGCAGGAGATGGATCTTGAAAGCCTGTACTTTCTGGGCAATTCGAACCAGACAGGCATGACGCTGGACGGAACCGGAAATTACACAGGCGGAACATTTCTCGACGTCGAATTCGGTGGGTTCCAGACGGCGGTGAATGCAATTGGCCATCAAATATCGAATCCCGCGACGACGGACTGGATGAACGCGAGCACGTTTTTGCGGTTGCACATCGACTGCCCAACGAGCGGGGGAAGCCCGATCAGCTGGAGTTACGGAATCAACCTGCAACAGGGCGATGGAAATACGTTTACGGGCGGAGACATTGAGGGATGTGCGACGGCATTGCACCTGGGAGCGAACGCGCAGAATAACACCATTGTTGGTCTGAGAAACGAAAACTCGACTAACCAGATTGTGGCGGACGCGGGCAGCTCTTACAACAGTTGGATAACGGGCGGAACGATGTTTACGGGACAGTTGACCGACAACGGAACGCGCAACAGCTTTCTGGATACGTTTCACCGGAGCTTCAACGCTTTGAATGGCGATTGGTACGGAAGCCAAGCGGATGCAACGCTCACCAATCACTATCGGCTTGGAATCGGGGCAGGAAACGAACGCGGGTTATTGAACGAGATTCAGACAGATTATGGATACCGGTGGCTCGAAGGATACTCAGATGCGACGGCCGGCGAGCAGTTTTATCAAATCGACGATCTGCTGAACAACGTAAACCGGCTGTCGATTGGGCAATATAACAGCGGGCAGTTGAGCACCAACAACCAAACAGCGATCAATGCGGCCGGGACGGGGGCGGTGGTACTGAATGGGTCAACCAACGCGGGGACCGGCGGGGTGGTGATCGGGTCGGGCGGCGCGAACGAGAGCACGGTGGCGACCATCAGCAGCGCGGGGAATGCTCAGTTCAATGGGAGCTTGCAAGTGGGAGGAGCTTCAACGCTTGCAGGGTCAGCTACGGTAAAGAACCAGGGGAATGCGGAGATCGATTACATTCTTCAGGCGGGCGCAACGGCTAGCCAAAAAGAATCTCTCATCTACAACGACTGGAACGGAAACAGCCAGTGGTACATGGTGAAGAATGCGACCAATGACTGGGCGCTGAACTCGGCAACGGGCGGGCTAGACAGCTTCATGGCTTACCAGAGCACCAACAGCGGCGACACTTACGTGAATGCCTCAAACTCGACCGGGGTGGTGCGCATCAATTATGAGACCGGAGCGGGAACGGGGTTCAAGGTCTATGGGGGTAACAGCAGCACGCTCTACGCGAGCTTTACGGGAACAACGGCAATCCAATTTCCGGGGCTGGCGGCGAGCAGTGGTCACAACTGCCTGCAGGTAGATAACTCGGGATACATCAGCAACACGGGGACGGCCTGCGGCACCGGCACAGGGGCAACTCTCTCAACGATCATCCCCGGCGCCACAGTCAGCGGAACAGGATCATCTCAGACGGTGATATTTCCGGGAACCGTCGAGGCTGGTGCTGTGATGGGTAACGTCAACGGCGTCTTTTCTCCCACCACGTACACTTCCGCAGCCACGAGCACGGTGACAGCGGCTGATCTTGCCTTTAGTGCCGCGGTCGCGTACATGGCAGCGAATAGCACGGGCGCGGTTCTCGATCTTGGACCGTATCCATGGAAATTCTGCAATAACGGTCAGGGATGGATATTGCCAACCGAGACTTGGGGACCAGGGTTAAGCATTCGTGGCGTGGCCAAGAACCTGTCAAACATGACGCTTAGCTGCAGGATCAATCGAACGGCTCTTCCGACCGGGACGACCGGAACTTTATCTCAAGCTGCCATCTGGCAACCGTCAACAACGTCAAGCGGTTCGGCGGCGTTCCATTTCGCAGATTTCAGCGTCGATGCGGCGTATCTGGCCTCATCCGCGCTCGATCTGACCGGCAATACTTATTCGTCTTCCATTGATCATGTCTCGTTCGGTGATGCTTCCGGGGACGGAACAGCCACGTCTCACGTTGTGCAGATAGGAAACTCTAACTCATCATTGGGCTGGGCGTTCCAAACCTTTCTCAGCGACGTTGGAGTAGCGAACCAAATGTTCAGCTCGTTGGGCTCCGGGGCTTCTCTCTCGGTGTCTCTAAGCAGCGGCGTACCGACAGTCAGCGTCACGGGAGGGGGGACAGGATATTCGGCGGCAGGGACGATAGCCTGGCTGCAAGGCTATGGTGCAGGATCTACGCCATGCACGAGCATGGGCACGCTAACGCCGACCGTCGTCTCGGGTGCGATCACGGCTGTTTCAGCTTCCGGCTTCAGTGGTTGCGTGGGAACAGTCGAAGCCTTGGCGTACGACGCCGGCGCGAACACCAACTATGGCATTTACTTTGCCAATTGGACCGATAGCACGGCGACAAACCTGCAAGCCTCGGGGGGAAAGATTACGCCTATTCTTTCGAGCGGAGGCGGGGATACGTTTGTGGGCGCGCACCCTTGCTGCGGCGCACCGGCTAATATCATCGAAAACGGGAAAAACACATGGTTTGGAACCAACATGGACTCTCCAGGCGGATTCGGCTTCCAATTGGGACCCAACGCGCATCCGTTCATCTCAGGCACGATGCATTATTGGAATGGAAACTATGCGGGAAGCAGTGATTACTTCATACCGCTGTCTGCGTCCGCTGTTCTTGTTGGCGATACATACAACGGCACCCAAGCGGCGGGCGATTATCACCAAATCGTCGTTTCCAGCGGTGCACTCGATCATATCGGCGCTGGCCCGCAAGGTACGATTCCAACCGGCCTGACATCACTCGAAAATCTTACCGGCCAGCCCAACGACTATAACGGTTACAGCTATCTGGCAGGCAGTGTGACCCTGAACTCAGTCAGCGCATCTTCTGGAATGTTCTCGCAGTCGTTCTCTGCGCCGGCTATCCAATTCGCGGGCACGGTTTATGGTTCAACCAATGCGTATGTGGGCGGCATACCACCGGCGACAGCGACCGGCACCCAAAACAACACCGACGGTCTCAGTGACCTGATGAACTTGACCACCGGCTCTTATAACGACGCTTCCGGCGCAGGCTCTTTACAGCAATGCACGGCGTGTAGCTATAACTCGGCTCACGGTGTCAACTCTCTACTTAATTTGACCAGTGGAAGTCAGAACACTGCCAACGGGTATCAGGCCGGAACGTTCATCGCCGGGAATTCGCCGAACCAGACATCAACTTACAGTCTCTATGAGGGCTATCAGGCGAAGGCTAAAGCAAATGGCGATACGAACGAAATAGTCATCGGTGCGAGTGCTCAAGGCAACGGAAGTAACACGGCTACCATCGGCAACGCCAGCGTCACGGACGTTTATCTGCCGCCGAACATTCACGGCACGAGCTTTACGGGAAATGCCGCGACGGCAAGCGCCGCGACAACGGCAACCACCGCGACCACTGCCACGAGTTTTACCGGCTCGCTTACGGGGGATGTAACCGGAACCCAAAGCGGAACGACCGTGACGAAGATAAACGGGGGTGCGCTTCCGGTATCGACCAAAGCGCTTGCGACCAATTCGAGCGGCCAGATTACAGCCGCGTCAAACACTCTTGGGTGCCTGGACGGCTATGACCATTTGCCCTGCACTGTCTATGCGACGAGTCTGACGGGGCAAACCGCGACAATCGCCAGCACGGCGGTCTTTACTCCGACAGCCACCAATGGAACTTATCAAATAGCGGTGACGGCAACCGTTGCAAGCGCCGCCACATCGGGAAGTATCCAGGTTGGCGCGAACGTTCACTCAGTAAGCGGCGTCAACACCTCCGCGGTGGGATCAAGTGTGTCGGCCACATCGGCGGGAGCGAACTCGACCCTGACAGCAGCGTTTCATGGCATCTCGGGCGCGACCTGGGCCTACTACGTCAATTATGGAACAGGCGGCTCATATCTTGCAGACGTGGTGATCACGCGCTTGCAGTAGCGCAGTTGACGGCACTCCAGTGCCTGATGGATCAGCCGAAGGCTACGCGAGGAGCAAGCTCAGGATTGAGTGGCCGCGTGCCAGCTGGACTGACTGAGTCGATTTGCTTACCCAGTTGAGATGGGGGTTCCGTGGCGGAAACGGAAGAAGGTCGGGCCGCAGTTGTAGAGGAGTTGTGCTTGTGCCCGGAGAAGCTGAGCAAAAAAGATCTGGAGCGGTTCGGAGGGATTCTGGACCAGCATCCGGCGAGTCTGCGGGGACGGACAGTGATGATGCAACTGGCCAAAGAACTCTTGCAGGTGAGGACGCGGGAGGGCAGGACGGCGCCGCTGAAGCCAAACAAGGCGCAACTGATGTTTGAGCGGCGGCGAGGCGAGCGGAATATCGTCTTGAAGGCGCGGCAGATGGGGTTGACGACCTGGGCGGCAGCACGATTCTTTCTGAAGACGATTACAAAGCCGGGAACGCTGACGTTGGAGGTCGCACATTCGCAGGAAGCGGCCGAGGAGATATTCAGGATCGTTCACCGGTTTGTGGATTGCCTGCCGGAGAGATTGCGCGAGGGGCCATTGTGGACCTCGCGAGCCAATGTGCGGCAGATTGTGTTCCCAGAGATGGACGCGCAATACAGGGTGGTGTCGGCGGGGGACAGGAACGCGGGCCGCGGATTGACGGTGCAGAATCTGCATTGCTCGGAGCTGGCGCGCTGGCCGGGAGACCCGGCGGAGACGCTGGCGGGGCTGCGGGCGGCAATGGCGCCTGGGGCGGAGTTGATTCTGGAGTCGACGCCGGATGGAGTGGGGGGCTGCTTTCACCAGGAGTGGCAGAAGGCTTTGGAGACGGGGATGGTGCGACACTTCTTCCCGTGGTGGATGGAGCGGCACTACCGGACGCGGGCGGTGGATGAGGCCAGTTTGACGTTCGAAGAGCGGGATCTGATGGCGCACCGCGACCTGGATCTGGAACAGATTGGTTATCGGCGGCAGATAAGGGCGGATTTTCGGGGGCTGGCGCGGCAGGAGTATGCGGAAGACTGCGATGCCTGCTTTTTGGCCAGCGGGGATTCAGTCTTTGAGCTGGACGCGATTGAGAAGCGATTGGCGACGATGGCGGAGCCGATAGAACAACGGAAGAATGGAGATCTGGAGATATGGCTGCCGCCCATCAAAGGCAAGGCGTACCTGGTGGCGGTGGACCCGGCGGGCGGAGGGAGCGAGGGCGACTATTCGGCGGCGCAGGTGTTGGAGTTGGAGACGGGGTTGCAGTGCGCGGAGTTTGCCGGGCATGTGGGCGGACTGGAGCTGGCGCGGTTTGTGACGGGGCTGGCTGCTGAGTATAACAATGCGTGGCTGGTGGTGGAGAGAAACAATCACGGCAGTGGAGTGCTGGCGCTGATTGAGACGGCGTGCGCCTACGGGAGAATTTATCGGCAGTCCGGGCAGGCGGGTTGGCTGACTACGTCGATGAGCAGGCCGGCGGCGCTGGGACGGCTGGATGCGGGATTGGTGGAACGGCCGGAGTGCTTTCAGAGCCGGAAGCTGCTGGCCGAATGCCGGAGTTTCGTGCGTTTGCCGAATGGTGGGTCCGGAGCGCGGCCGGGGACGCATGACGACCGGGTGATGGCGATGGCGATTGGGCTGGCGGCGAGGTCGGAGTTGGTGGGGAAAAGCTAGTGGACAGTGAACAGTGCACAGTGATCAGTTTCTGTTCGAAAGCGCGAGACAGTTGTTCTTCCTAAGAAATGTCTGACATCCCGAAAATGGCGCGAACAATTCATTTGAGCACTGACCACTGACCACTGACCACTGACCACTGTTCACTGTTCACCGTCAACGCTTAGAATTCGATTAAGGATTCAGACGAGGCGAGGGAACGGGCTTGGCGGTTCTGGCGGTGCAGCATATCCGGCGGATGCGGGGCGGCGCGCAAGGCCAGTTGATGCTGGGCGCGGACGGCCACGTATACGTGGTGAAATTCCAGAACAACCCGCAGCACATGCGGGTGCTGGCCAATGAGTTTCTGGCCTCGAAACTGGCGTCGGCGGCGGGACTGACGGCGCCGGAAGCGGCGTTAGTGGAGGTTTCGAGCTGGCTGGTGGAGAATACGCCCGAGCTGGAGATTGACCTGGGCAAAACACGCGTGCGCTGCAAGGCCGGGCTGCAATTCGGTTCGAGATTTGTGGGCGGTCTGATGCCGGGGCAGGTAGTGGATTTCCTGCCTGAGGAGCAGATGGCCGAAGTGAGGAACCTGGGCGAGTTCGCCGGCATCCTGGCGCTGGACAAATGGACGGGAAACGCGAACGGGCGGCAGGCGGTGTTTGCGCGCAAGCAAAGGGAGAAACGTTATCGGGCGGTGTTTATCGACTACGGATATTGCTTCCACGCGGGTGAGTGGCGGTTTGAGGATCTTCCGCTGCGGGGGGTTTACTACCGCAACGATGTGTACCGGGAGATCAGAGGCTGGGAATCCTTTGAGCCGTGGCTAACGCGGCTGGAGACGATGGCGGCAGAGACGGTGTGGGCGGCGGCCAGTGAGATTCCCCCGGAATGGTATGGCGGCGACCTGAGCGATATGGAAGCACTGGTGGAGAAACTGCTGGCGCGGAGAAGCAGGATTCGGGAGGCGATTGAAGGATTCGGGCGGTCGGATAGGGGGCCATTTCCAAAATGGGTGGGGATGGGAAAAAATGTGGGGGAAGATGGTTGGAAAGAGGGCCGGTGGGGGTCTAGCATTGCGGGAAGAGTGATGTAGGGCAGCTTTTAGCTTGCGGTGTGCGCTCAGGGCCAGCATATTGGCTTGTGGAAGGCACAGGCTGGGATGGCTCGCTAAGAGCTAATGGCTAATGGCTAAAAGCTAGTGGCTAGAAGCTGAGGGCTTCGTCAGAACGATGAGTAGCGGAAACGAGAGGCGAGCGTGCGAGTTTCGACTGCTCCGGTATGTGCCGGATGCGGTAAGGAACGAGTACGTGCATATCGGGGTGATTCTGCGCGAGCAAGGCAGCGAAGCGCCGGCTCAGGTGCGGTTCACTCGCGATTGGCGCCGCGTGCGCTGCCTGGACCCGGAGGCCGATACCGGATTGCTGGAGGGGATGGAAAGCGAACTTCGCGTGCGCTTTGAGGCTGAGCCGGATGGAAATCTGATGCGGCTGCTCTCTGAAGCGCTCTCACTGAGCGTGCAGATGACCGAGCCGAAGGCGTATCTGGCGGAGAGTCTTCCGGCGGGGATGGAGGAGTTGATGCGGCTTTACGTGGAGCCGCCAGCCAGGGAGCGCGTGCAACGGCTGAGCGGACGCGCAGGCATTCAGGCGAAGATGCGGACGGAGTTCGAGCGGGCCGGAGTGTGGGAGCTGTTGAGGAAAAAGATTGCGGCCTCGGAGTATACGCGGCCGGGAGATCCGCTGCGGATTGACGTGGGATACAGGCCGAATGGGGTGATCCGCATGTTTCATGCGGTGAGCCTGGAACCGGGCGTGGAAATGGCCAAGGTGCTGGCTTTTTCTTCGGCGGGACTGAGGGCCGGTGTGGAGCGCGTGGAGAAGGCCAGTCTGGAGCTGACCGCGGTGATTGAGCCCGCGGCAAAACTGGGAGCGACCGACGAAGAGCCGGAAAGGCTGGAGATGTACCGGTTTGGCGTGGAGACGATGGAAGAGCACCAGATAAGGGTGCTGACGACCTCGGATCTGGGCCGGGTTGCGGAGACGGCAAGGCGGGAACTGCGGGTGTAAAGAGGCAGCTTCTAGCTGCTAGCTAAGTGCCCGTAAGATTCTTGCTGAAAGTTTGCAGATAGTTTCTGGAGTTTGTTGTAGGATCGATTTTGTGGTTGAACAGTTCGGAGCTAGAAGCTAGTAGCTGGAAGCTGAAAATGTGAGGCATGGCCTTTTATGGGCTATGCCTTTTTTGTTTTTGGGATGGAGAGTTGCGAGGTCGAACGATGGCTTCTAACTCTTGCTAGTAGCTAGAGGCTGACAAGAAGGAAGGTGCGCGTGAAAGTAGGAGAGCAGTTACAAGCGATCTGGCGGCAAGCGACGGGGAGCAGCCGGAGGGCGGAGATAGCGGCGGGAGCTGCCGATGCGGAGGCGGCGCGAATGACGCTGGCGCTTCCCGCGATCCTGAGCCCGGTGCAATTTCCGGGACATCTCCTGCCCAAACCGACACCGATGAATCTGCGCCGGTTTGCGGAGACGCCCGTGGTGCGCCGGGCTATCAACGTAATCAAGGACCGGATTGCGGCCATGGATTGGCAGGTTCGAGTGCGACGCGGAGTGAAGCCGGGGGATCTGGCGTTCACGGAACGGAAGCTGCGCGCGCTGCGCAGGACGCTGGAAGAGCCGAATGCCGCCGATAGTTTCCGGACGTTGATTGAACAGGTGATTGAAGATGCGCTGACGGGCGGATACGGGGCCATTGAGATGGAGCCGACCGGCGACGGAGAACGGCCGGCGATGTTGTGGGCCGTGGACGGCGCGTCAATCCGCGTTAATCCGCGGTGGGATGGGCAGCCGGAGTCGCCGAGGTATGCGCAGGCGTTGCCGGGGCAATTGGAATCGAGCGCGGTGGAGTTGCGCGACGACCAACTGATGTACGTGCGCATGAATCCGCGCAGCTTTACGCCCTTTGGATTGGGGCCGCTGGAAGTAGCGTTTGAAACCGTAAATCAGTTTCTGAGTGCGCATCGTTTTGCCGGGAAGCTCGCGGCCAACACCGTGGCGCAATATGCGCTGTGGTTAAACGAGGCAACTCCCACGCAGCATGACCGGCTGATTCGCTGGTGGCAGGACGAGATAGAGGGAACGGGGCGAGTGCCGCTGATATCGACCGAGCAGAAGCCGGAGGTGCTGCGGTTTGCGCAGGGGACGGATGCGGATATGCGTCTGGCCTGGCAGGAGTTTCTGATCCGGATGGTGGCCAATGCGTTTGGATTGCCGCCGCTGATGCTGGGATTGGAGGCAGATGTCAATCAATCGACTGCAACAGAAATGACCAATGAGGCTTTCCGCGGAGCGATTTCGCCGCTGGCGATGCTGCTGGCGGGACATATTACTCGCGACCTATTCGGCAAGTGCATTGGCTGGCGGGAGTTTGAGTTTGTCTTCAACGAACTGAACGCGAGGGACGAGGAGACAGAACTGGCGGTGCAGGTGCAACTGCTGCAGGCCGGTGTTTTGACGGTGAGCGAGGTGCGGGCGATGCGAGGGTTGGGGCCGCTAGGGCAGGGTGGGGCGGTGCAGTTGACGGGCGAAGGGGCAAAGAACGAGCTTCTAGCTACTAGCCTTTAGCTATTAGCTCTTCGAGCGGCGGATTGGCTTGGTAAACAGCAAAAAGGTCAGGAGATATGCGAAGCCTAGCTTCTCTTTTCGTTAGTTTCCTGTTCATCATGCGAAACCTTGGAGCCAGTGAACTGCACGATAAAGCTGATAGTTAGAAACCATAAGCTAGCAGCTAGAAGCTAATGGCTAGTGGCTAAGAATGAGCGGAGAGCGCATGAGACTGGAAGCGATGGCGGTAAAGATTCCCCATGTGGACGGACACCCAAACCGGGTGCCGTTTGATGGGGTGTTGACGATGGTGAATGCAGCCAGCGACAAAGCGCCGGCGGGAGCGCGCGGCCATCGGGTAATGCTGACCCACGCAGCGGCAGAGAAGGCACTGCCTTCGCTGCTGGGCATGGCGGTGGATTATCGGCCGGGCTGGGACGGCCACGACGCGCGGCGCAAGATCGGTGTGTTGACGGAAGCGAACCTGGTGGGGCAGAGGCTTGTGGTTAGCGGGTATCTCTACGCGCGGGACTTTCCCGAAGTGGCGAAGGCCATCGAAGCGCAGTCACCCGAGTCGATGGGCATGAGCTACGAGCTGGCGGACGCACGGGTGGAAGATATGCGGGCCGAGGTGTGGAAGCTGACCAAGGTGACCTTTACCGGAGCGGCAATACTGCTCAGGGACAAGGCGGCGTATCGGGCGACCAGCTTCCACATGGCGAGTTAGCGGGGCTAGCGGAGTTGGCGGGGTTAGCAAAGAGGCTCCGTGAGACGGAGCCTCTTTTGTTAGCGAGTTAGAAGGTTTTTGAGTTAGCGAAGTTAATGCATGAAGTTCATATCGACAAAGAAAGGAACGGCATGGAAAAGGAAGAGAACGGAATGGCAGATCGGCTGGAAGCCGCGACAACCTTGCTGGAACGTACGCTGAGCTGGCTCGAAGAGCGGCAAGGTGTCTTGACCGGCGAGGTAGAGAGGATTTCGGCGACCGTCGAGCAAAGTAAACGCGAGGGAGAACTTGCGGAGAAACTGGCCGCAGCCGAACAGGAACTGGCGGAGTTGAAGGCCGAAGCTGCGCAGAATGTATTGAGCCCGCTGCGCAAAACGCTGCCCTCGACAACCAGTGAGATGCTGGCCAAGCACGGCATTGGCGAGGGTCCAGTGGACGTACGGACTCTGGATGCGGCCCTGAGTGGATTGAGCCTGGAGCAGCGTATCGCGGTGAAGACACAACTGCTGCGGGCAGGCGCGATCGCGTAAAGGCAGCTTCTAGCTTTTAGCTATTAGCTTCTAGCTAAAAGCTTACGAAGACTCGGACTGGCAGCGGACAGCAGACCGGGAAGCAGCGGCAGGAAATCGATCCAGATACGTGATAAATCGAAAGAAAATCCTGCCGGAAACAAGATCAGATCACCGCTCAGACAGAAGAGCTATTAGCTAATAGCTAAAAGCTACTCTTCGAGCATTGAAAGGCCCCGTTGAGGGGCGGAAAGAGCCTATGAACGCAACCTTTGCAAACATTCATGCGGCAGCGGATTATATCGGACCGGGCGCTATCGAAGTTCCACTGTATCAGACCGAGATTTTCGACATCTGCCGGCGTTCGAGCCCCTTCGGGCAGCGCATCAAGCAAGTACCGGCAACCGGTCATCCATCGCGGTTCTTTGTGGAATCTGCCATTCCGAATCCGGGCACGGCGGGCTTTATGAATCCGCGCACTATTTCGCCGGCAGTGGTGACTCCGTCACGCACTGAGCTGAGCGTGATGCTGAAGGCGATTGTGGCGCAGATCAACTACAACCTCTTCGACATCGAACTGGGCGACCAGCAGAAGCAGTTCGCCTATCTCCAGGCCAAAGACCTGGTGGATACAGTGAGCGGCGTGATGGTGGCGCATGACGTGGGCTTGTGGAACGGAACGGAAGCCAGTCTGACCGCGACGGTCACCAATCAATACATGGGATGCGCAGCGCAAATCGCCGCCGGAAATAATGGCGTCAGCGTTGCCGAGGGAGCATCCATTGTCAACGGGATGAGGACGGCAGTGGCGGCCATGGTGGCCAACAACGGCTATTATGTGCGTCCCACGGCGATTTATGCCAATCCCATGCTGCTGGACCTCATCGACCAGGAGATGAAGGCAGAGTTCAACGTTGTGCTGAATTCGGGTCCAATCACCGGTGGCCTGACCGTGAAGATGCTTTCGACGCAGGCTGGCGATCTTCCACTGATTCCGGACTGGAGCCTAAGTTACACGGGCACAATCGGGTCAGGAGCAGTTCTTCCTGCCTATATCGTGACCGAAGATCTGATCGAGTATCACTGGCTCGGCGACCCTGCTCCGCGCGTCTTCCAGCTCGGACTTCCCAATTCGCTGGCTTACCAGTATGTCGCAGTCAAGTTTGGCGCTCCTGTAGTAAAGGGTGCTGGCTATGCGCACTGCCAGGTACAAGTAACTCACTAAGAAGCGGGCGGTGAGTTAGCACGTTGGCAAAGGGACTCCGCACTTTGGAGATCCTTTGCCAACGAGTTAACCATTCAATGTACAAGGCAATAAAAGGAAGGGTGGAGTATGGCATATCTGCAGCCAGCGGATTACCCAAATTATGGATTGCCGGCAGGCACGACCGCAGATTGGATTACGGCTGCCACGGCATTGATCAACAGCTACTGCAGGCGGCCGGACCTGAACGTGATTCAGTACACGGAACGACTGCGCGTGACAAGCGGATCGCAGACGGTGTTACTGAGTTATCTGCCGCTGGCGCCGCTGGGAACAGCGACAACGCCTATCGTGAGCATCGAAGGCCGTTACACGAGGCCGCGGCGGGGAGAGCTTCCGAACGAGCCGTTGCTGGAAATTGCGCTGGCATTTTCGCTGCCGGGGCAATGGACGGCGATCGATCTCAACTCGGTGGACTTTGATCCGAACACGGGAGAGCTGACTTTGCCATGGAATGTGCTGGGGCTGCCACACAACGAGGTGGCGGTGACTTATACGGCGGGCCTGGCGACGATTGGCGACGACGTGAAGACGGCGTGTGCGCAGATTGTACGGAATGCGCAATCCACGCCGGCGTTGAACGCGAGCAAAACCAAGATCGACACGATGCAGATGCAGTATTTTTCGAGTTCGCTGGTGGACGAAACAGTGCAGGCATGGCTGCGTCCATACGTCGCGAACAGGCTGGGGTGAAAGATGAGCGATACAGCGGCGCGCAACCCAGTGGGAGCGCCGCGGATGCTGGCCGATGCCCTGCTGCGAAGCGTGACAGGAACGTCGGCCCTTCTGCGGGTGACGGGAGCGAATACGGATAGCAGCCAATCCGAAGTGGGGCTGGTGGCAACGACTTTTGCCGAAGTGGTGGTGAGCCCAGTGGTGATGCGCAAGCTGCGGCCCACCTGGCAGGAGAATGGCGAGTCTAAGTGGGAACTGCTGATTTCCGCGACTGGAATAGAACACCAGGTAAATTCACTGGATATTGCATCGGCCCAGGCTCTTTTTGCGATGACTCTGGCAGTTACCGTAACGGGACAGGATTACCTGATTGAGTCGATTGCCGCAAACGAGGCTTTCGGCCAAGTTTATCTCTACCGGTTGCTGTTGCGGGAAGCAAGGCAACAGGCGGTGTGAAGACAGTGAACAGTGATCGGTGAACAGTGATCAGTTCAAGGCAGACGGCCGTCAGAAACGCAAGGCTGTTCGCGCGAGGAACAAGGAGCAGTACTCCATGCAAAATGCGAAAGATTCGTTCTATATGGCGCTGCGCACGCGGCTGGCGACGGTTAATCCAGAGCGGACAATTCTGCTGCGCGGGGCGTTAAGGCCGGGGATTCTGGTGGAGGAAGCCGAGGCTCCATTCAGTGAGTTGCCCAACGATGTGTTTGTCGTGCGCTGGCTGGGCCTTGGTGTGGAGAAGGACTTGAGCTCCATGATGGTGGCGGAGCAATGCGAGATTCTCTATCAGACGTGTGGAACGCAAAGTTTTGGCGGGCTGGACCGCGGGCGGTTGCTGAGCGCGATGGACGAGGAACTGGCAGCGATGCTGCAGCCGTTCTTCACCGCCAAGCTCAACTACACGGCAACGCCGCCCGCAACGATGCTGACGAATGTTTTTTGGGACGAGGCTGGATTTGCTCCGATTGTGGTCAAACGGGACGGGCTGAGCCGTTCAGCAAGTGTGATGGTTTACAGCTACCAGGAGCAGGGTGAGTAAATGGCGATGACTTGGTTTTCAGCTCCCGCGCCGGTGGCACGGCGGGTGAGAGGATATTTTGCGCCGGTGAACCGGACGGCGCAGACGCCGGTACTCTTCGATCCGGCGGAGCAGGGCGGATTCAGCCTGGATGCTCCGCCGGCTCCGTGGCTCAGCCTGGGTTGGATTCAAGGCTTCACACGGAAGCCAATCAGCAAGACCGCACCGGTGTTGACGGGAATTCCGGCCAGCCCGTTGGAGCAGGTGCGCGAAACGCTTGAGGCGCAAGTAACGCTTGAATTCCTGAGCTGGACAAAACTGACCATGGCTCTGGCGACGGGATCGCAGCACATGAACGTGCTGGCTGCTGCAAGTGGAGCTGCCGCGTCCGCGGATGGCGCAACTGCGGCTTCCGCAGTAACAACGCTAAACAGATCGACAGCGACCTTCGTCGCTCTGGCGGCGGCGGACGCGGCAAACTTTTCAGCGGGTTCGATCATCGCTCTGGACGCCGATTACACGGGACAGACTGGCTTTGTTGGCGCGCCGGTATCGGGCGCGTATGTGCGCCAGCCGCTTACCGATGTGAACTACATTCGTCGCGTGACCTTCAATGTGGCGCTGGTTTCACAATCATCGCCAACCGGACTTACGCTTGCCGAGCCGTTGCCTGGAGGCGCGCCAGCGGCTGGATCGAAGTTGCAGGCGGTGACGGGATTTGTGGATCGCGAAGGCGGCAGTTTCTACCAGGAATGGTCGGCGCTGTTTGTCATGGAAGGCAGCCAGGGGGAACGCATCTCCTTTTACTATCCACGACTGCAGACGATGGCCGGCGCGCAGGAAGCGGCGCTGCCACTGGACGGCAAGAATGCGGATGGATTGGCGCGAGTTGTATTAAGAGGGCAGTTCCTTGCGCTACCCGTGACTGATCCATTGGATGGGGAGCGGGTAGTTTGTTACCGGAGTTTCTTGCCAGCGGCCCACGCGCTGGTTTAACAAGTTAGTAAGTTCGCGAGTCAGCAGGTTAGCGGGTTCCTATGAAGATTACGATCAACGGGCTAGACTACACGGCGGCGCTCGATGCAGCTCGGCCACTAACTATCGAGCGCAAGCTGAATGAGCCATCTCTATGTCAACTCTGGCTGAGCTTGCCAACCAACGGTTGCCTGGCCACGCCGCTGCGCAATCAATCCATGGCGGTGACGGGCGACGATGGAACTTACTACTTTACGGGTTACATCGCGGTAAGTCCTTTGCCCGAATATGCGGGTTATGCAATCGAGGGTCCGCGGTACCGGATTGCAATCCAGGCTTTGAGCGACGAATTGTTACTCGACCAGTTACTTATGCCTCCCAGCACTGGTACAACGGGTGAAACCGCGGGAGCGTTGATGACGGCGCTTGTAACTCACGCCGGCGGCAACGGGTTATCGACTCAAGGGCTATCGCTTGATACAGCGGTTAGCCATTTTCAGCCGGACACAGGCGCACCATGGAGCAAGAGCGCAGGGCAAGTGGCAAGCATCGCGCGAGCCTCGTATCGCGCGGTCAACGGAGCACTTACGGCTCTGTCGGTGCCTGGCACCGTCCATCCGTTGAATGAGACAGACGGCAGCTTGAATCTGGCAACTCTGGCTTTCACGACCAGCGTCAAGCGCGCTTTAGCGAACGATGTGACAGTATGCGGCG
Organism: Occallatibacter sp.; assembly: GCA_049520075.1. Lineage (GTDB taxonomy): Bacteria > Acidobacteriota > Terriglobia > Terriglobales > Acidobacteriaceae > Telmatobacter. The sequence goes on along the minus strand of JBEKQD010000021.1, from coordinate 8,313 downwards.
AGAGCGAGCCGGTTGCTTATGTTACGGAATACTTTCTCGGAGATGGAGTAACAACGCAGTTCTATCTGACGGCTGATCCGTACTTTCCCGCCACGTCCAAGTCCTCCATCATTAGCGAACTCTTCAACGAAGCGCAGATCAACGAGTGCGTATGGGGAGTTATGGGTGGAGCCGGCTATTTGACGCTGGGCGCAGGCGGACTGGCGATGAACGGCGGCAACGGAATAGACGGGGAAACGCTGCTGACCTGGATTGATCCTGTGGAGATGGGCGGAACTCTGCTGCTGGAGGCTGTGGGGGTAACTCTCACATCGGGTAGCACAGGGGCATTGGCCGGGTTCTTCGTTGGCACTGACAGGCAGGCTACGTGCACCGCAGGCTTTCAAGCGACGGCGCAGGATGGCACCGGGGTCGTCACGTTGCAACCACTGATTCAAGGAAGCCCGGTGGGAACGAGTTATGCAATCAATCCAGCGTACCAATACACACTGCGCGTGAGAGTGCATTGCCGGGAGAATGAGCGGACGTTGGCAATCTATCGTTCTTTTGGAGATAGCGGGCCAATTGTATCCGGAGGGCAATTGAATGCAGCTCCGGGAAATGTGCAGATGGAGATTCAAGAGTTTGTCAACGGAGTGGGCGGGATGCCGGTGACGCTCTATGACGGAGCGATAGCCAACCTTCCAACGGCTTGCGTTGTGGTGGCTGCGAGCAGCATCAATTTGATTGGAACCATGCGTGCGTTGAATTTGACCAATCTCGGTTCAGGTTGGATGGTGAGCACGCCTCCGAATGACAGCGCCTATACTCGGCGGGTTGGCACGACGGCTGAGGCGGCTGAGTGCCACCTGGAACGCACGGGCCGCGTGGTGTTCTACACCGGGTCTACGCCCGTGGCAGGCGAACAGATTGCGGTGAGTTATCGCACGGTGGGCAGAGCTGTGGGACGCGCGGTCAACACCGCAAGCCAGCAGGCGCTTGCTTCGGCTGGAATGCCGACTGAAGCTGCGTGGATTGGTTCGGTGACCAATCCGCCGGCGCGCAGCTCTGCGGACTGCCGCAACGCGGCGCTCGTGATGGAGCAGGCGGCGGCAAGCGTGAGCGCGCTGTGGAGCGGCACTTACAAAGGAAACAGGTCGAGCTTCGCCGCCGATGTGTGGCCGGGCGATGCGCTCCTGCTGAATGCGCCTTCGACAAATGTGGATGAGCAAGTAGTGGTGCGGGCAGTTACAGTGAGTTACCGCGCGAGTTATCCCGATCTGGTGGAGTATACAATCGCTTTTGCGAATGACTGGGCCGACGATCTGGCCATCAAGACCAGCGCGACGGTGCCTGCCAATACGTGGCTTCCAGCGCCAATCGCTCCTACGGTGCTCGAGAATCTCAACAACCTCACTGTGACGCCGCTGAATGGCACGACGGTTGCGATCAATGCGGGCGTGACGCCGCCGACGGGCGGAGGGTTCGAAATTCGGTTGCGGGATTTTGCCTTCATGCCGGGCGAAGATCCGTCCCTGGTGATGCGGTCGGCGCAACCGACGATCACTCTCTCTCGCATCTCCGCCAATGACCGTTTTTATATCAGAATGTACGACGGTTCAACGCCGCCAAACTACTCGGAGTTTTCAACGGCTTTGTTCATCAACCTGCCGCTGTAAGACTCCGAGCGGAAACTTCTCAGTTAGCAACGAACAAATGGAGTTCGGCGAATGCGGATGATGAATGAATTCGAAGCGCAGGTGCTGAGCGACTTGAGCGTGCTGAAAGCGCAGATGACCGGCCTGATGGGCGACGGGAGCGGCGGGCGCATTGCTGATCTCGAGCGGCGCCTGGAGCGGCATGAACAAAACTGGCAGCGCGCCAAGGGATTCTTAGCGGCTGCCAGCGTGCTATTCGCGGTGATTGAAGTTGCTTTCGAGGCTTGGCACAGGCATTAGAGAGATTTCTTATTTGGTCGTTGAAAAGGCACAACAGAAGCCGTGCCTTTTCAAAGCTGCAAGCTCACTCGCAGTTTTTTACCCGGCGTTCTTTTCCCAGTTCTTGGGCCGTTTGTTCTGTTGCAGAACCTTCTTGCGCAGGCGCAACGACTTCGGCGTGACCTCGACCATTTCATCCTCAGCGATAAATTCGATGGCCTGCTCCAGATTGAGAGCCTTCACGGGCACCAGGCGGATGGCCTCATCCGCGCTTGAGGCGCGCATGTTGGTCATGTGTTTTTCGCGGACCACATTTACGTCGAGGTCCTTGTCGCGCGAATGTTCGCCGACAATCATCCCCTCGTAGACTTCGACGCCCGCTCCCACAAACAACACGCCGCGCTCCTGCAGGCCGTTGAGTGAATAGGTGGTGGTGAGCCCCTGGCGGTCAGAAACCAGAGCGCCTGTTGGACGCTGCGGAATCTCGCCCTGGTAAGGAATGTAGCCGTCGAACAGGGCGTTCATCACGATGGTGCCGCGCGTGTCGGTAAGCATCTCACTGCGCAGCCCGATGATGCCGCGGCTGGGCACGCGAAACTCCATACGCACGCGGCCAGAGCCGTGATTGTGCATCTTGGTCATCTCGCCCTTGCGTGGCCCAAGCTTCTCGATGACTACGCCGGTATAGGCGTCGGGTACGTCGATGGTGAGATGCTCCACCGGCTCCATGCGCACGCCGTCCACGGTTTTGGTGACAATTTCCGGCCGGCCCGCCGAGAGCTCGAAGCTCTCGCGGCGCATCATCTCAATCAAAATTGCCAGTTGCAATTCGCCGCGGCCCAGCACCTTGAACGTGTCCGGCGAGCCTGTGTCTTCCACGCGAATTGAAACATTCGTCAGCAGCTCTTTTTCGAGGCGCTCACGTAGATTGCGGCTGGTGACGTATTGGCCTTCGCGTCCCGCAAACGGCGAATTGTTGACGCTGAATTGAATCGCAATGGTCGGCTCGTCAATCACAATCAGCGGCAGCGGCGCGGGATTTTCGACGCTGGTGATGGTCTCGCCAATGGTGATGCCTTCGACGCCGGCCACAGCCACAATGTCGCCCATGGTGGTCTCAGTGGTTTCGATTCGCTTGAGGCCGCTGAAGGTGAACAGCTTGGTGATGCGCGTCTTCTGCAAAGTTCCGTCACGCTTGGAAATGGTCACGTCGTCGCCGGCGTGCAGCGTGCCTTGAAAAACGCGGCAGATGGCGATGCGGCCAAAATAATCCGAATAATCGAGATTGGTGACCAGAATCTGCAGCGTGCCTTCGGCGTCGCCTGTGGCCGGCGGAATCTCGGAAACTATTGACTCGAAGAGCGGCTGCAAATCCACGCCCGGAACGGCCGGATCGAGCGACGCCGTGCCATTCTTGGCGACCGCATAGAGCACCGGGAAATCCAGTTGCGTTTCGTCGGCATCGAGGTCAATGAATAGGTCGTAAATTTCGTCGAGGACTTCTTGCGGGCGGGCGTCGGGGCGGTCGATTTTGTTGATTACCACGATGGGCTTGAGATGAGCTTCAAGCGCCTTCGCCAGCACGTAGCGCGTCTGTGGCAGCGGGCCCTCGGCTGCATCCACCAGCAGCATCACGCCGTCCACCATCTTCAGCGCGCGCTCCACCTCGCCGCCAAAATCGGCGTGGCCTGGAGTGTCAACGATGTTGATCTTGCCGCCTTCAAAGACGATGGCGGTGTTTTTGGCCAGGATGGTGATGCCGCGCTCCCGCTCCAATTCATTCGAGTCCATCACGCGCTCGGCCACCTGCTCGTTGGCGCGGAACGTGCCGGATTGCCGCAGCATGGCGTCTACGAGGGTTGTCTTGCCGTGGTCAACATGGGCAATGATGGCGATATTGCGTATCGTCTGAGTCACAGGGGAGCTTTTCCTTCTCTTGGTTCGGCACAAAAGGCCATAGGTTGGAGACAAATACAGGAATCAGGGGTCTGAAATCAGGGATCCGAAGACCCTCATAGAACTCTCAGCACAGAGAAATTTGCCGCACAATGCGTCACTTTCTATTGTAGCAGCAGCCTGAAAAGGGGGGATTTGGGCCGATGGCGCGCCGCAAGCCTTCTGGAATCAGGCGCTGATGGCCGTATGCTTCGCGTAGAATGGCTTTGCTCCACATTTACCTTCTGCGTGAATAGACCGGTAAAATCTCGCCGCACAAAGCCGCGCTCACAGCGTCTGGTGCTGGTGTGCGTGGTTGCGTTTGCTGTTTTGCTGCTGCTGTTGCGTATGCTGAGGTTTGTGCACGGGCGGTGGTGAATGGGGTAGGTCGGATATTGTTCATGCGGAGGGAGCAGAGGCCTTCAGGCCTCTGAATACATGCCTTCGAGATCAGCGGCTTTAGCCGCGGAGGATTTGTCGGAATAAAGGCCCGGGCCTGAAGGCCGCCTTGATCAGATGTGTCAGTTTTCAGGAGCCTGAAGGCTCCTGCTCCCTCCGCAAGAAAGATTCGACAACATCGACTCACCAATCGCGGTACGGAATGGAGCTGCCTTCGACCACGACCCGATCATCCAGCATTTTCTTAATTGCTGCGATAGTCTCTGCCTGATGTTGGCTCGGCCCAGCAACGATACGCCGAATTAGTGGCCACTCCTGCCTACCGTGCCCCAAATCAAACGGCACATATGGAATCATCATTGACTTGCGAGTCCTGAATCTGATGAAGTCTTCTCGCAACTGAAGAATACTGATTCTCCACTCGCGCTCATCGGAAAAGGCCTTATGCTCCAAACTAGATGCGATCAGTGAAACTCTTCGCCTAAATACTTCCCTCTCGGTCAGCCAGTCCTCGCGTTCAGTAGCTTCGGGGTTGTCTACGAGACTGTCAATCAACTGTTTGGAAAATTCGTCACCGGATGGATCGACATAGTGGACGGCGTGGAGGAGAGCCCAGCCCATTTTGTGTGGCTGATTCCGAGACTGCGCAGTTGTAAAACCTGAACATTTCTTCTTTAGCTCCTCAGCGTCGATCCCAATTGCAACACCGGCACTCCCTCCGTAGCCTCGCCATTGGCTTAAGTTGTCCCCGCCGTCCTTTGAAAAGCAAAGCACATAATCGTCTAATTCGAGGGGAGAACTTGTAAGCGACTGAAAAGGTAAGAGGCGGTTTCGGTCGCTGTCGTCAGCCGTGCGAATCCGAGCTTCGATTCGTGCCCGAGCGTGATCCCACATCAAACGCTGCTCAGATGTATCGTTCAGGAAGCGAATGTGACTTGCCCATAGCTGGCTGCTGCCGATGATGCTCGCGAAGGAATCAATGCTCGTGTAGTGATATAACAATTCGTCCGGTTCTTGTAATGCGATTTCGGCTATCTCCATATCAATCACCAACGATAAGTCGTCGGTCCCAGGTCCCGCTTTTGGGACCTGGGAGTTCACTGGACGCGCAGCCCCTATCCCTTGCGGCCGCGCACAGCTTCCTTCGCTTCCGCCGGTCCGGTGGCCGGGACCTCGGGGACTTCGGCTTTGGCGCCGCCGATGCCCAGCCTCTTGCGAAGCTCAGCGTCGATCTTCGCGAAGATGTCCTTGTTGTCCTTGAGGAAGGTGCGGGTGTTTTCGCGGCCCTGGCCGATGCGCTCGCCGGCATAGGCGTACCATGCGCCGGATTTCTCGACGATATTGTTGGCCACGGCCAGGTCGAGCACGTCGCCCTCGCGGCTGATACCTTCACCGTAGATGATGTCGAACTCGGCCTCGCGGAAGGGCGCAGCCACCTTGTTTTTGACAATCTTGACCTTGGTCCGGTTGCCGGTGACCGTGTCGCCGTCCTTGATGGCCGCGATGCGGCGAATGTCCACGCGTACCGATGAGTAAAACTTGAGCGCGCGGCCGCCGGTGGTGGTTTCCGGGTTGCCGAACATGACGCCGATCTTCTCGCGGATCTGATTGATAAATATGAGCGCGGTGCGGGATTTAGAGACTGTGCCGGTGAGCTTGCGCAGGGCCTGAGACATGAGCCGGGCCTGCAGGCCCATGTGGGAGTCGCCCATCTCTCCGTCCAGCTCGGCCTTGGGTACGAGCGCGGCCACCGAATCAACCACCAGAATGTCGATGGCGCCGGAGCGGACCAGGGTTTCGGTGATCTCCAATGCCTGTTCGCCGCTATCCGGCTGAGAAACCAGCAGGTTATCGATGTCCACGCCCAGCTTTTTGGCGTAGGCGGGGTCCAGAGCGTGCTCCACGTCGACAAAAGCCGCCAGGCCGCCGGCCTTCTGCGCCTCGGCGATGATCTGCAAAGTGATGGTGGTCTTGCCGGAAGACTCAGGGCCAAAGACCTCGATCACGCGGCCGCGCGGGATTCCGCCCACGCCCAGAGCCGCGTCGAAACTGATTGAGCCGGTGGAGATAACGGCAATTGGCACAAGCGCTTCCTTGGACCCGAGCCGGACAATCGACCCTTTGCCAAACTGTTTTTCGATCTGTGCGAGGGCTAGTTCTACGGCCTTCGAGCGGTCATCGGCAATTGCCATTTGGGGGACTCCTAAAAAAGATACTCACCGAACCCGGCTCCTTCTTTCCTGCGAGGAAACGGGGCGGCGGCATGGATTGGATTTCGATGGGATTGTAGCAGGGCTGGACAGACATTGACAGAGAAAAATAGCGAACAAACGGAAAAGAGTTGGATTTGATGCGGAAGCTAACAATAGGCATCATTATTTATATTATGTATCATTATCATAGTTGATGTAGTATGGGGGCATGAGAACCACGATTACGCTCAATGACGAGACTCATACATTTATCAGCTATTACGCTCATGCGCGCGGACTCACACTCAGTGCGGCCATTGATGAGCTGATCCGCAAGGCGCCCGTAGAGCCAAAGCCCAAACCCGAAATCGTATTTTCTCCAGACGGTTTTCCGATGTTTCCTCCTTCCGGGACTGGAAGGGTAATTACAGACGAGATGGTGAGGAAAATCGAGGAGGAAGAGTTTGATCCCAAGAAGTTTGCTTGATCTGAACGTCTTGATCGCGCTCACTGATTCCGAGCACATACATCACCAGAATGCGCGGAACTGGCTTACTTCCGCCGGTGGAAAGCGATTGGGCATTTGTCCTTTGACGGAGGCGGGATTTTTGCGCGTAACGACGAATCCCGCGTTCCACACCGGCCCACGCACTCTGGAGCAAGCGACCGCGATTCTTCAGGCACTCAAGGGACGTGATGACTATTGGTATTGCCCGATCGATGAAAGTTGGGTAACCCTGACCGCCCCATTTGCCGCGCGCATCTTCGGTCATCAACAGGTGACGGATGCCTATCTACTAGGAATTGCGATCAAGGAGAAAGGCGTTTTGGTCACCTTTGACAAGGCCATCCAATACATGGCGGGCGCAGAGTTCGCCGACAACGTTCTGGTTCTGGAGTAAGAAGGAATAGGCTTCTTAGATGGTATACGCGCCGATGCGAACTTCGCGGCTGGTGAGCTTGTCGCAGGCGCGGTCGAGGGTTTCGTAGTCGGCGTCGTGGTCTTTGCGGAAGGCGCGGAAGGCTTCTTCGCTGGCCCAGCGGTCGATGGTCAGGTAGGTTCCGGGAATGTAGGCGTCGCGCAGCAGCTCGGTGCCCTGGTAACCGGGCGAGGTCCGGAAGAGTTGCGCCCACGAGCCATCAGCCGAATAGGCGGCTTCAAAGCCGGCAACCTTCTCCTCAGCAACCTCGAACTGCCATACAACGACGAACATGCGGGTACCCATCAGTCTTGTCTTTATGGTAGCGCAGCGGGAGCGCCAAGCGCGAAAGCATCACATCTTTTGCAGATTGGCGAACTTTTCCATGAGCTTTTTCATGCCGTGGCGGGCAAAAAGGACGGTGAGCTTGGCGTCTTCGCCTTCGCCTTCGCGCAGGAGAATGGTGCCTTCACCGTACTTCGCGTGGCGGACATGCTGACCTTTTCTCAGGCCTGTCGCGCCTTCTGGCTGCGGGATGTCGATGGCCGGACGGGGCAACGAGCCAGGCTTCGCTCCGAAAAAGCGGGCGATGTTGTCGATGGAATCGGGCTGTGGCCCTGCTGCGCTTGTCTTTTTTGGGCTAGCCTCGTGACTGGGCGCGGCAGCCTTGGCGGTCATCCAGGAGGCGACAAAGGGCTTGGAGGATGAGCCACTTGTGCCGGCTCCGTAGCTCTTCTTTCCACTGGAGGCCAGGCTGCCGGTGGACGAACGCGGGGCATCCTGATTTTCGTCTTCGTAGTTGTAATGCGTGTCGGCAAAGTCGCCGGAGTGAGCCGGGCGGCGGGATGCGCCAAACCGCGAGCTCGCGCTGCCGTAGCCGGGAGTGGACCAGGCGGGTGATCGGCCGCCGATGTTTTCGATCAACTGGCTGGGGACTTCTTCGAGAAAGCG
>JBEKQD010000020.1:0-94605 GCA_049520075.1 Occallatibacter sp. | reverse complement strand
AGAAACCAAACAAGGTTTGGGTTGGCTTTCGCTTTGTTCCGAATACACCTGACGAGCAGAAGCGGCTTCGGATGGTGGATGAACAGAAATTCCTAGAGCCGTTCATTGATAACTGGGATTTTGATGCGCCAGAGCGTTGAGCCGAATTTGGGAGAAGAAAATGATTCCAGAACACAGCGAGAAATCTAGGACTAATCCTAACTGCGAACTCCGTCTAGGCGTGGCATCTTGGGCAAAAGGGGACAACACCGAGAAGTCGGTGAAGTTTGCCTGGTTAGACAAGAATGGCAAAGTCGCAAGGGGCGGAGAGTTTCCAGTCAAGGCTCTCAAACAGGCATTGGAATTTGCAATCAGGAAAGGATACGTTCGCTTGAATTAGGCCCCAGACGAAGGGGTTTAAGGAGGCGGGTGGCGGATTTCCCCGGTCCCTTGCTGTTGGGGACCGGGGAAATCCAATAAATCAGTCAGAGAGATATTACTCCTCGCAAAACGCTGCAGGCTCCGGGAGCCTCCTTTGCCCCCGGCCCAGCGGAAGGCCACAAGAATCCCAGTTGCCATGGCGACTTTTCGGGATTTATTCCGGCGAGGATTCATAACAGGCAGAAAACATATCAATTTCGGTAATTGGCGAAAGGTTTTTAGGAATGAGAAGCGCGCTTCCGGTCGGAGCCGAGGAGGCCGACAGTGCAACACAATCCTTCCAATGGGAGCTTCAGGGCAGGCTATTAAATGGGGATGCTTCTGACCACTGCTATCAAGGTAGCCGGTCGCTATGGGTCTCTCCTTCGGGCGGCTCACGAAAATTGATCTGGGAACAAGTATGACGACCAATCAGACTGGACTGTGTCAAGGATTCTTTTTATGCGCGGAGATGGCTTTCGGCCATAGTTCGAAAACGATCTCAAACAGTCGGTCAAATCTGACAGTACTTCAGCATCCCTTATTGTCCTATTGTGAATTGCATATACAAAATCGAAATTGTCGCCTTCGATTGAATGAACCACTGATTCGAGATCGTGAATGTTGATTACAGTCAGTGGCCGGACAAGAATGTCGCTTCGAACGTTGTGGGTCTGGAGTTTCGCCTGAAAATAATTGTTGAGGTGCCAGTTGAGAAATGGTACGCGCAGAATGTGATCTTGTAAGACGAGGATTGGGACTACCGCTCGAACATGGTCAACTGCTAAGTCGCATAATTTCCTGCGCAAAGTCGGATTCTCCGCGAATAACGCTCCAATTTTGTCGGCGAGTTGTTCACACCCAGGTACCAACTTCTTTTTGATCTCGTCCAGTAAGATTGTCGAACTTCCAGAGTATCGAGCTTCCCTGGCTAGAAACCCTCCCTTGCACTCCATCGGCGCAAAAACTCCTCCTTGGAGAAGAACACCGTCGAAGGACTCATCGCCCGTGTCAATCCACTTTGGCCTTGGGACGTATTTCAAGAGCAGTTCTGTCTCCATGCCATCTAGAAGCCAATGTACATACTCTTCAAAAAGGACACCCCACGCCTGGAAAAGCTTCTGGCGATCTTTGTATGAAAGCAAATCATGAATGGTCCAATGTACTCCCGTGTGGCTCTTGTCAAGAATGAAGGAGAGGTCTGCTGGCCACAGCCGCAAGCCCTCGATGCTCAAGAGAGGCTTTGAACGAAATGCTATAAAGTCGTGCCTTGGATCAGTGGACGTCTCGCTTGCAAGATCCGTTTTCAATTCCGGCACAGCTATTGAAAGAGTTTTCAGAGCAATATCCAACTCACTTTGGCTGATCCCTGATTCTCCACGAAATATGTCTGGATTGATCTGCAGATACTCCGGGTGCGGGTCCGTCGGATTCGCCCCTTGGGTGAAATAGCCGTAGAAGGCGAATATCAAGAAAAGCCACCGTTCAAGTGGCATTCCGACCAATCTTTCAAATGTCTCCAAGAAATCGAAGCCGTTACATTCTTGAGCAATTCGTGTTTGGACCTTGGGGTCCTTCAGTAACAGGCGGTACATTATCTGAAGTCGAGGCATCAGATGATCTGGCCGAGAGGGATTGATTAGTTCAAACGCACCAATTGTCTGAGTCATCAATTCAATGCGCTTTTCTTCGTCGGTACCCGTGTTTGTGAGTGCATTCCCCTCTTCCGCTGTGAATAGTAAGTTATTCATCATCAAACAAGCACGACTGATAGCGTATCTGACCCGTTTATCTTCCTCAGGAGAGGGATCGGGCATCGGATCAGGATCACAGTTGGCGATTACGACTCGGAGAAGCGCCAAGAGGTTCTGTGGCAGATATATGGGTCTATCCTCACATCTCGCGTGGGGAAAGCGAGCTTTGAGGATGTCTAGAGTCTCATCGTCAACGTGTGCTGCCACTAGCCATTCTTGCACCTTGCCTATATTCGGTTGACGGTGCTCCATCAGGGAATACCGAACGGCAGAATTTATGTAAGAGATTACGTGAACTGCGTGACGCAAGGGAATCCATCGAATCGAATCGATGAGTTCGGTCATCGACGGATGATGGTCGAAGATTTCAGAAAACGAGAAGCAAACTTTGGGATTCATCTTTCAGTCATGGTAGCCTTGTGTCCCAGTATAGGGCGGAAAAGCGTAGCGGAATCAGAATAATCTCTGAGTTATTCTTGGCAAGATTTGCTTGGCACTCTGCCCGTGAATGGCCTCTGACTTCGAACCAAGGTTGGATTGCACGAGCCTCAAGGGCCATATCGGCGATCTCATATGACGCCGTTAGAATGCTCATTCGGCCCATATTCTAAGATTCAAATCTCAGCTCCAGTGGATAAGTCCCTGCAAACGCCCTTCACTTCAGGCAAGTCGCGTCCAAGTCATCGCTACTTTTTCCCGGTACGATGTTTCTTGGATGCGTCCGAGAGCTTCTTCCGTTCTGCCGAAGCATCCTGAAGGTAGAATTCGTGGAGTTTGGCCTGCAGCAGTTTCTTGTCGGGAAGATGCGTCTGGTACTCCGCGATCAGGGCCGGAGATAATGTCCGGCTGAGCGCGTATTCTACGACCTCATTGTCTTTGCTCGCGCACAACAGCACTCCAATCGAGGGACTTTCGTGGGCTTTTTTCACATCCCGGTCCAGAGCTTCCAAATAGAAAGCGAGTTTGCCCAGGTACTCCGGCTCAAAGCGCGTCACCTTCAGTTCAATGGCGACCAGGCAATTGAGGCCGCGATGGAAGAACAATAGATCGAGCGCGAAGTCTTGGCCGCCAACTTGCAACGGATACTCGGAGCCCACATAGCAAAAATCGCGTCCCAACTCGATCAGGAAATCCTTCAATTTTGCTACAAGACCCCGGTGCAAATCGGCTTCGTGATGGACCTCGGGCAGATCGAGAAATTCGACGTTGTAGGCGTCTTTGAAGATGCTGACGGCTTCCGGGTAGTTTTGTCTCACCGCCGGGCGAGACTTTTGGGGGGTTGAGCACCGTCCGCTCGAATCGAGCAGCATCGAATTGGCGCTCCAGTTCGCGCTTGCTCCACCGCTCCTGAATCGCCTGCCGGATATAGAACTCGCGCTCCTCGCGGCGCTTGCTCTGGCCGAGAATAATGAGATGGTGCGACCACGGCAATTGTCTCACCAGTGGTGAGACAATTTTGTCGCTCCGGTAGGTCTCATAGAACTGCTTCATTCGGAAGAGGTTGGCCCGGCTGAAGCCGCGAATGCCGGGCTGCGTCCTGGCGATATGGGCTGCGAGCCTGTCCACCGTGCCATCCCCCCATTCTTCGGCTTCGATTTTGTGGCTGATGATGTCGCCGACCTTCCAGTAGAGGTCGATCAGGGTTGTATTGACATCCCGAAAGGCGCGCTCACGGGCGGCCGTGATGAGTCTGACAACCTCGGCAAAGACTGTTTGATCTTTCGAGGACGACAGAGCATGCGGCTTGGATTTTGCTGGCACGGTCATCGATTCGTCTCCTCCGGGCGATTCGGTCCCCTCGGCCTACGTTCAATGTGCCCGTCGTAGCTACGCGTGTCAGTATTCCAGAGCAGCCAAAGTTCCCGGTCCATGATCTGAAGCAATTCGGCCGCCTGCTCTCCGCCCACAGTGAAACTCAATTCCCTGAGCTTTTTCGCACGTTTGTCGCCGACAGTCGTTGCGAAGACTTCAATACGGTAATCGCCGGCCACGAATAAAAAATCGTCGGAACCGTAGCGCGGATTGAAATGGTGGTTGTAGGCAACGCCGGTTTGACCGACAAACAGGCCGCTGCCAAGCGTCAGTTTTTCAGACTCGCCATATCCCCAAAAATCGAAGACATACGTTCCCATCGGCTGCTGTACGCGAAGAAGCATATTCTCCACAACACGGCCTTTGACCGCTGTTGTAAACAGCAAGGTGCGCATGAATATCTTCGGCGTACCCGCCGGGAGCTCTCGCCGCAGACAGATCAACGCCGGTTGTGTCATCTTCAAGCGGCCACGGCGAAGCTGTGTCATCCACAGCGTATAGATCGACAATAAGAATGACCCAACAGCCAGGTTCGTCGTAAAGCTGATACTCACCAGGCACCTCTTCCGTGGAAGGCCGGATAAACGCGCCGATACTCCCGCAGCACTTCGTCACGAAGCCGCTCTAGATTATGTGCCACTTGGGAGGGCATGAAATATGTCGGGCAGTCAGGTACGTTACAGCCGCAGTGACTAATGACTCCAGCCTTCAGTTGATCGTCAAACTCTGCACGTAGCCGGGCAAGGGCCATTTCCACGGCCTGCATCTTTTGACTGAGCGCGGCGTCTTTGATTTGATGGCGTGAGGGTATCCGGCCAATCACATGCCCGTCGCGGGATTTCCATATCCCTGTTCCAAGTGCCTGGATCGTGTCCGTAATCGCTTGCTTGAAGTCTGCTAGATTGCTTTCCTGATGAATCGGCGTGTAGAAGGCTGGCCGGTCGAAGAGCTTTGCCATCGCCGCCAGAATCTCGTCGTCGCTTGGCGTACCGTCTTCTTTTGCAAATAATGCGAGTTCCTGAGCCGCATCGGGAAAGATCACGCCCTCGACAAAACGCTTCAGCAACGTTTCACCTTTGCTCCGCAAGAATTCCTCAAACTCCATGCCGGACCACACGTCGCAGCGCATTACGCCCACGCACTGGACGTGCGCCTTGATCCTGTCGCGTGTCTGGGCTGAAACCGTTCCGCTGGCAACGACACGAAAAAGATCCGGTACACCGTTCGCCGCCCGCAATACTTTCGCTAGATCATCCTGTATCTTCGCCAAGGTCAGCCGAGTACGGTTGGCGCACTGGATACACACCGTATGTCCGTCTTCCCGGATGCCCCAAATGTCCCGTCCCAGATCGCTTCCCGTCTGGCCATACCATTCAAGCGACTGCCACGTCTCGGATCTGGCGTGATACGCGAAGACGAGACGTTCAAATTGATAGCCGTCAAAATCCTCGAAATGGACTCTGTGCACATAGGTCGATGGGACTGGCATCATGACTATCCTCCCCACATACATGACTTACGCGGCGCACCCAACGCTGCCGATTCCTTTTTGTCTCCGCGCAACTTTGCTTTTTAGTTTACCGCCGCTTACGACGGGCGACTTTCCATTTCTCTCCGTGGAGGGAAGAAGTCTCTTCCCTCGCTCTAACCGCCGATAGAACCGGCGTTTTCCGCTCCCCATCTCAGCGGGTCCATTCCTTCCCCGCTACGCCCCTCCCTACAGGCTAAAGCAATTCGGAAGAAGACCCAATTTCTTCTCTCGTCAAGTACCCCCGCTTCATGCGGCTTTATGGCAGAAGCGGTCGGAACCCGTCAAGGCTCTCCGCATTCGCTGCGATGAACGGGCACAGAACGCCCGGCCTTGACCGAACCCGCCTCGCCTCTGCCCGCCGCGCAAGACATGAAGCGGGGGCACTCAACGAAAGAAAGTTGGTTGAGGCAGACGCTCTCCTTCAAATTCCGCCCCTCAGCGGGCAGCGACAGGAGAGCGAACATCATGCCTTACACCAGCAGCAACACAGCAGCCACCACCGCGCCGCACAGCAAAAATGCGGCGCTGCGCAATCCGAGCGAATCACCCTACCAGCAGCGCACCACGCAGCGCGACAACCCCACGCAGCAACTCATCAAGCAGGCCGTGGACTTTCTCATCCAGCAGCTTGAAGCGGGCAAGAGCGAAACTTTGACCGCGTATCTGGCAGCAATGGCCCGGTTCCATTCCTATTCCTTCGGGAACATTTTGCAGATCGCCAGACAACGCCCAACAGCTACGCGCGTAGCCGGGTTTTACGCATGGAAGGAGTTGGGCCGATTCGTGAAACGAGGCGAGAAGGGTATTCAGATTCTCGCCCCGATGGTTGGCTACCGGCGCAGGAAGGACGCGGCAGAGCAGGAGCAGAGCGCAAGTCAAGAAGCCAAGCCCGCGCCCGCGCTGATTGGTTTTCGCGCGGTGTATGTCTTCGATGTGGCGCAGACCGAAGGCGCGGACCTGCCGGAGTTCGAGCACAACATCACCGGCGAAGTGGGCGAGCACCGGGACCGTCTCATTGCGGTTCTCGATTCGCAGAACATCGCGCTCGACTACAACGAGAACATCGCGCCCGCTCTCGGCGTCAGCTACGGCGGAAAGATTGCTATTCTGCCGGGTCAATCGAAGGCCGAAGAGTTCGTGACTTTGGTCCATGAAGTCGCGCACGAGCTTTTGCATAAAACCGAGCGCCGTACCATGACCACCGCCACGGTGCGCGAAACCGAAGCCGAGGCCGTGGCTTTCATCGTGGGCCAGGCCATCGGCCTTGAGATGGGGCGGGCATCGAGTGACTACATCCAGATGTACGCGGGCAATGCGGCGCTTTTGGCCGAAAGCCTTGAAGTCATCCAGCGTACCTCTGCGGTGATTTTGGACGCCATCACCGGAGAGTCCGCCGCTAAGCAGAATGCGCCGAAGGTCTCAACGCCCGAAGCGCAAGACGCAATCGCGGAGGTGGCGTAATGCAGACCATCCTTCGCATTCTTGAGCGGGCCGGTGGTTTCCGGCCCACTCTGTACCTCAAGATCGAGAATCCGCCCTACATGGCCCTTGTCATCGAGGCCACGCCGGAACCGGGGCCGTTGAATCTGCCTTCGATTTCCGTTGTGCATTACGGCGAACAGAATGGCGACCTCATGCGCGACCCGGAGATGTGTTTCGAGTTGTCGAAACCACCGCTCTGCGGCTTGGGACTGTCCAGCTTCTATTTCAGGAATGACTATCTAGGCGTCGAGCAGTATTCGCGCTATCGGGACGGGGAGAACTACGTTTTTCTTCCCGGCCTCTACGAGCAGCACGAGCAATTTACGCGGCAGTGGGACAAAAACCTCCGCGATCAAGGTTTTCTCGAAGCCTTTACGGACCAGTCGATTCGCGGCTAGTCCGCTCCCTGCGGAGCGGAACCGGCCCGATGTGTCTCCGCTCCGCGCGCCTTCACCCTTCAACCGCTCGAAAGGAGCTTATCGCAATGGAAACCACCGTTATCAATGCCACCGAATACCGCGACCTTCCGCTCTCTCAACTCAACGAATCGAAGACCAATCCCCGCCGCGTCTTTGACGAGGCGAGCCTCAAAGAACTTGCCGCATCAATCCGCAGCCAGGGCATACTTTCGCCCTTGCTTATTCGGCCCCTCACCGAGAACGGTTTCGAGATCGTGGCCGGAGCGCGGCGTTACCGCGCCGCGCAGATGGCCGAGGTTGCCACCGTGCCGGTACGCATCGTCAATCTGTCCGATGCCGAAGCCTTGGCCGCACAATTGGTTCGAGAATTTAATTCGCGCCGAAATTCACCCGATGGAAGAGGCCGAGGGGTTCGCCCGGCTTTTGGCGTTGGAAGAACCGAAATACTCCATCGAACAGATCGCCGCCCGTGTGGGCAAACAACCGTCTTTCGTGGCTTCGAGGTTGAAATTGGTTGACCTTGTGCCCGTAGCGGTCGATGCTTTCTACGCCAACGAAATCGGCGTGGGCCACGCCGTCTTGCTGGCGAAATTGCCAGGTGACATGCAACAACAGGCGCTTTCGGCTTGCTTCAAAGAGGTATACAACAACGGAGCAAAACCGGCGCGGGTTCTTCTGCCCGTGCGCAACCTGCAATTCTGGATTGAGTCGAACGTGTTGCTTGTTTTGAAAGACGCGCCCTTTGACAAGCGCGATGCGCAGCTTGTGTCCACGGCGGGCAGTTGCGCCGACTGCCCCAAGCGCACCGGGCACAACAAACTGCTTTTCTCGGACGACCTTGGAAAGCAGGGGGACCGTTGCACTGATCCCGGCTGCTATCAGGCCAAGGTCTCGGCGCAGGTAGCGAAAACCATTGCCGCGAAGCCGCAGCTTATCCAGATCAGCACGGCTTACGGGACGCAAAGGGAAGGAAGCTCCGTGCTGCCGCGCAACAAGTACACCGCCATCCGCGACGACAAGCCGAAGTCCAACGACGAGGCAAAGCGCCCGGAGTTCAAGATGTGTAAGTTCACCACCGATGCCATCGTCACCGAAGGCAGCGAGATTGGCACAATGCACAAAGTCTGCGCCAGTCCCGCTTGCCCCATTCATCATCCGAGGAAGGCAAACAGCAATGGGGCGAACGATGCCGCATTCAAAGCCGAGCAGGAAAAGCGGCGCAGGGAGGAAGCTATTGCCAACGCAACCGGCTTGCGCGTTCTCTCTGCAATCGGCGCGGCGGTCCCGGTACGGTTGATGAAACGCGACCTGCTGTTTGTGGCCGAACGCATGGTCAACCTGCTGGACGAGAACCGCGCCGCGATTCTCGCCAAGCAGCACGGCATCAAGAAGGCCAAGGAGAATGAATCCATCGGCAAGTTGTTCGCGGCCTTTCTTCGCCGCACCGACGAAAACACGCTGGGCCGTGCCGTGGTCGAGGCCGTTGTCTTGCTCACAGCTTCGCGCGGCAATGCTTCTCAGGCATTGCGCGATGCGGCCACAGCCTATAAGGTCGATACCGATGCGATTGCCGCCAAGGTCAAGCAGGAGTTTGCGGCGAAGGAGAAATCCAAAACCACCAATAAAACCGCACCGAAGCCGCAGCCGGAATCCGGCAAAAAAGCAGCTGCCTAATCGGCCAAATAATCAGAGTAATCTCGCGGAGCCAGCAAGATCGGCTCCGCATTTTGTTTGTCCGCCGCCCGTCTACCCACCCTCATTTGATGCCCGCGATAGCGCGGGCGATAATATCGTCCCCCCCCCCGACGGGCACGGTCTCCGGGCATGGCCTGTAGCGTGACAGTTGTCCAGCCCGTCCTCCATTACTTTTCAACTGGGAAGGCCACATCAATCAGTTAACAGCGCCAACTGGAGATCCTGTTAGTGGGCTACGCCGGTGCCGAGAGCGAGATGAATTGACTGGTCATCGCTATGGAACTGCTCGACCCCAATGCAGTGTAGTTGCGCTGGGTGTGCGGCGACTTGCTGTTCATTGACTTTCAGTGTTGAGAACCTCGCATGTCCTCCAGGTACGACTCGATGTCTGCCTCTCGGTCTTCGTCTGCCTGCTCTCCCTTGACGCTGAGATATTCGCTTTCCAGTCCCTCCGCCAAAGGGGTGGAACAGGTTGGCCAAAGTGCCTGCGCTCTCTCAGCAAAAGTCAGCAGCTTTCCTAGTCGAGTCGGCTTCGCAGCCGACTTGTCATCGATGCGTGGCCCGTAAGGCCCTTCGACGAGTTCCTCAATCTTGACAAGAAGGTCGCGCACGATGTCTACGTGAGCCTGATGTGTGATGGAATCTAGGACCTTGGGCTTTGTCTTGAGGGTAATCAGGCAGGAGACGAGAAGCGCTGCAAAGACAAAATACGCATTGCGCTCCCGCTCGTAATACGGGTAGTCATGCGCTTCGTGTGCTCCTTTCTGCCGTAGCTGATACGCCAACCGGAAGACAGCATCCTCGACTGCTTGTGCGTGCCAGTAGGCTGTGTCGTCTTTTTTTTGATCTGCTGCAGTGAGTTGCATGGCAGGGAGCAAATCGTTAAGCCCCGCGCCCCAGATCAGTTTTCCATTGGTCCCGCGCAGATCGAAGAGAAAAGCCAGCTTCTTGAGAAAAGGTTCAAACAATGCGGCCACCTGCTCGACCGCAGAACTGGATGCGTCTCGCGGACAAGTCAGGTATCGAGAGAATGCGCTTACGAACTTATTTTCGTAGCCGCTGAGACGAGGCTCGTCAACAGGATGAAAGATGACGTAGACCAGCAGCCGGATCGCTCGATTGAGCTCGTCAGCAGGGATGTGAAGGCTACTCTTGGTGTCAAACGGATGCGGAATCTGGCGGTAATGCGCATAGAATCGTTCGACTTTTGTCTGCGCAAAGCCGATCCTGTCGAGCGGTTCATACCCGCTGTCGGTGAGTTCGAGGCGTGTCAATTCGCTGTTCAGGCGAAGGGTGATGGAGAGTTCAGACCGAAGGCGCTTGGCCATCTTCGTGAGCTTTGACCAGGATCTCTCCCACTCTTCTTCTTGATGCTGCGTGAAAGCTGCGATTTCCTCTTTGATTGTCTGTTCCGTGCCGTTGATGTACTGAGTTACGACATCGACTACGGCGGCATCGTTCTCTGTTGTTGGCGCCACCAATTCCTGTATGTACTTTTCGGCGATTCGCATTTCATAGAGCCGCACTTCCTGTTCCAGCAGGCGCGCTGCCCAATCGTCCAGTTTGCGAGAGACGTCTTGTGCTGCGTGCGGGAACGCGACCTCTTTACCAGAGGCGCGATGAATGAAGTGACTGGCCAT
Source organism: Occallatibacter sp. (assembly GCA_049520075.1). Classification (GTDB taxonomy): domain Bacteria; phylum Acidobacteriota; class Terriglobia; order Terriglobales; family Acidobacteriaceae; genus Telmatobacter. The sequence goes on along the minus strand of JBEKQD010000020.1, from coordinate 83,873 downwards.
GAGTTCTCGATCTCGCTGGACGATGTCTTCAATGGAGAACCAGGCAGCCAAGGGCCGCTGCAACTCCTGAATCTCGTCGAATTGCTCTTGCGACAGGGGCATATTCACTCATGCTACTCCCCATACCGCGGGCGGCTCAGAAGGAGAAGCCCTAGAGTTCGAGACGCAACGGCTGGGAAGATCAGGAACCGGGGGAGGTCGGGTAGAGGCGTGCGTGGAGAGGGGCGTATTACGCCACGGAAACCTGCCTCTATTCGCCGTCATCGCTTGCGGTCGTTTTTTTCGATCCGCGTTTCCGTTGTCGATACTTCTGCATCGCGATTCGGTGCGCGCAGGGATAACTGCAGTATTTCATCTTGTGAAGACTGGGCGGACGAAAAACCGTATGACAGGCGGGGCACACAGTGGGTGGATTCGTGTTCCATTCATCGAACCATATCATCCACCCCAGTGCGTCCTGCAGCGTGAATAGCCGATAGCTAGGAACAACCTTGGTTCGCCCTTTGTGGGGAAGCACGCGTACGCCGCCAACCCATGGCATGGTAACTTCCACTTCGACGCAGTATTTGAGCGCCTGCCTGACGGCTGCAATTGGTGCTGTCCGAATCCAGTCAAAAATGTTGCCGTCGATCTGGAGTGAGAGTTTCAGGGAGAATTGATGGTTGGGCGGCTCGCCGGGTTTGTAGATGGCACTGAGCTTGAACTCCTCTTCGTCCGCAGCGAGAAACTCCGCAAGAGCCGCTCGCTCGTCTCCGTTGGCCTTGGCTGCTTCGAGAATGCCTTTCACCGCCCGGAAGCGCCGAAGTGCTGCGCGATATTCCGTTAACGGTCGTTGCACTCGCCCTGTTCGCCATTCGTCATCCGGACCGCCAGTTATCCGCAGATAGAGCGGACCCCACGCCCGCGTGAAGCGAAGGAGGTCTTCATCGGTTGTGCAGTTCAAAAACTGCACGTGCGGGTCCTTGGGATAGGCCTTTTCGAGATCGTAGGTCCGGGCCCAATCCAGATCGCAGAGGAGGTTCCCGCCCTGGATCTCTACGCGCCTGCACCTCATCCAACGACCTTCGTCCACCCTTATCCTCCGTATGGTGACATGATTGTGGAGTAGATTGTCACCCATAGAATCGGCGAAACTATCGCGGTAGTCAACAACCGGCTTGGGAACGGGCCCGCCTGCTGTCGAGATTGGGGGCGCTTATGAATCTTCGCGCAATGTGTGTCAACCAGGATTGCCGCGCGTTCGGCATCGAGAAATCGGTGATGCTCGGGCAACTCGCCGGGTTTGGCGCTCCAAACGACCGGGGCATCTGTCCGGCCTGCGGTCAACTGATGCGGACCACCATGTCCATCAACATCTCGAAGGGAAAGGGCGTTCGCAAAATTGCAAGTAGAACGTCCGGTCGGCGGTGGACACCCTGGCGAGCATCGAAAAGAGCGACCAAGAGGATCTATAAGCGCGGAGGCGGGAAGATGCCTTGACTGGCATTCCGCTGACCTGCTTGGGCAGCGGCTGGCCGATCGCCAGGCGTACCGCGGACAGAATGTAGATGGAAATTGACGTAAAGCAAAGGTGTGGCGAATATTAGAATGATGGCTAAAATGACCAGTTCGGATTGGATGGACAGGGAAAGCGCCCGGATAGCCGATGCGAAACGGCTGGCTGATGAACTTGGGCAACGGCAACTGGCGGCATCAATAACTGCCCAGCAAGGAGCGCCTGAATATTGGAAGCAGTTCGTAGACGAAGTGAAGGTCCAAACAGACGGCCTGGAGAAGAAATTCACCAAACCGGACTTTATTGACGAGAAAATTGTCGGCCATTCCATAGTGGAAGAACCCAGCGCAATGTTGCGGGACCATAGTTGCACGATTATCATCAGCCGATACTCGGTGAAGTTTGGACCCGAATCATGCGACATGTACTTCTACTACCAACCCGGAGCAACACAGATTAAGATGTCGGTTCGGGATCAGAGGGATGTGTTTATAGACCTCCAGGCCGGTCCCCAAGGCGTCATGGCTAACGTAAACGGCTCTTCAATGACCGCGAAGCAGTTGGCGGCCTACATCGTGAGAGGCATGTACGAGCGCGTTAAGTTCCCTGAATAGCCGCTGCCCTCTCTGTTGAATGCAGGCTGCCTCCGCTACGGCGCGAAGTGCGCCAGAAAAAGCGGCTTCCATGCGATTGGAGACCGCACCGTGAGCATAGCCTCAACGCATTTACGGCGGAATTGGTATTGTCAGAAAATCAGCCCTTGGACTCCTCAGGTTGAGCGGGCCGGGCCGTAAGGGCATCTCGGATGGCCTCCGTCGCTTGTTCGTCTTCACACATGACGATGCGCCACTCGTCCTCATGTCTGGCAAACGCCATCCCGTATAGCGCCATCATCTCGCGGATCAGATCGTAGATCGGTGTAAAGATTTCGATGGATTGCCACGCATATTCGCTTAGCCACAATTCATGTAGCACCCGACGCAGACGGACGATCAGTGGATGGATCTTCGGATGCTTCTGGAACAGCTCTGAGGCGCGGGGAGCATCGTCTTCGAGCGTCAGTTCCAGACCGTCCAAGTGGCCCAGAAAGTAGCCGGCGTGGATAAACACGTCCCCGAAGAGTTGCTGGATTCCAACGAAAACGTGCTTGGCTTTTCGATCCTGCCGAAAAGCTGCGATCTGCGATGTCGAAGCGGCAAAGCTCTCTTCGAGCGCACGGCAGAAGATGCCTTCAAACTCTTCGACAGCTTTCGGGCGGAACATGGCCGAGGACCGGCACGCGGAATATTCGCTCCACACATCCATCGCTTTCAGGAACGTCTGCCGGGAACGGTCGCCGCACTCCAGAAGGCAGCCATAGACACCAGGGAAGGTTCGATATAAATGGCCTTCGTGTTCGACGTGAGCAGCTTCGTGGGCGATGCAGGCATGGGCCAGCGCTTGCAAATCCTTCTCCGGGGAGAGCGCCATCAGGCCAACGCCTGCCCGGAGCACAATATGGAACCTCAGTTCCTTCTCCCGCCACACAGCGACCGTCCGCGCCATCTCCATCGTGTCAGGCTGGTCGCTCATCTCCAACGGAATCTGCCCCTCCGGCATTCTCTGCAAAGCTGTCGCATCGGCCCGGCAATCACGGGACAAGGTAATCCCGTCCAGAGCGCGAAGATCCATGCCAACAAGTGCGAGTGCATAAAGAACCTGCTCCATCGCGGCGGAGACGGCTTGACGCGCATCCTCCGTTTCATAGCAGGACGCCGCAATTCGGCACCGCTCAGGAAGCATCAACCTGCCTTCTTTGTCGGGATGGAAACGCAATTCACTCATTCGGAAGCTCCCTCACAATCCCCGACGCGGTGCGCGGAAGGTTGGAGAGGTTCGCAGAATGAGAATCTGGACCGGAAAAGAAGGTGGTCGCACCCATATGAGCTGTTTATCACATGCCGCAGGGGGGACGATGCAGGTTTTGTCTCAGGAGGGATCAACAACAGCTCCTCAACCAGGTAGAAGGGAGAAACGTCTGCGGTGCGCCCCCGCAAACAACCCTTATAACCCGTGATCGGGGAGTTGGAAAGCCGACAACACTCGGCTCCTGTGACCTTTAGCTTTAGGGGCCTGGACATACGTCACAGGCACCCCGACCGCAAAGGCATAGGGGTTCGTAAGCGCCTATACGCGCGCTCAAGTGTTGTTGGGGTTTCCACACCCCAGAACGGCGCGTGACCGTTCCAAATCCATCATCAGACATACAGCCTCGAATGGCAATTGTTCTGCAATTCGTCTGTAGGGCTATCCGATTCCACAGGTGTAGCTGCTCGGCAGCAAGTCAAAGAGGCTATTCGTGCAATGGATGCATCTAACGACAGGCAGTATGGCTCATTCAATGCCTAGACTGAGGCGCGTATGTATCACGCGATTGTCAAACGAATTGCGCTGCAAAATTTTCTGCGAGTGAATCAGAAGGACTACGCTCCGGTCCTGAAGGGTTGTTCCCCAGATGTTCATCACCGGTTTGGCGGGCATCACGCGCTCGGCGGCGAACGGCATGATCGTGAAGCGCTGAGACGGTGGTTTGAACGGCTGGGCCGGCTGGCTCCCACGTTGCAGCTCACGGTTCATGATGTATGGGTGAAAGGCGGCCCGTGGAATACGACCGTGATCATGCGGTGGTCCGCAGTACAGGAACTTCCAGATGGCTCACCCTATAACAACCACGGCGTTCACATCATTCACATGCGTTGGGGTAAGGTGTTCGATATCGATGCCAACGAGGACTCACAACTTGTCGCAGCATCTTTGCAGATATGGGCTGCCCATGGGGTGAGCGAAGCTCTTGCCGCTCCAATCGTGAGCTAGTGATGGTGGTAAGCACAGCGTAGAAAGAAGACAAGAACCTATGATGCAGACGAAGAATGCTACAGGCGTAACCAAAACGGGCAGCACTGCGATGCGAGCAGTGGCGGTCGGCGCATTCGCTCTTGGCGCTGGTGCGATCGGGGTGATCGCGGTGGGTGCAATCGCGATCGGGCGTTTGCGAGTCCTGGAAGCTCGCATTGAGAAGCTGTCCATCGGCACGCTCACAGTGGACCATCTGGACGTGCGCTCTCAATAAGTCCTTGCTCGCCTCCCGCAGTACGATTTGTCGGAGGAGAATAGAAAATATAGCAACGTCGTTCCGATGGAAGGCAATCACTCTTTCATGTTTCGCGGCGGAGATCGTTCAATGGTTCGAAGGTTGCTGGAGGCCCTATTGGGAGATTAGGAGTTTGAGGGACAGTACAGCTCCGAACCGATCATGTAGCGCTTTTGAAAGAACCGCCCGGTTTCTGAGACCCTGCGTCCGAGTTTGCGTGTTGAATTGCCAGCGCTGGAGCGTGAAGCTTGCCTTCGAGCGCGCTGAAAGCGCTGGTAAAGAACAGGCAGCGTCACCTGCGGTTCCTCTCATTCACCAGCGCCAGCAGTGCACGATTCAATAGTCAACGTCGAATCCTTAGCCAGCGAGAATGCTCGTGCCCCAGTCAGCACATTGGAAACCGCAATCCCCATAGGCATTCCTTAACGGCTTAACACAAGTCGTCGTATCGGGAATGCGTCGGCGATCTGGATTACTTGTCCCCCAGCCGTACTCGCACCGCCGCACTCCCGATATAACCGAAAGGGGCTTCACGGGAGCGATCCGGTTGCGCTGAGACCGTGGTCTGCTAACCCGTTCATATAACTTTCGAGGCTTGGTCCTACTCTCAGGCTTCCACACCGGGTAACGCGCTTGCATCCGCCAACGGTTGCTCTGAGCGGATTGTCAGTCACACGAGAATTGGTTTCGCTCATTCAAATCCGATTGAGATGACCATCAGAGGGCGACTTTCCCAGTTGGACTTAAACTGCTCAGTTTTACCCACCGAACGTATCACACTCCAATTAACCGGCAGGGCAATCGTTTCTTCGCAAGAGAGGTCTTGACGTGCGATATATAACGATATATCGTTATATATCGAATGCCCTGCAATACTATGGAGATATTCGGATGACACATGATATTCACGAACATGATTGCAGCCCCTTCCGGTTCCTTTTTGCCGGCCGTAGTGGTGGCCCTGGTGGCCGCAGTGGTGGCCGTTTCGGCCCAGGTGGCTTCCCGCCTAGTGGCTTCGGGAACCCCTTTCGGCTTGGCCTGCGCGCTAGACGCGGTGATATTCGCGCCGCCGTGCTTGCCCTCCTCCAGAAGGAACCGCGCAACGGCTATCAGATCATGCAGGAGATCAAACAACGAAGTCAGGGCATGTGGAACCCGAGCCCTGGCTCGGTCTACCCCGTGCTACAGCAGCTCGAAGACGAGCGATTGATTGCCACCGAAGAAAAGCCCGTCGGGCGAGTGCACGCGCTCACCAGTGAGGGCAAGGCCTACGTGAAAGAACACGCGGACGAGATCGCGGCTCCCTGGGAAGCTTTTGCCGACGCCGCCTGCGACGATTTCGTCGAAGTGATGAGCCTGTCCAGCCAACTCAGTACTGCAGCGATGCAGGTAATTCAAGCTGGCGACGCAGCGCAGATCGCCAAGGCCAAGAAGATCCTCGTCGCCACCCGCCGTTCGCTTTACGAGATCCTCGCTGAGGGCTCGTCGGAGACCAAATGATTCGCATCGAGAACCATGTCAAGCAGTACGGAGATGTCGTTGCGGTCAAGGGCATCTGCCTCGATGTCAAGGTAGGTGAGATCTCGGCACTGCGATTGCATCGGTGCGTTCGGATGTTCAAGCCTTCCAGATGATCATGAACTTTCTGGCCATGCCCATGTTCTTTCTCTCTGGCGCCCTGTTTTTGCTGAGGGGGCTGCCGAAGGCGCTCGATTTCATCGCGCGCATCGACCCGCTGTCGTACGGCGTCGACGGTCTGCGCAGCTCGATGACCAGCATCGCGCACTTCGGCCTGACGGCGGATTTTTCGGTGCTGTCAGTGCTGTCGGTTGTCTTGCTGGTCGTGGGATCGCAGCTGTTTTCGAAGATTCAAGTCTGACGGAGGAACGCGATGCAACACTTGAAGCTGCGGGCTCTTCGACAAGCATCGGGGAAATGAAAGCGGAGCAGCAGTCTGGTCCAAACCCAATCGATGCGCTGAGCGCGCAACGAGAACCGTTGCGGAGCCAGCATGAGAGGCCGGCCCGGAGATTCCGGCGAAACAAGAGGCCACTCTCATTGAGCGCGTTCAGCGGCTCGAAGACCTCGGCAAAATCAGGAATGCACGCACAACAACGTGACTTGCCGACATGCAGTTCTGGTTTGAAGTAAATCAAGGAGTGAAAATGCCATGAAGATTGCTGATCATTTGGAAATGTTGGAATTATCCATGTGTGTCATGGGAATGAAGAGGATCGTCTATCCCACCGTCATGTGGGATGCCGCCAACGTTATCCTAGTTGATACGGGAGTCCCTACCAGCCTAGAGACGATCAAGAAGCAAATGGAAGTGGCGGGGACATCGTTTGCAAAGTTAAACATGATCATCGCTTCCCAACAAGACATCGACCATGTTGCAGGAATCAGAGGAATCCTCAAGGAAAGTCCGCAGGTGCGGGTGCTTGCTCATGAAGAGGATAGGCCCTATATCCAAGGTGACAGAAAGGTCAAACGACTAAATTCGAAATTCATGGAACGCATCAAGGGTCTACCCGAAGAAGAACGGCTAAGTGTTATCAACATGTTTGAAAACTCCAGTGTCAAGGTTAACCGAGCGCTTAGTGACGGCGAAATGTTGCCCTATTGTGGCGGAATCACGGTAATCCACACTCCGGGTCATACTCCTGGACACGTTTGCCTCTATCATCAAAAGAGCAAGACACTTATTGCAGGGGACGCCATGAATATTCTCGACGGACAGTTGGTCGGACCGAATAAGGATCCCATGAGTGAGGATGATGTGAACGCAAACGATGCCATCAATTCCCTCGGAAAACTCAAGGATTATGACATCGAGAATGTCGTCACTTATCACGGCGGGCTGTTCAATAATCGACCCAATGAGGCCATTGAGGGCGTAATTCGAGAAAGAAGGTTCTTTAGCTACCGAGTAAAGAACTGATTTTCGCTCAGTCAGGTCCCTTACTGGACCTGTACGGAGGATCGTGCTTGAACCTCCTACCTTCCGGTACTGTCGGCCGTCTTGCTGGTCGTGGGATCGCAAGGCTCGAAGTACGATTTGGCGATCTACCACTCGTTGAGAACCAAAAAGCGCATGTTTAGATTTTCCGCTCTCGTTGTCGCATCTCTACCTTTTCTTTCAGTATGTTGGTTTCGGGCGAACCAATGGCAGGAAGATGTCGTCGACGAACTCCGCAATGACGGCGTTGGGAACGGGCTTTAGAGTCATCAGCAGCTCGTGCCGCAACAGATCAACAGGCAGCGACGCAATCCGGGGCGTCAGCTTGCTTCGATCGATCTCACCGCGGTCTATTCCTCGTGCAAGCACGGCATCGAGCTGGCTGTGATGGCCCTGAAGCACTCTCGTCCGCAGATCGGCCATGCTCGTATTAGTCTCCGAAAAATATTCACTCATTTGCAAGGAGAAGGAGGCTCCGAACAGCGCGCGGCTTTTTGAGAATTGCTGCAGCAAAGCAATCAGGTCGCCCCGCACATTTCCAGTATCGGGAATATTCAGAGGATGCGTATGCATGAAGTGCCGTATCGCTGCAATTGCGAGATCGGCCCGATTCGGCCAGCGGCGATACAGCACTGGCCGGCTTGTATGGGCGCGCGCTGCCACAGCCTCCATTGTGAAGCTCGAATAACCGTTATCGAGCAACTCGCTCCACGCCGCATTCAACACTGCATCTTCAAGCGCCTTGCCGCGCCGCCGTTCAACTGTATGACCCTTCATCCCACCTCGCCATTAGATACACAATTGTACCCTATTGACACCGGTCAACATCTCTGATTAGATACATTCATGTACCTAAACTGCAATCGAAGTTTGGATTGCGGGGCCGGGGCGCATCCGTACAGGAGAAAAAACGATGCAACAAATTCAATCCGACGACCTCAGGGGCGTCTCTAAAACGCTGCTTATCCCACTGCATTATTACGTCGAGGAAAGCAAAAGTGAATCCAGCAGCTTCAAGGATGAGGTGGCGGAGAGATTCCATGACGCCGTCGCCTACGACTGGGCCAAGTTCGACACTGACTCATCGCAGAACTGGGTGACGGCCGTATCAACAGCTGTCATTAGCAGAAGAAGAACCATCATCGACGAACAGGTTGGGAACTTTCTTAAAGACGCGCCGGACGGACTGGTGGTGAACCTCGGCGCCGGACTCAATACGCGCTTCCATCGCCTTGATAACGGCCGGGTCGAATGGATTGAACTTGACCTGCCCGGCGTGATTGCTTTCCGGCAGAAGCTCCACGAGCCGGAATGCAAGCGCCACCGGATGATCGCGGCGTCCGTTCTTGATGACGGCTGGGTTGCGGAGATCAAACGGCACGCGAGAAGCCGAATCCTGTTTGTCGCGGAGGGACTATTTCCGTACTTTACGGAAGAAGAACACAGAAAGATATTCACCTGCTTCGCCGGGAATTTTCCGGGGCAGGAGATGCTTTTTCACACGCTCGCCCCGTCACTCATTCAGGATCTCGCCCAATACTCGCTTGTATCCAGGCTGAGCATGAAGGTAGAGATGCAATGGGGACTTGACGACAGCAGGCAAGTCTCGGCTCTGAATCCGAAGGTTGAATTTGTAGACGAATATCCGCTGCTGGATGAATGCTATGACGAGTTGCCCGAACCGATCCGCCAGAAATTGTCTCTCGCTATGGCCAGGCAGATGATGAGAATCGTCCATGTGCGGTTCCGTAAATAAGCTCATTGATTCCGAGTCGCCGATAGTTCAGGGGCTTGCGGCCTCAAATGATGACTGTCAGTAACGACTGATATCTTGAGCGCCAGGAGCATCGAGGCACATTTGCCAATCTGCATTCCTTTTGCTCTGGGGGAGTACCACCGCTACAGCAGTCGGCAACGGACCAGACCCACGTCTGTCCGCTCTAGTCTAGAGCTTCAGTGCGGTCAGGAGCTTATCTATCTGGCGTTCCAGTTTAGGACGATCGTACGAGATCAAAGCCATGCGCCACAAACCCTGAACAAAGGTTACGATGATCGTTGCCACGGTTTGGGAATCGAAGTCTTGCGGAAGAATGCCCTGCTCCTTTTCGGAGTCAAAGCGAGCGGCCATGTTGGCGGCCCACCCTGTGGCTTGCTCCCTCATATAGGCCCGCAATTCTTTCTCCGCAAGAACATCCGGAGCAATTGCCCCGGCCAGAAGACACACCTTGGGAAGCCTGGGATTATCCAGACAGTTGAGAATCGCACGGAACAGAGCGCGAACCCCCTCAGCCGCCGTCGGCTGAGTCGCAAAGGCGCGGACCCGCTCAGCATTCACCGTCGCGTCGTAATGCTTCAGGCATTCGAGGTACGCGTTCTTCTTGCTTTTGAAGGTGTTGTAGAAAGAGCCCTCGCCGATGCCCATTGCCTTCAGGAGATCGCGAAGCGAGGTGTTCGAGTATCCCGTCTTCCAGAAGAGGTACATGGCCCTCTCCATCGCCTTCTCGTAGTCGAATTCCCTAATGCGCGCCATAGTCTTAACGATTCTGTATCAGACGATACACATTTGTCTTGACAAGTGCAATGCCACTCGCTAGAGTTGTTTGTGTATCGCGTGCTACAGATTGCGAGAACGCCGATTGAATGACGATACTGACGCAGAAAATGGTTCCGATCAGGCACCGCACGTGCGGAGACAGGTAATAAGGAGACAGATTATGAATCTGGCATCAATGCGCATCATTACGGACGATGTTGAGAAACTCGCAAGCTTCTATGAACTCATCACAGGCCTGAAAGTCGTCCGGTACACGCCGGTTTTCGCCGAGCTGCGTACGCCCGCCTTTACCCTGGCGATCGGCGGCACCCCCACATTGGCGATGTTCAACGCTGAAAAGGTATTGGCCCCCGCACAAAACCGTACTGTGATTATCGAATTCCGCGTGGATGATGTGGACCAGGAATTCCAGCGCCTCAGCAAGTACATCAGCGAATTCGTTCAGGAGCCTACCCTGATGCCCTGGGGTAACCGGTCCATGCTATTCAAGGATCCCGATGGCAACTTTGTGAACTTCTTCACTCCAGCGACCGCGGAAGCGATTCAGAGGGCCAAAGGGTAAGCAGTTTCCACCATCCTGACGAACTCAAGGCCGTAACCGTCCTCTTGATCTCACATTCCCGGTCCGAGCTGGTTGGGTTACTAGCTACAAGAGCATCCCAAAGGTTCAATTCACTCGGTTTGAGGGCGGAAATGGATCAGATGACCGCCTGGGCACACCCTTCAAGATTGAACAATTGGATGAGGCAACAGTGCAGTCCGGGTTACGACCCCCAGAGAAGTCTTCCTTTGCGAAATGGTCTGGTGACAAAACAGCAATCGCTACTGGAATGTCGCGCTCTGGGACTTCGTCATCGAGCACCTAACACAATGGCGGCCGCTGTCAGCGCGCGGTGAGAAGCGACGTGAGATGGTCCAAAGTGCCGGGTATGCGCTCGAGATGTGGATAGCGTAGCGGCCCGGCGTAAGCAATGGCAACGTCACGGTGTACCAACCAGCGGGGTAGAGCAGCAGACGCGGCCAATCGACCTTGACCATCTGCCGCCGCAGCTCGGCAGACGAACGTGGTGATAGGTATTCGAAGCACAAGGTCAAAGTTCGCGAACCGGTAGGCACCTCCAAGTGAAAGGCGTGGACGTCACAAATGTCGCGATGCCAGTCCACATTGCGTCCATCTATCTGCATCCGCAAGCCGGCGAGTTCTACGGCCGAGGCCGTGGGCGAGTGGCTGGTGGTTTCCCATTGGGGATAAAGTAGCACCATCTCGCCAGGAGCCTGTATTGGGAGCGTTTCGGTCACGCGAAAGACGCCGTGGGCAGTATCCGTGGCATCGACACGGATGTGGAGCGTACCGCGAAACGCTTGGTCGCGCGGCTCCGGCACCGGGAGTGGTAGCGGGACTGCGATGGGTTTAGGCGTGATCTGCGCCGTAGCAGTCAAGCAAAGCAATAGGAAGGCACAATACACTACGAAGCGCATGTTGAATTCCAGGCCTAAGGGATGGTGTTGGGAGACGACGTTCACATTAATTGCCCACCAGAAGGGTTTTTTTACACATTGGCAAGGCTTTCCGCAGCTCACGGACAGTAAGAGCCCAACTCCGATAACCTCGCGGTCATGGGATTTTACGCTCTGACACTAGCTTTCTGACGCCCGGAACTTCCGGGCCCAGTGCGACTGAAAAAACTTCACACCTCGAACTCGCCACCGACCGACCTTACGTTTTCTTCCCTCGCGCCATTTCCGTGCAAGGGAATGCGTCTTGAGGTACTTCACACGGCGATAGTAGCCTTTCGCGGTCGTGATAACCATAGCCGTCAGGGCAAGTCCTATGGCCCAGCCGGCTGAAATCCTCACAATTCCGGTCCAGTCGATGCCGCGCGCTGATAGGAAGCCGGCTGTCAGAAGTGCTCCCGCCCATACGCCGGTTCCCACTGTGTTGTAGAGATGGAATTTGCTACGTGGCACATGGGCGGCGCCGGCCAGAGGAACTGTCAGGTGGGCGAACCCTGGGAGCCACTTGGCCCCCAATAAGGAAAGGCCCACATGTTTCATCAGTTGAGCGTTCGCTCGCCTCACATAGGAGTCCGGCACGAAGGATATTCTGCAAAGCAGCTTTAAAAGGCCCATTCCCTTCCAGCGAGTTACTTCATACCACAGGCAATCGCCGACGAGACAGGCGACTGTAATTGCCAAAAAGACAGTTCCCAATCGCGCGTCTCCTCTGGCAGCCAAAACTCCGGCTGCTACCAAAAGAGGCGTGACGAAGATCGGCGCTCCGAAACGCTCCGCAAAAGCAGCCGCGACAATCCAAGGCACTCCATGCCGCGCGATAAAATCAGCTCCGATAAGATGCATATGTCCTCTGTTTCACCGGCATCCTGAAATGCGCGTGAGTGTGTTGGTGGAAAATGGGGCTGCCAGAGCATTTCTCTCGCAGCAGGCCGAACTAGCTCTGCGCTACAGTTTGCGAATAATGGCAAACCACATCTTTGGACCTCCATCGGGAAAGGCACCCGGATGTTCTGCGATGAACACAGGGTTGATTTCGCCGCAGACAGACTGTAACGATTCAACCTTCCAGCCCTCGGCGAAATCCCCCCGCAAATCGCTCTCCGAAACGCCGCCTTCGGCAGAGGGTTCGTCATCCGTAAAACTGAGGAGGAAGAGTCTGCCTCCAGGCTGGAGAATATGGGCCAGTCCGAACACATAGGCGCGCCGATTCTCGACCTCATAGATGTGGTAAAGGCCGCTATCGATCACGCTTGCGAAGCGCTGGTCCCAGACGCCAAGTGTCATCGCATCCTTGACGAGGAAGTTGACTGTGAGGCCGCGCTTTGCTGCCTTCTCCGTCGCTTGCCTGATCGCCTCTTCGACAAAATCGACACCCGTAACCTCTAATCCGCGAGCCGCAAGAAACACCGAAGTATTGCCGGTTCCGCATCCACAATCGAGCACTGGGCTCTTGATTTGATCCGCAACTGCGATGAACGGCGCTTGTGGCTTTCCGATATCCCAGGGCGGATTGCCTGTATAGATTTCGGTAAAGCCCTCACGAAAAGACGCTGGCAAGTTGGACATAATTTTCTTTTCCTTGTGGCCTGCAAATTGTTGTGCCGGTCGGTTGTGTACATTGATAGGTTTCCTGAGTTGCGAGATCAGAATGCATCGATCGTCTTTGCTGCCGCGTTGATCGCGTCTCTTATCTTGCGGATCTGCTCATCTGTCACGTCTCCTCGTGAGACGCGTGCGATAACGGCGCCACGCAGGTTTACAAAAGCCTTTATCAGTTCGGGAGACCGGCCGCGCTCGAAACTGCGTCCCGTCTCGTCGAGCCGACTCAAGATCTCGTCAACAAGGCGCTTGTTGTCCTCCAGGTACTGCACGCCTTCCGGCGTTACTGAGTACACTTTCTTGTTGTTCTCCGTTGCGACTGCCGCCAAGCCTTCTTCTTCAAGCATCGTCAGCGTGGGATAAATCACGCCGGCGCTGGGCGTATAGCCACCGGCAAGACGTTGTTCCATGGTCTTGATGAGCTGATATCCGTAGCTCGGCTGCTCGGACAAGAGCTTCAAAACGACGAGCTTGAGATCACCCGCGTCGAACATCCTTCCCCGGCCTCTGGCAAACCCACCTTCAAAACCGCCCAAACCTCCGAAATCTCCAGGCCCTCGGCCGCTGAATCCGTGTTCGCCGCGATGGCGGCCTCGGCCCTCGAAATCGCCCTCGATGGGACTGCGCCGTGAAACCGCATGAAACCGGAAACCGTGTGCCGACTCACGCAGATCGCGTTGTCGGTCCCTATCCAGGCCCCCGGGAAATCCTGCAAAGTCATTGTGGCTCCCCGCTCTAAAATCTGTTCCGCGACCACCATCTAAGCCGTAACGAGATACTGGACGGCCCGGCCGGTTATCAGGCCGGTCCTGCTCTGAAAGACCTCTTTCGAAGCCGAAAAACTCAAATCTTTGTGTGTTCATGATTGTTTCTCCTTGCATTAAGATATATCGTAAGATATATCTTAATGCAAGGATTTTCTTTTCAAACTTTTGTCACTGGTAACGACTTGTCGCTACAGCAACACATACAAAGGCACTTACAGCAGCGATTGCGCGGTAGAGATGATTCCAAAGCCAGCGATCTCGAATGGTCATCCACTCCGCCGGAGCAGCGCCCGGTGTCCACAACTGAATCTCCTTGTTGAGGGGCACCTCTAGTCCGATCGAGATTGCGAGAACGGCAACGGAAAGGACCGTCGCCACCCCCCAAACGACTTGACTGGTCCCGTGCGTCAGAAACAAAGACACAACGAGACAAAGCAGCTGCGCCTGGGATAGCGGGGGCATGACCTTCGCAAATAACGAGTCTTCCAATTGAAAACGCCTTGTCCAGGCAGCCTCCGGCAACTTTCGCGACGAATAGAGCGACAGGCCCGCGCCGAACATCGACCCGGCAACGATGCCGGTCAAGATCACGGCACATAACGAGAAAATCTGGATCAGGATAGTCAAAGGGCCTCCCAGTCAATCGGCAAATCGGCCCAGTCGGGCAATTCGCCAAACTGTGATAGATAGTAGCACATTAACGAACACCGTTCGTCTATAATAAATCTTAATGATGAAACCGACACAGATCGTGAGCAGGCGCAGGGGAGACGGAAAGTCCCTACTGACACGCGAAGCCATCGTCTCCGCAGCCCTGGAGTTGATTCGGAGGGACGGGCTCGATGGGCTGAGTATGCGCAGAGTCGCAACCGCTCTGGACACAGGGGCGGCCTCTCTCTACGCGCACATACATGACCTGGACGAGTTGCTGTCCCTTGTGCTGGATTCGGCATTGAGCGGAGTTCGGATACCGCGGGCCAGAGAACAATGGGACAAAGCACTCGAACAAATTGTTCTCTCATACCTCCGCATTCTGTTCCGCCATGCTGGAGTGGCTCGTCTAGCCATCTCAACGATTGCCACAGGCCCGAACAGCCTCAGAATCATGGAGGCAATTCTCCAACTTCTAGAACAAGCGGGTTGCTCCGCCGAGGACGCAGCATGGGGAACAGACCTGATCCTGCATTTTGCGGCTTCTACGGCTGCCGAGCAGAGAGCGCGGAGAGCGAACTTGCTAAAGGAGATCTCGAAAACACTCGAAGAGATAGATGCTGCCCTTTATCCGCGTGTCTATGCGCTTCGCCGTGACTTGCTTTCAGGGGGCATCGACCGCTTCCTGTGGGGGCTTCGAGCAATCGTGAAAGGCATCCTTGGAGAATCCGGAACAGTGCGTAAAGAGCTTACTTCAGTGAAACATCGTTAACTGCTCGGCACAAGGCTCGCAATGTCAACGAAGGCACGCTTAAGCCTGACCGAATTATGTTGGGTTTTATTGGAACGGCAAAAGAATCTCATGGCTTAAGCTGTCCTAGCATTACGAGAATCCGAATCATGTTGCAATCCTTCCACACCCGCGATGCGATCGAGGTTGGTAATCAGTCTGGTAAGTAGGGTGACGAGTTGCGCAGTTTCCTCATCAGTGAACCCATCTAGTGCCTCGCGATTTCCTTGAAACAGAACTTTGCAGGCTTCTGGCATGCGGGCTACCCCCATTTCCGTCAGCGAGATGAAGCTGCTCCTGCCATCCATAGGATCAGGGACACGTCGGATCAGCCCGTCACGCTCCATGCGAACCAGCATCTGCGCCATAGACGGCTGCTCGATTTTGGCAAACCTGGCCAAGTTCCGCTGCGTCTCAGCTCGACCATTCATGAGTGCGACTAACACCGGCAGGTGGCCGACACCAAACCCCAGTGGCTTGAGACGTGCTTCACTCAAACGCGCAAAACCGCGTGCTGCCAAGCTGATCAGATGGCCCGGTGTTGACAAAACTTTCGAATATTTTTTGTTCCTCATTTGCATAGGCACCTATTTTGATGTATAGGTAACTATATAGAAGTTCCTTGTCCTACGCAAGGGCTACATGGAGCGCGCAATCGAGTCGGCTTCGCAGAAGTACCAGCAATGTGCCGCTATCCGAAGTTCTCGATTGAGCCGATTACCGGGCAAGGACGGACCGATTGCACGGATCGGCATCGAAAAACTGCGAAGAAGGAGCCTTATGAGCGAAGGACAAGGTAGTCTGTCGTCTCTTTCACGTCGTCACGCGCTCTACCGTCTGATGATGGTGAGTTGCTGCGCTGCGCTGCCACCAATCGTGGGACGCACGGCATTCCCCGAGGGACCTCAGAACAACAGCCCTCACACGTCTGAACCGACAGGCAACTCGACAGTAGATGCGATTCTTGGTTCGTTCGAGTCGATGCCCCTGCTCACCACGAGGATCAATGACCGCATAGCCATGCTTAGTGGTCCAGGTGGAAATATGCTGGTGTTGACCACCTCGGATGGGGCTTTGATTGTCGATACAGGGGTGCATCCGACGGCGGCGAAGGTCTTTGCGGGCGCTCAGGCATTTGCCGGAAAACCCATAACAACGGTGGTGAACACACATTGGCACTTCGACCATGTTGGCGGGAACGAGTTTTTCGCCGGCCGTGGGGCGCGGCTCATAGCCCACGAAAACACCAGGGCGCGAATGAGTCACAATCAGCTCATCGAGGCGTTCAACTATGTCGTTCCCGCTTCTCCGAAGAAGGCGTTGCCCACAATCACCTTTCCGGAGCTAATGACGCTCCATTTCGGCAGTGACGTATTGCATTTAGAGCACGTTGCCCCTGCCCATACCGACAATGACATTCTTGTCCACATCCCCGACGCTAACCTGCTTCACACAGGGGACATTTTGTTCAACGGCGTGTACCCGGCTATCGACTACTCGACCGGAGGTTGGATAGGAGGGATGGTTGCCGCTGAGAACCGTGCCTTGGCACTGTGCGACGCGCAGACCCGCGTCATAGCAGGCCATGGGCCGATGGGATCGGTCGGTGACCTGAGAGCCGCGCGTGAGATGTTGGCAACCATCCAGGCGCGCATCGAGAAGTTGCTTGACGCTGGCAAGAGCACGGACCAGATCGTTGCTGCAGCTCCGACGCGCAACTTCGACGATAGGTGGGGCAAGGGCTTGTACAACGGTGAAGCATTCACGCGGCTTGCAACGGCAGGCATCATCCGGCATCGCCAGTCGCTGGCGAGAGGATAAGGAGCTTCTATGTAGATAGGAGTTCTTGGAGCCGAAAATATGAGACGCGAACTTGCCAGATGCCACCTTTTCTCTACTCCAGCCCCCTCCAGCAGTTCAGTCACGCTTGGATGGAACGGAGCGCACACGGCTGAGCTAAAGCGGCGCAGCCCTCAATCCCACAGGCAATTACGCATCTTCGCATGTGTAACACACATAGTTTCTCCGGAGGAATCGTCATGAGCACAAAATCACTGATCTCGCAGGCATACTCTGCTTTCAACAAAAGAGACGTAGACGGAACCCTCGCGCTGATGGCTGAAAACGTCAGTTGGCCTAAGGCTTCCGAAGGGGGCCGAGTCGTCGGCAAAAAGGATATACGTGCATATTGGACCCGACAATGGGCTGACTTCGACCCGCATCTTGAAGTTCTTGAAGTGATCGACCGTGGGAACGGCAAGACAGAGGTTAAGGTGCATCAGCTCGTCAAGAATCTCAAGGGCGAGGTTCTTTCAGACACTGAATTGTGGCACGTCTATACCATCCAGAACAATCTGATCGAGCGCATGGATATCCTGGAGGCCGACGGCAACACAGATGGTCCTTCCGCAGCTTTCGCCGGGCAAAACCACTAGAAGTAAAGCAATCATTGCAGGAGAACGCCAGAAAGTATGGCGTTCTCCTGGGGCACCTCAAAGATCGCTTGGAACGTATGGCTGAAAGAGCCTTCTGAACTGAATCCAAGAGAATCTGCAATGCCTGAAACGGCTCTGTCTGTGTCGCGAAGAACGCGTTCAGCTAGCAGTTGGCGCGGAGGTTGATGATAACGTGCGAGAGCCAAATCCCATGTACGTTGAGCAGGTCTCGCGGGTGATAGAGCTGTTGCAAGGAAAGTGGACCGTTCAAATCTTGTGTGCGATCCGCGAGCGCCCTAAACGTCTCAGCGAACTACGAAGAGGAATTCCGTCGGCATCAAAAAAGGCTTTGACGGCAAGCCTGCGCTTTCTGGAGGCTGCACAAATCGTCCTGCGCCGAGACCTAAGCAGTTCCGTGTTGCGTGTTGAGTATGAAATTGCAGACACGATCCGCGGACCGCTTTCATCGCTGTTGGATCAGCTTGCAGAATGGGGTCGTCTATACAGTCCAGATGGACCGCCAAGGGACTCTGCAAAAGCTAACTCTTCGGCAGTCCACAGCCCGAGCGAGTGACGTATTCAATGCGGACGCGTCCTCATTCGTCCAGGTGTAGTTTCACTCGCCGTTCCTGAAGCTGCGCGTGTGATCGTTCCAATTCTTCTGCGATCAGCTTTTCATCCGGCAAAACGGTCCGGTACTCCGCAGCAAGGACTTTGTTGGGGAGATTGTCGAGCGCATAATGGGCTTCTGCTACCCCCTTTTCCGTGCAGAGGATAAGACCCACTGGAGGGTTTTCTCCGGGTTTCATCCAGTGCTCCCGAGCATAATTGAGGTATAGGTGCATCTGGCCCGCATCTGCGTAGCCGAACTTGCCGACTTTCAGATCAATGATGAGCAAACACCGCAAGCGTCTATGGAAGAAAATGAGATCAATCCTGAACCACGTGTCATCTAGACGTAAGCGGCGCTGACGGCCGAGAAAGGCGAAGTCATCACCGAGTTCCAGGAGGAAGTCCGCGAGGTGTTGGATGAGAGCTTCTTCGAGTTCTGATTCGGAGTATTCGTCCTTGAGATTGAGAAATTCGAGGACGAATGGATCTTTGATCGCTTCTTCAGGCGTGATCGCATCACTTGGCTCCGGCATCTCTGCCTTTTCAAGCATCGCGGCCTTGTTCCGCGAGAGCGCAATTCGTTCATAGAATTGACTTCCGATTTGGCGGTCTAGCTGGCGGACGGACCAACCGGCCCGTATCGCTTCCGCCTCGTAGAACTTTCTTGCTTCTGGCCTCTTGACGGCGAGCAGCCGTAGGTAGGCGGACCAAGGCAAGGGGAACATGGCCGAGAGGGTAGGGACGCTTGCGAGGAAAGAGGGGTCAATCTTGCTGAGAGAAGGGGAGGCTCCCGATTCTCGCAACGGTGTTGCGAGAATCTTTTTGTCGGGCCAAGCCTGATAGAACCCGCGCATCCTCCAGAGACTGGCACTACCGAACCCTCTCCCAAACTGTTCGGTCAAATCCACCGCGAGTTGTTCCACCAGACGCTCACCGTAATCGGCACGCTTTTCTCCCCGCATCTCCGATTCGACGATGCGCCGTCCGATCTCCCAATAAGTGGCAGTCATGACGGCGTTGATGCTCCTCGCTGAGACGGCGCGGGCAGTCTTGAGCAGGTCAATGATGCCGCTGCGAACGTCGGCATATTCAGCGTCCGGTCGGCCTAGGTTTTGTGTCGGCATTTCACTCCAAAGCCCCATTCTAGTAGTTCCTTGCGCTGGCTCGCGGAGCCGCGCAAAGGTGACTCTTTTGATAGAAAAAACGCTTGTGAGCTGCCCCGCCACGACACAGCCCACGGCCCTGAGATTTGGTGTCAAATTGGTGTCAAAGGGGGGCGATTTGGCCGGTTTTGCCGGTTATGCCGTCTTCTAACCACTTTACCGTCAATAACTTACGTTTTGGCTAGTTCCATGGCATGGAAGAGGTCGTCGGTTCGATCCCGACCAGGTCCACCAAATCAAATTACAAACCTATTAACTCCTTTTCTTGCAGACAGGCCCTGCTTTTCGGCGCCCTTCGGGCTGCGTTATCAGGCCGTTCTGCGGAGCGCATCGATTTCCGGGCGGGTGGGCATGGAGGGCGCGGTACCGGGGCGCGTGATGGAGATGCCGGCGGCAGCGCAGGCAAAGCGGGCAGCCTCGACCAGACCCATGCCTTCAGAGAGTGCGACGGCGAAGCTCCCATTGAAAGCGTCGCCGGCGCCCGTGGTTTCGACGACCTTTCCGGCGTTGACGCCGGGTACGTGCGCGCGGACATCGGCGTTTTTCACAAAAACGCCTTGCGCGCCCAGGGTGATGATGGCATTCGGCACGCCGCGGGCAAGGAACGCATCGGCTGCCTTTTCGGCGTCAGCTACGGTTGAGACTGAAATGCCTGTGAGGGCGGCAGCCTCTGACTCATTGGGCGTGATGTAGTCGATGTGCTGATAGATGCTTTCAGGTAGCGGCGCGGCTGGCGCGGGGTTGAGTATGGTGGGCACGCCGAGGGAGTGGGCTAGCGCCAATCCGTGCTCGACGACGGCGAGCGGCAGTTCGAGTTGGGCGACAAAAATGCTGGAGCCAGCGATGAGCGAGCGAGCTTGATCAACCTCCTCAGCAGTCACTTCAAAACACGCGCCCGGCACGACGATGATGGCGTTCTCGCCCTTGCTGGCATCGATGATGATGGTGGCTGCGCCGGTGGCGCTCTGTGTCTTAAAGAGAAATTGGGTGTCTATGCCTTCAGATTTATAAAGCGCGCGCGCCATATCGCCAAAGGGGTCGAGTCCGAGTTTGGAAATGAAGCTCACGCGGCCGCCCGCGCGCGCCGCGGCGACTGCCTGATTTGAGCCCTTGCCGCCCGGCCCGAGTTTGAACTCGCTGCCCAGCAACGTCTCGCCCCAAACGGGAATGCGGTGGGTGCGGAAGGCGAGATCCGCAACAAAGCTGCCGAGCACTGTGACCCATTTCTTTTCCATCATTGATTCGTCCTTTGTGTATAGGTGACAGAAAGCTGCTTTATCAGCGCGCGCATCTAGCCGGCTCGATAGGCCAACGCGATCAACGCCAGCGCAAGCAGGTAAGCGAAGAACATGGCGGCGAGATAGAACCATGACTTTCTCCTGGCGCCGCGAAACTCATGCCAAGCCAGGACGCCCCAGAGCGTGGCAATCATGGGCGAGGCCTGGCCGATGGCATATGAGATGGGCAGGCCAACGAATCGTGCAGCGACAAAGTTGAAGACCGTCCCCGTACCCCAGATAGCGCCGCCCAACAAGCCAAGCGCGTGATAATTGGCGGGCGCCGAGAAATATCCCGAGATGGAGACCGGCGCGCCGGCCAGCGGCTTGCGCATCAGAATCGGATTGAAGACGAAGCAGCAGAGAAATGCGCCGAATGTCATGAGAACCGCAGCGGAGTACGGACTGAGCGCACCGGCAGAAACCAGCAACGATGCATCGGGATGGGCGCCCTGCGTGGCCTTGGTGATGAGGGGCGCGAAGACGCCCATGAGCAGCCCCGAAACAATACAGACCCTGGTTCCCTTGCGCGAACTGACCGCAGAGGCAGTTCCGCGCGTGGCGTAAGCCATGCCGATAAACACGACTGCGACAAGCGCCATCACCACGCCTGCGGCCAGCAGCATGGCGCTGCCTTGCGGATGGATGAGGTAGCTCAGGGCCGTACCTTCAACCAGCGCGATGCCAATAGAAAGCGGGAAGGCGACAGCCAGGCCGACCATCTCGATCCCGGCCACAAGCATTACGTTGGCGATGTTGAAGATGAATCCGCCGAGCGCGGCATAGAAAAGAAAAATGGGGTCGGCCTGGCGCAGGTTGGGCAGGAAGCTGAAAAGGCCGCCGCCCATGCTGCCCAATGTAAAGGCGTAAGCCAGCGAAACGAGAAAAATTCCCAGGCCGTAATCCCAGTAGTACAGTTCGAAGCGGTAATTCTTTGTCAGCTTGAAGGTATTGGCGAAGGATCCCCAACAGAAGGTACACAAGACGGTCAGCAAAAGCGCAGTTGCAAAAGATGCGGGGACGAACATGGTCTCTCCCTTTGGCAGCGCGTTTCTTCACGCAAATGTCTGTGAGGCATAAAACGTAAAACGTGCTGCCAGAGAGCCACTTTAGTCACCCACGCTGACTGTGTCAATGCAGGCTAAGGGCTTATGTCCTCGGCAAGTGGCCTATGCCGCGGACGATAATCTCAGTACAGCAAATACTTGGCCCGTACTGTCTTGAACTGTTCGATCGCTTCTACCCAATCCATCCAAACTCGCCGCGGATCCTGACCGGCGCTGATTGCATCCATAGTTGCTTTGTTCAGCATCAAGCCGTCAAGATCTTTCATCTCGAACTGCTGCGGGTAAAGAGAATGCAGCGCGGACGCAATCTCGATACCGAGTTCCGGCGCATCGAGTGTGTTTCTGTCAGTGACAATGATATTCACGCCCCCGCATTTCTGATTTGCGTAAGCGGCGTCGTTTGGCGTGAAGTTAGTCGGCACAAAGCGAACTCCCGCGATGGCGCGGGCATTGAGATAGGCTGCCATTTCCAGCGGCTGAACCCATGGCGCGCCCACTAACTCAAAAGGTGCATCCGTACCGCGACCCACAGACACATTCGTCCATTCTAAAATTCCGAGCCCAGGATAGAGAGCCGCTTCCGTCAAGTTACGCATGTTGGGAGAAGGATTCACCCAGAGGGTCCCGGTCGAATCCAGCCAGTCGCCACGTTCCCAGCCCTCGATGTGGACGACGGTTAACTTGGAGTTGATGCCGCGTTCGGAGTTATAAAAACGCGCGAGTTCGCCGATGGTCATGCCATGGCGAATCGGAACCTGCCCATAGTTAATAAAGTTCTCACGCCCTTTGTCGCTGATGGGGCCCTGAACGAAGGCGCCGTTAATGGGATTCGGGCGGTCGAGTACGAATATCCTCTTGCCTGCCTTTGCGGCTGCTTCGAGAAAATATCCGAGCGTGGTTTCGTAAGTGTAATAGCGCACGCCGATATCCTGAATGTCGTAGACGATTACGTCCGCGGACTTGAGAATCTCCAGCGATGGGTGCCGCTTGGCGCTGGAATCTCCGTAAACGCTATACACGGGAATCCCGGTTGCCAGGTCTTTCGAATCCGCAATCTGCGTCGTGTCCACACTACCGTTAACGCCGTGTTCCGGACTGAAGATGCCAACAACCTTGATGCCCGGCGCCTTGGCCAGTACATCAATGGTGCGGTTTCCTTGTGAGTCTACACCGGTCTGGTTTGTGACCAGCGCGACGTTAGTTGTCGCGGCAGTTCCCTCGCGAAGTTCAGCGAAGCCATGCGCCTCAAGCATGTCGATACCGGTGCGAACCAAACCATTGCGTGCGGCTAGCAAATGCTGCGACGGCATAGCTTCGTTGTAACCTGTGATGCGCGCAAGGCGCAGCTTCTGATCGTCTGAGACTGAAAGTCCGAGGCCTTGCACTGCGGCGGATGCCAGCCGCGTGCGCAGCGAGACAATCGCCGATTTATGACCGTCCGGATGGACCGCGTTAGTCAAGATAATTACGTAAGTATCAGTAACTGAATCGATCCAGATCGATGTACCGGTAAACCCAGTGTGCCCGAAGGATCCAATGGGAAGAAACTCGCCGCGATTGGTTGAATACGGCGAGTCGAGATCCCATCCAAGGCCGCGCAGCGAAGCGCCGGTGGGCGGCTGCTCGGGAGTAGACATTTTCTCCACTGAAAGTGGCGTAAGGACGTGGAAGCCGGAGAGCATATCCTGTGCAAATATTGAAAGATCGTCGGCAGTAGAAAACAGTCCTGCGTGTCCCGCAACGCCTCCCATGCGGCGCGCCGTCGGATCATGCACGGTTCCACGCAGCATTCGCTTGTTCTCGTCATACTCCGTGGGCGCAATACGCGGGACCCACGCTGCCGGAGGCACGAATCGCGTATCCTTCATCCCAAGAGGTTCGAACACATACTTTGCTGAGTACTCATCCAGGCTCATGCCTGAAACCTTCTCGACTAGAAAGCCGAGGGTCTCAAAGTTGATATCGCTATAGAGAAAGCGCGAGCCGGGAGTGAAGATCGGCTTTTCGCTCATGGCCATCTGGTAAGCTGTATCGCGCCCCTTCCAAACGGTCTTAAGATCAAGATCCTCCGGCAGTCCTGAATAATGTGTGAGAAGTTCGCGCACTGTTATGTCGCGCTTCCCATTCTTCGCGAATTCTGGCAGGTAGTTGGAAACCGGCTCGTTGATACGGATCTTCCCTTCCTGCACTAACTTCATAATGGAGGTAGTTGTGGCAATACATTTTGTGAGCGAAGCAAGATCATAGATTGTATCGACGGTTGCCGGTTCCTTGGCTGGCTCCAGGGAGCGCGAACCGAAAGCTTTGCGGTAAACTACCTTGCCATTGTGACCAATCAACACGACGCCGCCGGGAATATCTCCCCGCGCAATTGCCGTATTCATAATCTCATCGATGTTAGTAAAATTTGCACCGCGAGTCACAACGACCTGGTTGTTAGAAGGTGGCGCATTCTGAGCCAAAAGCCCGCTCAACGATGCAGTGGCAATCAAAAGTATCAAGACAAACCGGCAAATCGCAAGTTGCTTTCTCACTCGTATCCCCTTTGCCTGGGCCTACGCCCGGCAGCGACTAACAAAACGGTTGTAGGCATGTGGCACCACGCGCCCGATTGCGTTAGCTAACTAGCCTAAGACCTTCAGTCCCAGTCCGGGGCCTGACGGCAGGATCAACTTTCCATGCCGTACTGTCACGCCTTCATATGGATCGTTGGAAATCAGCAGATTTCCATCCAGATCGGGATAATCAACAAGAGGCGACAGGTGCGCCGCTGCTGTAACTGTGCAAGAGCTGGAGACCATGCAACCCAGCATCACCTTCATGTTCATCGCTCTGGCAAACTTGATCCATCGATAGGCTTCCATCACGCCTCCCGACTTATCAAGCTTCACGTTAACTCCATCGTAAGCTTCCTTGAGATGGGGAATGAGCGATGCATCTGTGCACGCTTCGTCAGCGATAATCGGTAAATGGACCCTGCTGCGCACGTATTTTGTCTCTTCAAACATATGCGCGGGCATCGGCTGCTCAATCAACTCGACGCCTTGTGTCTCCAGCCAATTGATCTTGCGGATGGCTTCTTCCTTATCAGTCCATCCTTCATTCGCGTCCACACGCAACGGCTTCTTCGTTACACTGCGGATGGCCTCGATTGTCTCTTCGTCGTTCCGCAGCCCGACCTTCACCTTGAGAATTGGAAAATCTTCAGCCTCGCGCGTCTTCTGTCGAGTAATTTCCGGCGTATCTATTCCTATGGAGAATGTTGTCACGGGAGCGTCGGCTGGATCCAGCCCGAAATACTGGTATAGAGGAATTCCGAGCTTCTTTCCCAGCCAATCACATATCGCGATGTCCACCGCCGCCATGGCCGCATGCTGATGGTCGCCGAGCGCGCTGCGCGTCCCAGCAAGAAAGTTATCGAATTTCCGGGGGTCGCCAGATTCAATCTGCCCAATAATCGCGTCGAGGGCGAGTTTGGCTTGCTCTGGATATTCCTTGTACCGCACGATCGGCGCACCTTCGCCGTATCCTGTGATGCCTTCGCGCTGATATTGAAGGTGTACCGTGTCGCGATAAGCACTGGATGACATAGTGGTCGTCCAAGTGTGGCGAAGCATGAGGCGCTTAAGTTCAGTCTTGACAACGGCATTACCGCTCGCCGTCGGAGTTTCTCTCGCATACAACGCCGATGGCATCGCGACGCCAACTCCCACAGCTCCAGCTGCTTTGAACAAATCGCGTCGATTCATCATTTCACTCTCCGGGCCGCTACCAATAGTTTAGTCCAGGGCATATCGTCCAGCTTGCTGATTTGTACTCCGGGGTGCGTGTTAGTTGTGTCGTGAATAAACTCGCCGTTGCCAATGTACATACCGGTATGAGTGATTCTCGCCAAGCTTCCGCCGAAGTAAAGAAGGTCGCCCGGCTGCAAAGCCTTGCGTTCCACCGGCATAACTCCGCTCCAATTTGCCTGCACATCAGCATCTCGCGGCATGAGAATGCCGCGCTGACGGACAAGCATCTGCATAAAGCCAGAGCAGTCGTAACCATAAGTTGAGACCCCGCCCCAGGTGTAAGTGATGCCAAGAAATCTGTGCGCGAGCTGGATGGTCTGGTCGATGGTAAGCGCGGGATCACTTGCACTCACGTTACCTTGCTCGACGTAGGCCGTCTGTCCATTCACGAGCTTTATCTGAATCCAACGGCCACCTTTGTCTACCGTATTGGAAAGCACTTCCAGTCGTGCCTCCCAGGGGAGGTTCAGCACAGGGGCGTGCTTCGTGACATCCGGTTCGCGATAGATATTTGCGCTAAGTTGCCCGACGCTAACCGCCTTGCCGGCAGGTGCATACTCGACTTGTTGAGCAGTGACGTCCTCAGCGGTGACCCAGCCCGTATAGTCGTCTCCAGTGCGAATATGAATCCAGCTATCTTTCCTCTCCAGCGCAGCGACGCCAGAACCATAGAGAGCCTGCGAAACTACCTCGCTATCAGCGGAAGCGGAGTGATACATGTTGACGACCGGCTTAGATACAACATAGTCTGGTTTCGCAACAGACAACTGGCCAGCCGCTGCCATGCAAGAAAGCGCGCTCAGAATTAAAAGAAAACAACCCTGCGCAAGTACTTTGTTGCTGTTCATTTTCATCTTGCTTCTCCTTTAATGCAGGCAAACCATCTTGAATTTAGCGTTCCAGCGAGCTTTGACTCTTGCCGAGCCAGCGCTTGCATCAACGCCGGAATAGTCCAAATTTGTGTTACTTATCCTTTTTCACTGCGGGAAGATCTGGCGGGGCAGGAGGCGCCGTAACGGGCAGAGCGGGCAACCCAACTTCCTCCGGCTTAGGCAGGATATGTGTGTCACGAAATTGCGAGCTTGCCTCACTGAAGCGGTTGGCGCGTTGAATCCACAATTGCATGGCGAGATCGTAGCGCGCCATGACATTGTCCAGCCAGTACGGTCGATTCTCCTGTAACCATGCATGCCGGAAGAGATCGCGGGTTAGCCCATATCCTTCGCGAAGATCCTGGCATTGACCGTTCACGCCAGTAATCGCGCCTAACTCGCGGCGGATGGAGCGTTTGCCCACAGGATCGTTTTGGTCCTGGTAGGCGCGATCATATCCGTCGACAATTTCCTGAGCGACTTCGAATTTGTATCCGATGAAGTCCATGCGCCTCGCGCCCATCTCCATTGCATCCAGGGCATCCGGCTCGCGCAACGGCGCTGCGCTGCGCGCCTGATCAATGAGAATAATGGCTTGCTCGGCGTGCACACGAAACGCATGAGCTACCGGAAGCAACTTGGCGGAAAGCTGTTGCCCTTCCGCGCTCCACGGATCAACCCAAAACAGATTATCGGTAGCCGACCCGAGTCCAGCATCTTTCAACGTCGTCTGAGCGGCCATCAGCTCTATTTGCGCCTGATTGATCTTACCTGTGACATCTCCGTGAAAGACCTGGCCGTAACTGCTCTGAAATTCAGGAATGTTGCTTGTTCCCGGTTGCCAACCAGCCGCCGCGCCGAACAGGACGCCGTACCAGTCCATGTTGAATAGGCCTTCGCCCAGATCATTCCACACAGTATTCAATTCGCCGGTGGAACCGTGCAGTTGGCCATCGCTTACAAATCTTTGGATGTTATCGAAACCGGCATTGAAATTCGGATAGACTACCCGCCAGTTATTAACACCGGGAGCAACCCATGTTTCCATTCCGGCGTCTACATATGGCAGGAGCCACTTATCATAACCGTCAGGGTTCGGATTGTATTCCCATGCGACGGCGATCATGTCCTTGGGCAGTGTTTTGACCAGCTCCGGACTGTCCATGGCTATGTCGCCCCAGAACAACAGTTTTCGATGCAGGGGAGTTAGCTCCGAATGAATTTGCTTTAGAAAATCAACATATACCGCGCCCAAGCCATCCTGAGTTACCCGCGCCTTTGTCTGTCCCCTTCCCAATTCAAAAGTTTCGTCCGCTCCGATATGAAGAAAGGGGCCGGGAAACACCGAGGCCATCTCAGTGAACCATTGCCGAATGAGATCAAGCGACCCTGGCTGGCCCGGAGCGAGAACGGAACCATGAGGCGACTCCGCAAGCGGGGAATAAATATCGTACATCAAGACGCGATGCAGGTGGCCAAAGGCTTCTTGCTCGGGAATGATTGTGACGTGGTATTGACTGGCATAGCGCACAAGTTCTGCTACGTCGGCGCGGGTCATTGCGCCTCCGGGCAGCGCTGCCAGCGGATTGGAGGCATAGGTCAGCGTGTTCTCAAAGTACGGGGAGTAAATATTCACCTTGTACTCGGAAAGAATGCGGATCTGATGCTTCTGGAAATCCAGCGTTGGGAAGGGACCTCGCGATAAATCGTCGCTCAGGCCGCGATACTTCATGGCTGGCCAGTCGCGCACCACTACTGAGTGCAAGGTAGCGTCCAATCCATGACCGTCCGTCAATTGCTTGATGGTCTGCGCGCCATAGTAGATTCCCGCGCCGGTAGCGGCAATGTCGTATGTGACGTTTCCGTCGGCAATAAGGACATAGCCTTCGTCGTGCATCGCCGGATCGAATTTTATGTTTGCGCGTGCAAGAATAGACTCCGCCTTCTTCGTTTGTTGGCGAAGTAACACGATCTTGATTTTACCTTTCTTACCAACGCGAGGGGCGATGCCACGCTCCTTGAGCGAGCTGGCCAGGTCTTCGGCAGCAAACTTGTCGTCGGCATCCTTTCCAGCAGCCGCGATATCTGCGCCCTGCGCTAGAGAAATGTCTTTGACTTCGTGAATCTCCCGTGGCATGGGGATAAGAGCGAGCTTCGGTGCATTGGCCGACCCGGGAGTCAGCCACGGGACAGTTTGTGCGATCAATGTCGTCCACGAAAAAAGAAAGAGACCGGATAGGAAGCAGAAGACGATGCAGGAAAGAGCGGAAGACAAAAGGCGATCGCGCAAAGAAGACAGCCGCAACATTTGTTTCACCTCAAGATGCTGGGTAACGAGACACAACCTCACCATACAAATTGTAATGCGGAAGCTCTTTATCGCAGAACGGCGCCAGCCGAAGCCGGCGCCGTTCTGGTTGGTTATTGGTGCGAGTTAGAAAGTGATCTTGCCGGCGACTTGCAAGACGCGGTTGTCGCGGGCAGCGGTGATGACACCGAAGCCGCTCGACGACGATGAGCTTGTGCCGGGCGAGCCCAGGTTGGTGTGGTTGAGCACGTTGAAGGCCTCGCCGCGGATCTGGAAGTTCACGCCCTGATGCAGCTTGATGTTGCGGAAGAGTCCAATATCGATGCGGTCAAAGCCAGGAGCGCTGACCACGCCGCGCTTTTCGTTACCCACCTGACCGAGTCCCCCGGGATTGAGGCCGGCGGGCAGCGGCGCCGCGAATGCGCCGCGATAGAACCACTGTTGGCGCGCGCGTATCCGCGTTCCCTGACCATTCCGGGGGTTGCCGATCTGGTTGGGCCGGTAGCTGGCAGCGGTGTTGCCCGATATGCCAATTCCGGCAGAATCATTGCCCTCGTTGCCGTTTGCCTGGTTGTTCAGAGGGTTGGTGTAGCCGTAGTAGACCAGGCTGCCCGCGCTCTGGGTGATGGTCAGCGGCAAGCCTGAGTTCATAGCCAGGATGCCAGAGATCTCCCAACCGCCCACGATGTGGCCGGTGACGCCGCGCTGATCCACCATCCAGGGCAGCTCATAGACGCCATCCACGGACAGAACTTGATCCCGATCATCGGTGGCGCGGCCATAATCGCCGTTGATGTTGTAAGCGTTCTGTGGAGGCGTCGAGTAGTCGTTCGGGCTATTGGTCAGATCGCGCGACCAAGTGTAGTTGGCGTCGATCATGCTCTTGCCCTTGAACTTCTTGGTGGCCTTGACCTGCAGGCCGTTGTAGTTGGAGCTGAAGATAGACTGGACCGTGTCGACGTAAGCGTAGCCCAGGTACGGCCTGATCTGGTTGAGCCCATAATCGCAGGTTGTGGAGACGTACGCCGGAATCTTGGTTGTACCAGTAGTGGCGGCATCTTTATAAACACAACTGGAGGCAACATCGGTCGGCGAGATCTTGCCAAGGTAGGAGTTCGGCACCGGCTCATCTTCGTTCACTTTGCCGAGCAGGTGGGTGCCATGCGTGCCGAAGTAGCCGATGTCGAGCATAAAGGTCGGTGAAAACTGCTGCTGGAGATCCAGCGAGTACTGCTGGATATACGGCGTGTGGTAGTTGATCGGAGAGGCTTCAACGCCGCCCGGTGTAGCCGAGGCTGCGATAGTTGCGGATTTGCCGGCTGGATCATCCAACACAGCGGTCGAAAGCGAGTAGTTGGTCACTGCGGGCGGATTGGCCCAGATTATCGACTCGTAGTAGCTGACTTCCGACTGGTCGTAGGCCCAGCCATAACCGCCGCGGAGCGAGGTTTTGCCGTTTCCGAAGACGTCATAAGCGAAGCCGAAGCGCGGCGCGAAGTTGTATTTGTCAGCCTGTCCGACCTTGTTGCCGAACGGAGAGGGGTGGCCTGTAACACTCGAACTGGATGGGAAAATCAGGCCGTTCAGGTAGTTGATACCCTGATAGTCGGCAGTCGGATTGGGGGTGGCGACGAGTACCTTCCCAGTGGAGTCGTAGCACCCTGCTGTCGACGCAGGAGAATTTAAGCAGATCAATCCTGTGGGGCCGATGGTAGGCGCGTTGGCGGCGTTGTAGGTAGCCGGGTCAAAGTTGCTCAGGCGGTGACCGGCGTCGGTAGGCTGGGCAAGGTATCCGTAGCGCACGCCCAAGTTGAGCGTCAGACGCCGCGAAATTTTGAAGTTGTCCTGAACAAATCCCTCCAGGATGTTCTGCAGAACATCAGCCGTAATGGCGTTCGAGGCCTGGCTGAATCCGGCATTGGCGTTGCCTTCCAGAAAGTTGGCAAATCCAAGGTCCGTTTGCGTTGCCGCATTACCGGTGGGTGCAACACCCGTGGCGTTGGCGTTAACGCCGGTGAAGGTAAAGCCGCCCTGGTTGCCTCCAGTAGAGTTCTCTGCCTTCTCAAAGTGGTTGTAGCTTGCACCCGCGATGAGGGTATGGCGGCCTATCGTCCTGGTCAGATCGCCGAAGACGTTGTTGTTCTTGTCGAGGTCATGATAGATGCCTGTGCTGCCCAGATTGGCAAACGAGTTGCTCCCTGCAAACGAGAGGGTCGGGATGACGCCGAGCACATTCTGGTAGGGCAGGGCGGGGCTGACGTCAGCAGAGGCGGCGGTGGTGAAAGCGCCGATGGGGGTTGTATAGACCGCATTGCTGGAGTATGCGTAGCCGATGTTCGCCAGCATTTTGGGCGAAAAAAGATAGGTGGCGTGTCCCATGTGCTGGGTGCCGGGATTCTTGGTGGCGGTGGTTGAGAGGCCCGGGATGGCCAAACTTGAACCAGTCACACTTGAACCAAAGGTTCCGCTGCCGGACACGATCGGGAATGTGTCATGGAGGTAGCGGTAAAAGACGTTCAGCTTCTGACCGAACGACTGGTCGATGCGAACAAAGACCTGATTATTGTTGTTTGTGTTGGCCACAGTGTCAGCTAACTGGTGCGGATCAAAGCCAGCGGCGATGTTCGCCTGCTCGGGCGGCAACGGAATCAGCTTGTAGATGTCCTTGAGATAGGCCTGTGCCACCGGATCGATGGTCGCTACGCTGTTGCCGTATGCGGTGCATTGTCCATTAGCCGCGTTATAAGTTGTGCAGACTTGCACCGGTCCCTGCGCCCAGGTAGTGCTGGTGGGCTGATACCAGACATTGGTGAAGTCGCCTGCCCGTTCACTGGCGTCGGGGACAAGGGCCGTTCCCGAGGTATAAGTTACGACTCTCCTTGTCTCGTCGGAGAAGAAGAAGAAGGTCCTATCCGTACCGTTATAGAGGTGCGGAATCCGGACTGGGCCGCCGAAGCTCTCGCCGAAGTCGTTGTAACGAAGAACAGGACGAGGCTGCACAGGTAGGGTCAGCTTATTGCCCCAAGTGTTTGCATTGAGAATATTATTTCGGAAGAACTCGTAGGCGCTTCCGTGGATTTTGTTGACTCCGGATTTGGTGACGACATCTACCTGGCCCGAGGCGCTGCGCCCGAACTCAGCGGAGTACTGGCCACGCAGAGTCTTGATTTCAGCGATGGCGTCGGGGCTGGGATAGGTGAGCAGCGTCAGGTTGGCTCCGCGGTCCACGTTGTCGGCGCCGTCAATGGTCCAGTTATTGGAAGTATTGCGGCCACCGTTGACTGAGAAGTTGACCTGGTTCGATCCGCCAGTAGGATTCGTTGATCCTACATACAACTGATCGCTCGCGCCGCCGAAGGCTACGCCGGGCTGCAAGGTGAGAAACTGCTCATAGTTGCGGTAATTGAGTACCAGTTCGTTCATTTGCTCGCCGTTGATCAGGCCAGTTGAGGACGCATCTTCCAGATTCAACTGTGCCTCAGCCGCGGAAACCGTGACGACTTCGTCCTTGCTGCCGGCCGGTAGCACCTTATTAACGGTCAGTGCGTCTGCAGCGTGCAACATCAGTCCGGTAACGGTTTCTGTCTTGAACCCCGAGGCCGCAATCTTCACGGTGTAGGTGCCAAGCGGCAGTGATGTCGCAGTGTAATAACCAGCGGAGCCGGTGGTCAGGACGCGAAGATCCTGGCCGCGGTCTGTGTTGGTCAGCGTAACAGTGGCACCGACGATGACGGCTCCCGTCGAATCGGAGATCGTGCCGCTGATGCTGCCGGTCAAGGAATCCTGGGCCCAGGCTCCTCCAACTACGAAGCCGATGAATGCCATCAGAATTGCTGTATGCAGCAATCGCTTAAATAGGTTCATTTCCATGCCTCCTCCAAAAGTTGATCATCGTTAATTGGTAGCGGCGAATTGCTGCCGATGGCCTATCAGCATATACCTCGTGGCCATTCGGTTTGCCGCCAAAAACAGAGCCGGCGAAATTCCCTTGAAGCCGTGCACACGCCCACCTGTTCAACCCCGCATTCAGGAAGCGGCTTGCAGATGTTTCCTCTTCCGGCGATTACTTCGCGTTGGACAGTGGATTGATTCCGGGTAGCCTTGCGCCCAAAGGCGGACGCTGCTGATAGCCACAAAACCGCATACAAACCACAATTACAACGCTGAACCGAATTGCAAAGAATCGTAACCCAAGGAGCAAAGGACTGTCAAGCAGTCTACTAGACATCTACTCATAGAGCTGACCGATCTATGCCGATACGCTCAAAATATTTGAAATGGATACAACACAAGACCGTTTTGTTAGATTTGCGAGTGGGAATACACTCTTTGCTAATCTCTTGAGCGCCGCTGGCTTGAACAGCCTCGATGGTTGATCAGAAAGCCCACAAGTTGCTCAATTTGCGAGGCTAATAGCCTTTGCGCTCCTGGGGTAGAAAAAGGCCATGACCACCGGATTGCTTTTCCAGTTTTCCTGGGGCTCAGGCGGCAGGCTGGAAAGTCCTAGCGAACCCCTGGGTGAATACGGCTTTGACTAAATATATGCAGCGGCCATGAGTTTCTCATAAGGAAAAGGCCGGAGCGAATGCTCCGGCCTTCTCTATGGATGGGGCGCTGGGAGGGCGGCTATGCCTCAATGGCTTTGCGGATGTTGCCTTTAGCGCGCTTGAGGCGGCGGACTGCTTCTGGCTTGGTGACCTTGGCACAGAGCATCACCAGCGCCAAGGGAAGGTCCATATCGGCTTTCTCCAAAGTGGCCAGCGCTACGGCCCGGTTTACCTTGGCGATGCGCTGCACGATGGAGATTCCGCGCTCGACCAGCTTTTCATTTATGAGTTGCATATGAACCATCAGGTTGCCATAGACATATCCCAGACGGGCCATGGCTCCAGTAGTGAGCATGTTGCAAATGAGCTTTTGCGCAGTGCCTGCCTTGAGACGGGTAGATCCGGTTAACACTTCAGGACCGACCTCGGCCTCGATGGCAATCTGCGCGACTCGCGCCATTTCCGACCCTTTGTTGCAAATAACGGCAACCGTGGCGGCACCCTTCTTAGCAGCGTATTTCAATGCCGCAATCGTGTAAGGCGTGCGGCCGCTGGCGGCCAGGCCCACGACGACGTCCTTCTTGCCCGGCTTTCGGGCAGCCATGTCGCTCTCGCCTAACTGGGACGAGTCTTCACTAACCTCTGTGGCGTTGGCCAGCGCGCGTTCTCCGCCGGCCATTACGTATTGGACCATGGAATAGTCCACGCCGAATGTGGGTGGAACCTCGGAGGCGTCCAGAGCGCCGAGCCGGCCGCTGGTGCCAGTGCCAACATAGATCAACCTACCGCCTTTTGCCAGGCAGTTGTGGACTACATCAATCGCCTTGGCAATCTCCGGTAGCGCCTCGCGCACGGCACGCAAAACCTTGGCGTCCTCGCGATTCATCAGAGTGGCAATCTCCAGCGCACTCAACTTGTCGAGATCGGAGGAGGCGCGATTCTGCCGTTCCGTTTTCAGACCACTCAGCACGATTTACTCTCCTCTGCTCTGACTTCATTAGCCGGTTCAATGGGCATGGTCCGCCGCAAAAAGAAGCTGGCGCCATAGCCGATGGTAAACGTGACAATGCTGCCCAGCGGCACATACCAGGTGTACGGAACCGCGGTAAACTGCCACAGAAAAACATTCAGGATAAATCCGAACAACATTCCGACCATGGCGCCACTCTCAGAAGCTCGGCGTGTGAGAACGCCCAGCATGAAAACTCCGAGCAGCGAACCGTAGGCCACCGACGCGATGGACAGGCCTATCTCCAGTACCTTTTGGCCGCTCTGCCGAACCACAATCGCCAAGCCAAAAAGCACAATCCCCCAGCCGATGGTTGCCATGCGGGAGAGAAACATCTTGCGCTTCTCGGATACACCTGGATTGAATCTGGAGTAAAAATCGATGATGGTCGTGGAAGAAAGCGAATAGAGCGAAGCGCTCAGGCTCGACATGGCCGCGGCCAGGATGGCCGAGACCAGCAGGCCGCTGATACCGTGCGGCATGTAGTTGACTACGAATGTCGGATAGATGCGATCAGAGCGCACAAAAACAGCGTTCGGGGGAAGCAGTTTGTAAAAGACAAAGAGCAGCGCGCCAATCAGCAGAAAGAGCGCAAATTGGAAGAACACCAGAAATCCGCTCATCAAGAGCGACATCTTCGCAAAGCGCTCGCTGCGCGACGCAAGCAGGCGCATCACAATCAACTGATCGGTGCCGTGGCTGGCCGTGGTGAGGAAGGCGCCGCCAATGACGCCGGACCAGAATGTGTATTTTGCATAGAAGTTCCAACCAAACTGGAATACATGAAACTTGCCCGCGTCCGCGGCCATGCCGATGGCGGCATGGAAGCCGCCCGGAACCAGGTGCGCGATGGTAAACATGCCGATCACGGTTCCGGTCATGTAAACCGTCAACTGCACAACGTCCGTCCAGATCACGGTCGCCATGCCGCCCTTGAAGGTGTAGATCAAGGTGAGGATCATGACGATGGCGATGGCCATCACATCCCGTCCCAGGTCGCTAAAGCCGTGCAGGAGTCCGGAGAGCGCTATGCCTACCACGATGGCGATGGCGAATACGCGAACGCCATCCGACGCTGCGCGCGTCAGCAGAAACAGCCCGGCGGTGAGGGAACGCAGCCGCTGTCCGAAGCGCCGTTCAATGAGCTGATATGCCGTAACCAGGTCGCCGCGAAAGTAATGCGGAATCAGCAACAGGCTGATAATGACGCGCCCGATGATGTAGCCGATGACTAACTGCAGAAAGCGGAAATCCTGTTCGTAGGCCATGCCAGGCACGCTGATGATGGTCAGTGTGCTGGTTTCAGCGGCAACAATCGACAGGGAGATGGCCCACCACGGAATCGTTTTTTCCGCCAGGAAGTAGCCCTTGATCGTGCTCTGCTTCTTCTTGAAGTGCATTCCGAAGGCCGTGACACAGCCCAGGTACAGCACGATCACGGCTACATCGAAAACATTCAGCCCCATGGTGTTTCGCTCTCCGCTACTTCACAGTACTCGGTTTTTGCGCCAGTGAGTCGTGTGCTCCGTCGACTGGCGGATACGGCACAATACACCGGGCAACTGGCCCTTGTTCGATAAAAAATGATGCGATTGCGGCAGGTCTCCCATCAAGTCCAAACGACGTCTGTGAAAGGCATGTGTGCCTTGGGCCTCTCAGCCGGGGCCGGCAATGGAACCGGCGGCAAGAGACAGCTTTTCTCTGTGAAGCGTAACCGGAAGGACGCTCGGCTGGGACGAAGTTCGACATCCGGGGTATCTCCAGGTCACAAAAGTGACTATTTGATTGCGATATGGTCATTGTAAACTATCAAAGAGCAGTTATCTAGACTTCTCAAAACAAAATCTTCCAACCCGAGAGAATTCTGCGGACACTTGGTCTTTTCTTCATTTGCGTGACAGGCGGAAGGTGAGTGGATTCAAGCCGTTGCGCGCTGGTGCTCACGCCCGGCCAGACGCACGCTGACCACCTTGGAGACGCCGGGCTCCTGCATGGTGACGCCGTAAATCATGTCAGCCGATTGCATCATGCGCTTGGAGTGGGTCACAACCAGGAACTGCGTGTCCCTGCTCAAGGCGTACATCAGGTCGGAGAAGCGACCGACGTTGGTTTCGTCCAGCGCCGCATCCACTTCGTCGAGCGCGCAGAAGGGGCTGGGCTTGAACTGGAAGATAGCCACCAGCAAGGCTAGCGCGGTCAGAGATTTTTCTCCGCCGGAAAGCAGCAGCACATTTTGCAGCTTCTTGCCCGGCGGCGAGGCCACGATGTCCAAGCCGCTCTCAAGCTGATTCTCGACGTCCGTGAGGCGCAGGAATGCCTGACCACCCTGGAAAAGCCGCGCAAAGACGAGAGCAAAGTTCTCGTTGATGCGGGCAAAAGCCTCATCGAATTTGGTGCGCGAAATAAGATCGATTTCCTTGATGGTCTGCTGGGTGTTCTCGATCGATTCCATCAGGTCAGCGCGCTGCGTATCGAGGAATCCGTGGCGCTCGGCGGTCTCCTTGTACTCGTCGAGCGCCATCATATTCACCGGGCCCATCTGTTCAATGCGCTGGCGAAGGCCACGGCAAGTCTCTTCTTCGGCGGCCAGAGGCTCTCCGGCCAACCGCTCGATGAGTGCATCGGAACGCAGCGCGGCGGCATCAAGATTCACCTCTGCCAGGCAGCTTGTTTCCAGGTGTTCC
Source organism: Occallatibacter sp. (assembly GCA_049520075.1). Taxonomy (GTDB): domain Bacteria; phylum Acidobacteriota; class Terriglobia; order Terriglobales; family Acidobacteriaceae; genus Telmatobacter. The sequence goes on along the minus strand of JBEKQD010000020.1, from coordinate 46,645 downwards.
AGCTCGGCGCTGAGCCTGGCCACCTCGCTCGAACGGCTGGCGCGGTCTTCCCGCAGTTGTTCGAGTGCGGTCCGTCCGCCCTTGAGCTCGGTTTCCATAGTCGCCAGTTGCTGGCGGAGAGCCTGCGCCTCAGCAGTCAGTGTCTGCGCCTGGACCAGCGCCTCGGCTCGCCCGGCTGTCAATTCCTTTTCGCGCTGGGCGAGTTCGGCGCTCTCTTTGATGCGCTGCTCGCGCTCTGCACTGGCTTCAGTCCGCTGCTGGTCGATTGACTGAACACGACGCACCAAATCAGAGTGGAGGCGGTCGATGCGCTGGAAAGCAGCTTCGGCGCCGCGCCTGCGCTCTTCCAGGCCGGCCAGTTCGGCGGTTAACTGCGCCGCCTCCTGTTGCAAGCCCTCGCGCTTTTGGCGCAGCAAAGCCAACTGCGTCTGCAACTCATCGAGAGCAGCTTCGGCCGCGCGGTGTTCGGTTTCGAGTCGAAGCATCTCCTCGCGGTTTTGGTCGATATTGGTTTTCTTGGCTTCGCATGCTTCCTTGTTGCGCGCAGCCTGCGCCGTCCACTCCTCGAAACGCCGCGCTACGCGCTGTGTTTCCGAGTCCATCTGCTTGAGCGCGGCACCCTGGTCGGCTGTGTCGCGCTCAGCCAACCTCCGCTCTTCGCTACTTGCCTCCAATTGCGCGGCCAGCTCTTCGATGGCTTTCGTCAACGCCGAGGCTTCCGATTCCGCTTGCGTTAATTCGGTTTCAAGCTTCGCCAGGCTGGTCTCTGTCACGCGCAACTCTCGCTTCAGCGCCAGAGGGCCTTCGCTGGCCGGCTTGCCGCCGGTTACGGTCGCGTTGTGGAAACACTCGCCCCCAGGCGTGAGGAAGTATGCATAGGGATACTGCGAGGCCAGCCGCTGCGCCTGATTGGAGTCTTCCGCCAGATAGCCGTGCTTCAGCTTGGGCAGAATCGATTCCAGCGGCCGCCCAAAACCGTTCAGAATCCGAATCGAATCCTTCAGTGGAATCAGACCAGGCTCGCTGATGGTCGTGTTGTCTTCCGCAAACAGCGCACCCTGCTCGGCAGGATGAATCAAAAATGTGGCGCGGCCATCCACACCGGATTTGAGTAGCCGGACGCCTTGCTCGGCAGCCACCCAGCTCTCTACCACCACATAATTCAGTTCCTCGCGCAGAAACTCGTCTACCACGCCCTCATACTCGCCGTTCACCTCAATAAAATCAGCGAGCGTGCCCACCGGCGCCATACCCTCTGCCAGCGCGCCGGGTTTCAGCAGCCGCCGCACCGTGTCGGTGGAGTAGCCGTGGTTGCGAATCAGCGATTGCAGTGCGTCGCGGCGTCCGGCGGCAGTGGCAAGTTCGCCGCGCAGTTGATTGGCGCGCGCACGCAGCGCATTTTCCTCGGAGTGGCGCGTTTGCAGAGTTTCGCGCAACGACGCAATCTCGCCCTCCAGCCGCTTGAGCGCCTCCGCCGCGGAAGCGAAACGCAGTTTTGCTTCCCCGCTCTGCGCACCCAAATTCTCAAGCTCGTTCTGCGCCTGGCCCATCTCAGCTTCAAGTCGCTCGGCCTCGCGCTCGAGAGCGGCCAGGCTCTCTTCACCCTGGGCAGTGTAGTTGCGCGCGTTGCCGGCCAGAGTCAGCAAGTTCATCACTCGGCGGCGGCTGGTCTCCAGTTCCCTCTCCGCTGCGAAAACTTCTTCAGCTGCTTTACGCGCTTCTTGCTGGCGCGTCTCCACCTGCTGGCGAAACGCGTGGGCCTCTTCGGCTGCCGTTTCCAGGAATGACTTTTGCTGCGTCCGTTCCTCGGCAATTCCCGTCAGTTGCGTTCGCGTCTGCTCCAACTCCGCGCCGGCCGATGCAATACGCGTCTCAAGCTCGGCCACACGCTCAGTGTTGGCGCGCTCCCTCGCCGCGGCACGCTCCAGCTCGACAGCCGCAGTGTTGGCGCGATTCTGCGCCTCCAGGCCCTCGCTATCCAGCTGGTAGCCACGCTCGGTGAGCTTGTGCTGGCTGCCTTCCTGCTCTTCGATTCCCGCCGACGACGCATTGATCCGCTCGGTCAGGGCGGCGATTTCGCGTCCCAGCCTTGCCTGATCTGAGTCCATCAGCGCCATGCGACTGGCCAGCACCACGCGCAGACGGCCGCGCAGCTCGTCGCGTACGGCCGCAAAACGCTCGGCCTTCGACGCCTGCCGCTTCAGGCTGTTCATCTGGCGCGTGACTTCTTCAAAGATGTCGTCAACGCGCGCCAGGTTCTGTTTGGCGCTCTCCAGGCGCAGCTCGGCCAGCCGCTTCTTCGTCTTGAAGCGCGTAATCCCCGCGGCTTCTTCGATGATGGCCCGCCGGTCGTACGGCTTGGAGCTGAGCAGTTGGCCCACGCGCTCCTGCCCGATGATGGCGTAGCTCTCCGGCCCCAGGCCCGTGCCCATGAAGATGTCCTGAATGTCGCGCAGCCGGCATAGCTTGCCGTTCAGCAGGTACTCGCTTTCGCCGGTGCGGAACAGCCGGCGCGTAATCACGATCTCGCCTTTTTGCGGCGTGCGCTGGAACTTGCGGCGGCGAATCTTCAGCACCACCGCGTGAGGACCCTCGCCCGTGGTGAATGTCTGCGGATCGTCGGAACCCTGCGGCGGTGCAGACCCTTCGGCTGCCTCGTCGTCGAGTACCTGGCCGGGTTGCTCGTTGGCAATAATCTCCTCAACCTCGGCGGCTCGCTGACGGCGCACTTCTTCCTCGTCCCAGTCCGTCGGGCTCTCATGATCGATTGCGATCTGAGGTTCAACAGGAACAGGCCCCTCGTAAGCCTCTGGATCGACCATGGTCAGCGTCACCTCGGCCATCCCCACCGGCTTGCGCTCGCGGGTACCGGCAAAGATCACGTCCTGCATGTGCGTGCCGCGCAAGGTCTTGGCGCTTTGCTCGCCCAGCACCCAACTCACCGCGTCCAGAATGTTCGACTTGCCACACCCGTTCGGCCCCACCACCACGGCAATGCCTGTTCCCGCCACGGTCACCTCCGTGCGGTCGCAAAAGCTTTTGAAGCCGAGGATATGAATTTTCTTTAGTTTCAGCATTTGAACTCCGGGGTGTTGGGGCTATGGCGCAATCGAATTCCGTCTCGAAAAGGCAACCCGTCAGCGCGGGAAAAATTGCCCTCCGATTACAGACTCTACGGACCCTGGATAAGGGAGGCCGGAATTCGTGTTCTTTTGCAATCCCCTGAATGAGTCGCAAAAATAAGATTTATTAGCGAGTTTTGGTCGCCTTTTGCACAGCCGGAACCCCGATCTGGCAACCCTTGACAAGAGCCGGACTCACTGCTTTCCGAATTACTTTTTCCAAGGCGCGTAATGCCTGCGGACGCGGGAAACCCGGACGGCTCGCTAGACGGATCGTCCTCGACGATTGGCCTCTGAGCGGCCTGAGAACAATGCCGCGCCCTGTGAGCGAGTCCGCAGCCAAAGCGCCACCAGGTTCACCAGCGTCTCCAGCGTAGCGGCTTGCATGGAGGCTTGCAGCACGCTCCGCGCTGCTCCGTGCTTCGCTCCGCAAGCTGCCAGCGCCTGGTTCGCTAGACAGTGCCCGTCAGAGAGCACCATCAACTCGTCGGCGAGTGCCTCTTCCTTGACAGATTCTTCCCCGGCCAGTCGATGGTTGAGAGGCAACGCGGCCAGCAGGCGCTCCTCAAAAAGCGCTATCTCGGTAATCTCCGGCGCATCAGAAGCCGTGGCCAGCAGCGCGGCATCCAGCCGGTGGTTGCGCAGTCCGTCTATCAGCGAGCGAGTCTGGTCTTCCCACAACTCGATGGTCAGCCCCGGATAGGTTTCTCGCAAGGAGTTGAGAATCAGCGGCATCAGGTAGGGCGCGAGGGTGGGAATCGCGCCTAGCTTCAGTGGGCCCACCAGCGGATCGCGCGCCGCCCTGGCGACCGCTTCCATCTGGCCAGACTCGGCCAGCGCGCGCTGTGCGTGGATCAAAATCTGGCTGCCCACCGGGGTTATATCCACACGCTTGTTGGTCCGTTCCAGCAACGTTACTCCCAGTTCGTCTTCCAGCTTGCGGATCTGGCCGCTGAGCGTGGGCTGGCTCACGTTACAGGCCTCGGCCGCCCGCCCAAAGTGACGGTGCTCAGCGACAGCAACAAAATAGCGAAGTTCTTGAAGGTTCATTGTCGGTCTCAGATGCAGCCTGCAAGCATCATAGACCAAAGCAATCGTCATCGTAGAAACAATTGATTTTTCTTATCGCTATAAAGGGCATACCTTAACAAAAAGAGAGGTATTATTGCACCGGGCAATTCCCCGTGAACCTCGCAATTTGCATACCGAGGTCTGCGTTGAGACAGAAGATTCACGCCGATCATTCACATTGCAATTAAGGAGATGCAATCATGTCTAACGACAAAACAAAGACCCCCGGACCACCCATTGTCGACGATCAGAACGCCATGTCAGGCGATGCAAAGTGCCCGTTCTCGAACGGAGCTCTGAAGCATACGGTGGCTGGAACCCCAACGAACGCAAACTGGTGGCCCAATCAACTGAACCTCGATATCCTGCATCAGCACTCATCCCTGTCGAATCCCACTGGCGAGACATTCAATTACGCCGAGGAGTTTAAGAGCCTCGATCTGAATGCTGTAATCAAGGATCTCCATACCTTGATGACGGACTCGCAGGATTGGTGGCCTGCGGACTACGGCCACTATGGACCGTTCTTCATCCGCATGGCTTGGCATAGCGCAGGCACTTACCGCATCGCTGACGGCCGCGGCGGAGGAGGCTCTGGAGCGCAGCGATTTGCTCCCCTCAACAGTTGGCCTGACAACGTGAGCCTCGACAAGGCACGCCGGTTGCTCTGGCCCGTCAAGCAGAAATACGGCAAGAAACTTTCCTGGGCTGACCTGATGATTCTCGCTGGCAACGTGGCGCTCGATTCGATGGGATTGAAGACTTTCGGTTTCGGCGGCGGGCGCGAGGATATCTGGGAACCGGACGAAACTTATTGGGGATCTGAGGGCAAGTGGCTTGGAGACGAACGATACACGGGCGACCGTCAGCTCGACAATCCTCTCGGCGCTGTTCAGATGGGCCTGATCTATGTGAATCCGGAAGGCCCCAATGGCAAGCCGGATCCGGTTGCCGCGGCGCGGGATATTCGGGAGACGTTCGCGCGCATGGCGATGAACGACGTGGAGACAGTTGCCCTCATCGCAGGCGGACACACATTCGGCAAGACTCACGGCGCGGCAGATCCAGTCAAGTATGTCGGTCGCGAACCCGAGGGCGCACCGATCGAAGAGCAAGGCCTGGGCTGGAAAAACAGCTTTGGCAGCGGCAAGGGCGTGGACACCATCAGCAGCGGTCTGGAGGGCGCATGGACCACGAACCCCATCAAGTGGGACAACAGCTACCTGGAAATCCTCTTCGGCTTTGAATGGGAACTGACGAAGAGTCCAGCCGGAGCGCAGCAATGGAAACCCAAGGGTGGAGCAGCTGCTGATACCGTGCCCGACGCTCACGATCCCAAAAAGAGGCATGCTCCAACCATGCTCACAACTGATCTCTCGTTGAGAATGGATCCGATCTATGAGAAGATTTCGCGCCGCTTCCTCGAGCATCCTGAGGAGTTGGCAAACGAATTCTCCAGGGCCTGGTTCAAGCTGACCCATCGCGATATGGGACCTGTTTCGCGCTATCTTGGCCCGCTTGTTCCCAAGGAGCACTTGATTTGGCAGGATCCCGTTCCTGCAGTGGATCACATATTGATCAACGAGAAGGATATTGCGGCCCTCAAGGCCAAAATCCTCGCATCCGGTCTTTCCACTTCACAACTGGTCACGACCGCCTGGGCATCGGCCGCAACATTCCGCGGGACCGACAAGCGCGGTGGAGCTAACGGTGCTCGCATTCGCCTTGCGCCGCAAAAGGATTGGGAAGTCAATCAGCCGGCTGAACTCAGGAAGATTCTTTCGGCTTTGGAAGCGATCCAGAAGGACTTCAACGGCGCGCAGTCTGGCGGGAAGAAAGTCTCTCTCGCTGACCTGATTGTTCTGGGCGGCACAGCAGCCATAGAGCAAGCTGCGAAAAAGGCCGGCCATGACGTGAAGGTTCCCTTCGCGCCGGGCCGCACCGATGCGTCGCAGGAGCAGACCGATGTCCCTTCCTTTGCCGTATTGGAGCCGATTGCAGACGGGTTCCGCAATTACCTCCGTAAGGGGCACGAGAAATTTGCGGCTGAGCTGCTGGTGGACAAGGCGAGCCTTCTCACGCTCACCGCTCCTGAATTGACCGTTCTGATTGGTGGCCTGCGCGCGCTGAATGCAAACTTCGGTCAGAGCGAGCATGGTGTTTTCACCAAACGGCCCGGAACATTGACCAACGATTTCTTCGTCAATCTCCTCGACATGAACACGAAGTGGCAGAAGTTCGCTGCTTCTGATGGCGTGCTGGAGGGACATGATCGGGCGACGGGCAAACTCAAGTGGACGGGCACTGTCGTTGACCTTGTCTTCGGTTCGAACTCTCAGCTCCGGGCACTCGCGGAATTCTATGCTTGCGCCGACTCCGAGCGGACGTTCGTGCAGGACTTTGTGGCGGCATGGAGCAAGGTGATGAACCTGGACCGCTTCGATCTCAAGACCTCAACAGCCTCCGCGCAACCGGTGGGCGAACTGGTTCACGGAGACTAAAGCAAGCTACGGCGCGGCTTCCCCGCCCACTTTCGGCCGGATGCGCGTGAGCGTACTCGGCCGAAACTGTCTGCGAACAATCTTTCAGGATGTTTGTTTATAGCGATTCCACAATTGCTGGGCCCTGGAACCTCAACCGATACAAGCGTTTTTCAGTTCGGGCGTAGTGAGTCGAGGAACCTGCGGTTGTTCTTCGATGAACTTCAGACTCACTCACGACGCTCGCACATAACTCAACAGGACACGGTAACCCTGGTTTCGCGCTAAAATCTCTTACAAACAATCCAAATATATTGCAGTTAATTAAGTGGTAAACATACTCATAAGGTCAAAAGAATGAATATGTTCCACGTGGAACATATTCGACGAATTCCCCGGTGGGCTTTCGATTTTGAGATGTTGGAGACATCCTGGTAATCGTCCGCGATTTTGCACCAGAAATAATCTCAAACATGTGTACTTGCAAGGGAAGTTCCCCGCATTCTAAAGCGAAACCAGTGATGGTGTATTCCGAAAGCACGTCCGTCCAGTTGATGCGACCATCGGGGAGCGGCAACCTTGCACAGAACCCAACAGACACCGTAACCCTGGTTCCGCTCTGGATCAGACGGATGCTGGAGTCGTTGGCGAACCCACCGGATGCGCGACTAGCGCTTGTTCTGGAATACGGGTAGACGCGGCTATCCAGCGCATTGCATTTGGAAAGACGGAGAGGGCTAAGGGCATCAGGCTTGTGCCCGGTCCGATCACCATTGCACGAGAAAGCATCGTGGCAAGAGACATTTCGTGTCTTAGTTGCGCACTGAGGGTTCGGTGGTAGTCCTCAGCACTTTTGCCTCCGAGATACATCTGCGCGGCAAGAGACGCGCTGTGAAGGGCGATCGACATGCCGTCTCCCGTAAATGAGGGGATGACCGCTGCCTGGTCACCTACGCACCATAGGCTGCCGGGCCGTGACGCAAGATAGCCATAGGGTATTGGTGAGATGGCCAATGGCCGCTCCCATAAAGCCCGAGCGTCTTTCAGAAGCAGCCGCAGATGGCGATTTTCGTCGAGGATAGTTGCAAGAAGCGCTGCCCATCCCGATCCTCTGGGCAGCGAGGCGCGGCGAACAACCAAACATAAATTGGCCACCTCCCGTTCGACGAGGGAGAGTCCTCCGTATCCTCCGGGGAAAAGAAAAATCTCAATGAGGTTTCTCAGCGACTTGACTTGGGCCGGCGCCAGTTGCCAGTGCATCTTGAATCCGACTAAATCGGTTTGTTGTGCCGGGGAACGATCCCATCCGCGCAGATCGTGTTTGCCGTTGGCCAGAAACGCGGTCTCAGCGAAGACGGAACCACCGCCCCGAAGCTCGGCAACCGCCGCCCGGCCTTGGGTTGCGAGCGATTCTACAAAGACGCCGCGCTCTACGTTGCAGCCGCCCGCGGCGGCGCGCGAAAGCATGAATTCGTCGAGAACGTAGCGAGAAAGCGAAAGCGCCGTAAATGGCAGGTCCGCTTCTACGACCCGCTGTTTTGAGGAGAGACGCAGATGGCGGATGCTCGCCGCACCCAGAGTGAGCGGTTCAACTCCAACCTGACGGAGGTACTCGACTGCCTCTGGACTGAGAAACTCTCCGCAGACTTTGTGATGGGCGGCGCGCTCTTTTTCAAGAAGCGTGACACTGCGACCGGCGGCGGCCAGACGAATGGCAAGCATGGAGCCGGCAAGACCGCCTCCAATTACAAGATTGTCAACTTGGCGCGGGGCGATCATTGTGGCACCTCTTTTGACTGCGGTTTTCGCCGTGCAACGCACAGGCGCGCGGGTTTGAAACTTTGGATCTGCACGTCTTGAGGGCCGAGACCTGCGGTGATGCACAGGTCTCGCCACTCTGCCGGACGAAATGCCCGCGCGATGGAGACAGGACCATCGTGCTGGACGAAGGGATGAAGGCCGGCCAGTTTGGAGAAGATGCGGAAGAAATGGTAAGGGAAAGGCGCGCGAGAAAGATCGTTGATGAACCATCCGATCTGCGCGTGCCGATCCATCCACTGGACAAATCGGACAATGTCGTCCGCTTCGAGATGATGGGTGAATAGCGAACTGACCACGAGATCGATGGGCTGTCGCGGCGCGTATGCGAAGACATCCGCGTTGACCCATTGGATTGCGCTTCCAGCAGGGCTGGCCTGTGCGGCAATGACTGTAGCGTCAGGGTTGAGGTCGAGACCTGTTAGCACAACCGCGACGCCGCGGCGCTTTGCCCATCGCTCGATGCGGCGCAGAGAATCACCGTAGCCGCAGCCGACGTCAAGAATATGAATCGGGTTTGCTTGGCGCGACCGTGTGAATTGGAGCGAATCAAGCCAGCTCAGCAAAGGACGATAAGCCATGGTCAGACGGTTTGTCAGGGCCAGATCGCGCAGGCAGCCACGCAACTGTTCGCGGCTGCACGGCTCATCCATCATTTCGGTGAGTTGTGCGCGGTGGCGGAAATCCGGAGCGTTAGGCAACATGAAAGAGCATTGTCTCCGCGGTGAGTCCTGGCCCGAAGGACATGGCGCAACCTTGCTGCTGTGTCTGCGCGCGATCCATCACCTGGTGCAAAACGAACATCACGGTCGCAGAGGACATATTGCCGTACCGCGCCAGAATGTCGCGCGAGCAAGCGAGCGCGTCCGCGGGCAGGCCGAGACCTTTTTCGACAGAGTCGAGAATCGAGCGGCCTCCCGGATGCACGGCCCACAGGCCGATGGATGAAGGTTCCCTTCCTCGTGTGATTTGGCGGCCAGTTTCCTTGAGGGCGCGGCCGATTTCGCCCGGGACCTCGCCGGAGAGATACATATCGAATCCGAGCTCGCCAATACGCCATGTAATCAGATGGCTTGTTTGCGGAATAGTAAGCGCGAGAAAACTATCGATGGCGAGTCCCTTCGGTTGTGCGCTTACCAGAGACGCCGCACACCCGTCGGCAAAGACGAGGAACGAGAGAACTTGCTCCAACTCGTGCGTCTCCTGAAAATGCAGCGAACAGAGCTCCAGGTTTAACAGCAAAACAGTCGCATCGGGCTCGGAGCGAACGATATGATGCGCTGATTTGAGGGCGTTAATCGCTGCGTAGCAGCCCATGAAGCCAATCATGGTTCGCTCGACCGACGGCGAAAGCCCAAGATGGTTGACTACTTCGAAGTCCAGTCCCGGCGCATAAAGCCCGGTGCAAGAGGTGACGATTACGTGCGTGATGGCCTGCCGCTCCGATGCAGTCAGAGAGAGCTTGTCAAGAGCAGCGTGGGCCAACTGCGGGGCGAATCGCTCGAACAACGCCATGCGACGCGCGGTCGTGGGAAAGTCGCCAGGCACATAGACTTGCTCTTCATCTTTCCATGAACCGTCTTCATTAGTTATTGGATTGACAAATGAGAAACGCCGGTCGATTGCGGACAAGCGTGCCATGCGGCGAAAGAGGTTGCGCGACGTGCCCTCGGGGAGCAAATTAGTCGCAAAATCGATGAATGCATGATGGACATCGTGTTGAGGAACGGCCGTCGCAATGCGATTGATAAATGCGGTCGTCATGCCTGCTCCTTTGTCTTCCTGTGCCGACACCTCATTGATTGGACTCGGAAGATGTTAGCAAGGTTCAACACATTATGCTTGAAGATGTCATAATCTTGTCTCGATTATCTGGAAAGCGCCTTCCATTCGCCGCCTGCACAGGTGAGACCCTGACTCCTGTAAAGTTGAAAGAGGCGCTGCGCATCTTCTTGCATCTTTGAGCCTCGGACGTTCTCCTTCTTGACGACTCCTCACAATTCGAATGTACCGGCCGAGCCGGTTGAGCTTGCGGAATTGCTGCAGTCTGTCTTCGGCTTCGCGCGGTTCCGAGCGAATCAGGAGGCAGTTTGCCGCGCAGCCATCGACGGACGCGACCTGTTGCTGGTGATGCCCACGGGATTTGGAAAATCGCTATGCTACCAGTTGCCTGCGCTGGCACTGGGAGGCACGGCGCTGGTGATTTCGCCCTTGATTGCGCTGATGGAAGATCAGGCGGCCAAGCTCTTGGCTCTGGGCTTGCGCGTCGGCCGGATTCACTCCGGGCTGGATCGTACCGTGGCGCGGCAGGCATGCGTGGATTATCTGAACGGCAGTTTGCAATTCCTGTTCATTGCACCGGAGCGGCTGCGGGTGCCGGGCTTCGGCGAAATGCTGGCTAAGCGCAAGCCCGCGCTGATAGCCATCGACGAAGCGCATTGCATTTCGCAGTGGGGGCACGACTTTCGGCCCGACTACCGCATGATCGGCCAGTACCTTCCAGCGCTGAGGCCGGCGCCAGTTCTCGCGCTTACAGCGACAGCGACTCCTTCAGTCCAGGCCGATATTTTGACGCAATTAGGGATGGTGAAGCCGGCGAAGTTCATTCATGGCTTCCGCAGGGACAACCTGGCGATCGAGGTGGTGGAGCTTCCCATGCCGGAGCGGCCCGGAGCGATCTGCGGCCTACTCGCCAACGCCGAACGGCGGCCTGCAATCGTGTATGCCACCTCGCGCAAAGGAGCCGAGAAGCTGGCCGCGGAGTTGTCGGCAACCAAAACGAATACAGGACGCCGGATTCCTGCGGCCGCTTATCACGCCGGCCTCGATGCGGCCACACGGGAACGCGTGCAGACCGCATTCCAGGCCGGTAAGGTGGAAGTGGTGGTAGCGACCATCGCCTTCGGAATGGGCATCGACAAGGCCGATATTCGCACCGTGATTCACGCTGGGCTTCCTGCCACGCTGGAAGGCTACTACCAGGAGATTGGCCGTGCCGGGCGCGACGGCGCGCTGAGCCGGACCTACCTGATGCACAGCTATGCAGACCAGCGAATGCGCGATTTTTTCCTGAACCGCGACTATCCGCCGGTGGACCACTTGCAGCAGGTTTTTCGGGCACTCGGAGAAGACCCTCATCCCGCGGAAGAACTGCGCTCCGCGTCGAAACTTGAAGAAGAGGAATTCGACAAAGCTCTTGAGAAGTTGGCGATTCACGGTGGGGCGCTGGTGGATTTTGGCGGCAACGTGACGGCCGGCGGGCCGGGGTGGAAAAAGACTTATGCGGTGCAGGCGCAGTATCGCGCAGAGCAATTTGAAAAGGTGCTGCGGTTCACCACTTCCACTGAGTGCAGGATGGCGGCGCTGGTGCGTCACTTTGGCGACGTGGAAGACGCGAGCCGTCCGTGCGGAATCTGCGACGTGTGCGATCCGGCGGGAGCGGTGCTGCGGCAGTTCCGGCGGCCAACGGCAGCTGAGCGGGAACTGATGCAGGCGATTGCTGATGAGTTGCGGGCGGTAGATTACAAAGCTTCCGGCACTCTGCAGCGCAGTCTCGACCATGCGGGCAAGATGAGCCGGAACGAGTTTGACGGGCTTCTGAACGCCATGACACGGGCTGGGCTGATCGACATTGAAGAGGCGGAGTTTGAAAAAAACGGCGAAGTGATCCGCTTCCGTAAGGTGCGACTGACACAAGCCGGGCTGGAGTTGCGAGCGAGCTCACCGGTCGAGTTGCTGATCAGCGACGGTGTGGTGGACGAGTTTGCTAGAACTTCGGCGCCAGCGAAGAAAGCGAAGACAGCGTCACGGCCCCGCAGGACAAGCGCACGATCTAAATGATTCCGCCGTGTAATTCGACAGCGTGCAAACATACTGCGGCCAAGCCAGACGTAGCAAGGGCGAAGCGTAGCCAACTGAGGAATTCTCAATGTAATTCTCGCTTGCCGGAGTTCTTGCGCTTGGATCAGCTGCGAATCCTGCGATGACCTTACTTATCGAAGACGATGTGAATTCCGTCTGATGAAAGCTGCGCGCGAAATCGTACTCTTGAGTCCATGTGGCATCGACGCCGGTCGCGTTCGATGCGGCGTATACCTTGTAGTCAACCAAGGCGGCCGTTGAAGGATCGACCTGAGCGAGAGTTATGGACGGATGATTTCCGTGGATGGGCGAGACTGAGGGCACCATCTTGACCGCAACGCCCTTCCCCGCTGCGGTTTCCGGCTTCAGAAGGCGCAGTTCATCCATGTGCGTGTGGGCGAAGATAGCTAACTCGACTACATCGCCGTACTCGGCTAACACGTCCGCTAGTTTCTCCGATGCCAGAAACATTACAGGATTCTTGCCGCCGCAAACATCGATCATTCTGGAAGCTGTTGAGTACAGATCGACGCCGGGCGGAATGTGGCCCATGACCCATATTTTTTGTTTTTTGGCTCGGGCTTCGGCTAGTTGCTGATTGAGCCAAGCGAGCTGCGCGTCAGACGATTTCGGATCTGGTCTGCCCCCGCAGGTCGCGTAGTTGCTCGACATGAAGATGTCGTTCAGGACCAACAAGCGCGTGTTTTCAATGGGCGCGGGCAGCGTGACACTGTAATAGCCTCCGGCTGCAAAGCTCTCTTCAGCTGCTGTGCGCTCTGAGGCGGGGAAGTCCCTGGAAATTTCTTTGCCTGTAACTCGAAGAAATTCGCTGTTGGCATCGAGGCGGTAATCGCCGCAGTCGGAATCGTTGTTTCCCATGGCTACATAAACAGGCACGCCTGGAACTGATTTATCCAACTCCTCGATTACATAATCGAGCGTCTTCTCAACGAACGCCCTGTAAGCCTCTGGCGTGGAGTTGGGAACCAGCGCGTTGTACTTGCATTGAAATGCGTGAGAGATGAGATCCCCGCTCATGGCGGCAAAGCTGACGCTGGCAGCGTGGCTGCGCATGGCCGTCAGGCTTGAGTGAAAGAGCGCGAAGGATGTATCGGCTCCGCGTGCGTGGCAGGTTTGCTGCAACGCTGCAAATCGCTGCTGCTGATCGGGCGATGGCGGCGCGGCGAGAATGACATTCCACTGATCGATCGGCGCGACGGCCAGTTGCGGAACTTTGGCCGGGTCCCAAAACGGTTCGAAGTGAATGTCGCTAACGAAGAGGACGGGGATGGTTGCTTTCGCTAGTGGATTGGTAGGTTGGGCGCTCTGCGCGTAGGCAGCGCTGGTGATCAGCAAGAGGCAAAGCAGGGTGGTCTGCCGCTTAGCGATGATGCTGGAAATCACTGTTGCAAGATCGTGCTTCATCGATGCTCCGTGGCTGCCACTCACATTGATATGGACTTGTCCTGACGGCGAAAAAGAGGCCTTCTTCGGTAAAAAAACGGCTCATTTTTGGGCAAAAGACGGGTTTTTTCGGTGATTTTTAGAGGTCAAATCCCACCATGCGAGAGGATTTGGCACCTAAAAGTTTTGCACAGTTATTGATTTCAAATGGGTTAAAAATAATCTGCAAGGCCCTGAGGTAAATTTATACCCCGGAGGGGTATAGGGGGGTACCTCATGGGTATAAACCGGGGGGATGTCCGACATATTGAACCGGGCGCGTGCCTGACAGATTACCGCGGCAACGAGCGAAATGGGTTTCATTGCGGCCCTACGGACGCAACTGCTTGCCGTCCGGTCTTCCCAGCATTGCGCTCCGCTTATGCTGGGCTATTCTCGCATCCTCCCTCCGGGAGGAGAATGGCGAAGTGCTGGAGTGGAAGCTCATCTTTTTCCATTATTGGCGCCGGGAGGGAAATCATCTGCAATGTTGATGGGATGTTAGATTCCCACCCATTCGCAAAGTACGCGAATGGATGGGGCACCCGCTTTTATCATTGGTGCGAATTAATCTAGCCGACGCGCTCGATGACGACTGATTCGAGAACGACGGGCTTCTTGGGCTTGTCCTGGCCGCCGCGGGGAACCAGCGAGATCTTGGTGACGATCTCCTGGCCCTCGACGACTTCGCCGAAGATGGTGTGGTTGCCGGTGAGCCAGGGCGTGGGCGCGACGGTGATGAAGAACTGGCAGCCGTTGGTGCCGGGGCCGCTGTTGGCCATGGCCAGTTTGCCGGGCTTGTCGAACTTGTGTGGCGAGCCTTTGGTCTCGTCCCCGAAGCGATAGCCGGGTCCGCCCATGCCGGTGCCTGTGGGGTCGCCGCCCTGGATCATGAAGTCGGGAATCACGCGATGGAAGATGGTGCCGTGGAAGAGCTTGTCAGTGGACTTTTTGTGGGTAGTCGGGTGGGTCCACTCCTTGGAGCCCTCGGCCAGTTCGATGAAGTTCTTGACGGTAATAGGCGCATCGGACTCAAAGAGCCGGACGGTGATCTTGCCTTCGGTGGTGGTGAAGACGGCGTAGGTTCCTGCTGCGAGTGGCATAAAAACTCCTGAATTGTTTGTGTGCGCTCTGTGATTCCCAGGTCCGAAAATCCGGACCCTGGGGTACCCAATTCTGTTCGGTTAATTGAAGAAAACTACCGTGTGGGCGCAGCGTTTGGCGCGGGCGGCATCGGCTGGCCCTCGCGCACGATGGTCACCTTCTTCAGAACCACCGGCGTGTTTGGCTTGTCGTCGCTATTCCGCGGCACGCTGGCAATGGCCTTGACCACCTCGACGCTGGCGTCATCGCATTGGCCGAAGAGAGAGTAGGTCTGGTTGAGCGAGGGATACGCCGCCTCGGTGATGAAGAATTGGCTGCCGTTGGTGTTGGGGCCGGAGTTAGCCATCGCCAGGCGACCGGGCACGTCGAAGTTCAGATTGGGGTCGAACTCGTCGGCAAACTGATAGCCGGGATCGCCCATGCCCGTGCCGGCGGGGTCACCACCCTGAATCATGAACCCCGGGATTACGCGATGGAAGATGGTGCCGTTGTAGAGCGGCTTGCCGTGGTGCTTTACGTGGGTCGTGGGGTCTGTCCAGTCACGTGTGCCTTCAGCCAGGGCAATGAAATTGGCTACAGCCTTGGGCGCCTGTCGCTGAAAAAACTGGCAAGTGATACGGCCCATGGTTGTGTCCATCACTACGGTGGGGCCGTTGGGACGGGTCATGGCGGCGGCTGTGGCAGCGGGCGCGTCGGGAAGGTCATCAGCCGGTTTCGTAGAGGTTTGGGCGTAAGCCGCAGCGCAAAAGGCCACGGCCAGAGCGGGAAGGAGAAGTGAATGACTGAGTTTCATACCGCTTTTGAGGGTAAATCATCCACCTGCGGCAGGGCCAACCACCTGCGGTGGGGCCAACTGCCTTCGGCATGTCCGCGCAAGAAAAAAGGCGCGGGCCTGGATGGTCTGTCGTTGACAGGACTTTGGGGTTCGGTGCTTCCCACCCATTCGCTGAAAAACGCGAATGGATGGGGCACCGGCCACCTGCGGTGGGGCCAACCGCCTTCGGCATGTCCGCGGAAGAAAAAAGGCGCGGGCTGGCTGGTGTGTTGTTGACAGGACTTTGGGGTTCGGTGCTTCCCACCCATTCCGCAAAAAAGCCGGAATGGATAAGGCACGGAGAATTTTGGCTGGGAACAAAGGGAGAATAACTTAGAACCTGTTTCATAACCGGTTCCCAACCGTCCCTCAGGGGCTAAAGCCCGTTTTTGGGAGCGCTTTTCGGCACGACTGAAGTCGTGCCCTGACACAAAGCAGGATATGGACACCTTCTAGCCATCCGCTAGATTACATGCGAGCGAAAAGCGAGCGTATGCCCCACCGCAGGTGGTCAGCAGCCTTTTTTGCAGCGGGCCATGATGGCGGAGTGGAGGCGTTCGCGCAAATCGGTGGGAAGGTCGTAGATTTCGTGGGAGCGGTAGATTTCGATGGTCTTGCGGGTGGTGTTGAGGACGACCTCGCAGTGTCCGCAACGGCCCAGGTGGGTTTGCAACTCGGTGCGCATATTGGGTGACACTTCGTCGTCGATCAGGTCGTCGAGAAGGGCAAGAAAATCTTTGCAGGTCACTTTACAATCCCCGTTTCCATGAGCCCCTTTTTCTTGTGGAAGTAGCGGCTCAGACGCTCACGCAGTTGCAACCTTGCGCGCAACAGGCGCGACTTCACGGCGGGAACGCTCAACCCCAGCGTCTCTGCCGTTTCTTCGGTCGAAAGTCCTTCCACATCCCGCAGCACAAACACGATACGAAACCCCTGTGGCAGCCCCTGGATGGTCTTGCGCAGAATCTCAGCCAACTCGGCCTGGCCGTAGTTCTGTTCCGGGTCCGGCGCCCAGTCAGCCAAGTCGCGGGGAACGCTGCCTTCTTCGGTCTCGATGTCTTCGTCAATCGAAACCATCTTGCCGGTGCGCCGCTTGCGCAGGCGCATCAGGCTTTCGTTCACCGCAATCCGCACCAGCCAGGTATAAAACTTCGAGTTCCCCTGAAACTGCTCAAGCTTTTCGTACGCCTTCAGGAACGCATCCTGCATGACGTCTTCAGCATCCTCGCGATTTTGAGTGATGTGCTGGGCGATACGAAATAGCTGGCGCTCATACTTGCGAACCAGCGTGTCGTAGGCCGAGACATCGCCATCGCGTACCCTTGCGACCAGGGCTACGTCAGGATGCGGCTCGAGTTGTCCTGCTACCGATTGGATGGTTGGCATGGTCGTTGGTTGCGAAAAATCGCTGGACCCGGTGGGGTTGCCTGCTGGGGTCCGTCAGAAAGAGTGTACCGGACGGCGGTGCCGGGGACCAAACGGAAGATTGCGGCTGTGATAATCTTCGCGTCGGCGGCGTGTTCCACTTTGCGGTCTTTGTGGTGACGGGAGTTGCCCCCGGGTGCTGCGCTCTACGCTGAAACAGCTTAAAGTAAGGATATGAGGGCCATCTCTTCCCCAATTCCTATCGCGCGGCTGGTTTCCTGCTGCATGGCTATTCTGGTTTTCTGGCTGATGACGACGCTGCCGGCTGCGGCGCGATCTGTTGGCGCGCAGGCAACAGCGCCTGTCGGCTCGACTTCCGCCACGACGCACAAGACGAAACCAAAGCCAACGGCCAAGCACGGGACAAAGACAGCTACGGCTGCCAAGGCAACTACGAAGGCCGAGACTTCGACGGTGAAAACCGGCGCGAGGCCGGCTGTCCATACCACTGGCAAGAGGCCACGCAGGCACCATCCACAGGCGAGCAGGGCGGTGCGGAGGGCGCGGACGGCGCGGATCAAGCTGGCCTTTGTGGCTTCGACTGAGTTGCGCCCAATGGCTCAGCAACTAGGCACGATGCGCACTCCTGCGGCTTATGCAGGCGTGACGCAGTTTGCGCGTCGGAACACAGGCGAGGCGGCGGCGGCGGCTTATCTCGCGCTGGGCCACGCGTACCTGCTGGACAAGCGCTACGCCGAGGCGGTCGCGAGCCTCCGCCAGGCACGGCAGGCGGGCGAGGAACTGGCCGACTATGCGGATTTTCTCTCGGCGCGCGCCAATCACGAGTCTGGGAATGAAGCGGCAGCCGAGGCATCGCTGCACGGGTTTGCCGAGAAGTATCCCGACAGCATCTTCGTTGACCAAGCGCCGGAGTTGGAGGCGGCAACGCTGCTGGCAATGGACGACGCGGCAGGCGCAGAGCGTGTGCTGACTGCGGCCGCCGATACAGATGCAGCCGATCGCCCTGGGTACCAGCTTGCACAAGGGGAAGCTGCGTTCGCGCTGGGGAAGACAGAGGCGGCCGAGGAACTTTACAAGAAGCTCTTGATGGCCCATCCATTGAGCCCGGAGGCAGAGATTGCCTGGACAAAGCTGACCTCGATGGGAGCGGAGAGCACCCTGACCACGACTGAATTGCACAGTCTGGGCGATGCTTACTACAACGCGGGCCGTTATTCGGACGCAAGCGTGCAGTATCGTGCGCTGGCCCACCAATCGAGCCTCGACGCCGTGAGCAGAAATGGCTTTGCCGTGTCCGCGGCGGCCTGCGACCTGAAGCTGAAGCGGCTGACTATGGCCCAGGCCAGATTGATACCTGATACAAACAACGAGGACGGCGCGCGCCGGCTCTACCTGATGGCCGAGTTGGCCAGAAACACTGACGACCTGGGTGAACAGAAGAGCATCGTGGTTGACATGGAGTCCAGATTTCCCAAGAGCCAGTGGCTGGCCGAGGCACTTTACTCCATTGGCAACACCTACCTGCTGCGGCGAGAATATGCGACGGCGGCCGGGTATTATGGCGATTTGGCGGCGCGGTTTCCCACCAACAAGCACGCGGCCACAGCGCACTGGCGGGCAAGCTGGCTCACGTATCGGCAGGGGCTTTACGCTGATGCGACGCACTTGTTCGACGAGCAGATAAGGCTCTATCCCGGCGCAGCAGAAACGGTGGCGGCCCTCTACTGGCGGGGTCGCCTGTATGAAACACAAGACCACAAACCCGCCCAGGCCGCAGCCGACTATCGCACACTGATCCGCGCATATCAGCGCTTCTTCTATGGCCAGATGGCTCAACAGCGGCTGGCCGCGTTGGGCGATGCTCCGCCGGCAGACGAGTCCGCGGAGCAAGCGCAACTGGACCTGTTTCAAGCCCAGCCCGTGCCTGTTCTCCAGGAGAGTTTTCCCGTCGAAAGCCCGCACCTGGCCAAGGCGCGACTGCTGGCAAACGCGGGCTTGAACGACTACATCGCGCAAGAGATTGCCGCCGATCCGGACTCATCCTCATGGAGTGTGCTTGCAGAGGGACAGATCTATGCTTCATATGGCGAGCACTTCCGCGCCCTGAGAGCGCTGAGGCGTGCTTTGCCGTCCGCCACCACGGCTTCCATCAAGTCCATCCCGTTGCCTTACTGGCGGATTCTTTTCCCGGAGCCATGGTGGGAGACGATCAAGGCGGAGTCGGCGAAGAATAATCTTGATCCGTATCTTGTGGCCTCGCTCATTCGCCAGGAGTCGGAGTTCAACCCGTCGGCCATCTCTCCCGCCAACGCTTACGGGCTGATGCAGTTGCTGCCCTCTGTGGGCAAGTCGATGGCGCGCGAAGAAGGAATAAAGAATTTCCAGACCTTCCAACTGCTCGATCCGGCCACCAACATTCGACTCGGAACTCGCTACCTGCGGCAGACTCTGAGCAGATTTGGCGGGGTGAAGGAGTACACGCTGGCTGCTTACAATGCCGGAGATGAACGGGTGACCGACTGGCGGTCAGGCGAAAACAATGAGGGCATCGATGAGTTTGTTGAATCGATTCCCTTCTCCGAGACCCGTATTTATGTGGAGAACATTCTGCGCGATATTGCCACCTACAAGGCTATCGATGAGTTTGCCGCCTCGCAGAATAAGACGGTAACGGAGGCGGGACGATAGACGTCGTTGCGAGGAAATCTGATTGAGACTTTTGCTTTCCCACCCTTTCCGCGATAAAGCTGCGAAAAGGATGGGGCACCCGCTTTCCCGTGAATGGGAACCCGCTTCGACACTTCCTGCCTTCGATTCAGGTTGACTTCTGTGGCCCCGTGCACAGACACTGATTCCAGAGCGGAGGAATCCAAGCCTCCGAGATGCCATTCGCAGTCTGCTTGTTGTTGTACAACAGAGCCGGCCGCATCAATCGGTACGGCGCTGTTACCTCAACCAACCGGAGGGCAGCATGTCAGCCGATTTGCAGTTTCTGGAAGAATGGATTCCCGAAAAAATGGACCCCGGAACGGTGTTTGTGCTGGCCAAGCAGTCGAATCTTGGCCAGGCGCAGGACGCTTTCGTGGCCGTCATGTCTTGCCCGCGTTGCGCCACCATCGGACTGATTACGCGCCGCCAACTTTGCGGCGGCGAGCCGATGATCTGCGGCGGCGAATTCTGCTCTGCCGAGTACCGGCTGGAAGGCGAGACAATCACTTTTCGCAAGGCACAATAAGAACGCGCTATCGAAGCATCGGCGCCAAAGCCTAAGTGGTTCTCCGCTGCGAAATGCCACGTTCGCAGCCATGAAACCATGAAAAGTAAAGGTGTGCGCCAGCGCACGGACACGCTTTCCGGACGCGCATTACTCTCAGGGCTGCAATACTATAATTGAGGTTAATTTGAGGGAGTCATAAATGTCCCGCATTGTTGAGATCACAGAGCTGGTGCTTCGAGACGCGCATCAGAGTTTGCTTGCCACCCGCATGGCATTAGATGACATGATTCCCGCCTGCGAAGACATTGACAACGCCGGTTACTGGTCAGTGGAATGCTGGGGCGGCGCAACCTTTGATTCCTGTATCCGCTTTCTGAATGAAGACCCGTGGGAACGTCTGCGCACGCTGCGCAAACTGATGCCCAAGAGCCGGTTGCAGATGCTTCTGCGCGGACAAAATCTGCTAGGTTACCGGCATTATGAAGACAGCGTCGTGGAGCGGTTTGTAGAAAAATCAGCAGCCAACGGCATCGATGTTTTTCGGATTTTTGATGCGCTCAATGACGTGCGCAATCTGAGAACCAGCATCGCGGCAGTGAAAAAGACCGGCAAGCACGCGCAAGGCGCAATCTCTTACACCATCAGCCCCCTGCACACGGTGGAAGCATTTGCCTCGATGGCCGCTGAATTGCGGGATATGGGCTGCGACTCGATCTGCATCAAGGATATGGCCGGCCTGCTGAAACCGCAGCCCGCATACGATTTGGTGAAAGCCATCAAGCAGAAGTGCGGAAGCGAAACGCTGGTTCATGTTCACACTCATGCGACCACCGGCGTAACTCTGGTTTCGATCATGAAGGCCATCGAAGCGGGTTGCGACATTGTGGATACCGCGGTCGGTTCCTTGTCGCTGGGACCGGGACACAATCCAACTGAAAGCCTGATCGAATTACTGGAAGGCACCGGATACGAGACACGCCTCAATAAGGAGTGTGTTCGGCGCGTGTCAAGCCATTTTGCGCAAATCCGCCCGCGCTATCGTGAGTTTTTCAGCGAGAACACCGGCGTGGATACGGAGATATTCAAGAGCCAGATTCCGGGCGGCATGATCTCCAACATGGAAAGCCAGCTCAAAGGACAGGGCGCGGGCGACCGACTGCAGGAAGTCCTGGAGGAAGTTCCCAGGGTTCGCAAGGATGCCGGGTATCCGCCGCTGGTGACGCCTTCCAGTCAAATTGTCGGCTCGCAGGCTGTCTTCAATGTTTTGATGGGCAAGTACAAAGTTCTTACCGGGGAGTTTGCCGACCTGATGCTGGGTTACTACGGCAGCACGATTGGCGCAAAAGATCCCGAAGTGTTGAAGAAGGCCGAGGCTCATGCCAAGAAGCCGGCAATTACGGTTCGTCCCGCCGACCTGCAAAAGCCGGAGTGGGAGAGCCTGAGCGCCGCCGCGTGCGCCCTCAAGGGATCGAACGGCAGCGATGAAGATGTGTTGACTTATGCCATGTTCCCGCAAGTAGCGCCCAAGTTCTTCGAGAGCCGCGCTCAGGGCCGCAAGAATCTGGGCCGGGATGCGGTCAGGGAAGCGCCGGTCGCCGCCGAGGCAGCTAAGGCTCCCTCGGCGGCAAAAGGCGGAGCTGCGTTGAGCGCCACAGTGAATTATGTGATTACTCTGAACGGAAGAGAGCACCGGGTTACGGTGGCTCCGGAAAAATAAATCGTACTCATACCGACTGATCCAGGAGCAAGGATGGCGAAGCAAGCTGATAGTCAGAAGAAGACAATGGCCGAGAAGATTTCCGCGCTGAATGCGAAACGCGCGAAGCTTGAACTCGGCGGCGGTCAGGAGCGCATTGAGAAACAACATGCGTCCGGCAAGCTGACGGCGCGGGAACGCGTGGCAAGGCTGGTGGACTCAGGCAGCTTCCAGGAGATTGGACTGTTTGCCCTTCATCGCTCCACTTATTTTGGGATGGCCGGAAAAGAGATGCCAGCCGATGGAGTGGTGACCGGATGCGCGAACATCAACGGCCGCCAGGTGCATCTGGCAAGCCAGGATTTTACCGTGGGCGGCGGATCTGCCGGCGAGACGCATAACGACAAAGTTGTCGACATGATGCGCCTGTCTCTCAAGACAGGAAGCCCGTTCGTCTTTATCAATGATTCCGGCGGCGCGCGCGTTCAGGAAGGCATTGACAGCCTGGCCGGATATGCCCGCGTCTTCTACAACAATGTGATGCTCTCGGGAATGGTGCCGCAGATTTCACTGATTTGCGGACCGTGCGCGGGCGGCGCTGTTTATAGTCCTGCGCTTACAGATTTCATTATCCAAACCCGGCCGGCGCGGATGTTTATTACCGGGCCGCTCGTGATCAAACAGGTCACTGGCGAAGTGGTCAGCGCGGAAGAACTAGGCGGACCTGTATCGCAGATGAATAACTCGGGAGTTATTCACCTCATCGCCGAGAACGACGATGAAGCGGCTCAACTTTGCCGGCGGCTGCTCAGTTTTATGCCTTCTAACAATCTTGAAGACCCGCCACGCGCGCCTTTCAATCTGCCCATCGAGTCTGATCCGGAGATGAACGGGATTGTTCCGGTTGATAACAAGGCGGCCTATGACGTGCGCAGTGTAGTTACGCGCGTTCTGGACTATGGCGATTTTTTTGAGATTCAGCCGGGGTTCGCGCCGAACATTGTTATCGGGTTCGGGCGCTTGCAGGGCCGTCCTGTGGGCATCATCGCCAGCCAGCCGAATTTCCTCGCCGGGGTGTTGGACATTAATGCCTCCGATAAGGCGGCGCGATTTATCCGCTTCTGCAATGCGTTCAACATTCCTCTGATTACGTTCGTGGATGTGCCGGGCTTCCTTCCGGGAGTTGAACAGGAGCGCGGAGGCATCATTCGCCACGGGGCAAAACTGCTGTTTGCATACTCATCAGCCACGGTGCCGAAAATCACAGTGGTGCTGCGCAAGGCCTATGGCGGCGCGTATATCGCCATGTGCTGCAAAGACCTGGGCGCGGACCGTGTGATCGCATGGCCCACGGCTGAGATCGCGGTGATGGGCGCCGAGGGCGCGGCCGAGATTGTTTTCCGGCGCGAGATCGATGCGGCCGAGGACAAAGCCGGCCGTCGCAAGGAATTGGTGGACGAGTATCGCGAGACGTTTTCCAATCCTTACGTCGCTGCAGGCCGGCGGCTAGTGGACGACATTATCGATCCCTCCGAAACCAGAAAGTATCTGGCGGACGCGCTGCAGTCGCTGCACGCCAAGCGAGAGTTGCGTCCCCCCAAGAAACATGGATTGATTCCCCTATAAGGAGCCGCGCGTGACAGTGAATTTGACAGATTTGATTCGGGCTTTGTCGGAGCGGCAATTTGCGACGGAACGCCAACTGGGCGAACTTGCCGACGCAGTCAAAGCATTGCAGGCTCGCATAGACGAACTCAGCGCGACTGCGGCTTTGCGGCCCCCGGCGGCTCCGGCAGCCCATGGGACAGCGGCTGCGACGGAAGCGATTCATCAGGGAAAAGCGGAAGTCACACCCGAAGTGCT
This sequence comes from Occallatibacter sp., assembly GCA_049520075.1. GTDB lineage: Bacteria > Acidobacteriota > Terriglobia > Terriglobales > Acidobacteriaceae > Telmatobacter. Next base: position 22,770 of record JBEKQD010000020.1, on the reverse strand, counting down.
GGTGGTGATTGCCGCGGCTGTGACCGCGTTTCTAGGGAAGAAAGTTCGCATTCGTTCGGCAAAGGTTTTGCAATCGCCTTACGAAGTGGTAAATCCGTGGTCTCAGCAGGGCCGGGTTTCGGTTCAAGCTTCGCATAATTTTCGATTGAGAAGCTGAGCCGGCAGAAAAGCTTTTTTTGAAGGAAGGAATTCGTAACTTGAAGCTTCAGATTTCAATTGACGGAAAGACGTACGAGGCTGAAGTCGAAGTCTTGGAAGATGACACGATACAACGCCAGCCGAGTTATGGGCCGTACCAGCCGCTTCACGCGACGGTTCAGTCAATGCCGGTGACGAGCGCGAAAGCTCCGGCACCGTTGGCCGAGGAAAATGCAAGCGAAGACAAGCTTTGCCGCAGTCCTGTGACTGGCGTTGTCATCAAGGTCAACGTAGAAGCGGGGCAGACGATCAAGGCCAACGATCTGATCATGGTGCTTGAGGCCATGAAGATGGAAACCAATGTTACTGCGTCCAACGCCGGAAAAGTGAAGAGCGTGCGTGTGGCGCAAGGAGATTCAGTGAAGGTGAATCAGGTCGTCGTTGAGTTTGAGTAATCGCCTCAACCGCCCTCACCATCATTCCAAAGGCAACCAATGAGCAGTGTTAATGAAGATTTGAAACTTGTATCAGGAATCAAGTTTATTGACCATGTAGCCATCGCGGTAAAGCAGGGCGAGTTAGACCGCCAGGTCGAAGCCTATGCGATGTTGGGTTTCCATGAAATTCACCGGGAAGAAGTGCTGGGAGTCGATCAGGTGCGCGAAGCTTTACTGCGCATCGGGGACGGACCTAACCTGATTCAGCTGCTTGAGCCATTGACGGCGGATTCCCCGGTGCAAAAACTGATCGAGCGAAACGGCGGACGCGGCGGCCTGGCTCACCTCGCTTTCCGCGTGGATAGCGCGCAGCAGGCCTTTGATGCGATGAAGGCAAGCGGATTTCAACTTATCGACAAGGCGCCCCGCAAGGGCTCGCGCGGAACCACGGTCTTCTTTGTTCATCCGAAGTCGAGAACGGACAATCCCTTTGGGTTTCTCATTGAAATTGTCGAAGACCCTGAAAGCTAGTGGAGAATTATGGACACCGATCATCTTCTCCAGGAATTTCCTCCCGTCAGCACACAGTCGTGGGAAGAGCTCATCCGCAAAGACCTGAAGGGCGCCGACTACGCCGGGAAACTGATTTGGCAGACAGAGGAAGGCCTCGCGGTCAAGCCTTACTACCGGGCTGAAGACGTCGCCGGGTTGGAATTTCCTGATGCGCGGCCGGGTGCTTTTCCTTATGCACGCGGAGCTCGCTCAACGGGCGATTGGCGCATACGCGAAGAAATCGACGGTGTCGATTGTGAAGAGGTCAATCGTGCGGCGCACAGCGCGGTGATCGCCGGCGCCGGAGAGATCGCGTACGTTGCGGCGAGCTTCGAGAATGCTTCAGAGTTGAATGCGCTGCTTGCCAACCTCGAAGAGATTCCTGTGCATTTTGAAAACGCAGGCGTGCCGCAGCTTCGCCTTTTGATGGAGCGGCTGAACGCGCGGCAAAGGCCGGCTCCGGTATCGACTGGATGGAATCCGCTCACTGATCTTGACTTTGCGACGAAAGTTATCGCTGCTGCCCCGGCTCCGCTTATACCCTTCACAATCCATGGCGAGGAGTTCGAAGAGTCGGGTGCGACCACTGTCGAGGAGGTCGGATTTACCTTGGCGGCAGGCGTCGATTTCCTGGCCGCGATGAAGGAGCGCAGCGTGGACGCTAATCGCGCGGCGGCATCGACTACGTTTTCATTTTCCATTGGCGCGAACTATTTCTTTCAAATTGCCAAGCTGCGCGCCTTTCGAATGATGTGGGCGCAGGCAGTGGAAAGTTTTGGCGGCCGCCGGGATAGCGCAAGAGCGAGAATCCATGCACGTACCTCGCGATGGAACGAGACTATCTACGATCCTCACGTCAACATTTTGCGCTCGACCACAGAGGCCATGTCAGCGGCTCTTGGCGGTGCGGACATTATCACTGTCGCGCCCTTCGATGAGTGTTACAAAGCGCCGGACGAGGCCAGCCGGAGGCTTGCGCGGAATACGCAGATCATTCTCAAGCGAGAGGCACTGCTATCAAGAGTGGCCGATCCAGGCGCTGGATCGTACTGCCTGGAAGCTTTCACCGATTTCATTGCCCGCGAAGGGTGGAAATCGATGCAGGCGATTGAAGCTGCGGGCGGTTATCGAAAAGCTTTGGCCGATGGGATTATTGCACAGGCGCTGGAGAAATCGCTGGCCGCGAAAGAAAAGGCCGTCGAGTCTCGGCGCCGCATCTTTACCGGAACCAGCCAGCACGCCAACATCTCCGAAAGAGCATTGGAGCGAATTGAACCTTCACGCCTCTCCGGCAGACGACGCGGCGCGTGGATGTATGAAGAGCTTCGTCTGCGCACCGAACGGCACGCTGAGAGAACCGGCAAGACTCCGCGCGTGCTGCTGGCCGAATACGGAGATGCAAAAATGCGCGCGGCTCGTTCCAACTTTGCCGCCAACTTTTTTGCGTGCGCGGGCTTCGATCTTGTTGCCAAGCGATTCACTGTCGCCGACAGAATTCCGGCAAGCGATCCCGATCTTATTGTGCTTTGCAGTTCCGACCCGGAGTATCTTGCACTGACTATCGAAGTTGAGTCCAGGTTGAGGATGCTGGGGCGCGAGACGCCGGTAATCGTTGCGGGTTCTCCCGAATCGAAGGAGCAACTTGAAGCCGCCGGTGTCGCCGACTTCATTCATATCCGAAGTAACCCCATCGAAGTTCTTACAAGATGGCAGCAACGGCTGGGGATCAGGGACTAATTATGCGTCCAGACTTTTCAAAAATCGACTTCAAGCCCGAGGTGGAACGAGCGGCTGCACGAGAGAGCAAAGCGCAGGAGATGCGTGAATGGATCTCTCCCGAGCACATTCCAGTGAAGAGCTTCTACACGCGCGAAGACCTCGAGGGGCTTGAACATCTTGAGTATGCCGCTGGGATTCCGCCCTATTTGCGCGGACCTTACAGCACCATGTATGTCACGAGGCCATGGACGATTCGGCAATACGCAGGGTTCTCCACAGCCGAAGAATCGAACGCGTTTTACCGCCGGAATCTCGCCGCCGGACAAAAGGGCCTTTCGGTTGCGTTCGATCTTGCCACGCACCGCGGATACGATTCCGATCACGAGCGTGTGACCGGAGATGTGGGCAAGGCCGGCGTGGCGATTGACTCGATTCTCGACATGAAGATTCTGTTCGACCAGATTCCTCTCGGTCAAATGTCCGTGTCGATGACCATGAACGGCGCGGTGCTTCCTATCATGGCGTTCTATATTGTCGCTGCGGAGGAACAGGGAGTAACTCCGCAGCAACTGAGCGGCACCATTCAGAACGACATTCTAAAAGAATTTATGGTTCGCAATACTTATATCTATCCTCCTGAAGGTTCCATGCGAATCATAGGCGACATTTTCCGCTATTGCTCGGCGAATATGCCCAAGTTCAACTGCATCAGCGTGAGCGGATACCACATGCAGGAAGCTGGCGCAACGGCGGATATCGAGTTGGCGTACACGTTGGCTGATGGACTGGAGTATTTGCGGACGGGAGTGAAATCCGGCCTCGACATAGACGAGTTTGCGCCGCGCATCTCGTTTTTTTGGGGCATTGGCATGAACCACTTTATGGAGATTGCCAAGATGCGCGCGGCGCGTATGTTATGGGCCAAGTTAGTCAAGACTTTTAATCCGAAGAATCCAAAGTCACTGGTTTTGCGGACGCATTGCCAAACCTCCGGCTGGAGCCTGACGGCGCAGGATCCATATAACAACGTGGTTCGCACATGCGTCGAAGCTTTGGCCGCGGCATTCGGGCATACACAGTCGTTGCATACCAACGCGCTGGACGAAGCGCTCGCGCTGCCTACTGATTTCTCCGCGCGCATTGCGCGTAATACGCAAATTTATTTGCAGGAAGAACCAAATATAACTCGAATCGTTGACCCATGGGGCGGTTCCTACTATGTAGAGCGGTTGACGCACGAGCTGATGCATGGAGCATGGGCGCTGATTGAGGAGGTCGAAAGCCTGGGCGGCATGGCCAAAGCCATTGAAACCGGCGTTCCCAAAATGCGCATTGAAGAGGCGGCAGCGCGCAAACAGGCCTGTATCGACTCGGGCAAAGACGTAATCGTCGGCGTCAATGCTTTTGCGTCTCCCGATGAGCCGCTGATTCCCGTTCTCGATATAGACAATGCCGCGGTGCGCGAATCGCAACTTAAGCGGCTCAGCCAGTTGAAGAGCGAGCGCGATCCGGATGCCGTGCGCCAATCGCTTGAGCGGCTGGAAAAATGCGCTTCGACGGGTGAAGGAAATCTGCTGGAGTGCGCTGTGGATGCAGCACGCAGGCGCGCCACGCTGGGCGAAATCTCATCGGCGCTAGAAAAAGTCTGGGGCCGCTATGAAGCCACCACGCGCATCATCTCCGGCGTTTACTCTTCTGAGAGCGCAAGCGCGGAGGAGTTCAAAAAAGCGCAGGAGATGGTTGCGGAGTTTGAGAAAGCCGAAGGCCGCCGGCCCCGAATTCTTGTCGCGAAGATGGGGCAGGATGGCCACGATCGTGGTTCAAAGGTGATTTCTACGGCATTTGCGGATATCGGCTTCGATGTCGATATCGGCCCCCTGTTCCAGACCCCGCGCGAAGTGTCGCGCCATGCGGTAGAAAACGACGTGCATGTAGTAGGAGTCTCCTCACTGGCCGCCGGTCACAAAACGCTTGTCCCGCAGTTGATTGCGGAGTTGCGCAAACTCAAACGGGATGACATTCTTGTGGTTGTGGGCGGCGTTATTCCGCCACAGGACTATGAGTTTCTATACCAGGCCGGCGCGGTGGGTGTGTTTGGCCCGGGCACAGTGATTCCTGTGGCCGCGCAGCGAATCCTGGATATTCTGAACGGCAGCCTGGTGGGAGGACATTCCTGATTGACGGAGCCTGACGAGAGCGCGCTGCGTGTTCGCCCCGGATGCGTGACGCCGGAGCCTCCGCAAGAGCTGATTGCGCGCACCTCCAACCGCCGCCGTTCTCTTTCACGCGAACAAATCGTCGAGGGCATCCTGCGTGGCGACCGCTCCATTCTGGCACAAGCTATCACTTTGATTGAAAGCACGCGCGCGGCAGACCGCGAACTGGCCGAACTGATTGTCGAAGACTGCCTTCCTCATTGCGGCAAGTCGATTCGCGTAGGCATCACTGGTGTTCCTGGCGCGGGCAAGAGCAGCGCGATCGAACGGCTGGGCACGTTTCTTGTGAGCGAACGCGAAAATACAGAGCGCGGGCAAAAGGTCGCGGTGCTGGCTATCGACCCCAGCAGCCAGCTTTCTGGCGGAAGCATTCTTGGCGATAAGACGCGCATGCAATCCCTCGCATCCAGCGACTTGGCGTTTATCCGGCCCACTCCGTCGCGTGGCTCTCTGGGCGGCGTGGCGCAGCGCACGCGCGAAGCGATGCTGCTGTGTGAAGCGGCGGGATACAGTAACATCCTCGTCGAGACAGTGGGAGTCGGGCAGTCGGAAACCGCGGTTCACGCCATGGTTGACTTCTTTCTGCTTATCACACTGACAGGCGCCGGCGACGAGTTGCAAGGCATGAAGCGCGGCGTGATGGAACTGGCGGACGCGGTGGCCATTAACAAGGCTGACGGCGCGAATCTGACTGCCGCGGAACGCGCCCGCGCTGCGGCGGAGAACGCACTGCACTATTTTCCTCGCCAGGCTTCGGGATGGACGCCACGTGCTTTGACCTGCTCTGCGCAAACAGGCAAAGGCATCGCAGAGCTTTGGAATTGCGTGATGGAACACGACGCGCTGACAAAAGCCAACGGCTGGTTCAGCGCTAACCGGCAAAATCAGTTGCGGAGATGGATGCGAGAGATTATCGAGCAGGGATTGAGGCAACGCTTCGAGTCGCATCCGGAGATACGGAAACGCATGGAAGCGCTGGAGCAGGACGTGTTGGAAGGACGGACAACATCGTTTCGCGCAGCGCGCAAGCTGCTCGAGATCTACTCCGACCTCAAGCCAGCCGACAGCCGCTGAAATATGGTAGATTCAAGAATGTACGCCACTCTGCGGAGAGATGGCCGAGTGGCTGAAGGCGCACGCTTGGAAAGCGTGTTTAGGGGCAACTCTAACGTGGGTTCGAATCCCACTCTCTCCGCCAGACATTGATTCTAAAGAAGATATTCCAGCTGTTACTAAAACCTGTTACTAAAATCTCTAGAGACGCCAACTTCCCAGTAGTTCCATGCTGGAGACAAAAATGGCGAACAAAGCCGGGTACTCAAATTGTTGCCAGCGGGGTTTCCCTCGGTTGCTCGCTATTGAAGAAGTCGCATGATCCGGCGAGCGCGTAATCAGGACTGTTTCCCAAAGGAAAATGCGACTTCATTCCAGCGCAGTTCGCGGCGCAATTGGTGAATCCGCGTTTCCTGGTCGATACGGATCAACTCAATCCCCGCGATTTCAGCAAAATCCTCCAGGTACTCTGTCGTCAGGGCCTGGCTGAACGCGGTGTGATGAGCGCCGCCGGCATAAATCCATGCTGCTGCTGCAACTTTGAGGCTGGGCTTGGGTAGCCACACAGCGCGCGCAACGGGTAGCTTCGGCAAATCCTGCTCAGGCTGAATGACCTCGATTTCGTTGACGATCAAGCGGAAGCGGTTGCCCATGTCGATCAGCGATGCAACGATCGCCGGCCCAGACGGAGCGGTGAAGACCAGCCTCGGCGGATCCGCTTTTCCACCAATGCCGAGCGGGTGGACTTCGAGCGAAGGTTTGTCTGCAGCTATTGAGGGACAGACCTCTAGCATGTGTGCCCCGAGTACTTTAGGCGTTCCAGTGAAATCGTAGGTGTAGTCCTCCATGAACGACGTTCCGCCGGGCAGGCCCTGCGCCATCACTTTCATGCTCCTGAGCAATGCCGCGGTCTTCCAGTCACCTTCCGCGCCAAAACCAAAACCGTCCGCCATCAGACGCTGCACAGCGATGCCCGGAAGCTGCTCCAGTCCGGGTAGATCCTCAAACGTATCAGTGAATGCGCCGAAGCCTCCCTCGGTCAGGAATGCGCGCAGGCCGAGCTCGATTCTTGCCGCAGCGCGGAACGCTTCGGGCCGGTCATGCTGCCTGACGATCAAGTACGTATCTCGATACTCCGCGACCAGCCGTTCTACATCGGTATCCGGCACCTCCTTCATGCGGGCAACGAGATCGGAGACTCCATAGCCCGAAACCGAATAACCAAATTGCGCCTGGGCTGCGACCTTATCCCCTTCGGTTACGGCCACATCGCGCATGTTATCTCCGAAGCGCGCGATCTTGAGGTTTAGCGAGTCGTGCCACGCAACGGCGGCGCGGATCCACGTTGCAATCTCGCTGATCGTCACAGGGTCTTGCCAGAAGCCGACGACGACCTTGCGCGCAAGGCGAAGCCGGGCTGTAATAAACCCGAACTCCCGGTCTCCGTGCGCTGCCTGATTCAAATTCATGAAGTCCATGTCGATGGATGACCACGGCAACTCGCGATTAAACTGCGTGTGGAGATGAAGGAACGGCTTGGCAAGCGAACTCAGCCCCGCAATCCACATCTTGGCGGGAGAGAAGGTGTGCATCCACAGAACCAAACCGATGCACTTCTCAGTGTTGTTGGCCTCCCTGCACAGATTCCGGATCTCGTCTGGTGTGGTCACCACGGGTTTGTACACGACCTTAACCGGAATCAATTGCTCACTCCCAAGGGAATGAGCAATCTTCTGCGAATTCGCGGCTACCTGTTTGAGAGTCTCCGCTCCGTACAAGTGTTGACTGCCGGTAATAAACCAGATCTCCAGTGACTCAAGCTTCTCCATTTTCATATCCGTTCCTTCAAACTCTGTTAAATATGTGGCGTCGGTTGTTCCCGGTTGAGATGGTTCCGGTTCACTAAATGTACGGCCAGCCATCCGAGGTGAATTTCAGGCGGTTGATGCCCAGCGTGGGCGTTCCGTTGTTGTTGCCGTCGTAGTAGTGATAGACGATGGTGGGCAACGATTCGGTGCCGCTCGTGCCAGTGTCGGTAAAAACGCTGGCGCCACCGGGACCATAGATGTTGCCGTGCGAGCTAATGAGAATTGTCCCGCCGCCGTCTTTCAGATCGACGTTTCCGCGGTCAAGATATGGACCAGTCACGCTCAGCGAGCGGCCAACGATTTCCCGGTAGGTGCTGCTGGTTCCATCGCAGCAGACATTGATAGGCGCGAAGTAGTAGTAGTAGCCGTTCCAGTAGTAGATGAACGGGCCTTCCTCGCCGTTTGTACGGGCGCCAATCTTGTGCCAGGTGGCGACGGCAGCGGAGGTTTCGACAGGGTAGGCGCTTGTTCCGCTGGAAACCGGGAAGCCGATGGTGGCGGCGGAGGAGTTAGCGCTGGGCGATTGCAACTGGAGCAGATGCGTTCCGTCGCTCCACGACCCGAAGACCAGCCACCAGTTGCCGCTGGCGTCGACAAACGGTGACGGATCGATGGCGTTCCAAGTAGTGGTATTGACGAAGCCCCATGCACTGTTGGTTGGCGCTGTGCCGGTGGCGTTCGTCCAAGACGAGACGACATAGCCCTTGTCCGCCCACGGTCCGTAAGGAGTGGAGCTGGTTGCGAGCCCGATGACCGCCTCGGCTCCTGTTGAAGGATCGTAGGGGATTGCGTAGTACTGGTAATAAGTGCTGGTGCCGCTGTCGTATAGCACATCGGGTGCCCAGACATCTGTGTTGTGGCCATTGTTATACGCGAGTGGTGTTTGCAATCCAGTCCATGAGGCGAGGTCCGGACCGATGATGGGGCAATAGCCTTCACCCGGAGTGGTGAGCCAGTAAGTGCCTTGTGCCGCAGTGCAGGATGCGGAGCTTCCGGCTGGTTCGGCGGTCTGAGTTACATAAGTGAATGTTGTTTCGTCGGTGGAATAGGCGAGCGTCTGATGGGTTCCGTAGAGCCAGTAATAGTGGGTGGTCGGATCCTGCAACATATACGGGTCATGGACGTAGATTCCCGTGCCGCTGACAGTAAGCGGAGCTGTATAGGCCGCGGTGCCACTGCTGGTGATCGCCCACTCCTGGCAAGTGCATCCGGTGGCGCTCGCGGAGCGCGCGCCTTGATCGATGGTGGCCGAAGACGTCGTGCCAGACCCGTCGTCCTGCAGGTAGTAACCACTGTTTACGTTCTTGATCAGGTAGTTGCCGTCGGTGAGAAGGTAGAACGCCCACAGATGGTCCGCGGTGCCGTTGTCGGAATACTGCAACGCTTGCGCCCCTGTCGATGTGGATGCGTTCAGAATGCCCAGGACCTGATGGGTGAGCATATTCTCGACGTTATATCGGTCGTTGCCCATGGGCATAAAGTGCCAATATGTGTCGGCGGTGCCGGTGCTCTCCTGCACAACATTTGTGGAAGCCGTCTGGCTTTGCCCGCTGATGCCCAGAACCAGGCTGCTGGCGGCATTCTTGAACGTGTAGGTATCCGTGTCGCTCATCGCGGTCAGGGTGCCCATGTCGGTGGTGGGAGTCGTGCAAGTAGTGCAGGTGGAACCGCCACCCCCGCCGCCGCAGCCCGTCAGAGTCGCTGTCAAAGTCAGCAAAGCTCCCAACCAGATATTCCGCTGGCACTTGATTGCTCGAATCGATGTATTTCCCGTCAACATGTTCTTCTCATCTCCTGTCCAAGCTGGCTGGACAAAAACCCTCGCTCGTTTTTCATCCAAGTACTTACAAAAATCTGGGAACCCCCGCATCCGCAGCCGTTACTTCGATTCCCCCGTGGTTCCCAGCACCGCATGAGGCCAGCCGTTCTCCCAAGTCAAAGTTGAAATCTGCAGCGCCGGCTTACCAGTGACGGCGTCATAGGCGTGGAATACAAGAATATCGCCTTCCGGCCGTTGCAGGACCGACTCTCCTCCCGGGCCAAGCCACCGGCTGTTGGCTGTCAGCAGTTGGGAGCCTCCGCCGTGGAGCATCGGTTTGCCACTGGCGTCTACATATGGCCCTGTAACCTGGGCCGACCGGCCGACCATGGTGCGATAACTGCTGTGAGTGCCTCGACAGCACAGATCGAATGAGACGAACAGATAGAAGTAGTTCCCGTGATGCACAATGAACGGCGCTTCGATGGCCTGCCAGTCTGCCGGCAAGCCTGGCTTCGGCGGATCCGGAAGAGCTGGCATCGCTCGTGCGGCCAGCGAGTATAGATTCGCATCCGCTGACGAAGTCTTGCCCGTGATCGGATCTATGCGGCGCATCTTGATGCCGCCCCAGAAACTGCCGAAGCTGAGCCACGGCACACCGGTTTCATCAAGGACGATATTCGGGTCGATGGCATTGAAGTCGTCTGTCCTGGTCGACTTCAGAACCAGGCCTTCGTCCAGCCAGCGGTATTTAGGGCTCTTTGGGTCGAGTGTCTCATTTGTTGCCAAGGCGATGCCGGAAGTGTTCACACCGAACGCCGAGTAGGCGTAATACAAGTGAAACTTGCCATGAAAGTAGGAGATGTCGGGAGCCCATAACTCCCTGGTCGTGGGGCTCGCCTCTTGAATCCACTGAGGAATCTTTTCAAAGACGCGCCCGCATAGCTTCCACTCCAGCAGATCATGAGAGCAGCGAATGGGAAATTGGCCCTCACTGGGGTTCATGGTGGTGGCAAAGACGTAATAGGTGCTTCCCTCGCGAGCGATGGAAGGATCGTGAGTCATCGGATAATCGCCGCTGAGGCGCAGCGCCTGAGGCTGCTGGCAATTGAGCGGTGGTGTAATCAGAATGGCGAGTATGGCGAGCTGCGGGAGGATAGTACGCAAGAGGAGTCTCTTTCTGTGGTGAACGAACTCATACCGACAAAACCAGTAAATCTGGCAAAGCGCGGCGCTCGCAATCCGACACCGCGCTTTGCCGTTTCACTCGCCCATCCAAATTGGGGCGTAGTGAGCGGTTAATAGTGGATGTTCAGCCGGAACTGAACGTTTCGTGGTCCGTTTTGCAGGCCGCCGATCTGGCCTACGCTGACGTTGCTGACGTTGAGGTTGGAATTCGGCCTAAGGAAGATATGACGGTTGAAGGCATCGAACATCTCGGCGCGGAAATCCGCCTTAATGTTGCCGTGGATGGGAATGACCTTGGAGATGCCGAAGTCCTCGGTGTAGTACGCCGGACCGCGAATGTCAGCGGAGTTGCGGGGCATGGTGCCGAAAGTAAACGGATTTCCCTCGCCCCCATTGAACGCGGTTCCGTTGGGATCGCGATTGCTTGACAGGTTGGGATCGTAGAACGCCGCGCAGTTGAAGTAGCCCGTTGCGCAGGCCGTGGCGTTGCTCGCGTTGTTGAAGAGTAATGGGTTTTTGTATGCCGAGTTTTTGACCGGCTGTCCAGCTACGCGGTTGAAGCGGACGCTGGAGTTCTTGCCGGGGATGCCCGTCGCGCCAAAGATGCTCTCAGGCTGTCCATTGAGGTAGTGCTGCACACCGCTGATACTCCAGTGCGAGATCACCTCGCTGACCGGCTTCGACGCAGCGCCGAAGAAGGTCTTTCCCTCACCAATGGGCAGCTCATAGATGTAGCTGACCACGAAGTTGTTGGGAACATCCTCGCTGCTGACCGCTTTTTCTCCCCGGAGGTTTTCAGGATCCTGCACGGCGCCGCCGTTTTGCAATGTGCTCCAGTATGGCTGGATGACATCGGCATCGGTGAGCGTCTTGGAGAAGGTGTACGAGGCCATAATGTTCAGGCCATTGTGGAAGCGCTGTTCCAGCTTGGCTTCCAGCGCTTCGTAAGTGGCCTGGCCCAGGTTCTGCAGATAGCTGTCCATGTTGATGTAGCCGACTTGCGGGAAGGGGCGCAAGGCCTGCGCGGTAGACTCGTCTGCCGGCCACGTGCAGCCTGGCACATAGTTGTCGGCAGGTACCGCTGGTTGTCCCGCGGGTGCGAAGCAACTGAAGTTGGCGTAGGGCAGCGTGGAGCCCGGTCCGGTCTTTGGTCCAGGAACAATGGCCCAGTTGTTGAGCCAGTCGCCCAGAAACATGTACTTGTCTGGCATGTCGTTCATGAAGTTGAGCATGGCGTGCAGATGCGTGGAGTGCATGCCAAGATAGCCCACGTTCGCAAAAAGATGGGGCGTGATCTGGTGTTGCACTTCCAGGGACCAGGTCTCGACCATGCCTGGGCGGCCGTTGCTCTTGGCCACATAGTCAGCGGCGATGTTCGTGCCATCCAGCTGGTTCGGGGACAGGTCGGGAGTTGAGGCCAATACTGGAAGTCCGTAGGGGAGCGGGTTCCCCTGATGGTCCGTGCATTGCGCCGGGGTAGAGCTACTGTCGAGCGGGCAACCGGAGAGCGGATCGGAAGTGAAGTTATTCCCTTGAAGCGTGAATCCCTGCACGGTTCCCTGACCGTAATCGGCTTCAACGAGTGGACCGTAGTAGATGCCGGCGCTGCCGCGAATCACATCCTTGTGAGAGAGCATGTCCGGTTCCCATGCAAAGCCGACACGAGGCTCGAAGTCCTTCCGGTAGACGCTTCCCCAGGTTTCGTTCTTGCTTCCGTTGCGGCCTGCGCCTTTGCCGGCAAAGACCAGTGCGCCAGGAATGCCACTGGCCGCCGTGTCTGCAAGAGTGGGATCCCAGATCGCGGTATCGCCGTGCGCTTCACGGCGCGGCGTTTCGTAGCTCCAGCGCAAGCCGATGTTGATGGTCAAGTTTGGCCGCGCTTTCCAGTCGTCCTGCGCAAAGATCGCTCCATAGTGGGTGATCCAGCGCGGTTTATTCAGATCGACAAGGTCGTTCATGTCGCCGGTTTCGCCGATGAGGAAGGCAGCTATGGCGTTGCCGTCCTGCCCCCAGTAGTTCCAATCCGAGGCGGTCTGGTTGTCCCAGTCCTGTATGCAACCAGCGGTGCCACTGCACGTGCCGCCGATTGAGGCGACCCAGGAATACTGGTGATATTGCCCCTCGCCGCCAACCTTGATGCTGTGCGCGCCATGCTGCCAGTGCAGGATGTCGTTGAACGCGAGTACGTTGTCAGTATCCGTGCTGTGTTCCTGCTGGCCGATGCCGCCAAATGCGGTGCCAAAGAATTGGATGACCGGGAAGTCGTCGCTGGGTGCTCCAGAATTAAGGCCCAGTTGGCCATCCCAGTTGGTTCCCATTTTGGATGCCTTGGAGAGATTGATGTTGTTCGAGCGGTTGCCGCCAACGGTCAGAGAATTGATCAAGGTCGGGGTCACGATCCAGTCCCAGCCGGCGCGGAAAATTTTGCCGAGCTGGTCGACCGTTCCGCAGCAAGTTTGAATCGGCGGCGCGAAGTTGGAATTGCCGCCCGTGTCAGTGTTTTCCCTGGAGCTCCAGAATCCCCAGATTTTGTTTCTAGCCCCGAGATTCTGGTCGATGCGGAGGCTATACACCGTTTGAGCGATCGTTCCCTCAGTGCCGGCGCCGCGATAGATGTAGTTGTAGGCGTTGCTGCCGGAGACTTCCTGATTCGCCAGCGGCATCAGATACGTGTTCACGATGTTCTGGGCGACCTTGCTCGCGCGGCTGATGGGAATCTTATTGGTTGGGTTGCCAGAGGTCGTGGTTCCGCTGTACGTTTGCCCGAAGGCGACGTAACGGCACGGCGTAACAAAATTGAGAAACGGAACATATTCATATGCCGGATCGAAGATTTCGCCGTAGTACAGCGGAAAATTCTGTCCGCAGCTTCCGTTGGTGTTGGGTATAACAGCACCCAAAGTGGACGAGAAGTCGAAGTATTGTCCGTCGGAGCCCAGCTCGGCCGGTGTTGGCAGCTCGCTGGTGATGGCACCACCGTAGTTAAAGCGCAACTGCTCCCAGTTAAAGAAGAAGAAGGTTTTGTCCTTGCCGTTGTACACGCCGGGGATGCGCAGAGGTCCGCCCAAGCCGATGCCATAGTCGTTCTTGGTGTCATATGGGCGCTTAAACTCCGCTTTCGCGGTCGCGGTGCCACCTTGCTGTGCAATGTTGCCGTTGTTGAACCAGCTATTGGCGTCAAACGCGGCGTTCTTGAAAAAATCGAAGACTGAACCGTGGTAGTCGTTGGTGCCGCCCTTGGTGTTGTAGTTGGTTATGCCGCCGGTGGTTCTGCCTAATTCCGCAGGCAGGCCGGAGAGGCTGATGTGGAACTCATTCACCGCCTCAACCGAAGGCGACATGATGCCAAAGCTGCCGGAACCGTTCTGCTGCCGGTTCGTGGTGATGCCGTCAATGAGAAAGTCGGTTCCAGCCTCTTGGCCACCGTTGATCTTGAGCGCGTCGGTAGAACTCGCCTGGCCAAATCCAACGGTGCCGGGCGCCAGGTAGACGAGGGTTTCCAGCGAACGCAGAGCGCCACCGACCGCCAGGGGAAGATCTTCCACCTGCTCGGGTTGAATCGAGGCGTCGATCTCGGCGTTTTCCGCCTCCAGCGTTTGTGCGCCGGCCGTTACGGTGACCGCCTCCGTGCTTGAGCCAACCGCCAAAACGATGTCCTGCGAACTGGCCGCGCCAACCGCTACGACAACGCCCTTGTGAATCGCGGTTTTAAATCCCTGCGCGGCCACCGTGATGTCATAGCTCCCAGGACGGACTGACGGGAAGACATAGTAGCCGGTCGACGAACTGACCGTCGAGTAGACGGTTCCGGTGTCCGTTCCGCGAATGCTCACCTGCGCCAATTGAACCACCTTGTTGGCTGGATCGAGTATCGTTCCGGAGATGGAGCCGGTGTCCAACTGGGCCACTGCGGGTGCGGAGAAACCCAAAAGCAGGAACAGCAATGCGAGCCATACTCCAAAGGACGCTGTTCCGAATTCATGCACTCTGCGGCATGTTGTCATCCCGAGTTTCGATGTCGAGCTTGATTTCATCTGTCTGCCTCCTAAGCAAACGTTGTTTCGAAAGTTGTTGCGCTTTCCCATTTCCCTTTTCTTTGGCGCTCCTTGCGTTTCCCTGCTCGCTTTTCGAGTGGTTCAGGTCCGGTGCGGGCGCCTGCAACACCAGGTCAAAGTTTGCATTGTCTCACTGCTTTGCCAACAACGCAGTCTTCTGCGCATCTTCTCGCAGTTCTGCTGGAACCGCTGGTATGGATGTGAAGTAAGATAATACCAGCAATTCAGTAATCGTTTACCCAGGTAAACCCCAGCACCTTTCTTGAAGAGCGTGCCCATTTCAACACCAGCGCCGAGAACATGCAACGCTATTAACGGTTTGCCAAGACGTTTGTTGCAGTAAATCGTTATTTTGTATAGGGTTAACCAGGCCAACAATGAACAGGCGTTGTGCGCTTGAGGCCATGTTTGCGGTGGTGCTATAGTTGAGTCCCAAAGGAAATCTGAGTGCGCTATGTCGACCGCCGATCCAGTTTGTGAGCCTAACGTACTCAGTCCAAAGCAAATCGGCATGGTGCGCCATCACCTCACGGAGTTAACCGCGAGCCACGCCTTCGCCGGAAGCAAGCGCACTCAGGACTTCCTTCATTTGATCGTTGAGCATACCTTGGTCGGGGACCTCGATAGTCTGCGCGAGCGGATGATTGGGGCCGAGATGTTCGGACGCCCGGTCGATTACGATACGGGAAGCGATTCGGTGGTCCGCGTCAAAGCCACGGAAGTTCGAAAGAGGCTGGCTCAGTACTACCTTGAATCGGGCAGAATGCCTGCGGTTCGCATCGAACTTCCGAGCGGATCTTATGTGCCGAGGTTCATCTTCGAGTCGTTGCCGACAATGTCCTTGCCGCAAGACGATGTTGTTCCTCCGGCCTCCGCACAGCAAAAATTCGCTCTGGGGCCGTCCACCGAGAGTCCCGAATCCCCGCTAAACGCGACGTCCCGCTCTTCTGCGCGGAAATTCAGGCTTACGCCGCGCTTGCTGGTTGGCGCTGCGCTTGGATTGACCCTGATCGCGGTTATCGCCTACGCCGGTTATAGAAAATGGCTTGCCGATACGAATGCCGGTCAGGGAGTTCACTCCATCGCAATTCTGCCGCTGGAAAACCTTTCCGGGGATTCACGGCAAGAGTACTTCGCCGACGGGATGACGGAAGAGTTGATCAACGACTTGGGTCAGGTTTCCACGCTGCGCGTCATCTCCATGACTTCGGCGATGAGCTACAAGGGCACCAAGAAGAAGCTGCCCGACATCGCCCGCGAGTTGGCCGTGGACTGGGTCGTGGAGGGGGGCGTGCTGCGTGAGGGCAGCCAGGTGCGTATCAGCGCGCAGTTGATCGATGCCCGAACCGATCGCCCCATCTGGGCACATACTTATGTCCACGACATGACCAGCGATCTGGCTTTACAGGGAGAAGTGGCGCAAACCATTGCCGAAGAGATCCGCACCAATGTGACGCCACAGGAGCATGCGCGCCTCGCTCGCGAGCGCCCCATCGACCCGGAGGCGCAGGATCTGTACCTGCACGGAATCCTCCTTCGGGAAGCCGACGATTGCAAGAATGCCGCCGAGTATTTCAGTCGCGCAATCGCGAAGAAGCCCAGCTATGCACAGGCCCATTCCGCCCTGGCAAGTTGCTACGGCAGGATGGGCGAATCGGGCCGGATGCCCTATGAGGAGGCGTTTACCCGGCAGAAAGCGGAAGCGATCAAGGCCATCGAACTGGATGACTCCCTGTCCGAGGCCCATGCCGAACTCGCCAATACCGCAATGAGTCTGGACTGGGACTGGCAGACCGCAGAGGTGGAATTCCGCCGCGCGCTGGAACTCAATCCTAACTCGGCAACCAGTCACGAAAAATACGCGTTTTATCTGGTTCGAACCGGTCACCTGCAAGAAGCTCTTGCTGAGGTCGAGCGGAGTGTCGATCTCGATCCCGTCTCTGGAAGCACATTCCACGCTGAAGGGTTCATCTATTACTTCTCTCGCCGCTACGACCAGGCCCTCGCGGTGACACAGACGGTGCGAGGCCTTCGGATCAATTTGCCTGACTGGAACTTTCTTAGCGGTGATATCTACGCTGAGAAGGGTATGTACGCCGAGTCCATCGGTGAATTTATCAAGTCGGGCAACGGCCCATATTCCTTAGGCCATTTGGGCAACGCTTATGCCCGCTCGGGCAAGACGGACGCGGCCCTCAAGACTATCTCGCAACTGCAAGAGTCTGTGCGAAAAGATGGCGTCGGAAGGTACGAGATCGCGCTCGTTTATACCGGACTGGGTAACAAAACGGAAGCGTTCAAGTGGCTGGAGGAGTCGTATAAAGCGCATGATGCAGGACTTCTTTATCTCAAGATTGATCCCCCACTTGACCCGTTGCGCTCCGACCCGCGCTTTGACGACCTGGTGCGGCGTGTCGGCCTCGCGAAGTAGATGGATACCCCGAATTTTGGGAACGACTGGTAGCGCTTTTCTCTCCCGTTCACAGCGTGCCTGGAAAGAGAGCGAAGCCGCCAATTCCCGCCCTGCGTCGATCAAGAGCAATTTTGTGCCGTGACCGAGACAAATGCAGGCAGGCCAGAACTGCAAGCGTTTAACTGGGTATCTTTATATGAAAGTCCGCAGCTGAACGCCCCCTACGCGAAGTTTTGCAATGGACACGGTCTCTGCGTCCCAAGGATACCTATCTGATTAGTACTGCCAGATAAAAAGCAAAATATTGGCATGGACTGCATAGGTGCTTGCGCCTCGATCCAGTTCAGAGTTCAATTGGGCCCTGCCGATGATTAGACGTAAATTCGCTTCTTCGCCATTCTTGCCGAATCCCATTCTGGTCTCATGTGCTCATGATCCAGGAAACGTTATCCTATTGCAAAACCAAGATTCCGACCTTAAAATGGGTTTCCGTATGAGTAAACGACCCGCCGCACTCGCGCTACTCACCGCACTCACTCTGTCCGTGAGATTGCTCGCTCAATCGCCTTCTCTTGCCATTCAGGTGGATCACCCCACCTCCAGGGTCAGCCCCACACTTTACGGCTTAATGACCGAGGAAATCAATTTCTCCTATGACGGAGGGCTTTACGCCGAACTGATCCGCGACCGCACCATCGGAAGCGACTGGCAGGCGCTTGCCCATTGGACTTTAGTCGCACGCGGGGATTCCGTAGCTAGTGTCTCGGTCGACCAAAACGGCCCGAGCGCTGCGCTCCCACGCAGCCTCAAAGTCAGTGTGACTTCGGCGACGGAAGCGGCTCCGGCCGGCGTGCAAAACGATGGCTTCTGGGGCATTCCGGTGCGACCCTGGACCATCTATCGCGGATCGTTCTACGCGAGAACAGACAGCGTCGGGGTCCCGATTACCGTCAGTCTGGTGAACGATGAGACGGGCGCCCCCGCGGCGAGCGCGACGGTAAGCGGACTCACCGGCGAGTGGAGGCAGTATACCTTTACCCTTAAAACCGAGCAGTTGCCCGTCACAGCGAACAATCACCTGATCCTGACGATCCCGCGGCCCGCGACCGTCTGGTTCGATCTGATCTCGCTGTTTCCTCCGACTTATCACGGCCGCGTCAATGGCAACCGCACCGACCTGATGGAGAAGTTGGCAGCCATGGACCCCAAGTTTCTGCGTTTTCCGGGAGGCAACTACCTGGAGGGCGACCATATCTCCGAACGATTCCAGTGGAAGAAGACGATTGGGCCGCTCGTGGACCGGGCCACTCATCCCAGTCCATGGCACTATCGGTCGTCCGACGGAATGGGCCTGCTCGAGTTCCTTGAATGGTGCGAGGATCTGAAGATCGAACCGGTTCTGGCGGTGTATGCAGGCTACTCGATGATGCAGGAGCACGTGGAACCGGGGCCAGCGCTCGAACCGTACGTTCAGGACGCACTGGACGAGATTGAATATGCGACCGGCAGCACTGATACCAAGTGGGGCGCAGAGCGCGCAAAGAACGGGCACGCGGCGCCGTTTCCGCTGCATTATGTCGAGATCGGCAACGAGGACTGGTTCGACAAGTCGGGGTCGTATGAAGGCCGCTATGCGCAATACTACAAAGCGATCAAGCAGCGGTATCCAGATCTACAGTTGATTGCCACCGCGCCGATCAAGAGCATGAAGCCGGACGTGCTGGACGAGCATTTTTATATGCCAGCGCAGGAGTCGTTTGCCAACGCCAACCATTACGACAAGGTTGACCGGCAAGGTCCGAGGATTTTTGTGGGCGAATGGGCGACGCGCGAGGGAGAGCCTACGCCCAACCTGCAGGCGGCGCTAGGCGATGCCGCGTGGATGACCGGTCTGGAGCGCAACAGCGACATCATAATCATGGCCAGTTATGCGCCTCTCTTTGTGAATGTGAACCCCGGCGGCATGCAGTGGGCGACGGACCTGATCGGCTACGATGCGCTTTCGAGCTACGGCTCGCCCAGTTATTGGGCGCAAGTTCTCTTCGCCAATCACCTGGGGACAGAGGCGGTTGCTTCAACGCTTGCTAATGCGGGCCCACGGGTCTATGCATCGGTCACGCGCGACGAGAAGCAGCGCAAGCTGTTCATCAAGGTCGTGAACGCAAGGTCGGACGCGCTACCGCTGAGCATTGCGCTCGAAGACACGCCGGGCGCTGGGCAGGAAGCAACGCTCATCAGCCTAAGCGGCAAGTCACCGAACGCAACCAATAGCATCACAAATCCTGATGCGGTTGTGCCGGTCGAGAGTCACATTCAAATCACTGGAGCTAAGTTCGAGCACAGCTTCACGCCCTACTCGATCAACGTGCTGGAACTGAGTTATTAGAGAAGGCGCAAAGGGCGCCTAAGAAGCTGTATAAGAACTTGATCCTTGTCACATCAAGTAAAAGACCCAGGGCTAAAGCCCCTTGATTGTATTGACTTATTTCAGGGGCCTGAAGGCCCCTGCTCCCTCCGCGGGACAAAAACTTGAGTCCTTCGTAGTCTGGAAACAGCTCTTAAACAGGTTCTAAGAACCTGCCAATAAACTAGCGACTTTGCAAGGTACGGCTTCGGCCGTAGCGATCGGGGTGCACACGAGAGTACACGGATTCCGGGGTACACCCCCACCCATATTTTGGGCGTAAAATCCTTTGTTTGTTAGAGTTAGGAGATGACGTCCTCTGTAAAATCTTCAAAACGAAGGGGTTATCTGCAAAATCCTCCAGCATAAGGAGTTATGGGCTGCCCCGGAATTGGCTCCGGTGCAGCCCATAGCTCTGCCACTCATCAGTGTGCATCCAACCGAGGAAATTATCTGCAATCTCGAGAAAACTCTGTAGAGCCGAGTTCGCGGACAGGTATTACGGAATGAATAACTCCAGCTTGACCTTCCATGTGACGGACTGGCCGGGTTGGAGCGTCACCATGCCGGTGTCTTTGTTGCCCCACTCTTTGCCGAAGGGGTCGTTGTAGTTGAACTGGGGCTCGAGCGCGATGAACTGCTTATCGAGCGGAGAGTAAACCTGCACAGTATTGACGTGACGGGTCAAGGCAACGATGCGAATTCCGTACTTTGCGGCTGGGTCAATGATCTCCGAGTACGAACTCCCGTCGAGCGCTTTCTTCAGGTTCGTCCAGTTATCGTCCAGGAATAAATCGCCGAGCGCCTTGCCTCCCTTGGCGGTGAAGTCGTAGGGAGTGCCCTCAGACGGCAACAGCTTGCCGGTGGGGAAGACATCGTCGTAGTTATTGACCTCGGCGCGCTGATCGCCGGGCAGGTGCAGTCGCGCCTGTGCGCGGTCGCCGCTGGGCAAATTGAAATACGGGTGCCAGGCGATGCCAACAGGTTCCGGCTTGTCGCCCACATTCTTCGCCTCGACAGTCGCAATCACCGCATCGCCGCTGAGAGAAACGGAGATGCTCACATCAGTCTTGGAGAACCAGGGTTGGCTCAAATTGCCGTTGTGAATCACGCCGCTGACGGTCTTGGAGTCGCCCGCCGCGGTCTCTCTTACGTCATCCGTTTTGGAAGCCAGGATGAGGCCGTGAATCGCGTGATGAATAGCCCCCGGCTTAGCGCCCTTCCAGTTCGCGTCGAGCGTAAATGGATGTCCCTGCCATTCGAAAGAGACTGTCTTGCCGTCGTTTGAAAGCGGTCCAATGATGCGATTGGCAAAGGGCGCTAGAAAAGCTCCACCGAAAGTAAATGCCTTTGTGCCATACGGATCATCGGGACCACCGAGGATGGTCGCGGCCTCTTCGAGCGAAGGAGAATGAAGGACAGGGATCTCTCCTTTGCCGGGCAACCAGGCGGTTATTTGAAAGAGATTCATGCCGCGGCCGGGAAGCACTGTCGCGGAAAGAAATTCCGGCTTGCTGCCATCACCAGTTTTCAAACGGGTCAACGTGACAACAGGCTGGCCGCCGATGAGCGGCGTCTTGTTGTCGTTCTTGGGTGAGGATTGTGCGGAAGAATTCATAGTGATCACCAAAAGTATTGCCAAGGTTAGTGTAAAGGTGCGAAATGCGTGAATACTCATAAAGACTCCTCGATGACGAAGAATATCAGAGATACGGCGGGCCAATCTCTCGCTATGCATTTCCCGCAGCCTCTCTGGCGATACGGCGAAGCTCGGGCAGGATGTCACCCAATGCCATGGCCTCTGCCGAGCGCGTGCCCAGCGCGAAATACGCTTTGCGATACAGCGCGAATAACTTCTCGTAAACCGCCGTCGCTTCCGGCCGAGGCGAAACCAAAGTGTACTTCAGACAGAGTTTGGTCTGCGCTGCTTCGATCGTTGGAAAAGCCCCGGCCGCAAGCAGCGCAAAGATGGCCGAGCCCAGGCTGGTGGGCACTCCGGCCGGAACCAATACGGGCTTGCCCAGCACGTCGGCGTACACCTGGTTGAGCACAGCATTGTTTTGCGGGATGCCACCGGCGTTGATCACGCGGTCCACCGGCACACCATATTCGGCCATGCGTTCGAGAATGATGCGAGTGTGAAATGCTGTTCCCTCAATGGCCGCGAAGAGTTCGTCCTGCGCTGTATGCACCAAGTTCCAACCCAGCGTCACACCGCCCAGTTCCGAGTTGACGAGCACCGTGCGGTCGCCATTGTCCCAGGTAAGCCTTAGCAGTCCGGTCTGCCCAGCGCGATACTTATCCAGACCTTGCGACAGCTCGGAAACTTTGACGCCTGCGCGGCGCGCAACGGCCTCGAAGATATCGCCGGTGGCTGAGAGGCCAGCCTCGATGCCGGTGAATTGCGGATGCACACTTCCGGGCACAACGCCGCAGACGCCCGGAATCAATTGCGTCTTCCTGCTCATGGCAATGATGCAGGTGGAGGTGCCGACCACGTTGACAACATCTCCCTCGCGGCATCCGGCGCCAATCGCATCCCAGTGCGCGTCGAATGCTCCCACAGGCACGGGAATGCCCGCACGCAAACCGAGTTCTTCGGCCCAACGCGGAGCGAGATGCCCGGCGAGGTGGTCAGACGTGAGGTAGTCGCCCGCAAGCTTCTCGCGAATGCCGTCAAAGAGCGGGTCAAGTTTGGATAGGAATGATTGCGGCGGCAGACCGTTCCACTTGGGATTCCACATCCACTTGTGGCCCATGGCGCATATGCTTCGTTTGGCCAGACTGGGGTCAGTGACGCCGCCGAGCGTAGCGGCCACCATGTCGCAATGCTCAAACGCCGAGGCAAATTGATTGCGCTTGCCGGGATTATGCCTGAGCCAGTGCAGCAGCTTTGCGAATCCCCACTCGTGCGAATAGACGCCGCCACACCAGTCGATGGCCTCCAGGCCTACGCGATGCGCCAGCT
>JBEKQD010000019.1:0-51369 GCA_049520075.1 Occallatibacter sp. | reverse complement strand
TCTTTCTTCCACGTGATGCGGACAGATGCATTCCTAGGTCGCGTATTCACTGACAGCGAGACGCGAGCCGGGCAAGGAAGCGTAGCAGTGCTGAGCTACGCTTTTTGGAAATCGCATTTTGCATCTGATCCAGCGGTGCTGGGCCGAAAGATCGAGTTAGACCAGCACGACTATACCTTGATCGGCGTAATGCCGAAAGCCATGCAGTATCCGTCGCGCGGCGATCTTTTCCTGCCCCTGGCGCCGACCGCAGAACAGCTTGCCAACCGCAGAACGCATGATTATCTCGTTGTAGGGCGCTTGCGTAAGGGAGTTACCAGAGGCCAGGCGCAGGCCGAGATGAATACTATCGCGGATCACCTGTCCCACGAATATCCTGCTACGAACCTGGGATGGCACGTAAGGGTTGAAAGCCTGCTTGCCGGTATCAACGGTGAATACACTCCGCTTTACTTCAACCTGATGCAAGGTGCGACTTTATTTGTACTGCTGGTGGTCTGCGCCAACATAGCCAATTTGCAATTTGCCCGCGGCATAGCCCGTCGTCCTGAGATCGCGATGCGGACTGCACTTGGCGCTGGCCGTGGACGGCTGCTGCGGCAGTTACTTACAGAGAATATTCTTTTGGGACTGATCGGTGGGGCGGGGGGTCTTCTCATTGCCGTGGTCGATATGCACATCAATGAGATCACCATGCCGGAGCGTGTGGCGCGCTTTATGGCGGGCTGGTCCAACATCACGCTGAGCGGCCGCGCACTCGCCTTTTCTTTGTTGCTCGCTGTTCTGGCGGGCGTTATCTCCGGGTTTGCTCCCGCGCTGGAAGCGTTACGCGTCGATTTGGTGGATCAACTCAAGTCCGGTTCGCGTAGCGTGGTGGGCTCTGGCCGCAGCCGAAAACTGAGAAACATTTTGGCGGTGGCACAGATTTCGCTCGCAGTAGCGCTGGTGATTGGCGCAGCGCTGATGTGCAAGGGCATGTTGGGGATGCTGCACCTGACCGACCGGTACCAACCTGAAAAGACGCTCACCTTCAACGTCCACCTGCCGGCGAGTCGCTACAACACGCCGGAGAAGATGGCCGGGTGGTACAACCAGAGTCTTGACAGGCTGCGCTGGATACCCGGAGTCGACTCCGCCGAAGTGACGGGCGCGCTCCCCAACAGCGACGATGGCTGGGACGACGAATCGCAGATTGAAAATCGACCACTCGTACCCGGCCAATCCCGAACCGCGTTGCGGCTGCCGGTCAGCGCGGGTTATTTTGACGCTTTTCACATTCCGCTTGTTTCCGGGCGGCTCTTTAGCGCCAGCGACGACCTGCACTCGCAGCCTGTGGCCTTGATAAGCCGGTCGTACGCGCTGCGCTTCTTCCCTGGCGAGAATCCTCTGGGCAAACACATTCGCATGGGAACAGAAGGCAATTATCAGACCCCGTGGCTCACCGTTGTAGGGGTCGTGGAGGAGACTACATATTCGTTGTGGCAGAGAGAGCGTCCTGCCGCCGTCTACATGGACGTGGCACAGTTGCCGCCGGATGGCATAACCTATTCGATCAAAACCGTCGGCGACCCGCTGGCTCTTGCGCCTTCAGTCCGCAAGGCGCTCGCTGGTCTGGATGACACGCTGCCGCTCGATGGGGTGAGAACCTATGCGCAATACACGCACGAAGAACTCACCGGCATGATCTATGTAGCTGCGCTGCTCGGCCTGGACGCTTTGATCGCGCTGCTGCTGGCGGCGATTGGAATCTTTGGCGTGCTGGCCAACCTGGTTGGCGAACGCAAGCGTGAAATCGGAGTGCGTCTTGCATTGGGCGCACGGCGCGAAGATGTGTTGCGCATGATACTGGTCCGCGCTGGATGGCTGACAGGTGCAGGAGTGGGCGTCGGTCTTCTGCTGGCGTTCGGCCTGGCGCATGGAGTGGCGAATCTGCTCTTTGAAGTGCGGCCCGACGATCCCATGATCTTTGGGACCATAACGGTGGCAATCACCGGCGTGGCCCTGCTGGCAAGCTGGCTTCCTGCCCGGCGGGCCGCGCAGATCGATCCCATGATGGCCCTGCGCGACGAGTAGAAGTGTCCGCGCATCGCGATTGTTCGGGCAGACCCGCTAGAAGTTCACTTTGCGCTCCGGGAACCAGGTGAGCTGAATCGTTGTAGTGGTTACTGTCTGCCGGCCGGGAAGATAAATAGGCGCGTTCCACTGCTCAAAAGCGAAGTTGGCGTTCACCTCGAAGTCCTTGCCGAGGCGCTTGACCGCCTGGAAGTTGATGTCGTGCAGGGTAGTGCCGCCGGGAATGAAATCCTTGGTCGCCTTTTGGTTGCGCAGGCCCACCTGGAGCCACTCATTGCCGCTCAGGTGCCAGGTCATCCATGCCTGGCCGCCCTTGCCTTCGCGTCCAATCCAGTCGCCGAAGAGCTGGCCATTGTTTGTGTAGCCCTGCCTCTGAATTGTCTCCCAGTACATAAAATGGCCATTTGGCCGAGCCGAAACAGTTGAACTGGACGGGTCAGTGGAGGCGGCCTCGACGCGCAGGTCCAGACGGGGAACTCGCGGTACGTGGGAGAGATAAATGCCGGGCCGGTAAGCGGCGCGCCGGGGAGCGTCAGCGGGAGAAATATCGTCGTGAACCTCCGAGTCCGCATAGAGCGTGAGCCATTTGCGGACGAAGGGCAGACGGTAAGAAAAGTCGAATGCGCCAAAACGCGCGCCGGGATCGTCGCGACCGTCTTTGGTCGTGATGCTGGGCGAAGATAGACTGACAAAGCTCTTGAGGAATGTGTGAACGGTGATGGGCGCATGACCCTCGCCACCCCAGATCACCGTGCGCTCGAATCCAAATTCGAGATTTTCCGTTGGCCGGAAGCTCACCTTCTCCACGTGCACCCAGGGATCTCCCGGGTTGATTACGTTGGCCAGATTGGGGTTCAAGCCACCGGGATTCGCCGGATTGGGCATGTAGGTGTGCCCATCAAGCCCGCCGATCAAAAAGTCGTAGCGGAACGGCCCTGTAATCCGGGAGAGGAGCGGAATGCGCAGCGGCTCTTCGCGATTAATGCGGAAGGAGTAAATGTTCTCGGCGTTGTTGGAATACGCCATGCCGCCGCCCAGGCCGGGCCCAAGCCAATCGTCCTGCTTGCCGAAGGAGACTTCGTGGTTCAAAACATGAGCGGAGACGAAAGCCTCCATTACACGCCCGTTGGCAATGGTCGCAATCGGTCCCATAGGAATGGTGGCCTGGTTGTATGGGATGCCGGATGGATCGAAGAAGGTTGTGCCGTCAATCGTGCTAAGTGCGTTGGCCAGAGATTGCGAGTAGCCGACAGCTGAAGGCGCGGCTTCGAATTCGCCTCGCGCATAGAAGACGAAGCGGCCAACAGTGGCGTAGCCGCTGGCGCCAGTGTAGTTATTGAATCCGTTTTCGTAGGGACGGCCATAGTCGTTGATGATGGTCGAGCCGAGATGATAGCTGTCGCGGAGAGGCGTTCCGCTGATGGCGCGACCCACGCTGTAAACCGATTCGATGTGGGCGTTGCTTTGACGCGAGACACATGGGCCTTCCGCATCGGAGCGCAGTTCATGCATGAGCGCGTCGTAGATGTCCTGGGCCTCGTCCGCAGCTGGTCCCCCATCCGTATCCGCAATGCGCGCGCCGGCCGCATCCATTATGTGACCAACGCTCGAACGGGTCCATGGCCTCATACCGAGAAAAACCTTGTCAACAAAGCCGAGCGAGTAAAGCCGCAAGATGGCCGGATAGACCCAGCTGTCGACCGGGATGTAGGGGGAGCCGAGCACAGATGGCATGCAGGCGGGTACAGCGCCAGCAGATTCCCGGCCCCGCTGCCCGGAGTGGGCGAATTGATGAGCCGCAACTGCTTTGGGATCTTCGGCCGAGAGAGGAGTGGATGCCAAAAGTGAAAATCCAGCCCCAAAAATAGTGCATATAAAAGCAGCAGAGATGAACCCGGACTTGCTCAAATTCATACCCCTCACTGTATCATTTGCTTCCTTCGTAGGAGGGCGCGAGTGAAGAGCAGTGCAGGCGAGAATTCCGCAGGGCGGACAAACGGCGCCCATTGTCTCGTTTCAGGACAGTGCAAGGTAAGAGTTTTCAAATAGATAAGGATTCTCTCTATACGAAACGATTGATATTGCCGATAGGCTCCCTATGCTGCCGTTGACCTCCGCGGCATTTACGTCCACCTCTGAGCCGTTGCAAGGGAGCGCTCATCATGTCTTCTCCTTCCATGACTTTTGGAGTCTGCGCACAGCGTACCTCGACCGGCGGTAACCTGCGTTTGCAAGCGCAATTGCGGGCGTGGCTGCCAGTGCTGGTCTTCTCAATGGTCTTTGCCGTTGAGTCCACTTCATATTTCGGTTCGGACCGGACCAGCGAGCCATTGAAGCGCATTGCCGAAGCTATCTTTGGCTACGACGTGTGCGTGTACTGGGATTTGATCCATCACATCATACGAAAAACCGGACACTTCATGGGCTACGGAATTTTCTCCCTAATCTGCTTTCGCTCATGCTGGATTGAACTGAGGGGGATGGCGTCGAGGCTATCGCGGCAGATGAGGGCGCACGGATTGGCTATTCTGGCCACGTTTTTGGTGGCCTGTGCGGACGAGGTTCACCAGAGTTTCTTGCCTAACCGTAGCGGCCAGTTCAGTGATGTAATGCTGGATTGCTGCGGAGCCGCGGCGTTGGGGTTGGCGCTCTTCCTGGTGATGAAGTTGAAGGAAAGTCGCCGGAAGGCGCAGACGAACATGAGTGGCGCCCTGGAACCAGGCTATGCAGATGCGTCGGCTTAAGTAGAATAATCCGCGTTGATACTAACGTACTCATGGGTCAGGTCGGTGGTCCAAAAAACGCAGGTACCGGCACCCTGATTGATTTGGATGGAAATCGAGAACTCCCGCTGCGCAATATATTCGTGGGCTGCAGTCTCGTCGAACTCAGGCGCGCGGCTTCCGTTGCGGCAAATGGCGAGCGAGCCGAAACGGATGTCGACGCGCTCGGGGTCGATCTGTGCGCCGGAGTAACCGATGGCCGCGAGCAGCCGGCCCCAATTGGGGTCGCAGCCGGCCCACGCAGTCTTGACCAGCGGCGAATGTGCGATGGCCTTGGCAATCTTGAGCGCATCCCCGTCGGTGGCAGCTCCTTCGATGTGCAATTCCACCACATGCGAAATGCCCTCGCCGTCGGCCACAATCTGGCGGGCAAGAGAGGTGCAGACTTCTGTTAATGCGGCTGCGAACTCTGAGTTTCCTGGAACAATGGGCGCACCGGTCGCGCCTGAAGCCAACAGCAGCACTGTGTCGTTGGTAGAGGTGTCACCGTCGACAGAGATGCGGTTGAAACTGACTTCGATGGCTGCGCGCAGGTAGCCGTCCAGCACTGCCGGTTCGACAGCTGCGTCGGTCAGGATGTAGACGAGCATGGTGGCGTGGGGCACAAGCTGAGGATGAATCATTCCCGAGCCTTTGCACAGCGCGGCGATGTGGACTTCACGCGCGGCGCCATCCGGACCGGCAATCTCCAGCTTAGCGAATGCTGTTTTCTGCACCGTATCCGTGGTGAGAATGGCCTGGGCGACCTGTTGGAAGTGGTCGAAATCGGCGCCCAGCGACACAGCTAGTCCTGGCAAAGCGGCGACGAGTTTTTCTGCCGGCAGCGGAACGCCAATGATACCCGTCGATGAGAGAAAGACCTCTTCAGATCGGCAGCCGAACTGCTTTGCGGCGGCTTCGCAGGTGGCGTGGGCCGCATCCAGCCCTGCCTGACCCGCGGCACAGTTTGCGTTGCCTGCATTGATGGCGACTACGCGCACGCGGGCTCCGCTTGCCCGGAGATGTTCTTTATCCACAATCAATGGAGCTGCAGTGACGCGGTTGGCAGTAAACGCTGCAGCGGCGCTTGAGGGTGCGTCGCCCACGATGAGAGCAAAGTCTGGGCGACCGCTCGCTTTAAGCCCCGCTATGGCAGCGCCATAGCGAAAGCCAAGAGGAAGAGCGAATGGGGTGGCGTCGGATAATTTGGTGATCGGCATCAATACATTTAATTTAGCAGGTGAAATAAGCCGAATGGCGTGCCATCTCAATTCCTGGAACTCGAAAAACCCACTCATAATCTGCGAAAAGAGCGCACTTTGGCGAAACTGTTGATGAACTTGTCCATTGAGCAGATAAGCTGATGTACAGAGTCAACACAGGCGGCCGAGGTCGCGCTACGACAGAATGAAATGAACGCAAAGGTGTGATGAGGGAAAGTTTCTCAAATAACGAAAAGCCGATAGACAACCAGGAAACGCAATTTCTTGAGCTGCGCAAGGTGAATGTGGCGCGTGGCGACCGCGTGGTGCTGCACGATGTGAATCTGACGATTCGCGCCGGGGAACATGTGGCGATTTTGGGGCCGAATGGCTGCGGCAAGTCCACGCTGATTCTGGCCATAACGTGTCAGGTATACCCAATCGTGAAGCCGGGCATGACGGTGCGCATCTTTGGCCGCGAGCGCTGGGATTTGACGGAGTTGCGCAAACATTTTGGCGTGGTAGCGGCCGGTCCGAGGGGAGATCTGGCGGGTGAACTGCCGGGAGAGCGAACCGCAGTGACCACAGGTCTTGATGCGGTGATTGCCGGATTCTTTTCCGCGTCGACTTTGTGGCCCAATCTTCATGTCACCGCAGAGATGCGCGCACGGGCGAAAGAAGCGCTGGAACGGATGGAAGCCACGCACCTCGCTCGGCAATTGGTGGGTACGATGTCAGCCGGAGAGCGGCGGCGCATCCTGATAGCGCGAGCGCTGGTGCACCGTCCACGACAGCTTCTGTTGGACGAGCCCTCGAACGCGCTCGACTTAGCCGCACAGCGGGAATTGCGGGAGAGCCTGCAGCGGCTCGCCCGCGAAGGCACAGGGCTTGTGCTGGTGACCCACCATTTGGGAGATATTTTGCCCGAAATCGGACGGATCATTTTGATGCGCGCCGGGCGCATCGTCGGCGACGGTCCTCGCGAGGAGATGTTGACAGAGGCAAAGCTCAGCGAGCTTTTCCGTGTTCCGGTGCGTATCGGGCGCGATGAGCAGTGGCTGCACAGCTGGTAAGAACGCAGAATATTAACGAGATATTGACACCCCTTGACGTGTCGCACGGCGAGGGGTAGTTTAACGGTACACGGGAAAGGAGGTTGATCCAACTGATGCATGATTCTTCAAGTTGTATGGTACGTGAGGTGACTGAGGCCTAAGGCATCGCGCCTTAGCCCCATGGTCGCCCCGGCGGACAGAGTCCTGCCGCAGGGGATGCAACCGCTTCTTCACCGTTATATAGTTCTCTCGACGCGATTTGCGCGTGGCAATTCTTCAATACAGCGGCGAATTTCGCCGCCGAAGGAGTCCGGCTTGCCGGGCGTCGCCACACAAGGATCGAGGCTTGGGAACAGAAGTGAAGATGCTTGGGCACTCGCTTGAGCGCGATGGCCTTAGTCCAATACCCACAGTTCACCGCGACGGCCTGGGCAGTGCGCCCAGGCCGCCGTTATTTTGGGCAAGAATTGCTGCCAGCGGGGATGGGCGCTCCTGCGGTACACTCAGGCCCATGCGGGTTTTTGGCGTCGATTGCGGAACGGAGATAACCGGCTATGGGGTTGTCGAGTCGGACGATACGGGGCGACAGCCGCGGCTGGTGCTGAAGGCGATGGGCGCAATCCGGCTGGTCAAGTCCAAAACCACAGCCGAGCGACTGGAACAAGTCTTTCGCGAGCTGAGCGCGGAGTTGGAGCGATGGAAGCCGGACGCCGTGGCCATAGAGGAAGTTTTCTACTCTGTGAACGCCAAATCGGCGTTGAAGTTGGGGCAGGTGCGTGGCGTGGCTCTGCTGGCGGCGGCTACGCAGGGGTTTCCGGTGGCCGAATATGCACCGTTAAAAATTAAATCGAGCGTTGTGGGCTACGGACTGGCCAAAAAAGAACAGGTCCAGTTTATGGTGGCTCGGCTCTTGGAGTTGGCCGAAGTGCCACAGCCGGCCGACGCCGCCGACGCGTTGGCAATAGCCATCTGCCACATTCACACCGCGCAGACCCTGACCTTGCAGGGCGCGGGGCGCAGCTAGAGTGATTTCCACTAGACCGTTCACGACCAAAAATTCAGCTCCGTGGTTTCCCATCCATTGTGCAAAGAACGCACAATGGATGGGGCACCCGAAATTTTGTTGAAATTTGACAGAAAACGCTCTAGTTTCAGGCTGATGTATTGTTCGGCACGGACACCGTTTTGCCTTCAAGGCAACGCCAGAGAGCGGCGAGGCTCTCGATGGACACAGCTTCAGCGCGAGCCTGTGGAGGGATTGTGGCCTGAGACAGCGCGGCGGCAACTGTGGCGGGCGGAACTCCGGCGGCGCGCAGATTGTTGGCCAGAGTCTTGCGCTTCTGGGCAAAGCACTGGCGCACGAAGCGCAGGAACGTCGCTTCTTCAACTCCAAGCTCGGCAAATCGCGGGGCAAATCGCCAGCGGAAGACTGTCGAATGCACATCCGGCGGGGGCGAGAAGGCACTCGGCGGCAGAGTGAAGAGCCGCTGGGCAGGGCCGTAAAGCTGCACGGTGACGGAGAGCAGACCGTAGTCGCGTGAGCCCGGCTCGGCTGTAACACGATCGGCCACTTCACGCTGCACCATGAGCACGGCGCGGTCGAGCGAGGCGTGGCTGGCGGCCAGCTTTAAGATGATTGGTGAAGTGATGCCGTAAGGCAGGTTGCCGACCACCAGCAAGCGCTCGCCCGCTGCGGCGGAGGCTGCCGCAAAATCGAATTGCAATATGTCCTGTTCGACGACGGTGACGCGGTCGGGCGGGAAATGAACGCGCAGTTGGAGGGCAAGGTCATGGTCCAGTTCGACGGCCAGCGCGTGCGCTGCGCGAGCGGCCAGTTCGCCGGTGATGGCGCCGCCGCCGGGGCCGATCTCGACCACAGTGCGCCCGGTGAGATCGCCGATGGAGGCAGCAATGCGCTGGATGGCCTCAGCGTCGACGAGGAAATTCTGGCCGAGCTTGGGCTTGACTGGCATGGGCTTCTTTGATGGTAGATGAAGCCGCAGGCCACTGGAGCAATTGAGCGGTGTCAGGCGCCGGTTTTCATCACCGCAAAGTGCAATTTTCGCCTCAGGGTAAAGCCCAGGCCTTCGTATACATGGATTGCGCGGAGATTGCCTGAGCGGACGTGCAGAAAGGGTGTTTTGCGCCGTTGCCGAATCTCTTCCATCAACGCGAGCGTAAGCGTGCGGGCAAAGCCGCGGCCCCTCGCATCCGGATGGGTGCAGATCGCGCTCACTTCGTGGAATTGAGGCAGGTGCATGCGCTGCCCAGCCATGGCCAACAAGCGACCTGAATCGAAGATGCCGAAGAATAATCCAAGTTCGATGGTGCGCCGAGCAAAGGGCCCCGGCTCGGTCAGCGTGGCCAGTTCGATCATGGCCGGGATGTCAGCAGGCGTTAGCTGGCGAAATTTCGGCTCCGGCGGCACATATGAAGGTCCTGGATCTCGGGGCTCCAAGCAGATCATCTGATCGAGAACATCGTAATGCGGCATCGTCCAACCAGCCGGGGACTCTGGAGGTTCCGTAAACAAGAGCCCCAAGGCCTCGCCGGGGCTGGCCAGACTTCGCAGCGCCTCGTAACAGGCGGCGGAGGGTTCTTTCATGCCGCAAAGTGGTCCGATTTCAGCTGGAAAGCGCTTTGCCAGTTCGCCGCCTAAGGCAAGTGAACTCTGCTCAGTCATTAGCGAATGCCAAACTGGATTGTCTAGGGGAGTTGGATCAGGAACCGGTTGAGTAGAGCCGGGAGAAGATGATGAAGAAGAAGGGCAGATCGGATTTTGGTCTTGCATGGTCTTTGGATGATAAGGTTTACCTGCCGGATGCGGGAAACTTTTTCAGTTGCAGGCCGCATATTATTCTCCAGCAACAGGGTAGTAGACTGGCTCTTTGGCCGAGGAATTTGATCGACGGAGTGGGTTGTTGGTTGGCCATGGAGAAACCCTAGTGAACATTGTTTTTGCCGCATCGGAGTGCGTGCCGTTTGCCAAGACCGGGGGGTTGGCCGACGTGGTGGGAGCGCTGCCTCCAGAGCTGGTCAAGCTGGGACACGAGGTTACGGTCTACCTGCCGCTCTACGCGGGTGTGCGGCGACAGATCAAGGGTGACCTGAACTACGCAGCCCGCTCTATTACGATTCCTTTTGAGTATTACAACCGCTTCGTGGGTGTTGTGGACGGGGGCAAACGTGCCGGGGTGCAGTATTACTTTGTAGATTGCCCGGAACTTTTTGACAGGGAAGGGCTTTACGGAACAGCCGAGGGGGATTATCCCAACAATTGGGAGCGCTTTGGGCTGTTCTGCCGTGCAGTGCTGGAGGCGACCAAGCTGTTGGGCGTACCCGACGTTTTTCATGTGCACGACTGGCAGGCAGCGCTGATTCCCGTTTATCTGCGCACGATCTACGACTCTGACCCGCTGCTGAAGAATGCCGGGACGGTTCTGACCATTCACAATGCTGCGTACCAGGGAGCGTTTCCACCGGCTACAACGGAGCGACTGCTCTTTCCGTGGGAAATCTTCACGATGGACAAGCTGGAGCAGTATGACAACTTCAACTTCCTCAAGGGCGGCCTGGTCTATTCCGACATTCTGACGACGGTAAGCCGAAAATATGCCGAAGAGATTCAGACGCCGGAGTTTGGCAACCAGCTTGACAGCGTTTTGCGGGGACGAGCGGCGGATCTGCGCGGGATTCTGAACGGCGTGGACTATGCGCAGTGGAACCCGGCTTCGGACACCAACCTGGCGGCGCATTACACGCCAGAGAATTTGGCTGGCAAACGGGAGTGCCGCGCTGATCTGCTACGAACTTTCGGGTTAGAGAGGGTGAGTGACTCGACACCGGTGTTCGGAATTGTCTCGCGGTTTGCTCTGCAGAAGGGTTTTGACCTTTTAGAGCAGGTTGCCGGCCGGTTGTCAGAACTGGACGTGGCTGTGGTGACGCTGGGCTCGGGCGAGCCGGTCTACGAGAAGTTCTTCCGCGATTGGGCATTCTGGAACAAGGCGAATGTGGCCGTTCGCATTGGGTACGATGACGCGCTGGCGCACAAGATCGAGGCAGGTGCCGATATATTTCTCATGCCGTCGCTCTATGAGCCTTGCGGCCTGAACCAGATCTATTCGCTCAAGTACGGCACTGTGCCCGTCGTGCGCGCCACCGGCGGCCTGGACGACACCATCGAAGAGTGGGACCCGAAGCAGGGAACTGGGACGGGCTTCAAGTTCAAGGGCATGAGAGCCGAGGGTCTGCGGGATGCAATCGACCGCGCACTCGCTGCTTTTGAGGATAAAGAAGGCTGGAAGAAGCTGATGCTCAATGGCATGGCGCGGAATTATAGCTGGGAGCAGCCTGCGCGGGAGTACGCCGCAATTTACGAAGAAGCGGCGAGAAAGCGGCAGTAGTGCGGCAATTCCGGTGAGGCAGGGATTGCATCTGAAAGGCCAAGTGCCTTTCTGGCTAGCGCGGCGAGTCTGAAGTTCATCGAAGAGCAACCGCAGATTCTTCGACTCACCACCCCCGAACTCCACCCCAAAGAGCAAAAACCGCTCTTTTGGGGACCCCGGAACTGAAGGACGTTCGGGGCCCCGTTCGCTCAGAATGACCGTCAGTTTTGTCTTGCCTAGTTCAGACGAAGGACACTTGAATCTGTTTCATAACCGGTTCCCAACCGTACCTCAGGGGCCAAAGCCCGTTGTTTTCGGGCGTTTTTCGGCACGACTGAAGTCGTGCCCTGACACAAAGCAGGTTTTGAAACAGCTTCTAGATTATTTTTCCATTCCCTCTAACTCCGCGGGCGGCCCGGGATACATTTTGCGGACGAGCCACAGCACCGGCAGGCCCAGCAAGATCAGCGCGGTGCCCAGCAGCGAGCCTTTCAAGTTGCCAAGGAAACTGTAGACGAGAACGACGGCTGCGCAGAAGACAAAGATGGCGGGCAGCAACGGGTAACCCCAAACCTTGT
Source organism: Occallatibacter sp. (assembly GCA_049520075.1). Lineage (GTDB taxonomy): Bacteria > Acidobacteriota > Terriglobia > Terriglobales > Acidobacteriaceae > Telmatobacter. Next base: position 39,314 of record JBEKQD010000019.1, on the reverse strand, counting down.
AAGGGCGCGCCAGATCGGGCCTGCGGCGACGGTAGACGAAGACCGTGGTCGCTATAAGCATGTAAAAAATCCACTCGGAAAAGATGGCGAGTTCGAAGTGCTGCTGAAATTGGCTGAGGAAGAGCAACAGGATCGTGGCGAGAGCTCCCTGCACGGCCAGTGACGTGGAAGGGGACTGGAAGCGGGGGCTGATGCGCGCGAACTGGCGGAAGAAGAGCCGGTCGCGGGCAGCGGCAAAGGGCACGCGTGCGCCGGACATCACCGTCCCGTTGAGGGTGACGAAAATGGAGACGGCCATAGCGGCTGCCACAAAACTTGCTCCAGCAGGGCCTGCGACAATCTTGAGCGCCGCAACGGCAGGCTGGTCGCTGGCGGCGATCTGCGTGGCGGAAAGGACGTATTGCATGGCAGCGTTGGTGGCCATGTAGAGAACGCCGATGACGCACAGGCCGCCGATCAGAGCGATGGGCAGGTTTCGCTCCGGCCGTTTGATCTCGCCGGCAAGAATCACGAGGTCAGGCCAGCCGTCGTAAGCCCACAGAGTGGCAATCATCGCGAGCATGAAGCCGCTGAAGCCTCCCACTGCATGGGGCAGCACCGTGGAGTAATTGCCCAGGGAACCCGAGGCAGAGGCAAAGCAGAGTGCGACCACAATGAGGATGAGAATGCCCTTGAGGACCGTAAAGACAAGTTGGAAGTCGCCAGCCTTTTTGATGCCCAGATAGTTCAGGCCGGTCATGAACCATACTACGGCGATGGCGAAGATTTGCGACCACAGCAGAGGGATGGGGCCACCTATCGCCTGATGGGTGAGGCCGCTGAATGCCGGGAAGAACTCCAGAGTGCGGGCGAGGCCGATGGTGATGGCCGCTGCCGAGGCCGGCTTGGCCACAGCGAACCAGGTCCACATATAAAGGAAAGCCGATGTGTCTCCGTATGCGCCGCGCAGGTAAACAAATCCGCCGCCGGCGTAAGGCAGCATCGCTCCCAACTCAGCCAGTGTCATGGCGCCGAAGAGCGAGAGCAGGCCGCCGGCGACCCAGGCCAGATAGACCAGCGCAGAAGAGCCGACATCCTGCATCATCTCCCGCGGCACCAAAAAGATGCCGCTGCCTATGACGGTGCCAACGACGTAGGCAGTTGCCTGACTGGCGCCAAGCACGCGAGGCAGGTTGGCCATGACAGGTTGGGTTTGGGTGGAGGGCGTCTGACTCATGTTGATATGTGAGGGTAGCACGCGTGGGCCAGGGATTGCAGCCCTCTACGACGCAAAATCCAGCAGAACCAGTTCATCGTAAATCGTTGTCCGGCTAAGGAAGCCGCGGCCGTGACCGGCAATTTTCGTCTGCATGAAGCGCTTAAGAAGATTAGAGTGGAGTTGGTGCGACTGGCGACTTCTCAGGTTTCCGGAGCCACGCAATCTTGCGTTCCGGGTGCTCCCGGCGCACAGAGATCACAATAACGGAAAGAATGGGGTAAAGAGTTGCCCGATACAATCAATTGGCCAAAGCTGACAACGCCGCCGCGCCCACGCCGTGGCGGATTGATTTTTCTCATCGCCGTCATCGCCGCCATCGTGCTCGGCGGCCGAACCGCTCTTTCCTATTGGGTTGATCTGCTGTGGTTCAAGTCGCTCGGGTACGAGGACGTGTTCTGGAAGGCGCGGGGAATGCAGTGGGGCATCTTTGCGGGCTTCGCCGTACTCACATTCCTCATTTTGTTCGGAGTATTTTCCGCTCTCATGGGAGCGCATCGCGACGATCTGCCCAGCGATCACACCGTCTTCATTGCCGGCCAGGAAGTGAAGCTGTCGCTGAAGCCGGTGCTTCGCATCATTTCGATTGGCGGCTCGCTGATCATTGCGGTCATCACCGGCGGTACCATGGCCGCTCAGTGGCAAACACTGGCCCTGTGGTGGTATGCGCCGCAGACCGCTGGAACTATGGCAGACCCGATCTTTGGCAAGCCGCTCGGCTTCTATCTGTTCACCCTGCCGGCATGGCAACTTATTGTCGGCTGGTTGATGACGCTCAGCGTAATCACTTGCCTGCTTGCTGCGGTATTTCTGGTTGTGGCAGGCGGCTCGCGCGCGCTCACGGGCGGCCGTCGCAGCCTTTCGGACCTTCCTTGGCGCTGGCTCTCAATCGCCGCAGCATTTATGTTGCTTGTCGTCGCCATGCGCGTGTATCTCTCCCGGTTTGAACAACTATTCGATCACCACACAATCTTCGACGGTGTTACCTACACCGATGCGCATGTAACGCTAGCCGGCCTGATGGTGGTTTGCATTGCGTTGCTGCTTGGGGCTGTGATCGCCGCGGCAGGCGGCTTGTTTGCTCCGCGTGGGCGCTGGCTGGTTGCATCTGTCGCTCCGGCCATAGTCTGTTACGCAATTGTCGGATTGGTGGGCTGGTATGTATCCAGTTTTCTGGTCAAGCCCAACGAACTGATGCGCGAGCAGCCCTACATTCTGCATAACATCGAGATGACGCAGCAAGCCTACGGCCTTGACCGCTTCGTGCTGCGCGAGTTTCCCGCCGAGACAACCGTCGATGCAACCGATCCGACCAACAATCAGCTTACGTTACAGAATATCCGCTTGTGGGATGTGAAGGCGCTCCAGGATACGCTGCGCCAGATTCAAGAAATTCGCACCTACTACGACTTTCCCGACATCGACATCGATCGTTACCAGATCGACGGTTCCATGCACGAGGTGATGCTGGCCGCGCGCGAATTGAACGTGGAGAAGCTGCCAGAGAGCAGCCGCAACTGGATCAACGAAAAGCTGATTTACACCCACGGATACGGCATTACCATGAACCCGGTGAACGGCTTTACGGCCGAAGGCCGGCCTGCACTGATGTTGAGCAATATGCCCGTGCAAAGCACAACCCCCGGCCTCAGCGTGACACGGCCGGAGATTTACTTTGGCGAGATGACTAATACCGACGTCTACGTCAAGACGCGGCAGCAGGAGTTCAACTATCCGCAAGGCGAGAGCAACAACCTTGCTTCCTACGAAGGCGATGGTGGCATCGAGTTGGGCGGACTCTTGCGCCGCATTCTCATCGCATTCGACCGTGGCGACCTGACCAAGCTGCCCTTCAGCGACGATGTGAACGAGCATAGCCGCCTGTTGATGCGGCGCACTGTGCGTGAGCGTGTAGCGGCCCTGGCGCCATTCCTTACCTTTGATCAAGACCCGTATATTGTGTTGGGCGAAGACGGCAGGCTCTCATGGGTTCTGGATGCGTTCACGCAATCGGATACTTATCCTTATTCGACGCATTACTTTGTCAATGGCCAGTCCATCAACTACATGCGAAACAGCGTCAAGGCGGTGGTGGATGCATACGACGGGACGACTACGCTTTACGTCTTCGACAATCAGGACCCGATTCTGACGGCATATCGCGCGATTTTTCCGAACCTTTTCAAGGATGCGTCGGCCATGCCAGCCGGGCTGCGCAAGCATGTGCGTTACCCGGAACTGTTGCTCAAGTTACAGGCCGAAGTTTACGGGCTCTATCACATGACCAATCCACAAGTCTTTTATAACCGTGAAGACTTGTGGAATGTCGCCACGGAAGTGGGAACGGATCAGAGCGGAGCTCAGGCAGCACAGCCGATGGAACCGAACTTTGTATTGATGAAACTGCCGGGGGAAACCGGCGCGGAGTTTGTGGAGATTTTGCCATTTACGCCTGCCAACCGCAACAATTTGATCGGCTGGATCGCCGGGCGCAGCGACGGGGAGCATTATGGCACCTCGATTGTTTACGACTTTCCGAAGACCAAACAGATCGACGGACCGTTGCAGATTGAGGCGCGCATTGATCAAAATGCGCAGCTTTCAGGGCAATTATCGCTGTGGAATCAGCAAGGCTCGCACGTGCGGCGCGGAACGTTGCTGGTGATTCCGTCGGGCAAGGCGCTGCTGTACGCCGAGCCGATCTATCTGCAGGCCGACCGCAGCCCCATGCCGGAGTTACGCCTGGTGGTGCTGGCGCTGCAAGACCGTCTCGCCTACGCACCAACATTCGAAGCAGCTCTGTCGTCGTTGTTTGGTGGAGGCATTTCGTCGCTGAGCGGATCCGAATCTTCCACAACGCCGGCAGCGGCAAATCAGGCTGCTGGATCGCCGGTAGCAGCGCCCCAAGCAAAGGAAGACCTCAACGCGCTGGTTAAAGAGGCAGGCAGGGATTTTGACGAATATCAGCGATTGACCGCATCGGGGAAACTTGCCGAGGCCGGGCAAAAGCTCGAAGCGTTGAAGCAGGTGATCGGGAAGCTGAACGAGCACGCCAAGTAACTAGAACCTGTTTTTTAACCGGTTCCAATAGGTCCCTCAGGGGCTAAAGCCCGTTGTTTTAGGGCTTTTTTCGGCACGACTGAAGTCGTGCCCTGACACAAACCAGGTTATGAAACAGCTTCTAGCTGGCGGAGCTGGACTTTAGCTCCGCCAGAATTTTCTCTATTGCCTCGTCGGCGGCTTTTAGAGCTCCTTCTGATAGCTCCAGTGAGATGGGCTGTTGCGGATCGATAGTGATTGCGTAGAGCACCACGTCGGGACCTCCGCCCTGGATGTAGAAAACATCCAGGAGATCTTTGACGCCGATGTCGTGCGCCGTGAGCGTGGGCGGGTAGTCGCGCGAAAAGCGAGGCGTGGTGCGGGTGACGGTGCCCAGAGAATTGCCGTCGGCTGCGGCGTCGATGAGAATGATGCGATCGGCGCTCTGCAGCGGCTCGAGCAGAACGAATCCGCCCGTGCCACCGTCGAGACACTCCACACCTGCGGGCAATGCATGTTTCTCCAGCGCCCGCACAACGTGTACGCCGATGCCCTCATCGCTCATTAGGACGTTGCCAAGCCCAAGCACCAGCGTCTTTTTCTGTTTCGTCGCTTCCGGGTTACTTATCACCCTTTTTCACCCTGTCAAACTTCCATCCGCCTATGATCGAGGATACAGTGCCACGGCCCTCAATGTAGTCATGATAGAACGCAAGATAGATGTGGATGATGACAAATGTGACGAAGAACCATAGGAATAGATGGTGCCAGAAACGCACGGCGAATTCTCCGCCCATTAGAGGCACGACCCAGACAAACATCCGCGGCATCCACGATGTGCTCATGCTTGAGTACAGCGCGAAGCCGGTTATGGTTTGAAAGACGAAGACGAGGAACGTGCCGAAGTAAATCAAGCCCGCCAGCGCGTTGTGGCCAGTGGAGATAGGCCCGTGCATCTTCACTTCGAGCACGTCGGCTTTAATTACATCGACAATCTCTTGCTGCTGTGACCGCTTGAATGGAAAGAAAGCGGTCCACTTGGCGTACTTGTTGCCGACGAAGCCCCAGTAGAGCCTTGCGAGAAAGTTGAAGACGTAAACGAACGCGGCAACAAAGTGAATGAACCGCACCCACGCGAATGAGTACTGTTGAAAGGCCTCCGGCACGTAGGACGAACGGACGGGTGAGCCGATCAGGTAGCCGGTTACGCACAAGGCTACCAGGGCGATTGCGTTGATCCAATGGTAAGCGCGAACCGGCAGTTCCCACACGTAGATCCGCCGATACTCGACCAGTTGGTGGCCATTGGCCGAAGATCCGTTGGTTGCGGCAATTCCCGCAGCGGTGCTTGGATTACTCATGGCCGTCACTCGAAGGAAACCTGGTGAAGGTGCCGTCCCTGCGGATCGTACAGATGCACGGCGCAGGCCAGGCACGGGTCAAAGGAATGGATGGTGCGCAGAATCTCGACCGGCTCAGAGATCTTTGCCACCGGCGTGCCAATCAGAGCCTGTTCAAAGGATGAGCGCTGCCCCTTGGCGTCGCGCGGAGAGCCGTTCCAGGTGGTCGGAACCACGAGCTGATAGTTTTCGATGGCGCCATCGTGGATCTTGATGTAGTGAGCAAGGGCGCCGCGAGGTGCCTCTGTCAGACCAACGCCTTCGGCGTCCTTGGGCCATGTCTTCGGGTCCCAGTGATCGCCGTTGAAAGTGGAGACCTCGTTGATCTTCACCTGGTTCATCAACTGGGCGAAGTACTCCTTCAGCCAAGTCATGGCGAGGGCCGCATCCAGCCCGCGCGCCGCTGTCCGGCCCAGGGTGGAGAAGAGCGCGGCCACAGGCACATTGAGCTTGCCGAGCGTGTCCTTCACCAAATCCTGCACATCTGTACGTCCCGAGGCATAGGCTACCAGCAATCTTGCAAGCGGGCCCACCTCCATCGCATCATCCTTCCAGCGCGGAGTCTTCAGGAACGAATACTTTTCGTGTCCTTCGAGGGTATCAAAAGGCGGCTTGGGTCCGGTGTAGTTGAGCTTGGTTTCGCCGGCCCAGGGATGGATGCCGACATTGTCTCCACCTTCGTAGCTGTACCAGGAGTGGGCGATGTACTCCTTGATTTCCTGAGAGTCGCGAGCGTTGACCGGATGCACATGGCTGAGGTCGCGACCGAGCACAACGCCGCGCGGATACTTGAATGATTCCGGCTGGCTGTAGCCCTTGGTGGGGAACTCGCCATAGCTGAGATAGTTGGTCAGTCCGCCTCCCCAACTGGCCCAATCTTTGTAGAAAGAGGCTACGGCAAGCAGGTCAGGAATGTAGACTTCGTTGACGAACTCATCCGCCTGACTAATGAGCTGCGAGACCAGGTTGAGCCGCTCGGAATTGATGGCGGCCACTTCGTTCACATTGATGGAGCAGGGAACTCCGCCGACAAGATAATTTGGGTGAGGATTCTTGCCGCCAAAAACGGCGTGAATCTTGACGATTTCCTTTTGCCAGGACAGCGCGTCGAGATAATGAGCCACGGCGATCAGGTTCACCTCGGGCGGCAGTTTGTAAGACGGATGGCCCCAATAGCCGTTAGCGAAGATGCCGAGGCCGCTGGCAGCAAAAGCCTTGATCTTGTTTTGCACGTCAGTGAAATAGGCCGGAGTGTTTTTGTCCCACTTGGAGAATGACTGCGCCAGTTCCGCGGCTTTCTTCGGATCGGCCTTGAGCGCGTTGACGATATCTACCCAGTCCAGAGCGTGCAAATGATAGAAGTGAACCACGTGATCTTGCACATATTGCGTGGTCATCATGATGTTGCGGATGATCTCTGCAGTTGGAGGTACAGTGATGCCGAGTGCATCTTCAACTGCACGCACGCTGGTGAGGGCATGGACGGTGGTGCAGACGCCGCAGACGCGTTCGGTGATGGCCCAGGCGTCGCGGGGGTCGCGGCCGATGAGAATCTTCTCCAGGCCGCGCACCATGGTGCCTGCGCTGAATGCGTCGGTGATGACGCCGTTCTCCACCACTGCCTCAATGCGCAGGTGGCCTTCAATTCGAGTGATCGGGTCAACGACGATGCGTGTCATAGGCTCTTAGGACTCCTTCTCATCTTCAGCGTGGACTTCAGCAATCACGCTGCGCTTGCGTATGTTGGTCACCACTGCGTGAGCCGCAACTCCAGCCACCGTGGCCACCGCCAACACCGTGCCAACCGTGTCTGCCGTGCTCTCGACGCCAAAACCGGGGAAAGAGGGCAGATGGGTATAGAGCGGGCCATTATCCCAGAAGCCTTCTTCGCTGCAACCGATGCAGCCGTGGCCTGATTGGATGGGATAGCTGGTGCCCTCGTTCCACTTGACCACCGAGCAGGCGTTGTAAGTGACAGGCCCCTTGCAGCCCATTTTGTAAAGGCAATAGCCCTTGCGCGCGCCGTCGTCGTCCCACGACTCGACAAAAAGGCCGGCGTCGTAGTTGGCGCGGCGGTAGCAGGTGTCGTGAACGCGGCGTCCGTAGAACTCCTTGGGCCGGCCCTGACTGTCGAGCGCAGGAAGCTGCCCCGTCACGAGCAGGTGAGTAACCACGCCCATCATCACGTCGGCGATTGGCGGGCAGCCGGGAACGTTGATTACGGGCTTGTCTACGAGCTTGTGAATCGGGGTGGCTCCAGTTGGATTGGGCTTGGCCGCCTGAACGCATCCGTTAGAGGCGCAACTGCCCCATGCCACGACAGCGGCCGCATCCTTGGCCACGGTCTGGAGGATCGATTCGGCTGTTTTGCCGCCGATCATGCAGTAGACGCCATCCTCTTTTGTGGGGACCGCGCCCTCGACCAGAACAATGTATTTGCCCTTGTTCGCCTCGATGGTGTCTGTCAGGCACTTCTCGGCCTGGAAACCAGAGGCTGCCATCAATGTCTCTGTGTAGTTGAGTGACAGCACGTCGAGCAGCACGTCGAGCACGACGGGGTGTGAAGCCCTGATAAAGGACTCGCTGCAGCAGGTGCACTCCTGGAAATGGAGCCAAACCACAGCCGGTTTATCTTTCTTCTCGAATGCCGAGACAACCTGTGCGACGCCGGATTGACCGAAGCCCGCCACTGTTGCTGCCGCAGCGCAGAACTGCATAAAATCTCTGCGGCTGTAGCCCTTCTGCTGCATCGAATTCCAAATTGATTGACCCATGCCTACCTCGCTCGCGTGCAGGAACCGCTAGACCTCGGCGGCGATGGAAGGCTTTTGGAGGCCGCCATCGGCTCCTGATGGATTAATCGGAAGGTACGCAGAGCAAATAACGACTCGCTGTGAGCCTCGTCACATGTGTTGCAAATCACTCTTATGTTAATGCGGTACGGTCAGAGGGTGAGCTAAATCACCTGACCAACCGTGCGGCTGTGGAGTCAAGGCGGCACTGGATTGTTCGATGGAGGGCCTTTGGGGCACTCGGTGGCGTGCATATAAATACATTGAATTCGGAGATAATTGAGGCAAAAGCGCACAAAATGAGCGGTATTTCGGGCGAAATGGCAGCCTTCAGGGGCAGTTCTGCGCCTTTTGACGGCGCAATTTTGCAAGAGTAAGAACAGGCTACAACTTATTTGAATTGAATAGTGTGCGCGGTGAAAACGCACACAAATGCGGCAAGGAAGGCAAAATGGAGCAAGAAACACGGGAACGGACGCTGGAACGGTTGGACGAGGCTGCGCTTGGGTACCGGCTGGGACGGACGGCGGCGGGAGAGATGACGGGCTGGGTGAGATCGCTGAGGCAGATGCTGGAGGTTCCGGTGACCGAATTTGCGGAGCGGCTGGGAGTGAGCCGGCGGGAGATTTTCAGGCTGGAGAAGTCCGAGGAGGAGTCGCGCATTCAATTGGGCACGCTGCGGCGGGCGGCGGAGGCGCTGGATTGCGAGTTGATTTACGCGCTGACGCCAAAGCGGGGAACGCTGGGCGAGATGGCGAGGGCGCGAGGAGTGGCGCGGGAGGCGGCGCGCAAACAGGCTCGGGAGGACGCGGATGAACGGAGGGTTGCTGAAGGAAAGCCACGCAAGGGGCGGGATCCGCAACTGGCCGCGATCAAATCGCTGCTGAAGATGGCGGGGATTAAGTGCTGATCAGGGGTCAGTGAACAGTCAACTGTGGTCAGTGCTTCGAGGATCGAAAGCAGGGAATAGGGAATAGAGGACGTCCCGGCTCCTGGGGTAGCGCCGGACTTCATGCTGCCCAGGGTTTATGGGGATCATTCGGTCAGTGGTTGCAAAGGCGTTTTTCATTCCTAATTCGATGAAAGCCAAGAAATGCGGTAACGACTCTACAACCGCGAATTATCGCTCTTGATGCGAGGAGTCAGTCCAGTCTCGGCGTTCCTAAAGGAGCCCGAGGCGGACATATTCACGGTGAACGACCGTGTAACACTCACAGGCAGCGCCCTCAAGAGCTTGACGATCTTTGATCGTCAAGCGCCCACGAGAGTGTTCAATCAGGCCGACGCTACGCAGAAGATTTGCAGTTTGAGTCACGGTGGTGCGTCCTGTGCCAAGCATCACGGCCAGGAACTCGTGGGTAATGTGCACCTCGTCACTCTGCTTCCTGTCGTGGCACATCAACAACCATCTTGCCAATCGCTCTTCCAGCCCATGCACACGGTTACAAGCTGCGGTCTGAGCTGTCTGGGCGAGCAGCGCATGCACGCTTCGGTTCATCGATCTGCGGACCTTTTCGGGGTAAGGGGAAGATGGGTCCAGCAAAACCTTCGCCGGGATGCTAAAGCCTCGCCCAGGCAATTGGATCATGCTTTGGAGCAGCGAGTGACCAGTTCCCAGCAAGGCTGCCGTGCCGACGAAGCCGTCTCGTCCGATGATGCCCGCTTCAAGCATGCTTCCGTCCTTCAGTGGCGTCACCAGGGAACAGATCGCATCTTCTGGAAAATAAATGGTCTCAACGACCTGCCCCGCTTCATGCAGGATTTGGCCACTCTTAAATGTCAGGGGCAGAAGATGGGGTGCAATGCGGGCGATTTCGTCGAGTGGGAATGACGCAAGGACACGGTTCTTGTAAGGATCTCGGACAGAAGGGGATATCATTCGGCTCCTTGGGCGAGGCAGTGCGGTAAGACCGCACCCAAACGCACAAGAGAGCGGACAGCGTTGCAAATCCAGATCTATCTAAATATTACACTGTTTTAGGTCTCACCACGTGAAGGAGCAATCACGCGGTAGGACCGGGACCATTTTGGGTGCTACGCAGATCGGTTCGAGTACTGGCAGCAGCCCTGCCGTGGATCGTGCGTGGGATCCCTCGCGGCGCAAGAGCCCCATCAGGCAGCGAGGCGCCTTTCGATTTTTTGTTCCCCTGGAGGCTTGACGGCGTACACGGAACCAAGCATGAAGTCACCGACGCTGCGCAGCACTTCATTGGTGGTGTCCGGAATGCGTGTATTCGGCCGGTGCATTCTTCTGGTGGCCTTATTCACCAGTTGACACAACTGGTAGCGATTAAGAACATGAGCAACCGCCTTGAATACCAGATATGAGCGCATTGTGAATCTCCTTTGATCTCACCTGAAAAGCGAATCCATGAATCGCGCGATTTGTGGATTCCCTGAGGCCTCTTGTGCGAGACAAGTGCACACGAGACGCGAGCCAGGCCGGCACCAGCCACAAAGCATCACTCAACCTGCCGCGTCATGGATGAACGGAATCTGCTAAGACTATCGTCGCTCTGTACAGGCTTAATGCCGGCGTTGATCGAAGCGCCCAACATCACGTTCCGCAATGACTCACGAACCTCGATGTGGCCGTTGAAATCAATAAGACCACTTTTGCGGAAGCGGCGCATAAACAAGGAAACCCGCGACCTTGTTGCACCAATCATCTCGCCCAGCGCCTCCTGAGAAAGTTTGGGAATGATCCGTCCAACTTGCCCCGGCTTGCCCGACTCCGCCATCATTAATAGAGCCCTAGCCAGACGCTTTTCGGAAGAGTTGAAAAGCTGATCGGCCAGATTGGCCTGAGTAAGAATGATGCGCTCCAGAAGAAACTTCAAAAAGAAGTCGTGGAAGGCACTCTCTTCGCGCAATGCGCGAATCATTTCTTCGCGTCTTATTTTGAGCGCAGTGCAGGCAGTAACGGATGTGACAGTGACTGCACGAATTCCGCGAGCCTCCGCGAGTGCTTCTTCCCCGATGAATTGACCTTTGTAGACGATTAGCATGATTGCTCTTTTGCCCGCGGCGGAAACGACGGTGGCTATGGCACAGCCGTCCAGCAGGTAGAAGACCGAATCTGCCAAATCGCCCTGCCGAAACAGGGTCTTTGTGCGGTCCCAGCTAACAAGTTTTCGTCCAGGCCCGTTAGTTGTCAGAAATTCCTCAACATCGAATGTTGACCCGATTGCATTGACCATCGCAGGGCCCCCGCAGGGTTGCAGTCATGGCCCGGTGGTCAAAAGGGCAGGGCATGCATCTGCAACTTGCTGCCATCTTTCCTTCGGAATTGCATGGAGAATGGCTGGGCAATGGTCGACTATGCCCAAAGGCGAACACCAATTCGGTCAGATAATAAGATTATGAAAAGTTCTTGTCAGTCTTGCTCCAGACATACAGTGAAGAACGATTCAAGACTATGGGAGCAAAGGGCACGGCTGAAGCCGTGCCCTGATACAATGCGCGTCGAGTTAGGATTCACCAGACACTGCCTAAAGCCGGCGTTAGCTTTGCCGGCTTTATCCGGGGGTTGAGGCCCCGACTCCCTCCAGATGGAGGCGGAATTGGGAAAACCTTCTACAAGGGCCAACAAGAAGCTCTTCTGAGAAAATCTCACGCCGTCCCGACGGGACGGGGACTCTTGTTGGACACTGACCCAGGACTGCGCTGCGCTTGTCCTGGGCTATTATCGCCTCTCCCTCCGGGAGAAAATGCACCAACTGTTTCACCTAACCGTGGGTCGGCTATGCCGGTCGACGACTGACACAGAGCCGGTGCTATGAAGATTCCTGATCTCCCACCCTAGCCGCAAAAACAAGAACGAACACCCCACGGGCGACGGCGTGTCCGTGGGAACCCCGTTGCGGCGAGGGTGGGGCACCAGGCATGGGCGGCGCAAGTCACTCGCGCTCGTTAAGGCTGCGCTAATGCGGCTTTGGGTTCGGGTGCTGCGGCGGCTTCAGCTTCATTGCCAATCGCTTCGCCGGAGACCACAAGCTCGACGCGGCGGTTCTTCGCGCGGCCTTCAGACGTGTCGTTCGGCGCTACGGGCTGCGATTTTCCGAATCCGAGCGAGGTCACTGAAGACCTGGGAAGACCCTGTTGCACCAGGAATTCCTCGACCGTGGCGGCGCGCTGTTCGGAAAGCAACTGGTTGTACTCCGCACTGCCCACGTTGTCGGTGTAGCCATCAACTTCGAGATTCAGCCCGGGGTGCGCGAGCATGATCCCTGAGATCTTGGCCAGCTTCTCGCGGGTTTCCGCGCGGAGCGTGTATTTGCCCGTATCGAAGAGCACGTCCGACATGTTGACGATCAGTCCACGCGCAGTATCGTGTGTCTGCAAGACCGAATTGAGCTGGTCGAGCAGGCGCTTTCGTAAGTCACCCTTTTCCGCTTCCGCCTGCTGGCGCGCGCGTTCCGCGTCTTCGGCCTGCTTGTGCGCGTGCTCAGCGTCTGCCTGAGCCGCCTGCTGCTGCTGGAGCGCCTGCGCCGCGGCTAACCGCGCTTTCTCTGCCTCAGCCTGGGCTGCCTGCTGCTGGACCAAGGCGGCTGCGCTGGCCGCTTCTGCCTCGGCTTTTTCCCGAGCCGCGCGCTCAGCGGCAAGCTGTGCTTCGAGACGCGCCTTCTCCGACGCTTCGGCCTGCGCTTTGGCTTGCGCCTCCCGGTCCGCTGCCGCCTGGCGCTCCTGCGCCAAGCGCTCCTCTTCGCGCCGCTTCATGGTGATGATGCGCGCGTCCTCGGCGGTCTGGACCGCTTCCCGTGCTGCCGTGTCAATCAACTTTTTTTCGTGCTTCGCGGTCAAATCGCCCTCTGCCGTCTTCAGCAGCTCGGTGGCTTTCTGGAAACTCTCAGGGGCGTACTTTTCGCCGCCAGCTTGCGTGGCGATCTCGATTGCATTCCGCGCTTCCAAGAGACTAAGCGGAATCCTCGAGCTCGCCGCAGGCGCCTCGTATCCGGCCTGAACGGTGGTCTCGTATTGTCCGCGTTGGAGCAGGTCGAATTTGGCGTCGATTTCCTCAACGCTGCCCACAGTGTCCGGCCGCACCACGTTTTCCATCACGACCACTTCGCTGGGCTGCGAGACGGAGAAGTACGGTTCGGCGGTCACGATCAGCGCGAAGGCCTGCATCGGCTCGGTGACATCCATCTTGCTCTTCTGTCCTTCGAGAGTGAGTTCACCGAGGTTGTCCGCACGCCCTTCAGGCGAGATGGCCCACAGCACATAGGTCAGGAATCCCGCACCGAAACGCGACGCGGGCTCAAGCTTTTCAAATTGCGCCTGAATGCGGACCGCTCCCCGCTTGCTCTCCACACGGGCCTCACCGCGGGCTTGCGATTGCAGAACCGTGCCGCGGAAATCGATCTTCGTTGGACCGCTCAGGTGGCGATAGTTGATGGCCTTGGTGGTGCGAACTTCCAGCGTAACTCGCGAGAGCGAACCAGACTGCTGAGCTATCGAAGCTACCCCCATCCCGATTATTGCGAGAAACACAGATGCTAGCTTCACGTGCAACTTTCTACCCCCCGAACATTCCCGCCAATAATACACTCTGGGACTTGGTGGAGCGGAGAAAATCCGATGACCCAAATAGTGGTTAAGTTAGGTCCGAATCTCATGGGCAGAATGATACTGCGGTCTAAGCTGCGAGAAGGGAAGTCTTGTGATGATGGCCTGGGGTCGCAGCGGTTTTCTGATGCGGATAGAGGATTGGTGGATCAAACGAGGCGCGCCGGCGGTATAATCTGACCAAATCTGTGCCAAAGATGGAGATTCGAAATGGCAGATACTGTGGGTTTGGTGTTGTCATTTTTGCTTGTCGTAATCGCCTTTTTCCTGGTTGCCGCCGTATTACAGTCGTTCTACAGCGTTGGACCGACCCAAATAGGGCTGGTGCGAAAGCGGTTTGGCAAGAAGCTGCCCGGAAACAACCCCATCGCGTTTCAAGGAGAGGCCGGTTATCAGGCCGAACTTCTGATGCCGGGTGTGCGCTTCAAGTTCAAGCTGTTCTTCAATGTGACCAAACACCCCTGGGTACAGGTGCCGGCAGGACAGATTGGAGTTGTGATTGCGCAGGTTGGCAAACCGACGCCTATCGGCGCAAAGTCGGGCATCTACAATCCGGTCTTTGGCAACTTCACAGACTTCAGGACATTCGTTGAGAAGGGCGGCGAGAAAGGCGTTCAAAGGCCTGTTCTTTCTCCCGGTACTCTGGCGCCGATTCACCCAGTGGCTTTCCTCGTCATCACGAAGCCGCAGGTTTTTGGCGTACCGATTTCAGACGAGTACAGGAACCTTGCTGCGGTAAATAAGCTGAACTTCCAGGCCTTCGGTCTTGAAGCCTGGCAGCTTGATGTGACGCGCATTGCGCCCCGGCCGGCCGGCGAAAGCGGCAAGGTCCTGGACATGATCGGAGTGGTTACCGCATTAGACGGCGAACCATTACCGGCGGGCGCAATTGCCAGCAGGCTGGGCGGGTTCAAAGACGTCAGTATGTTCGAAGTAAATTCGGGCATCACTGATTTCGAGCTTATGGGGTTGATTCTCGGCAGCAAGAACGATCAGCACAATAATTATCAGGATTTCCAAAAGTTTCTGGAGGCTGGCGGCAAAATCGGCCTGCAGCATGACCCGCTGCTCTACGGCGCTTACAACCTCAATCCGTTCCTGGTTCGCGTGGAACAAGTGCCGATGCTGGTTGTGGAACAGGGTCAGGTTGCCGTTATCAAGGCTTACGTGGGCTTACCGACACAAGATACTTCCGGCGCTGACTTCAAGTTCGGCAGCCTGGTCCGTCCGGGCCACCAAGGCATTTGGCAGGAAGCTTTGCGAACCGGTAAGTACCCGATCAATCCAAGGATTTACGACGCGAAGCTCGTGCTGACGTCGATTCTCAAACTGGATTGGGCGAAGGATGTGACAGGAGCTCATGGGCTTGATGCGCGCCTTGAACCAATTATCGCCAAGAGCAATGAGGGCTTCGTGTTCAGCATTGATTTGCAAGTGCTGATTCACGTTCCGGACACAAGGGCTCCACGGGTTATATCAATGGTCGGTTCCATGGAAAACCTGGTGAATGAAGTTCTTCAGGCTGCAGTTGGCAATCTCTTCCGCGACAAGATTGGCGGCATGGAAGCGATTACATTTATCCAGACGCGCCAGAAAGTCCAGGAACAGGCTTTCAACTACATCCAGGAAAAACTCGCCGAGTACGAAATCGAGACCAGGGGAGTTTATATCCAGGATGTCGTTTATCCGGGTCAGTTGGTTAGTGTTCTGACTGAGCGCGAGGTCGCGCATCAGGAAGTGGAAACGTTCAAGATGCAGAGACAGGCCCAGGATCAGCGCATTGAGACGGAAAAGGCCCGGGGCACAGCGGATATGCAGGTGGAACTTGCCAAGGCAAAGGTCGGGGTGGATATTCAGACCAACAAGACCGAGGCCAGGATGAAGGAAGCTCAGGGCGAGGCCACGTACATCGAACAGACTGGCACCGCCAAGGGAGCCGAGGTTCGCGCAGTGGGTTTGGCCAACGCGGAGGCTTATGAGAGACAAGTTGGAGCCTTGGGCAAAGGACCCACTGCTTTCGTAAATGCTGTTAAGGCGCTCTCGGTGGGCAATATCGCTTTTGTGCCCAAGATACTGGTGGTTGGCGGCGGCGGGAGCAGTCAAGGGGTTCTCGAGAGCCTGGGAGCGATGCTGATGGACAAGCTCGATAAGAGTGCAGATGAACCTGGCTCTGACACTGTCATTACTAACAAGCCGGACCCGGATGCCAGTTAACCTGAAGCTTGACTTACAGCGGCGCCGTACTCGGGCGGAGAAGCCAGAACGAATAACTGTGTCGCTCAGAACTTGAGTGTTCAGATTTTGGTGTAGATTGATAGCGAGGTTTGTATGCGCAGACTTCTCGTCTTAATCGCGTTGCTGATTACTGCCGCACAGGCTTGGGGCGGCGATATTCAGGCTGGCGCCGCGCAGTCGGTCATCACACCCCCGTTGTCTCCTAAGACCCCGGTCTATCTGGCGGGTTTCGGCCACAACCGCATTGCGACAGGCGTTCACGACGATCTCCAAGTGCGCTGTCTCGCACTCGAAGTCGGCAGCCAGACGCTTGTCCTTTGTTCCGTGGATTTGATCGGCTTGTTCTACGACGACGTGCTCGCCATCCGGCGCGAGTTTGCGGAGTCGACGCCGTCACCGGCCTTTCTCATCGTGGCCGCAACGCATACCCACGCAGGACCCGACACGCTCGGCCTCTACGGTCCCCATCCGCTTGAAACCGGAACCGACCCCGGCTATCTGGCCTCGGTCGACCAGCGCATCGCCGCCACCGCCGTCGAAGCCGTGACCAACCTGGAGCCGGCTACGCTGGAGTTTGCGCGCGACGATTATCCCTTGCTCGGTTTGCTGCAAGGTGAGGACCGGCCTCCAATCGTGAAAGATCCATTTCTTTTCGTGATGCGCGTGGTTGCGCGTTCCACCCAGCAACCTATTGCAACCGTGGTCAATTGGAGTGACCACCCCGAGGTTCTGGGCCGCAAAAACACGGAGGTCACCTCCGATTATCCGCATTGGGTTCGCGAGTATCTCGATAGCCATCTGGGCGGCATGGCTCTTTTCTTTTCCGGCTCCATCGGAAAGGTATCGCCGGTAGGTCAGGTCTCGCTTGTTGATCCCGGTGATGGGAAGATTGCCGAAGACGGAACCTGGCGTAAAGCGGAACTGCTGGGAACTGAGATTGGTCGACTGACCGAGCGCGCACTCACGAGCGCCAAGGCCGTGGATATCGACTCGCTCTCGATCCAGCATCAGACCGTCTTCGTGCCGTTGCACAGTGCGATCTTTCGCGCCGCAATAGCTGCGGGCGTCTTTGCGAAGCGCAGACCTCTCTACACCAACGGCAAAGTCGATTCAGCTGCGGAATTACGCGATCTGCCCGGCCTCGGGAATGTGGAGTGCGCGACTGGCAGCGATATTCAAACCGAGGTTGACTACATCCAATTGCGCTCAGCGAGCACTGCAGTCGCGGAGTTCCTCACTGTTCCCGGAGAAATCTTTCCTGAACTGGTCAATGGCGGCATCGTACGTTATGCCGGAGCCGACTTCCCCTCCGCATCGCTGGAACCGACGCTGCGCGGACACCTCAAATCGAACTATCAATTTATCCTCGGGATGGGAAATGACGAGATCGGTTATCTTATCCCCAAGGCGGAGTGGGACGAAGATCCCCCATGGCTCCAGAACGCTCCTGTTGCCTGGTATGGCGAGGTCAATTCGGTGGGCCCGGAGGCAGCGGGCCAAGTCCTGCGCGCGTTGGTTGCATTGGCCGATCATTGATGCAGGCGATGATTTAACTAGCCTTCGAAGCAAGCGGAAATCAGCGACGCGGACTTGGCTTACGACGAGATCCCCAGCGACAAGGACCCGTCGCTGGGGACCCCGTCCTCCTTCCGAATTGAGCGTTCCCGCAGGGGCTGAAGCCCGGTTTTGTTGCGACATCTTTCGGCACGGCTGAGGCCGTGCCCTGATACAAAGCGGCTTTATGAGACGCGCTATATTATCGCTGCTGCGCAATTGGGTTGTTGCTTCGGACTCGTAGGGGCGAGGACGCCCCCACGACAGCCGGCCGGGAGGCCGGCGCTACATTCCGGGTCGTGACCTGATAGAGAGCCTATTTTTGCAGCTCTGCTAAATCTTGAAGAGCAGGTGTTCGAGGACGGGACCGAGGATGAGGACTGGAAGGTAGCTCAGGCCTGTGACAAGGATTACGAAAGTTGTCAAAAGCGCGCCGAAGGTGAACGAGTCGGTGCGGAGAGTTCCGCGAGAGCGCGGGCGGGATTTTTGCTGAGCGAGCAGGCCGGCAAAGACGAGCGCAGGAATGGCCAAGCCGAAGCGCCCGGCGAGCATGGCGATGACCGTCATTACGTTATAGAAAGTGGTATTGGCGCTGAGGCTGGCGAAAGCCTGGCCGTTGTTGCCAAAGCAGGAAGCAAAGCCAAAGAGGATCTCCGTGAGACCGTGCGGACCGCTGTTGAGGGTTATGCCCGAGAGTCCGGCCTGGGTGGAGATGGCAATAGCAGTCAAAATGAGGATGGTGACGGGGCCGGTGAGCGCATAGATCACAATCATCTTGTTTTCACGGGGGCCGATCTGCTTGCCAAGATACTCCGGGGTACGGCCAATCATGAGGCCAGCGAGAAAGACGGCGATGGCCGCGGTCATGATCATGCTGAAGAGGCCGGCTCCAAGGCCGCCGAAGATGACCTCGCCGAGAAGGAGATTGACGAGGAGCACCATGCCGCCGAGGGAGGTGAGGCTGTCGTTGGCGACGTTGGCCGAGCCTGTGGCGCCGTTGGAGGTGACTACGCCGACAAGGGCAGAGCCAGCGATTCCGAAGCGGACCTCTTTTCCTTCCATATTACCGCCGGGCTGAAGCTGAGCTGTGCGCGGGGCAGAAGCGTGGATGAGCGGATTGATGCGCTGCTCGCTGAAGTGCAGGGCGGCGAGACCGCCGACAAAAAGAACCATCATGACCCAGTAAAGGAGCCAGCCCTGGCGCAGGTCGCGCACCATACGGCCAAAGGTGTTGGTCAGGGCCGCGGGAACGAGAATGATGGCGAGTAGTTCGAGAAAGTTGCTGAAGGGCGTGGGGTTTTCGTAGGGGTGTGAGCCATTGGCATTGAAGAAGCCGCCGCCATTGGTGCCGAGGTTTTTGATGATCTCCAGTGCGGCGACGGGGCCTTGCGGAATGACCTGGGAGCTTCCTTCGAGCGTGGACGCGACTGTGTAGGAGTGGAAGTTCATGGGCACTCCTTGAGCTACCAGGAGCAGGGAACCGACGAGCGCGCCGGGCAACAGAATCCAGAGGAGGCTGCGGGTGAGGTCGACCCAGAAATTTCCCAGAGTGGCAGAGGACTCGCGCGCGAGGCCGCGCAGGAAAGCGATTCCGACGGCGAGGCCAGCGGCTCCGGCGAGGAAGTTCTGCGCGCAGAGGCCCACCGTCTGGCTGAAATAGCTCATGGTGGCTTCGCCAGCGTAAGCCTGCCAGGTTGTGGTGGTGGCAAAACTGATGGCGGTATTGAACGACAAATCAGGAGTAAGCGTAGTCGTCTGATACGCGGGAAAGAACCAGGGAAGAAAGTGCTCAAAGCGAAGGATTGCGTAGAGGAGAAGCGTGCCCATCAAACTGAAGACAACGAAAGAAATTGCGTATTGCGCGGCATTCATTTCGACCTTGGGATCGACGCCGGAAAGGCGGTAAAGCCATCGCTCGACGGGGACGCATAATCGGTCGAGCGCTGTCTTCTGGAGGGAAAAGACCCGGTGCATATATCCGCCGAGAGGACGGACACAGGCAGTGACGATCACGACAAATACGATATATTGAGCCGCACTGTACAAATTCATCGCGCTATCTATCGGCGAATGATTCCCGGGTTACCGATGATGGTAGTGTCGCACGGGAATTGTAAGGAAATTGTAGGGAAATAAAGCCAGTTTTATAAACGATGAGCGACGCGGCAAAAGCACTGGAAGCCGCTCGAGTTCAGTCGTGTGGAATCTCGAGAGCCCCGGTGAGGTTGGCGACCTTTGATACGCCATGGCTGCGGCACCATGACTCGAGGCCGCGGGTGAGGCGCGCGACGGCGCGTGGGTCGGCGTAGCTGGCGGTGCCCACCTGAATTGCAGTGGCGCCGGCGAGGAGGAATTCGACAATATCCTCTACGGTTGTGATGCCGCCCATGCCGATGATGGGGATGGAAACGGCGTGAGCGCACTCATAGACCATGCGCAGGGCAATGGGCTTGATAGCTGGTCCGGAGAGGCCGCCGGTGACGTTCGACAGGCGCGGGCGACGGGTTTCGGAGTCGATGGACATGGCCAGAAAGGTGTTGGTGAGGCTGAGCGCATCAGCCCCTTCGTTAGCGGAGATTTTGGCCATTTGGGCAATGGAGGTCACGTTGGGCGAGAGCTTGACGATGAGTGGCCGGGTGGAGACAGCTTTGGCGCGATGGACCAGATAAGCGAGTTCACCGGCGTCTGCGCCGAAGGCCATGCCGCCAGCGTGGGTGTTAGGGCAGGAGACATTCAGTTCATAGGCAGCGATGCCTTCGGCCTGGTTGAGCCGCTCGATGACCGAGATGTACTCGGCGACCTGGTAACCGAAGATGTTGACGATGACTTTTGCTTGGGGGTAACGGCTGAGGGGCGGCAGCTTGCGGCGGATGAACTCTTCAACGCCCACATTTTGCAATCCGATTGCGTTGAGCATTCCTGCGGCGGTTTGCACAATGCGCGGCGCTGAGTGGCCGGTGATTGGCTGGATCGAGATGCCTTTGGTGACAAACCCGCCGATGCGGTCGAGAGCGACGATATCTTCAAACTCGATGCCGTAGCCAAAGGTACCGCTGGCGGCGATGACCGGGTTGGCCAACTCGAGGCCTGCCATCGGCACTTTCATATCGGGTTTCACGCGCGACACGCTTCCTTGTGCATAGGAGTCTCTGCTGTTGGTTATGATACCTGCCCGGCACGAGTGTCGCACTGTGGATAGAGCGCTAAGAACAAAAAACGAGGGCGGCCTCTGGGAAGCCGCCCTTCTAATTATGGGTGGTGAATCGGCTAAGCAATAACGGGCTCGCTGGCGGTCACCTTGACCGGAGTGAGCCAACCGAAGCGATCGGGCTTGAGGCCGTTGGCGATGCCAAAGTATTCGTCGGCGATCTTGCGAGTGATCTCGCCCGGCTTACCGTCGCCAACGACGATGCGGTCGATGGAGCGTATGGGCGTGACTTCGGCGGCTGTGCCGGTGAAGAAGACCTCATCGGCAATGTAAAGCATCTCACGCGGGATGGCCTGCTCAGTGACTGTGAAGCCCAGATGGCGGGCGATGGTCAGCACACTGTCGCGGGTAATTCCTGAGAGCGCGGAGTTGCCCAGCGTTGGGGTGTAAATGACACCGTTGCGAACCACGAAGACGTTTTCGCCGGAGCCTTCGCTGACCTGGCCGTTCACGTCCAGAGCGATGCCTTCGACGTAACCGTTGGTCTCGGCCTCCATTCGGATGAGCTGAGAATTCATATAATTTGCCCCAGCCTTGGCCATGGCGGGCAGCGTGTTGGGGGCCAGACGGTTCCAACTGGAGATGCACACGTCGGCGCTTTCGCCGGTGACGTATTTGCCCCAAGGATAGTTGATGATATACACCTCAACGGGCGAGCCCTTGGGGTTGACGCCGATTTCGCCGTAGCCGAGCAGAACGATGGGGCGGATATAGCAGGGCGCGACGCCGTTGGCCTCGATCACGTCGACCACGGCTGCGCAGAGCTCGTCGAGCGAGAAGGGAACGGTAATGCGGTAAATTTTGGCGGAGTCCAACAGGCGTTGCATGTGCTCCGGAAGGCGGAAGATGGCCGAACCTTGCGGCTGCCCATAGCAGCGAATTCCTTCAAAGACACTGGAGCCGTAGTGGACGACATGGCTCATCACATGGATGTTGGCCTGCTCCCACGGAATGAGATCGCCGTTGTGCCATATTTTCGCAGTGGGTTGGATAGGCATGATGTTTAGATTGCTCCTTGGTCGCGCCGAGCGCGTACAGAATAGCGTACCGCGATGGAGGCGGGCCTGTCACGGAATGTGTGCGCAGATAAAGTCAGACGCAGGCGCAATTGCGACGAAAACCGGTTGGTGAGAGATATTGTGGTTTCAAATTGAAAGTTCTGCGAGGCTTTGACCGTCAAATGTGATGGTTGGAGATGGAGTCTGCAAGAAATTCACTTTGCAAAAGGGAAAGATTCGAACTCCGTAAGAGCCTTCAGTCTGGTGATTATGTCTGATTTGTAGTCTGAAATGTCGCGCTTAAGATATTTAGAATGAAAAGGCTAAATGAATAGAGGCACGGGCGCCGATCGTCTACATGCAATTCGAAACTCGTGGGCCGGCTGCCTTCGCAGCAGGATATGTCTGAATTTCCAGATCGATACTGGCGATTTCGGCGCCACAATCTCGTTGGAGGCTATGTGTACACTGGCAGAGCTGAGCGAATTGGGCGTGACCGTTTCGCCCCAACTCCACTCCAGAAGAGGTCAAAAGGCTGTAAATATCTACGCATGCATTGCGTTCGAACTCAAAAAACATGTTTACTATGCCGCCATCGTCGGCACCGCGAAACAACACCCAGCCACCGCGACCGAGAATCGCGCTCGTGAGGGTTTGCATTAATCGCTCAGGCTCTTCCGTGCAGACGGCCTTCATCTCCATCGCCCAGTTGGTACTCGCCTTCGTGCCCACGTCGAAGTTGTTCACGCTTTCCCTCGCAATCAAACTATCGGCGCAGGACGGTTGTTTGTCTACGCGAATCCGCCTTGGACAATACCTACTGGATGCCCCTGCAGAGCAGGTGGTAAGCCTCGTTGATTTCAGCCATCTGATCGTTTGCCAGCCGGCGAGCTCCTTCAGTTCTGCGTTCAAGCCGGTCTGGATGATTCTGGTTAACCAATCGGCGGTAAGCCGCTTTGATTTGGCTACGCGTGCTGTTTGCGGTCACTCCCAAAAGCTGACAAGCACGAAGCTGAGACATGGGACGGGCTACCGCCTGACCACCATCACCATCGGCAGCGAATGACGCCCACTCCTGCGAAGTCGGGAATTGCGAGGGCAGGGGAGAGCTATCAAAAGATTGGCGCGACGAGCCGGCGCCATATCGTCCGGTTTCCACACCCAGCTCGCTCGTCTGCAATGTGGACTGGACTCCGGAACTGTCGAATTCAGGGAGCACGCGGAGTTGAAGCTCAGAACTATTCTGCTCCTGGCGTCTCTTCTGCCAGTTCTCTATGGCAGCAGACGTACCTTGTGTCCAGCTTTGCACAAAGAAGAGAGGGTCGGGCTCGGCATTGTCGCCCAAGAGCCCCTGAACGTCGTTTACGAATTTCCAAGAAGTTCCGGGCCGATTTGGCTCGAGCGCTGGTATTGCTTCATGGCTTTCGTGTGTTGTTGAGCCTGAGTTGCGGTCAACATCGAACTGGCCTTTCATATTTCACCTCGGAATGCGTGCGCGCCGAAACGTCCAAAAAGAACCGCTGAGACCGTGCTCCGGTCGTCCCCGCGTAATTCATTCATCGACAGGTGGGCAGGTTTGTTCTACGCGCATCGGGAAGCTGACCAGACAACTGATTGATTCTCAAACTGGATGTGCGTTGTCCGCATCCCCGCCACCGAGCAAAGATAAGTTCAATGAGATCTTAATTAAAGTCAGTTTAATACCGATAACAATATAGTTAAGGATGAGCGCGCAGCGTGCGGGAAGACGCGCCCGTTCGGTCAAGGAGCCTAATAGTGTCCGATATTACGCCAGCAATGCAATCGCCCGAAAGATCGGGAAAGAACCAGAGGACGGGCCTCAGCGTCGATGCGCTGGCTCAATCGTTCCTGGAAAACCTTCTCTTTGTGCAAGGGAGGTCCCGTGAGCGGGCAACTGTGAATGATCTCTATTTGGCCCTTGCACATACTGTGCGGGACCGACTCGTAGAGCGCTGGATCTCCACGGTGAAGAACTACCAGGTACAGGATGTGCGTGTGGTTTGCTACTTGTCGGCGGAGTTCCTGACTGGACCACATCTGGCCAACAATTTGGTAAACCTTGGGATTTACAACGAAGCTGAGCTGGCTATGCAACAACTGGGCATCGACTTGAATGTCCTGATCGAACAAGAAGAAGAGCCAGGGCTTGGCAATGGGGGCCTGGGACGCCTTGCATCCTGTTTTATGGATTCGCTGGCGACTCTGGATATTCCCGCAATCGGTTATGGGATTCGATACGAGTACGGAATATTCGATCAGCAAATTCGAGATGGATGGCAGGTTGAAGCAACAGACCACTGGCTGAAGCTTGGGAATCCCTGGTCGCTAGAGCGGCCAGAAGATGCCTTCGAGGTGAAACTCGGTGGCCACACGGAGGCCTATATCGACGCCAGCGGACGCCGGCATGTGCGTTGGCTTCCACAGCGAGTGTTGCGTGGGATTCCGCACGACACGCCGATTCTTGGATATCACACCAACACCGCCAATACCATGCGGCTTTGGTCGGCGCAGGCCGTTGAGTCCTTCGATTTCGGAACATTCAACACGGGTGACTTCGTTGGCGCCGTGGCCGACAAGGTCTCGTCTGAGAACATCTCAAAGATTCTTTACCCAAATGATGAAGAAATACAAGGCAAGCAGCTGCGCCTGGCTCAGCAGTTCTTCTTCGTTTCGTGCTCGCTGCAGCATATCCTGAAGATTCAAGTTGCACAGAACCGCCCGTTGACCGAATTGCATCGCAAGTTTGCAATCCAGATGAATGATACACATCCCGCAATTGCGGTAGCGGAGTTGATGCGCCTGCTCTTGGATGAACATTCAATCGAATGGGCCGCGGCGTGGCATGTCACTCAGAACACCCTTTCTTACACCAACCACACCCTGCTTCCTGAAGCTCTGGAACAGTGGCCCCGAAATCTTTTCGGGTCTTTACTGCCTCGCCATCTGGAAATTATCGACGAAATTAACCGGCGCCATTTAGAAAGCGTACGCGCGAAGTTCCCCGGTGACGAGGAGCTTCAAAAGAAACTGTCACTTATCAACGAGGATGGCGATAAATTCGTGCGCATGGCACACCTGGCCGCTCTTGGAAGTCACGCTATCAACGGTGTAGCCGAGTTACATACGGAATTACTGAAGACCAATGTGCTTCAAGACTTCTACAAACTCACGCCGGAGAAATTCAGCAACAAGACGAATGGTGTCACGCCCCGCCGCTGGGTGGTCCTGAGCAATCCGCGGTTGACCCAGCTACTTACCGCACGGCTGGGCACAGGCTGGATTCACGATCTTGACAAACTTCGACATCTGGAGACGATGGTTGATGACGAAGGGCTTCGCGGCGAATGGAGAGCCATCAAGCAACATAATAAGTCGCAACTCTCCGCGTACATTCAACAGCATCTTGAGATTTCAACCGACCCCGAATCCATGTTCGACGTACTTGTCAAGCGCCTGCATGAATACAAGCGGCAACACCTGCAGATTCTGCATATCCTGACCCTCTACAAACGGATCCAGAGGAATCCTGATCTGGAGGTGGTTCCGAGAACATTTCTTTTCGGCGGAAAGGCTGCACCCGGCTACCGCATGGCAAAACTTATTATTAAGTTGATTCATTCCATAGGCGAAGTTATCAATGCCGACCGGTTGGTAAGTGGAAGACTAAAAGTTGTGTTTCTTCCAAACTATAGTGTGAAGCTTGGCCAGCGGGTATACCCAGCCGCAGACCTTTCAGAACAGATATCCTTGGCCGGTAAAGAAGCATCGGGTACCGGCAATATGAAGTTTGCGATGAACGGAGCACTCACGATCGGCACGCTGGACGGCGCCAACATTGAGATCCGCGAGGAAGTGGGCGAGGAGAATTTCTTTCTCTTTGGACTGACGGCACAAGAGGTTCAAGAACAAAAATCGAAAGGGTACAATCCTCGAGATTATTATGAAGCGAACTCCGATCTGAAAGAGGTCTTAGATGCCCTCATAAGCGGAGAGTTCTCGCACGGGGACAAGTCGCTATTCGCGCCACTCTTCAGTTCTTTGTTGAGTAACGACGAGTATATGTTGCTTTGCGATTACAAGTCGTATATCGATTGTCAGGACCAGGTGAGCCTCGCCTACAAGGACCAAGAACAATGGACACGCAAGTCCATGCTGAACGTTGCACGGAGCGGCAAGTTCTCGTCTGACAGATCAATCCGGGATTATTGCTCGGGCATCTGGAATGCCTGGCCGGTGAAGATCGACCTATAAGATGTGAGGGATTGGACGCCCGGGAAGTTTAGCTTGATTTTCTGCTACAAATTTGGAGGATGGCGGAGTAGCCTGGACAACTATCGCAAAGACGCGTCCGCCCAAATCGCGGCCTCTGCATAGCATCTGATCATCTCGGATTGATTCAAGCCGTATGACTGCACGATCGCATCGCACTTCAACCAGTTACCTTGCTCATGGAATTCCACCCAGCGCAGCAAACTGCTGTCGAGGGTCAGCGCACCGAGCAACGCCTCCTGAATCTGCACCTGGGAGGTCACTGTCGGGGCGAGAGTTGACATAGGAACGTCAAGCATCGCAGGAAGCAGGCTGAACATTCCGAGCAAGTACTGCTCAGCTGGCTCCAATGCGCTAGCTCGGGCAGCCAATTCGCAGAATCGGCCTCTGGCAAGGGCCATTCGAAGAATTTCCCGCGTTTGCTTAGCGCTCAATTCGCTGGCGATGGCCAGCGACGCGATGCGGCGGACTGCATCGTCGCCAACCACTTGGAGCGCCGATTGAATGGAGCGAACTTCGTTGTACAAAGAGTACGTAGCCGAGTTGACCATTCGTAGAAACCGGAAGACGAGAGACGTGTCCTGCTTCATAAGTTCGCTAAGCTGGCGGAGGTCCAGAGGGTCTTGCTGCAGAAGCCGAAGAATCTTGATATGAGAGAACTTATTGGCGGGGATTTTTCGATTTTCTACAAGCTGCGGACGGTAAAAGTAGTACCCCTGAAACAGCGTGAAACCTTCCGCACAGGCTCGCTTGTGTTCCTCGCGTGTCTCCACCTTCTCCGCCAGCAGAACAATCGGCGCGCCGCTCACTCGCTTGAACAGCTCCTGCCTCGCCGCAGCGTTGGTTTGGATAAAATCCACCTTAATGTAGTCGGCCAACTCAACGAGTGGATCGAACTTAGGCTTCCAGACAAAGTCGTCGAGCGCGATCCGATAACCTTCGGCCTTGAGTTCACGACAAGCGGTAATCAATTCGGGAGTGGGTTCGAGTGTCTCCAATATCTCCAGCACGGTCATACCGGCCGGCAGAACCCTCACCATTCGGTCTACGAGCGACTCCATGGTGCAATTCACAAACGCGGGCAACCCCCCGCTCATCTTTTCCAATCCGAAAACCACCGCATTGTCGAGCATTGTGCGCGTAGCCAAGTCGCCATCGCCGCGAAACACAGCCTCGGGCCCCGCCCTAAATAGCAATTCGTAGGCAAATACTTTGTTGCGCAGGTTCAGGATGGGCTGCCGCGCCACGTACCGCAGTAATTTCGCCGACTCGGGCTGCTCAACCATGGGGAGTGTGGTCATTATAGTGACGCGGACCTTTCCATTCTCACTATCGGCTGCGCGCCAGCAATGCTTCAGGAAATGCCGATCACTCAGACAATGCTGGACGAAGTTCGCAAGGCTCACTCACAGAATTCCTGAAGTCGGCACGCCGCAGATCCATTGCACAAAAGGGCGCGAAGGCGGCCTCGTTCTCATGCCTATTTGGCGAAACTGTCCAGGACTGTTCGAGTTGACGCAAAGCCGGCGATGTCAGCAAATCCGCGCTCAAATCCAGAGTTGTCAGGCCATGGTATCCAATATCGCATCAAGGTTGTCCTGAGCATCCTGAGCACTTGACCCAGTCGCGCTTACCCCAGCAGGATCCGAAACAGAGGCCATAAATGTTCCAGCGGCCTGTTCGACGCTCAGAAGATAGCTCTTGCCCGACACAGTTATTAGATGTGGCGGCGAGAGCACTGGCAGGGCAGGGGTGACCGGAGCATTCGGAACCTGGTTCAGAGTTTCCGAAGCCCCAGAAGAAGCAATGTCAGAGAAGGAAGAATCGGACGCAAACTGCGAATCCACCTGAGAAGGCGAGGGGATTGCGGTTTTGAATTGGCTTGACGGCGTGTTCCAACTCATTCCAGTTAGAGCGACCATCGGAATACTGGCGTTTTCCATGATTCTCCACCCCACTTTCGAAGTGAACTTGCATTTCATCGTCTATCGGCAGGTTTTCCTCGTCTGTTCAGGATTATTTCTGGAGAACGTATGATGTCGCGACCAGTTGATGGTCGGTCTCAGCGCGATCGGCTCCTCGAATGAGAGGAGCAAGAACGGCGCAGAGCGTGATTACGATTGTCCCAGACAATTAGCCAGGCAAAAGTCCAACTTCTTGTCCGATGAGCGAGGTAGTCAAAAGAAAGGCTGAACGTCACCGGTGACCTTCATGATGCAGTCGAGAGGACCGTGACCCAGAAGTTGCCTTCAATACATTGAAAGGCAATCCTTTCCAAAATCTGCGATCCGCAGATCCGCAGGTCATAGTCGCGGCCTTCCATGACGGTTGGCATAGAAAGGCTGACTCCTGTAGTCATGCCGCACTTCATGTTTCCGCCAATCATGTTGGCCAGTTCGCCCAGTACGTCGCGAACGTCGTCGTCTACGATTTCAGGCGGATCCATAGAGAGAATCAGACCCGCAAACTGGCAGGCTTGCCGAGGGTTGCAATCGAACAACACTGCTCCATTCCATTCGCCTGTGAGGTAAACGGTTGAGGTCAGGCGATCCCCAGAAGGATTCCAAGGCGCATCGGTGGGAGACACTTCAAGGCTCATCATCGTCGTGAACACGGACTCCACGATTTGTGTGAGCAAATCGACACTCACTTCAGCTTGCATAAGTTTCCTCTCATCGGGCAACATAGACGGTTGTGTTTCCTATTTTCAGTCGGTCAAACCACTCATCAAGGCCAAAGGCTGACTCGGCGCCGCCAAGTAGCAGCCAACCGCCGCGAAACAATGTGCCGTGGAGCTCCTTCATAATGTTCCGCTTGGTTTCGTTGTCAAAATAGATCATGACATTTCGGCAGAACACCATATCGAAAGGTCCGAGGGTCCGCATGCTTTTGCGTAGATCAATTGTTTGAAAGTGAGCCATCCGGCGCACCGACTCGCATAACTGCCATTGCAGACCGGAGCGTTGAAAATACTTAATCAGCAGAGACGCCGGCAGTCCACGGTTAACCTCGATTTGCTGGTAATTGGCGGATTGGGCGCGCTCGACAACCTTCGAGGAGAAGTCGGTGCCGAGGATTTGAGTGTCCCAGTCTTTGAATCCGTTTTCCACTAACATCATGGCCAGGCTGTATGCTTCTTGCCCCGTGGATGACGCGGCCGACCAGAAGCGCAGCTTCCTATTGACTTGATGCTCTTCTTTCAGTTTTGGCAATAAGACCGTCTTTATCGCTTCATACTGTGCCGGATCGCGAAAGAAGTAGGTCTCATTTGTAGTCATAGCCTCCACAACCTGGTGGCTGATTTCCGGATTGCGTTTGGCAACGAGAAGTTCACACAAGGCGTTGATAGAGCCGAGGCTGAATTGCTTTACGATAGGCGCAAGGCGGCTTTCAAACAGGTAACTCTTGTTACTCTCAAGCACGATTCCAACTTGAGAATAGACATGCGCCTGAAGGAACCGATAGTTCTCCGGGAGGATCTCGGTAGTCAGTGTTTGGCTTGCCATCAAGTTTCCTCCTAACTCCTGCTTGTCAACCGAAGTATCTCCGGCACTACTTCATCGAGAGATAACACGCGGTCTGCGAGACCTGCATTCACTATTGCGCCAGGCATACCCCATACGACGCTGGACGCCTCATCTTGCGCAAGGATGCTTGCCCCCTGCGCCTTGAGCAGCTCTGCACCGCGCAAGCCGTCCTGGCCCATGCCGGTCAAAATGACTGCGAGAGCCGCGCCGCCGTACACCTCGCCGGCGGACGCGAATAATGCATCGACCGCTGGGCGGCAGGAGTTCTGCCGGGCAGACTGATCCAACGAGACACGAACACGATTTTCGTTGGAGGCTAACTTCATATGAAAATCGCCGGGGGCAATCAGGACCTTGCCCGGCTCGACCAAGCCATTCTGAGTCGCTTCTTCGACTGGCAAATGGCATGTGGAATTGAGGCGCTCCGCCAGCAACCGAGTGAATAGGGGCGGCATGTGCTGCACAATGAGAATCGGCAACGGGAAAGCGGCCGGCAATTTCGGCATGATTGCGCCTAAAGCGGTTGGCCCACCCGTAGAGACCCCAATCACGACCACTTTTGGCCGCACTTTTTTGCCCGGCGAGACCGGCGCGCGCAGCCTTGCTGAATTCGTCAACTGCGCGGGCTGGGCAGCTGCTGGGGCTTCGTGAGCCAGTTGGAAAAACTGTTTTATCTTCGGGATCATCTCTTCCCGTAAGCGCTCCATTGAGCGGTCGAGAGAGCCCTCATTTGAGACCTTTGCCACGTAATCGTCAGCACCGAGAGTCAAGGCTTCCAATGTAATCGCAGCCCCACGCTCGGTGAGTGTACTGAACATAATGACCCGCATTTGAGGATATTCGCGCCGAATTCGCCGCAACATCTCCATGCCATCCATATCCGGCATCTCGATATCCAAGGTGATGACATCGGGATTGAACTGCGGAATCCGCTGCAAACCAATTTCGCCATTGGAGGCAGTTCCCACCACCTCGATGATTGGATCCTGCTCGAGCGCATGAGTGACCAGGCGCCGGATGACCACGGAGTCGTCCACGATCATTACTCGAATTCGTTCACCGGGTTTTAGAAAGCGCTGGTTCATCATGAGCGGGCCTACGCGTTTGCCAAGGGAGAGATACCGACGAGCTCTAGCTTTTCCACTAGAACGTCTTTTGTGAACGGCTTCATGACATACTCGTTGGCTCCTGCTTCCAAGGCCTGTGTCATTTGCCCTATCTCAGTCTCTGTGGTGACCATGAGTATCTTCATCGAGGCGAATTCAGGGTTTTGCCGAAGGTTTTTGACCAGTTCCAAGCCATTCATTTCTGGCATGTTCCAATCTGCCAAGACCAGGCTCACTGCTGTTTTTTCTTTCTCGAGAACCTTTAAAGCCTCTACGCCGTTGGCCGCTTCGCAGACTTCGAATCCGAGTTCAATCAAGACGCGGCGGATAATCATGCGGATGGTTTTGGAATCATCGACAACCAGTGCTTTGCTCATCATTCGTCTTCCTTTGCGAATTGAAGGGTGACTCAGCGGTTGGCAACCCAGCCGCTGAGTTTTGATGCGTACAGTTAATCCAATCAGAAGCTGAACTTTGCCACTGAAGCCTGGAGCAGCGCAGCCATCTGATTCAACTCCAACGACGCTGACTTGAAATCGTTTGCTCCCTGGGTTGTATTCTTCGCCGACGCTGCAACGCCGGCGATATTCTTGGAGATGTCGTCGACCCCCTGGGCTGCTTCTGTTACGCTGCGGCCAATCTCATTGGTCGTTACCGTTTGTTCTTCCACTGCCGAAGCGATGCTGTTGGAGATGTCATTGATCTGATTGATGATTGTGCCAATCTCCTCAATTGCCGCGACGGCTCCCTTGGTGACTCCCTGGATAGCCTCGATCTTCTGGCTGATCTCCTCGGTCGCCTTTGCGGTTTGCTTAGCCAGTTCTTTTACTTCATTGGCGACAACCGCAAAGCCCTTGCCCGCTTCACCGGCGCGGGCGGCCTCGATGGTCGCATTCAGCGCGAGCAGGTTGGTCTGCTGCGCGATCGAGGTAATCACCTTGATCACGTTACCGATCTCCTGACTCGATTCTCCGAGCTTCTTCATGGTTTCGTTGGTTGATTGCGCGACGCTGACCGCGTTCTTGGCCACCCGCGCCGAGTCGTTGGCGTTCTTGGAGATTTCGCGGATCGAGGCTTGCATCTCTTCGGAGGCTGTAGCGACTGAGGCCACATTCTTCGAAACCTCTTCGCTTGCCGCAGAGACCACGTTGGCCTGGACTGCGGTCTCATCCGCGGTTTTCGCCATTATCTGGCTGACAGCCGTGAGTTCTTCAGAAGATAAGGACAGCGTGCTTGCACTCTCGGCTGTTGCCTTGAGCGGCGCGACGATCGTATCCAACGTCTGGTTGATGCCTTCGATGACCTTGCGATAGTCTCCCTGGTGCTTGCTGACGTCAGCGCGTGTGCCCATTCGGCCATCAGTGGCTGCATTGGCAAGCATGTCGGCATCCTCCACCAAGGCGTGGATCGATTTCATCGTCCGAAGTGCGGCGGGCATGAGCTTGTCGTTCTCCGAGCGCTTGCCGATTTGCTGGCACATGATCAACTGCTGCTGGAAGTCGCCTTCTGCGATTTTTTCGAAGATCACGCTCACGCTCAGGAGTCGATCTTGCACGCCATTTGTTGCATTTGCGACTTCGGCGAATATGCCCTGGTAGGAACCTTCGACCTTGAGCGTGAGGTCGTTGACCGCGAAACTCTGCATTACCTTGTTTATCTCAGTCATCCCATCCAGACTGTCGATGCAGCTGTTGAGATTGTTTATTAAGGTCTTGAAATCGCCATTGTAGCTGTCGGTAATCTTGGCCGGAATGTCGCCCTTACCAATCCGATCCACATATTCGGCAGCCATGTTGAGCGGACCGATAACCGCGTCGAGAGTGTTATTCATCCCTTCAACTACCTTGCGGTATACGCCATTGTGTTTGCTGGCGTCGGCGCGAGTTGCCAGGTTTCCTTCGACGCCTGCTTTGGCAAGCATGACGGCATCCGCCACCAGCGCGTCGATCGAACCCATCAACCGGAGCGCAGCGGGAATGAAGACGTCTTGCTCGGAGCGCCTGCCAATCTTTTGGAACTTGACAAATTCTTCGTGGAACTCTCCCGACGCGATCGCCCGATACAAGTCGATTGAGCGCATATAGCGTTCCTGAGCGTCGTTGGTTAACTTTGCGACTTCGGCGAATATGCCCTGGTAGGAGCCTTCCACCTTGACCGTACAATCGTTGACTGTCATTCGCTGCAGCACCATGTTTGCCTCGACCAATCCATTTAGGCCGTCGATGCAGCTGTTGAGATTGTTCTTGATGGCGTTGAAGTCGCCGCTGTAGGTGTCGGTGATTTTGGCAGGGATGGCGCCTTTTGAGATTTGGCCTACGTAGTCGGCGGCGACATTGAGCGGAGCAATAACAGCATCAAGAATCTGATTCACGCCCTCGAGCAGTTTGCGGTCGTCGCCCTTGAACTCTTCGGCATTTGCACGCGCGCTGAGGCGGCCCTCTTGCGAGGCTTGAACAAGGCGAAGAACTTCCTGCTGAAGCCGGCCGTCAGCACGGGCAGGCGACTTTCTAATTGTTGGGCGGTCCAATACGGCAGTGCCGTTGGACGAATTCCGGCTGGATGGTACCTGACGATCTTTGCTTGTTTGCCTTGCCATCTCTTTTGCTCCTCGCGATATTCATGGTGCTTTACTATGCCGTTTTCGGCGCTGATTCGCTTGCTGATCTTGCTTTGCGAAAGTCAAGAGGCTCTCGCGGAATGCCTAACACAATGTGCCGAGCTCGCGCCGAGTGAACGGCGCTAAGCTGCCTTTCCGACTGTAATATCGACCGTTTTCTCCTCATCGAGGACCAACAACAACCGGTCCTTCAACTTGTAAACGCCACGGATAAGTTCTCTTGCCGCGGGATCGAGATTTTGAGGTGGACGTTCGTAGGTGGCTGAATCCATATCCAGCACATCTCCAATCTCGTCAACCAACAAGCTTGCAGCTCCGTCCGCGGTGCGGACCACAATATTCATCGGCGCCAAGTCTCCAGAGCGTTGGGGCAGCCCCAGGCGACGCCGCATATCGATGGCGGTGACAATCTGACCGCGGAGATTAATCAATCCCTCGATGACATGCGGGGCCTGAGGCACTGAAGTCATCTGCTGGGCGCGCAGCACTTCCTGGACGTGGAGAACATCTACGCCGAAGAAAAGGTCCGCCACGAAAAACGTAGAGAACTGCCCACTCGTCTGCGCCACCGTGGATTTCGTTGTCGTAGTATCGATTGCCATTTGTTATCCCTTTTCTCCGACACATTCAAGCGTTAACTCAGCCTGCGCGGCCGCTGATGCAAGCTTTGTCACCGATTCAAGAATGGCAACTGAGTCAGCTTTCGACTGGCAGTCCTTGAAACCCGCCGTCCGAATGGCTGTAGCCAAAACATGATCGGTTGAATCTGCGACCGCCATGACCGGAATCTTTTCCCACTCTGGCCGGCTGCAGATAGCCGCGAGCAGCGCCGAAGCACCATTGGGAGGAAGATCCAGTGCAGCCACGACGACGTTTACAGGCTGCTGCTCCAACCTGGCAATTGCTTCGTCCAGGCTAGCGGCCTCGAAAACAATGTAGCCCGCCATCTCCAAACCACTACGGACCAAACCTCGCGAAAACGCAGAGGGATCAGCGACGAGAATCTTCTTGCCACTCTCAAGCCCATCCGCGTTTTTGTCCCAATTTCCCTCGCAGGCGTGAATGACTTCGTTGAGATCGAGGAAATCGGTGACACGCTTCGCGACCACTGCTGAGCCGAGCAGGCCTTTGCGCTTCGACTTCTGTCGCACTGTCACCGCTTCTTCGGTGACGTCCAATATCTCGTCGACTACCATACCAACGCTGCGGTCGCCGTCGTTGAAGACAACCACCTGCACCGGGTCGGGCGCCTGGCCGCTGGCTGAAGTACCCGGTTCGAGCACGTCCCTAAGAGACACCAACGGAAGTATGCGGCCCCGATACTGCACAACTTGCCCACCGCCTGCGCGTTCGATGGCGGACTGCGGAAACTCTTCGAGTCTGGCAACAAGAGATAGAGGAACGGCCAAACGATCGAAAGAACCTGCGCAGAATAGGAGCAATCGTTGCTGCTCTATTTCGGATTGCGTTTTCTGTTTGTCTTCTGCTCGCGTCTGTTCATGCAATTCTTCGCCAAACACGCCGGAGCGCTGACCTATGCCCAGCACGTCGAGAATGAGGGCCACGCGGCCATCACCCATAATCGTCGCACCTGCGTAAAGAGTTAGACCTTTGAGTTGCTTGCCGAGAGGCTTGACTACTATTTCCTGGGTGTCGTTGATGCCGTCCACAACAAGCCCGAACTGGCGATCTTCGGCCTGCAGGACTACCATGCTGACTGCCTCGAGTCCTTCGGCAGGTTTCAGCCCCAGCACCTGATTCAAGTAAGTAATAGGGAGCAGGCTACCGCGACGCCGGTAAACTGGCGTTCCGTGGACATACTCAATGTGCTTTCCATCAGAATCTCCCTCGAGCCGGAGCAGTTCGAGCAGGCTCACCTGTGGGATAACAAATCGTTCGCCGCCGCTGGTGATCACAAGACCGGGAATGATGGCAAGCGTGAGTGGAATTCTGATCTTGATTGTTGTGCCTTCGCCGGGGCGGCTGAAGACATCAACGACACCACCGATCTTCTCGATATGGGATTTGACCACATCCATGCCAACGCCGCGCCCAGAAATATTGGTGACAGTCTTGGCCATCGAGAATCCCGGTTCGAAAATAAGACTAAGAGCCTCTCGGTCACTCAGCTTTTCAACCTGTTCAGGCCTGAGGAGCCCATTCTCCAGCGCCTTCTGCTTGACGCGCGAAATGTCAATCCCTGCTCCATCATCACTAATCTCGATATTTACCTGACCGCCTTCGTGATACGCGCGAAGGGTCAGTGTCCCCTGGGGCGCCTTGCCGGCACTCATGCGGACCTCTGGTGTTTCAATACCGTGGTCGCACGAATTGCGAACCAAGTGCACCATAGGATCTTTGATGGCCTCAATGATGGTCCGATCGAGCTCCGTTTCGGCTCCATCCATCTCGAGCTGAATATTCTTCCCCAGGGCAACTGAAATGTCCCGTACTACGCGTGGGAACTTGTTCCACACCACTCCAATGGGCTGCATGCGCGTCTTCATCACGCCTTCTTGCAACTCTGTAGTGATTAAGTTGAGCCGCTGTGAAGTCGCGTTGAGAGCAGCGTCCTCCCGGTCGGTGTTGAACTGAAGAATTTGGTTCCGGGTAAGTACCAACTCTCCCACAAGATCCATGAGCTTGTCGAGCAGCCCTACTCCGACCCGGATATTGGAATCAGCTGCGGCAGAATGCCGTTCGGCATCTTCCTCTGTCCGCCTATCTTCCTTTCTCCTGTCGTCACCTTTACGCCGGTCATCCACTTTTTCAGTGACGGGTTGGATCGCTTCTTGAAGAACCGGGACTTTCGTCTCAGCCGGAGGTTCTGATTTTAAGGAAGGCACCGCAACCTGGCTGGTCTGAACGGGATTTGGCGGGCTCTCAAGTTCGACCTTCAATTCCGCAGCAGCGTGCAGGCGTTCTGTTAAATCTTCAAAGGCAAGTGAGCCTTCGTTCCCGCAAGTCTCAATTGAAGCCAGTACTTTGCGAGTGGCGTCAACAGTCTCCAAAATCAAGGATACGAGTGCCGGAGTAAGGTTTCGCTTGCCGTCGCGCAATTGGCTCAGAAGTGTCTCGGCCTTGTGAGTGATTCCTTCTAAAGTTGAGAAGGACAGAAAGCCGCATGCGCCTTTGATGGTGTGAATGGTACGGAAAATGCTTCCCAGCAGATTCGCATCCTGTGGATGCTTCTCCAATTCAACCAGGTCCTGGTCCAAACGAGAGAGGTTTTCATGGCTCTCGACCAGAAACTCTCGAATTGTCTCCTGATCTTCCAAAGAAGTGTTGTCCATGATCCCTTCCTGCTTTGCTGGACTGCGTTTATCTCAACGGCGAACTTTGAGGTTTTTGCAGACGGCTAAGTTCGAAGATTCTTTATCGACATATCACACGGATTGGTTCAAGGAACTGAAAGTGGCACTGTTCGCTCGACTCCATTGAATAAGTAGTGTTTAGACAGGTCTGATAGCAGCTTTCACTTGGAGGCTAAGGCCGTCAGTTTTGCGCCGCATCAGTGCCTAAATCAGTTAATAGTCAAGGACTTGCCAGGCTGACGATCTCCGATCCTCTGCGCATCTCGCAAGAATCGTCGGCGGCGCTTTGCCATGAGCCGGCTAGAATGGCGCGGGTTTGGTCAGTATTATTTGGCACAATGCGCTAGAATTCATTCGAATTGGAGGTGGTATTGATGCGACTTGGAAGGGCCACGGCCTGATGGGCGAGCCGCTTGACTCTGACCGTGTTGTTTCATGTTCAGCAAGTAGTCTGCTTTCAGGCGTCTGCGTGAGCGGAGTGCCTAATCTCGAGCCAAAGCGATAATAATTTGACAATTTCCCCTGACCGCTTCGATTAATTGAGCCGATAGTGATGAGAACACAGTGGGATCTCCCACTGACTCAGCAGCTTGTCTGACAAGACAAGCTCAGGAGGCGATCGCTTGGATATTCTTCTAGTTGACGACAGTAAAACAATGCGTATGATAATCCAGCGTGCGATCCGGCAAGCCGGCTATCGCAGCCTTGCAGTGGGCGAAGCTGAGAATGGTGTGCAAGCTTTGGAAAAGCTCCACACTGAACAGCCGAAGCTGATTCTTTCGGACTGGAACATGCCGGAGATGTCAGGGATCGACTTTCTGATGCAAGTAAGAGCAGAACAGAACATGGTCCCTTTCGGATTCATCACGTCAGAGAACTCGACGAGCATGAAAGATCTCGCCATGAACTCGGGAGCAACGTTTCTCATCTGCAAACCATTTAGCCCGGAAGATGTGCAAAACGCTTTGGCCCCGATTTTGGGAGGGTGCTAACTCGTGTCAGAAGCTACTCCATTCGTACTTTCTCGATGCTTTACTCAGCTGATCAGCCGCAAGGTGACCTTTGTCCAAACCCCTTTGGCGCCGCCGGATGCCAAGATCAAGCAAATATTCGGCATCTACAATCTTCTTCCTCACAATACTGCGATTATCGTCAAGGCTGATCTACCTCTAATGGGCTCTCTTGGCGGGGCTCTGGTGGGACTCCCGGACACGGCAGTGAAAGAGCACCTTCGTGCGGCACCGCTTGAAGAGCTCCTCCGGGACGCAATCAACGAGGTGCTAAACATTGCATCCGCCGCTATTACCAACGAAGGTCGAGCGGTCTTCGTCAAGATGGTAACCGACCCGACCTACATCGATGGCGCTGCCGGGAAGGTTTATTTAAAGCCAGACCATAGGAGCTATTTCAATGTGCAAATAGATGGCTACCAGGGTGGTAAGTTCAACATACTGTCCCAGTTCGTTCCGAGTCATTCCTAGGGCTATTGAAGGCCGGCGGTGAATCCTTCCGTGTCGAAGGGCCGTCTGCCATTATCTATTCAGTATCACAATTAACGTGACTGCGTTGAGCCAGCGGGGGCGCGTTTCTTAGGATCCGATAAGCGCCCTGGTCCTTAGACAATTCCCAACGCACGGTTTCTGTAACACATTAAGGAGTCTTGGCACGGGGTCGACTGGACTCAGCTACTACAACAATATCCACTCGCCGGTTCGCTCTGCGGCCTTCTGGAGTATCGTTGCTCGCGCTCGGATGATATTGCCCATAGCCTGCAATTGAAATCCGGCCTGGATCAATGCCTGACTCATCAATCAGCATCATCGCCACCGCCATTGCCCGCGCGGTCGACAGGTCCCAATTTGAACTAAACGAGGCATTATGAATCGGTACATTATCGGAATGCCCTTCCACTCGCATATCGAGACCGTACTGGGTCAGAACCGCCGCAATGCGCTTAATCTTGCCTTCTGCTCCAGGCTGCAGCCTTGCGGCTCCGCTGTCAAAGAATCCCAGCTCATGAAGGCTGATTACGAAACCTTCCGGGGTCATGCGTATGCCAATTTCCTGGCGTTCAATCTCCTGGCCGAGGGCTTTGTTTAGTTTTCGGTGCAATTCCGCCATGTCTATGCCCGCGCCGGCTGGTGACGCAATCGGATTCGCTCTCTCGCCTTCAGGCGGGTTGACTGAAGTATCGACGGTCGTTATAGCTCCAGTTGACTTGTCTTGCCAGCCATAACTGTCTGAAAAGGCTCCCATTTCCTGAAAGCCGTTCTTAACTGCTTTAGATACTCTCTGAATGGCCTTCTTGTCGTGATAAGCCGAGGCGAAGAGCACAACAAAAAGAGCGAACATCAGGGTCATGAAGTCAGCATAAGAAACCAGCCAGCGGTCATTGTGAGGGCCTTCCTCGT
>JBEKQD010000018.1:0-51449 GCA_049520075.1 Occallatibacter sp. | reverse complement strand
CCTTAGTACGAGAGGACCGGGATGGACGAACCTCTTGTGTTCCAGTTGTCCTGCCAAGGGCATGGCTGGGTAGCGAAGTTCGGTTGTGATAACCGCTGAATGCATATAAGCGGGAAGCACGCTCCAAGATGAGATCTCCCTGAAGGGCCCAGAAAGACCATCTGGTTGATAGGCTGGGCGTGAAAGCGCAGTAATGCGTGAAGCTTACCAGTACTAATCGCCCGTTCGGCTTGTCCATAGAATTAACTCCGCGCAGTTAAAGCGGACTTTCTTCTTGCAAGCCTTGTAACACCAATCAATTTCGTTGCAAATTTTTGTATTAGCAAGTTTTTTGGCGCCAGATTGCAATCCGCGTTCCTGTGGGCCTCCGGGAGAAACCATCCGGAATAAAACAGACGCCGCGGCAGGCTGCGGGCAACCACCCGCCAAGCGCCATCAAAAGTTTGCCGGTGACTATACTGCGAGGGATCACCCGTTCCCATCTCGAACACGGAAGTTAAGCCTCGCTGGGCCGATGGTACTGCACGGGTAACTGTGTGGGAGATTAGGTAATTGCCGGCAATTAATTCAAAGCAAAAAGCCATGCCAACACGGCATGGCTTTTTTGCGTCTGTACGGCAATTTGATGAACTAGCTTGGATTCAGGGGTTCTTGCCAGGTAGTTCTGTTCCCGGCGCAAAATAATGAAGATAGAGTGATGGGGTATCAAGAGTGCTGACCACGATAATGTAGCCGGATTCCCCTATCTCTGTTTTGATGTCAACCTCCATGTGTCTACCGCCCTCAAAACAGGTAAGGAAATAGCTGCGGTCCGGTTGTTCGATCCCAGTTCCATCAAAGCCCTGTTGGTCAAGATAGTTCAGGCAAGCTTCGAGCTTTTCGTGCGGGCAGCCCTCAAACTTCATGCAGTAGATGCTGGCAGCCCAGCGGTTCTGTGCTGGGGTAGGAGTCGCAGTCCCCATGGTCTCCTCCGTCAAGTCGAACTGCATCCAAGAAGGGAGGAGTGACCAGAGGATTGGCAGTCGCTTTTCCCGCTCTCGTTCTCGCTTTGCGCCCAAGATGAATTTTGGCTTGGAATCGGTCATGGCTTTTGCCGGGGTCCAATACTCATCGCCTGAATCTGGATTGCGCAGAGTTACGCGGCCATTCTGCTCGCCGCCATAAAGTAAATATTTGGGTTCCTTCTTGCTACGAAAGGAGGGAGGGAGTTTTTGGCCGTACTCGACTGTCCAAAAGACGGTTTTTTTGTGTTGGAAAATCTCAAGGCTGAAGTAAAATTCAGAATTTTCCGCATAGAAGCCCGGTTCGATGCGGGAGAGTTGAGTCATTTCCAGTACGTGATCTACAACTGGATTTTCAATGCGGTCCAAACCTCCGCAGTCGATGCAATCTTGGTAGAAGGCCAAGATACTCTCGGCGTCCCCGCGCATGCTGCGACTCTCAAAGATGGGTCTTTCAGGGTTTTTGGAGCTGGTCGCCTGTTCACGCAGTTGACTGCCTTCGGGAACCCGAAGCCAACTAGGTCTGGGAAGTTCGGGATGTTTGTGGTAGCTGAAGGCCATCTCTCCGTCGGGAAGATAGCAGCAGAATTCATATACCCAAAGCGGTTTTGAGCCGCCACGTACCTCAATGTACATACGATTGACTGGTCCGACGGGTGACTGTTACGGCCAAAATGGCAAGTGGACCACATCACGATCATCATCGCACATTTAAGAGATTCCAAGGCTAATAGCCTTCGATCCTGTTCCTTACACCGTTTGGCATCTATTCTGAATAAGGCCCTATGCCCGCTGACCTGCGCCAATTCGATGTGATTGTTTTGGGCGCGGGAGCGGCTGGGTTGATGTGCGCGGCAGTCGCGGGCCAGCGTGGGCGGCGGGTTCTGCTGCTCGAACACAATGGGCAGCCGGGCCGAAAAATTCTTATCTCCGGCGGCGGCCGCTGCAATTTTACGAATCTGCACTGCGGCCCTGACAATTTTCAGTCGGAAAATCCGCATTTTGCGAAGTCAGCGCTGGCGCTTTACCAGCCTCAGCACTTTATAGAGTTGGTCAAGAAATATGGAATACCCTGGCATGAAAAGACGCTGGGGCAACTCTTCTGCGATGGCTCGGCGCGAGCAATTCTCGACACGTTGTTGGCGGAGTGCGAATTGGGCGGCGTGGAGTTAGTCCTGAATGCGCGCGGGATAGCGGTTGAGCGTGGCGGCTCGGGCGGTTTTCGCGTTTCTTCTTCGCTGGGTGAGTTCCGCGCCGATGCGCTGGTAGTGGCGACCGGCGGGCTGTCGATTCCGAAAATGGGAGCTACGGGGCTGGGATATGAGTTGGCCGCACAGCTTGGCCTGAAGGTGATCGAGCCGCGCCCGGCGCTGGTTCCGTTGGTGCTGGGCGGTGCAGAGGATGGTTGGACCGCCCTGGCCGGAGTCGCAGCGGATATCGTGGCCTCCGCGGGCAAAGCGAAATTCCGGGAAAAAATGCTGCTGACGCATCGCGGGCTGAGCGGGCCAGCGGTCTTGCAGGCGTCATCGTATTGGAGGCCGGGTGAGCCGCTCAAAGTGGATTTTGCGCCGGGCATTGCCGCTCAGGCGGACCTCTTTGCGAGCTTGAAACAGCCGGGAGCGCGGCGCGATATTGTAGCGCTTCGGCTGGCGCTGCGCGAGGTGTTGCCGCAGAGGTTGGCGAATTATCTGGCTGAGATCGGCGCACCCAAAGGCTGGTCAAACGCGGCATTGGAAGAATGTGAGCGGCGCCTGCACCGATGGGAGTTTCACCCGGTAGGCACCGAGGGGTTTGAAAAAGCCGAAGTAACTGCAGGAGGCGTGGATACTTGCGACTTGCAGGCGCGGACCATGGAGGCGCGCACGACGCCAGGGCTTTTCTTTATCGGCGAAGCAGTCGATGTGACCGGGCAACTGGGCGGCTACAACTTCCAGTGGGCGTGGGCATCGGGAGTCGCTGCGGGCAGGGCGGTTTGAAAAACGCGACAAACCGCCCCCGATGATAGTTGCCTGCAAGAAGCCTTACTGGGCCGGCGGAGCGGCGGGCGCAGCCGAAGCGCGATCTGCCGGCGGCGGACCAGGCTTGGCAGGCGGGGTTAGCACAAAGTTCTTGCGAACCAGGGCGAATCCTTTCTGCGGAAGCTCAGCTTGGAGAAGCTGATTTTCCGGTCCGGAGAAGAGATCCGTGGGAGCGCCTGCGATGGTCGCGACCAGATGATGTACGACGATGGGGTTGCCGTCGAGCGTGCCCTGTTCGTCGGGCAATGTGGCCAATTGAACTGGCTCAACGGAGCCCGCCTTTTTAGGGATGATGGCCCAGAGGTCGCGGTTGTTTTGCGCAACGCCGAGGGCCAGCAAGGTTTCCAGTGCGCCAGGGTCGAAGTCGGGAAGAAAGACCGCGCCGGGGTGTGCGGGCAAGGCCGTGTTGATGGTGTTGCCGTCCGCCGTGATGTTCAGCAGAACGCCCGGGTTCGGATCAGTTTTCTGCGCCGGAGCGGCGGTGACGTTGACGGCCTTGCTGTTGACGCTGGCGTTCAACTGCACATTGCGGAGATGGTTAGCCTTCGATAGGTGCTCGGTTTTGGCCAGGGTGTAATCGAGCTTATCCATCTTGATGCTGACCTGCGATTCAGAGTCATAGCCGTTGGGCAGGGCAGTGACGGTGAAGCTGGCCGTGCCGACAGGCGTGCCGTGCTGTGCGACAACGAACTGGCCGGACTGTGAGCATGCAGCTGGTACAAGGGCAAGAACCGCTGCCAGCGGGAATAGAACGAGATTTCGCATAAGTCTCTCCATCGAACCACTGAATTTAGACACGCGATGGGAGAAAAAGTTGCGCGAA
Source organism: Occallatibacter sp. (assembly GCA_049520075.1). Lineage (GTDB taxonomy): Bacteria > Acidobacteriota > Terriglobia > Terriglobales > Acidobacteriaceae > Telmatobacter. Next base: position 47,607 of record JBEKQD010000018.1, on the reverse strand, counting down.
ATGAGCTTCTAGCCCCCAGCCTCCAGCTCCCAGCCGCTGGTTGGAAGTGCGAATAATGCATTCACAACCATCGTGAGCGTAACAGGTTCCACGCGCACGATTCGAGCTAGCGGCTAGAAGCTAAAAGCCGTATTTGCGGTTCTTAGCCTCTGGCCAGGGCAAAGCGGCGATTGACTTCGTTCCAATTCACGACGTTCCACCAGGCGGCGAGGTAGTCGGGCCGGCGGTTCTGGTATTTCAGGTAGTATGCGTGCTCCCAAATATCGTTGAAAAGGATGGGATAGAGGCCCTGGGAGAGCGGCGACTCCTGGTTGGCAGTGGTGATCACCTTCAGCTTGCCTCCCTGGAAGACCAGCCAGCCCCAGCCGGAGCCGAACTGCTTGGCGGTGGTCTCGTTGAAGGTCTTCTTGAAAGCCTCGAAGTCACCGAAGTCCGCGGTGATCTGTGCGGCGATAGCGCCGGTGGGCGCGCCGCCCACGCCCGCAGTACCGACCTTGCCCATCAGGGGCCAGAAGGCCGTGTGGTTGGCGTGGCCGCCGCCGTTGTTGCGTACCGCAGTGCGAATCTCCTCGGGGACCTTCGCCAAATCGCGGAGCAGGTCGTCAACGGGTTTCGCGGCCAACTCGGGGTGGTTGGCCAGTGCGGCATTCAGGTTGTTCACATAGGTCTGGTGATGCTTGTCGTGGTGAATCTTCATCGTCTCGGTGTCGATGAACGGCTCCAGAGCGGAGTAGTCGTAGGGAAGCGGCGCAAGTTCATATGCCATAGGGGAAATCTCCTTCGTGGTGCTTGTTGTGCAGAGTTCTGCGTTAAGCCTGTAAGGTGCCGGAAACCCCGGCCGCGGCGGAATGAAGCTCAGTCTTCACTTCTGCCGGATTTGGCCTTTACTTGAATGGATGCACGAGGGTACGGGCGGGGTGCGGGAAAGTTGGCGCATTTCATTGGCATGCACAATTTGACGCCGCGTGCCAAAGGCTCCCGTCCGGCGCGCGCATCGGGTTATCATGGTTCATTCAATTGAAAATCCTCTAACTTGAGCGTTCGAGGTGCAATTTGTTCAATTCCCGCAATTCCTTCAGCACTCTGAAGTATGCCGCTGCCAGCTATGCGATCCTCTCCATCATTAGCTTTTCAGCCGTAGGGCAAACGTCTGCCGAAAATTCCACGCATCCGTCAACCATCAAAAAACTCGAAGCTCGTGACGAATTGAACAAGGGGTATAAGGAGTACAAGAAAGCGCGTTATGACGAGGCAATCCGTCACTTTCAGAGAGCGACGGAGCTGGACCCTGGCCTGATCATAGCCAAGGCGTACCTGGGCACAGCACGCGAGCAATATGTAGTGCCTGGGTTGGATACGCCGGATAACCTCAAAATCGCGCAGCATACAATCGAAATCTTCCAGCAGGTTCTGGATGCGAATCCGCACGATGTGAACAGCATGAAGCAGGTTGCGGGTGTTTATTACAGCGTAAATAAGCTGGACGATGCCAAGGCATGGCAGAAAAAGATGCTGGCCGAAGATCCGAAGGACCCAGAAGCGGCCTATACCGTCGGCGTGATTGACTGGCAGGAGGCGCACCAGAACGTACTCGATGCGTAGACGCCAGCAGGCATGAACGATGATGGCGAGGGCAACACCAAGGCCCCTGCAGTGCTGATGGAAAAAATTAAGGCGCAAAATAGTGCGCTCATCGAGGAAGGTCTGGCGTACCTCAACCGCGCTGTGGAGAACCGGCCAAACTATGGCGATGCTATGGCCTATGTGAACCTGATGTACCGCCGCAAAGCTGATGTGGACTTTGGTGCCGAGGAGGCTCGCAAAGACGACGTAGCCAAGGCGGACGAGTGGAGGAACAAGGCAATAGAGGCATATAAAGCCGACGAAGAGAAAAAGAACGCTGGGCATGATTCGCCGCAGCAATAATCTGCCTCGCAATCAGCGTGCGCTCCTGGCAGGGTGCGGAAAACTTGGCGTATCCCATTTGAACGAAATGGAACAGGTATGATTTTCTTGAAGGGGAAATTCATGACTGCCAGCCTTGCGGACCACTCACTCGACCAACTATCCATCAACACGCTGCGGCTGCTGGCCGTGGACGAGGTGCAAAAGGCCAATAGCGGCCATCCCGGCGCTCCGCTGGGTTGCGCGCCCATGGCCTACCTGCTCTTTCACAAGCTTATGAAGCACAATCCGTCGCACTCCAAATGGGCTGACCGGGACCGCTTCGTGCTGTCGAATGGGCACGCCTCGGCAATGCTCTATGCGACGCTGTTTCTTTCCGGCTACAAAGTGACGATGGAAGATCTGCAGGGCTTCCGCCAATGGGGTTCGCGCACTCCGGGCCATCCGGAGCGCGGCCATCTGGACGGCGTGGAAGTGACAACCGGGCCGCTGGGACAGGGCATCGCGATGGCTGTGGGCATGGCGATTGCTGAAAAGCACTTGGCCGCTGTCTACAACCGTCCCGGTTTTAACGTGGTGGACCACCACACCTATGCGATGCTGGGCGATGGCGACCTGATGGAGGGCGTTTCGCACGAGGCCGCCTCGCTGGCAGGAACGCTGGGGCTGGGCAAGCTGATTTTTCTCTACGACGACAACCAGATTTCGCTGGATGGGCCCACAAGCCTGAGTTATACCGAGGACCCGCTGGAGCGCTTCGCGGCGTACCACTGGCACGTGCAGCGCGTGGCTGACGGCAACGATCTGGCGGCGATTGAAGCGGCGATTGAAGCAGCCAAAGCGGAGACAAACAGGCCGTCGTTCATCGCGGTGCGCACGGTGATCGGCTACGGCAGCCCCAGGGCCGGCAGCAATAAGTCGCATGGCGAGCCTCTGGGCGTAGAAGGCGTGGCCGCGACCAAAAAGTTCTTTGGCTTTCCGGAAGACCAGAGCTTTTATCTTCCTGCGGACGCGTTGGCCAACTGGCGCAAAGCGATTGATCGCGGCGCGAGCCAGGAGGCAGCGTGGAAGAAGCTTTTCGAGGGCTATTGTGCGGCCAATCCGGAGCTCGCGGCGGAGTTTGAACGCACGCAGAAGGACACGCTCAGAGCTGGTTGGGAAAAGGCAATTCCCAGCTTTCCCCCGACCAAGGCGATGGCCACGCGCAATGCTGGCGGAGCGGTGATGAATGCAATCGCTGAGCAAGTGCCGGAGTTGTTTGGTGGGGCAGCCGATCTGACCTCATCAACAAAAACCATCTTCAAGCCGGGCGCAAACTTCCACGAAGATCCAATCGGACGCAATGTCTTTTTTGGCGTGCGCGAGTTCGGCATGAGCGCGGCGGTGAACGGAATCGCCGCTCATGGCGGGCTCGTTCCATTCGGGTCAACGTTCTTTGTGTTTTCCGATTATGCGAAACCCGCGATTCGGCTCGCGGCGTTGATGCAGGTTCATTCGCTGTTTGTCTTCACGCACGACTCGGTTGCCGTGGGCGAAGATGGGCCGACGCACGAGCCAATCGAACATTTACTGGCGTTGCGCGCGGTTCCTGGTTTGACGGATTTCCGTCCAGCGGACGCCAACGAGACGGCTGCGGTGTGGAGGCTGGCGCTGGAACGCAAGGGTCCGAGCTTTTTTGCGCTCAGCCGGCAGGATTTGCCGGTGATCGACCCTGCGACGCGCGACTTGTACGCCGGAGTGAGCAAGGGCGCGTACGTTTTGGAAGATGCGCCAAAACCTCAGATCGTGCTGATCGGCACGGGCAGTGAGGTCTGGCCGTGCGTGGAGGCCGCGAAGCTGCTTGCCGGAGAAGGAATCGCCGCGCGCGTGGTGAGCTTCCCGAGCTGGAAGCTCTTCGAAGAGCAGTCAGCGGAATACAAGGCCAGCGTGTTGCCGGCCAGCGTGCCCAGGCTGGCGGTCGAGGCGGGCGCTACCTTAGGCTGGTGGAAGTATGTTGGCCTGGATGGCGACGTGATCGGGCTGGACAGGTTTGGAGCATCTGCGCCGGGAGCGAAGGTGCTGGCCGAGCTTGGCTTCAGTGCAGAGAATGTCGCGGCGCGGGCGCGGAAGCTTGTGAAGTAAGTCAGCTACTAGCTGCTAGCCTTTAGCCTTCAGCTTTATCCTCCCGCTCGCGGCTTCAAAGTCCGGGGCGGGAAACGGATAAGCTAGAAGCTAGAAGCTAAGAGCTATGAGCTAGGAGTGCATCGTGAAGCTTGTCATCGGATCGGATCATGCGGGCTTTTCCCTCAAAGAGGAAGTCCGCGCTTATCTTGCAAAGGCCGGCCACGAAGTGGTGGACCTTGGCGCTTACAACGCGGAGCCATCGGATTATCCTGACTTTGCCCTGAAGGTGGGTCTGGCAGTGCAGCGGGGAGATGTGCCGCGCGGCATTCTCATCTGCGGCTCTGGTGTGGGAGTGTGTGTGGCAGCCAACAAGATTCCTGGAATTCGCGCTGGGATGTGTCACGATACTTACTCGGCGCACCAGGGCGTGGAGCACGACGATATGAACGTGCTGGTGCTGGGAGCTCGCATCATTGGTTCGGCGCTGGCATTCGAGATTGTGGACCGGTTTGTCGCGGCACAGTTCTGCGCCACGGAAGAACGTTTTGTGCGGCGCTTCAACAAGGTGCTGGCCATCGAGGCTAAGTATCAGCGCGAAGACGTGACCAAGCCGGCATAACGCGCGCAAGCGCATTGGAGGCGCCGATTTTCCCCTTCGACGTAATCCTCTTTGATGTGGGCGGGGTCCTGCTGACCAACGGCTGGGACCAGCGGGAACGCGCCGCTGTCATCAGCCACTTTCAGCTCGATTTGGCGGCCTTTGAGGCGCTGCACGTAGACTATTACGACGCTTGGGAGCGCGCGTCCATTTCTCTGGCGGAGTACCTGAACGCAACCATTTTTTACGAGCCGCGCAGCTTCTCCCGCGACGAGTTTTTCGCTTCCATGCTCACCCAATCGAAGCCGCAACCGGATGGCGCGCTGGGAATCCTTAAGGAACTTGCTGCATCGAATCAGTGTCTGCTGGGCGCATTGAACAACGAGGCGCGCGAAACGAACGAGTACCGCTTCGACCACTTCGGGCTTCGCGAACTTTTTAAGGTGGCGCTCAGCTCCTGCTATCTTGGCTTGCGCAAGCCGGAGCCGGCCATCTACCAGCGGGCGCTGGATATTCTGGGCAGGCCAGCGGAGCGGATTCTCTTCATCGACGACCGTGCGGAAAATGTGACCGGGGCTGTGGCAGCCGGGATAAAGGCTATCCGGTTTGAGGGGGCTGAATCTCTTCGGCGCGAACTGGCGAGCCTGGGGGTTCTTTAGACACAGGAGGAAACAATGCAACTGGGATTGATTGGCCTGGGCAAGATGGGCGGCAATATGGCGGAGCGTCTGCGGCTGGGCGGACACCAGGTTGTAGGCTTCGACTTCAGTGCCGAGGCGGTGGCGCGGCTGACTGCCACTGGAAACACGGGAGCATCCACACTCGAAGAGCTTGCTCAAAAGCTTAAAGGCCGGCGCGCCATCTGGATTATGGTCCCGCAGGGCAACCCAGTCGACCAGACAATTGCGAAGCTGGCGCCGCTGCTAAGTCCCGGCGATATCCTGATCGACGGCGGTAACTCGAATTACAAAGACTCGATGCGCAGATACAAGGAAGTTACAGCGAAGGGGTTGCAGTTTGTGGACGTGGGAACTTCGGGTGGTGTTTGGGGACTTAAAGAAGGCTATAGCATGATGATCGGCGGTGACAGGGAGCCGGTCGAGTATCTGCGGCCTATCTTCGAGACGCTGGCTCCGGCGCCGGACAAAGGTTGGGGGCACGTTGGCCCGGGCGGCGCAGGCCACTTTGTAAAGATGATTCATAACGGGATCGAGTACGGAATGATGCAGGCTTATGCGGAAGGATTTACGATTCTGGAGAGGAAGCAGGAGATGGCGCTGAACCTGCCGCAGATAGCTGAAATATGGCGCTACGGCAGTGTGGTGCGCAGTTGGCTGCTGGATTTGATCTCGGACGCGCTCGGCAAGAATCCAACGTTGAAGGGCCTCGAGGCTTTCGTTGAGGACTCGGGTGAAGGTCGCTGGACAGTAGTCGAAGCAATCGATCTGAATGTATCCGCGCCGGTTATCACGGAGTCGCTGATGAGGCGCATTCGTTCACGCGAGGTGAATAACTTCACCGATCGTATGCTGGCTATCTTGCGCAGTGAGTTTGGCGGTCATGCGGTGAAAGTGGAGTAACTCGACGAATTAGTTGGTTCAGGTGGCGCGTGAAGAGCGCCGGAGGTGACTTAGTTATGGCAACGATGCAGATGAGTGTTAGCTCCGAAGACCTATCCCATGTTCCTCTCGGCAGCGAGAGAATTCCCGAGCCAGTGATTCTTGTGATCTTTGGCGCCTCGGGCGACCTGACCAAGCGAAAGCTGCTTCCTGCGCTCTTTCACCTGGAGCAGAACAAACTGTTGCCTGAAAAATTCGCCATTGTTGGCGTGGCGCGGCGAGCGCTGGGCGATGAGTTTTCCGCGGACATGCGCGCGGGCATCGTCGAATTTGGCGGCGTTGAAACGGGCGCACCCAAACTCAACGAATTCGCCGACCGCATAAGTTACTTCTCGCTCAACTTTGACGATCCCGCGGATTATGCGGGACTGAAGGTTGAGTTAGACCGCATCGGCAAAGAGAAAAATGTCGGCGGCGGGCGGCTGTTCTATCTGGCCACCGCGCCGGAGTTCTTTGCCGGAATTATCGAAAATCTGGGCGCGCAGGGAATGGCGCAGCCCGAACATGGCAAGGCCGCAATTGTGATCGAAAAGCCATTCGGCCACGACCTGGATTCAGCCCGCGAACTGAATCGCCAGGTAAATGCTGTCTTCCAGGAGGAGCAGGTCTTCCGCATCGATCACTACCTCGGCAAAGAAACCGTTCAAAACCTTTTGGTGTTCCGGTTTGCCAACGGAATCTTCGAGCCGATCTGGAACCGCAATTACATTGATCATGTGCAGATTACCGTGGCGGAAACGCTGGGCGTTGAGGGTCGCGGTCCGTTCTACGAAAAGGCTGGCGCGCTGCGCGACGTGGTGCAGAACCATGTGATGCAACTGCTGAGCCTTGTCGCGCTGGAGCCGCCATCGAGCTTTGAAGCCGACAGCGTGCGACGCGAGAAACTGAAAGTCTGGCGCGCGATTCCTTCCATTCCGATCCTGAATGCGGTGCGCGGCCAGTATGGGCCGGGAATGGTGGACGGCCAGCACGTGGCGGGCTACCGCGACGAGGACCGGGTCAATCCCGAGTCGGGCACGGAGACTTATGCCGCGATGAGGGTTCAGATCGAGAACTGGCGCTGGGCCGGCGTTCCGTTCTATTTGCGCGCGGGCAAGCGGCTGAAGAAGCGAGCCACGGAAATCAACATTCAATTCAAGCAGCCGCCGCTGCTGATCTTCGACCGGCTGGCGGCCAGCGGACCGTGCCGTGAGATTCAGCCCAACCTGCTCACCATACGCATTCAGCCCGACGAGGGGATTGCGCTGCGCTTCGGGGCCAAGGTGCCCACGTCGGCGGATATGGCCGTTTGCCCGGTGAATATGGACTTCGATTACGCAGAGGCGTTCGGCAAATCGAGCGCCAATGGCTATGAACGGCTGCTGCTGGACGCCATGCTCGGGGACCAAACTCTCTTTGCGCATCGCGACGGCGTGGAGACCACATGGGCGCTGTGCATGCCGATTCTGGATGCGTGGGCCAACAAATCGCCTGAGGTCTTTCCCAACTACATCGCCGGGTCGTGGGGTCCGGAGTGCTCCGATCATCTGCTGGAGCGCGACGGCTATGCGTGGCGGAATAATCTGGGGCGAAAAGCGTGAAAGCAGGGTTCAGGGATCAGGAGTCAGGGGTCAGTTATAGATAAAGATCTACAGCTGTAGATGTCCCATCCTTGCGGCCTCGTGCGCAAAATGCAGGTCCTTCGGCTCCGCTACGCTACGCTCAGGATGACAGCACGGATAGGTGCCCTGCTCTGTTAACTACCTTGATACCCACCCCCACCCATATTTTGTGAGCAAAATCCTTGTTTTCAATGAGATGCGGCACGGGCATCGCTGCAAAATCGTCAAAACAAAGGAGTTATTTGCAAAATCGTCCTATCAAAGGAGTTACGGCGTTTTTTGATGCTTGCATGTGCCCAGCCGCCCTGCGTCAAACCCTGGGCACATCGCTTCGGCGCTGATTGTGAAGGATACCTCGAAATGATTGTGCGCCTCGCGAGGGTAATGATCTGCAGAAGGAATCTTGTCGGGCACCACGACGGCGCGAAAATCACGTGGCGGAATATTTTTTTGGGGAAGCGCTAGAAAAACAGAGAATAGGGAACAGGCGGATGCGGAGAGGTTCATCGCTTCCCACCCTTGCGCCAGGAAAAAGGCGCAAGGATGTGGCACCCGGCGATGCTCGTCGAGTCGCTATTCGATGTATACTTCTTTATCCAATCTGGAAAGGAGCGAAATGTGCACAGTGCGATACTTTTGTAGCGTCTTGGTCATGCTTTGCGCTTGCTGCGCTTTTGCAGAAAAACCAACGGAGAGTGTTCTAGGGAGGGTACGTGCTTCGGTTGTCAAGGTCGTAGTCGTGATTCATCCAAGCCGGCCCCCCCGCACCGTGCAGCTTCCTGATTGTTTCCAAGGGGGTCTTGTTTGCATAGTTGGGACGGGAATCGTAGTCAGTGCAAATGGAGATGTGGTTACTGCATCCCATGTCGCAGCCGAATCAAGCCAAATCATCAATGCACTTCAAGCCATGCAAATAGCCCCACGTCTAGCAGTCGGGATTGAAGTGCCCAACATTGAAAATGCGCAATTTAACTTTGTCGCCGGTACAACCCTGGTTAATGCAGAGATAAAAGCAATCGACCCCCTTCACGATCTTGCACTCTTGCATGTCCAAAATCCTCCTGCCCCGCGCGAGATTATTCATACTCCGACTCGGAGTGTTATGAGCCATGGCTGGCCAGCTCCAGTGAATTTTGCTTCCGAGCGCGCCCAAGACGCTGAGCCCATATTTGCTTGTGGGTTTCCTCTAGGGGAGCCCGCGTTAGTTACGACGCTAGGGTCCATCGCGACTGCGTGGGCATCAGAAACCGCCATCACAGCTCGAAACCTGGGGGACCCGCATCCAATTGATATTTATAAGTTGGATCTTCAAATCACGTTCGGGAATAGCGGCGGTCCAGTCTTTCGCTCGTCCGATCAAGCTGTTATTGGAATTACAATTGAAATGAGCACGATACCTGGAGGCGCTCCTAGTGCTGTACCTTCCAAGTACATAACGGACTTTTTGACACAGAACGGGGTCGCTTGGCAAACAGCCAAGAAGAAATGAGGGCTTCCGTTCAGCGGCCATGACGCCGGGTGCCTCATCCTTCGCGCAATTTGCGAAGGGTGGGTTGCACAACTGTTCGCTCACCGGCATTTTGTTTGCTACCCTTCTCTGTGCCGTCCACTCCGACTCGATCTCAACCGCGCCCGCTGCACCCGTCGCGTAATGCACGAAACTCGACCATGGCCAACCTTCTGGCGTCTCGACCAATCCGCGATTCACTGGATTCCGGTGCATGTACCTCAGTTTCTCCACTGTTTTCAGTTCTGAATTGACGTTGAAGTCATAATAACGCCGTTGCCAGAACTGGAGGTCTCCCATCTTTTTCAGCTTGCGTGATGTCTTCTGTTTCAACACCTCCAAGGCGACAGAAAGAGACGAGACCGAAGGCTCTCCAACGAGCAGATGAACATGCTCGGGCATGAGAACATATCCCGCAACAACGAATCCGTAACGCCGGCGAACCGCCTCAAGCTCGCTCTCGAAGGTCTTGTAAGCTGCGCGCTCGCCAAGGAGAGGCAGCCTTCGATAACAACTGAAAGTTATGAAATGAAAGTCCCCGGATTTCTGATAACGAACAAGACCCTTGGGCATGGCATAGGATTTTTACACCGGAGGCCGCCGGTTGAGGTCTGTGCTCTCCCACCCTTGCGACAAAAACAAGAACGTCGCAAGGATGGGGCACCCAGATTTGTGGTTGGCTCAGGAATGACGGCTCGTCCGCTGGTTGGGGTTTGTGCTATCCCACCCATTCCGCAAAAAGCGCGGAATGGATGGGGCACCCAGATTTGTGGTTGGCTCAGAATGACGGCTCGTCCGCTGGTTGGGGTTTGTGCTATCCCACCCATTCCGCAAAAAGCGCGGAATGGATGGGGCACCCAGATTTGTGGTTGGCTCAGAATGACGGCTCGTCCGCTGAGGTTTGTGCTATCCCACCCATTCCGCAAAAAGCGCGGAATGGATGGGGCACCCAGTTTTTGTGGGGCGTTTAAGAATAGGGCAACCGCTGTGTCGAGACTTCCGAGTTTTGCTCTAAGCTGGCCGGTTTCGTCCCATGCCTTTGTCCATGGCATCGTTGGCGAGCTTGTCGGCTTGCTTGTTGCCGCCGCGCAGGGTGTGGCGGATCTCGAAGCTGGCAATGCTGCGAGAGAGCTTTCTGGCTTCGTCGAACAGAGGACGCAGGATGGGGCTGGCGACTTTGTACTTGCCCTGCATCTGCTTGACCATCAGTTCGGAGTCAGAGACCACGCGCAGGTGCTTCACGTTGTGTTCGACGGACCAGCGGAGCACGCCCAGGAGGCCGGAGTACTCGGCGTAGTTGTTGGTCTGGATGCCGAGAAATTCGCTCAGCTCGGCGACAACCTGGCCTTTTGCGTCTTCAATAACTGCGCCGTAGCCGGAGGGGCCGGGATTGCCGCGCGAACCGCCGTCGCAGTGGGCTGTGAAACGTGGGCTGGGAGCTTCGGGGGCGGGATCAGGAAAGAGGGATTCGTTCATTGCTTCCAGTGTAGCGTGCGGAACGTTGGGTGCGGAGGGTCAAGGTTTGTGGTTTCCCACCCATTTCGCAAATGGGTTGAAACGCAGGTTCTTCGACTCCGCTACGCTTCGCTCAGAATGACAGGGCACGCGAAGAAACATATACCTCCGGGGCTAAAGCCCTCGGTGATCTTGCCGCTTTATGCGGGGGTTGATGCGGGGGTTGATGCGGGGGTTGAAACCCCCGCATCCCTCCGACTGACGGCGCAGCCAACCCCTGCCTACCTTGAAAGGCTAAAACCGCGTCCCTTTAAAGCAGAACAGATGCGCGGCTTACGAAATAGCTGAATCCGCGTCTATTGGAGTGCGGATAAATTTCTTCCCGGAGCAGTTTCGATGGCAACGGACACCGCGATTTATTTGAGTTCCCCGGTTCGGGCTTCGGGTTTCATAGCTTGGCCGTCGGCCAGGAGGATACAATCCTCGCAAGGCATGGCTGATACCAAGGCAACAAACGGGGCGAAAAGCGCAGAGGAACGGAAGCAGGCGCGCGAGCCGGAGATGGAGCTGATCCGCGAGGCGCAGGCGGGGTCGCGGACGGCCTTCGACACGCTGGTACGGCAGTATGAGCAACAGGTTTTGCGGCTGGCGTTTCACCTGACGGGCTCCGAGCACGACGCTGAAGACATTTATCAGGAAGCATTTTTAAAGGCTTACAGGTACCTAGGCAATTTTCGATTCGAGTGCTCTTTTTATACGTGGATTTACCGGATTGTCACCAATCTTTGCCTGGACCAGCTGCGGCGGCGCAAGACGCGGCGTGAGGATCGTGCGGTGGTTCTGGATCAATCCGGCGGCGAAATTGATGTGCTGGCTTCGGTGTCGGATAACCGGTCGTTTTCAAATCCCGGCAAAGAGCTGGACCGCAAGATGCTGGGCGAGCGTATTCAAGCCGCGCTGGACAAGCTGACGCCGAGGGAGCGGATGGTTTTTGAATTGAAGCATTACCAGGGACTCCGTTTGCGCACGATAGGGGAGATGCTGGATACCACGGAAGAGACCGCCAAGAATACGCTCTTCAGAGCAACGAAGAAGCTGAGAACGCAATTGGCGGGTTTGCGGTAGATGCCGGTGGCAATCCCCTGAGGGGATGCGGATGTTCGCCGGTAGCGGGATGAGGGTTTTGAGGCTGGAAGGACGTAGCGATGAAATGTCATATTGCCCAAGAGAAAATTGTGTTGGCGGCTTATGGGGAGCTGGCCGAGGAACAGGCGCGCGAGCTGGAGCGGCACGTGGCCGCATGTCCAGAGTGCGCCGGGGTGCAGGAGCAACTGCTGTCGCTGAAGACGATGGCTGATGTACATCCCGTGTTGGAGCCGGACGCAAATCTGATTGCGCGCGCGCGGCTGAAATTAGATGCGGCGCTGGACGCACTGCCGCCTAGGTGCTGGTATCACCGGCTGGGTCAGCACGTGATGAATGGCTTTGCCAGCGTGTGGGGCGCGCCGTTGACTGCTAGCTTGCTGCTGTTGGTTGGCGCGGGCGCGGGCTCACTGGGCGGATACCAGTTTGCGCAGAATCGCGCGGCGCACACAGTTGCGACCCAATCGATGCAGACCGCGGCTGCGCTGCCGCCCGCGGCACCCACGACAGGAGCTAGCGCGCCGGCGGAGATTGCCAACATTTCCAGCATCGTGCGGCAGCCGAACAGTCACATGGTAGAGGTGCGTTACAACCAGGTGGTGCCGCAGCGTATGGAAGGCTCGCTCGACGATCCGGCGATTCGGCATCTGCTGATGCTGGCCAGTGAGAACTCAGCTTCGGCTAGTGTGCGCGGAGATTCTGTGGGTCTGCTGGCGGATGAGTGCCGGGCCGGGCACAGTTGCAGAGCGGGAGGCATGCGCGATGCGCTTTTGATGGTGCTGCGTTACGACAAGAATGCGGGCGTGCGCGAGAAGGCGCTGCATGGGCTGGAGCCTTATGTGGCCGAAGATACGCGTGTGCGCGATGCGGTTCTGGAGGCGCTGATGAGCGACGGCGACCCAGGCATTCGCACTGCGGCTATCAATATTCTGGGGCCGGTGGAAGCCGATACCAGCGTGCGGCAGGTGCTGCATACGGTTTCCACTTCGGACGAAAATCCTTTTATCCGGAATGCTTCGCGCCAGGTTTTGAATAGCGTGCCGGATATTCAGTAGGAGCTGCCATGCTGCCGATGACCGCATCGCAAAAGACAAGAATGCGGAATCGAGAAATCGCAGTTGCAGGGGAAGAGAAAATGAAGCACGTTTTGAGGCCGTATCGTAGTCTTGGATTCGTAGTGCTGATAGGCGCGTGGGCCGCAATGGCCCCACCGGGAGCAGCAGCGCAAACGCGAAGCATTTTCCAACAACTAAAGCATCACACTCCGCTGCTCCATTCCAGCTCTCAGGGTTACCTTGGCGTTTATCTGGCTGATGTGGATCAGCAAAACGCGCAGCCGCTCAAGCTCAGGGAAGTTCGCGGGGCCATCATTACGATGATCGATCATGATGCTCCGGCTGGGAAGATCGGACTTAGGGTCAGCGACGTTGTGCTCCAACTGAACGGGCAGAATGTGACAGGCGCCGAACAGTTGCGGCAACTCCTGCGATCTATTCCGGCCGGGCGCACGGTGAATATCGAAATCAGCCGCGACGGGAACCTTCAGACCCTGACTGTTAAACTAGCCGACCGCCGCGTCATGGAACACGATGTGTGGAACAAGATCGGCACCAGCGAAGACGCACTCACGCAGGGGCCGGAGTTGGGCATTCAGGCGGACGAAAGCGCCGCGCCGCCGCCGGGCGGATTCCACATGCCGTCCTTCGGCAGCTTGAATGTGGGCGCGCTTGTGGAGCCGCTGAGCGCGCAGATGGCCGAGTACCTGGGCGTGCCCAACGGGCTCATGGTCAAGCAGGTGGCGCGCAAGAGCGAAGCCGCATTGGCCGGACTGCGAGCCTTCGACGTGATTATCAAGGTGGGGCCGCAGACCATCGCGACGCTGGGAGACTGGGAGCGCGCGCTTCACACGCATCGTGGCAAGCAGGTGCAGGTGACCGTGCTGCGCGACAGAAGGCAGCAGACAGTCACGCTCCAGGTGGATTCAAAACACTGTGGAATGCTTGAGCCGCAACAAGGTTTTCCGGGAGGCAATCCAAACCAGTTAGTTGAGATTGATCGCAGCTTATAGTAACTCGACTTAGCTAGCTGGACTCTTAAGTAGCCAATAATGGAATCCATCCACTATTGCCATCAGCGCCGCCTGGTTTAAATCGCTGCTAACTCCCGCGGTGATCCATGGCTCGTGACCATCGGCATGGAAGCTCACCGTAACGCGCACATGCGCCGCCGTGTCGTGCGCTGAAACGTCAAGCGCCGTCACGCTGAACGTGCCCAGCCGCATCTTCGCGATGGCGGGGAACCAGCCCTCCAATTCGCGCCGCATCGCCTTGGTCAGCGCATCCACCGGGCCCCGGCCTTCCGCTCGTGTAGTAACAGTCGTGTCGCCGATGGACAATAACATTGAAGCCTGCACGTATCTTTCGCCCGTTTGATCGGACTCATCCAGAACTCGCCAGCTCTTCACGCTGAACCGATCCTCTAATGTATTCAGCACTTTCATGCAGGCCAGCCGGAACGATATTTCGCTGGCCGTAAATCCCCCGCCCTCAATCATTCCCTGATTGGCGTCCATCAAAGCCTGCGCCTGTTCCGCATCGAGTTCAACGCCCAGCGATTTCGAGAGCAGAATAATATTCGCTCTTCCCGATTGTGCGTTTACGCCGATAACTGGATTCGCGCCCACCTTCGCCGGATCGCACCACAGATACGCACCCGGATTCTTGCGCTCGCTGCTGCCGTGCATTCCCGCCCACGTGCCGAAAGCGCCGGGGCCGACAATGGGCGCGCCGTGCGGCGTCTCCATCGAGAAAGCCGTGTAAGCCGAATGTGCCAGTCCCGTAAGTCCCGTAAGTGATTTTTGCGAGACGAACTCAGCTTCGCCCTTCAGTTGCATGCCGCCGATCACTGTCGTCAAATTTACATTGCCGCAGCGCTCGCCCGTTCCCAGCAGCGTGCCCTGTACTTGAACTGCGCCGGCAAGAATGGCAGCGCGGGTATTCGCAATTCCCAGGCCGCGATCCATGTGGCCGTGAAATCCGAAGCTGGCTTCAGGATATCTCCACACAAGTCCGCCGATAACCTGAGTTACTTCTTCCGGGCTGGCGCCGCCGGTGGTGTCGCAGACCACAATGCGGCTCACCTTCTGGCTCGCGCACTGCTCCGTCAGTTGGTGAAAGTAGTCCTGGCTGCGCTGATTGAAATCGGCGTCGCACAGGTTGCCTTTTTCGCGCCGGCCGCACGCGGCGTCCATGGCGTGTTCCAGGTCAACGATCACTTCCAGGCCGCTGTCCTGCAGGCACGCAATGGTTTCGTATGCCATGCGCAGGTTCTCTTCCGGCGGCGTCTCCAGCGAGAGCTTTACATCCAGCAGCCGCGATTTCACCACCAGCACGGCCACGGAAACGCGCTTCTTATGGCTGAGAATGAATTGCACATCGGGCCACTCGCGCACCTTGGCTCCGCGCCCGCGCGTTCTGCCAAAGAGAGCCAGCTTCATGGCCTTGGTGTCGACGGCATCGAGAGCGGCGGCCAGGTCGCCGACGAACTGGTTCGCGCCCGCGAAACCGATTTCGGCATAGTGCACGCCAAAGGCCCCCATGCGCTGCAGAAGGCCTAGAGCGATGGGCACTGAAATCTCCAGGTTCGGCTGTTGCAGCCCGTCCCTGAGGCTCGTGTCAAATATCTCGACTTTTCTTGCGGCTTCCGTCATTCGTTCCTGCACCTTTGTATGAATGTGTTCTTAGCGAAGGCTGTTTTGCAGGCAGGTTTCCAGGGGCCCGGAATTCATCTGCCGGGGTTGCGGGGCACATTCCAGAATACTATGGCGCAAGAGAATGCCTGGCGAGCAGCGCCTTTAAGTGTCGAAGGACTGGGTGCTTTAACCGCACAGAACGCCTGTGGGAAAAATGTCTACGATCTTTCCCGGTCTGTGGATCAATACTTCAGTCGCACAGAGTGCCATAAACTCTGTAACCAATTAATTGCAATGTGTTTATAGAGAAATATTTAGTAATAAGTCACAAACCGCAGACGACTCTGATGATCCTTTGCTCGATCATTGACGCCAAATTCTTGGAATTTTGCGCTTGACAAACTGTGGAATTGACCTAATTTAATCAGAACGCGGAACGAAAATTCGCACTAATCAGGCAAGCTCTCCCTTCCCCGGAGGCACCATTCATGTCCAACAACAAATTTGTCCTTGCGCTGTCGTCGCTGGCCCTTGCTTTGGGTTTTGCCGCGATAGCGCCCGCCGAGACGCACAACCCTCTCCTTATCAGGAAGATCGACAACACGCAGCGGGTGACTTTGGCCGGCAATACCCGCCCGGAGGCCATTGCGGCCAACGATCGCGGTCTTATTGCCGACGAAGCGCCGCTCAACGCACTGCAACTTGTCCTGCACAGGTCCCCCGAAAACGAGGCGGCTTTCACGCAATATATTGCGCAGCTGCATGATCCAAGGTCGGCCAACTATCACAAATGGCTGACCAACGCGCAGATCGGCACGCTGTTCGGCCCAGTGCCGGAGGACATCGCCACTATCGAGGATTGGCTTAGCTCGCAAGGCTTCGCCGTCGACTCGGTCTCCCCGGACGCAACGGTCATCGAGTTTTCCGGGAGTGCGGGGATGGTGCGCGCGGCGTTTGGCGCTTCCCTGCACAAGCTGAGCGTCAACGGCAGAGCGCATTTCGCCAACTTCAACGACCCAAGTATTCCCGCCGCCCTGGTTCCTGTGGTATCAGGTATTGCGAAGCTGAACGACTTTATGCCCCACGCCTTGAACGTGCGCCGCAACACCAGCAGGATGGCGGGCGTGAATGGGAACGGAGGCAGCGGCTACAACTACCTGGGAGCGGCCGACCTGGCTGAAATTTACAACTTCAATCCGCTCTTCAAGGCGGGCATCACCGGCAAGGGACAGACCATCGTGCTGATCGAAGATACCAATCAGTACAGCACGGGAGACTGGACCACCTTCCGCAAGGTGATGGGTCTCAGCCGCGCCTATCCCTACGCCAGCCTCACCCAGTCCAACCCGACGGGCACCAACACCTGCGGGAACCCTGGGGTGAACGACAACGCGCAAGGCGGAGACGACGTTGAAGCTGCCATTGATATCGAATGGTCCTCGGCCGCCGCTCCCAACGCGGCCATAATGAACGCGGCCTGTGCCGACACCGCCGCCCAGTTCGGCGGATTTCTCGCCCTGGCCAACCTGCTCCAGGAGCCCAATCCCCCCACGATCGTCAGCATCAGCTACGGCGAATCCGAAGCCGACAACGGAGCGCTTGAAAACCTCTATATCAATAACCTTTACCAGTCCGCCGTTGCTGAGGGGGTCTCCATTTTCGTTTCCTCCGGCGATGAAGACGCGGCCAGCTCGGATAACGGCAGGGTGTCAACCCACGGCATTGGCGTGAGCGGATTTACCTCCACGCCGTACAACATCTCCGTGGGCGGCACCGACTTCGGGCCCACCCCACTTGGCAGCTCCGGCACTTACTTCAGCACCACGAATGGGCCGAACTTCCAAACCGCGCTCTCCTACGTCCCGGAAATTCCCTGGAACGACTCCTGCGCAGGAAGCCTTGTCGCCAATTTCCTTGGTGTCCCGACGACCGGAACCACCAGCCTCTGCAATAACGTTCTCAACTATGTCAGCAAGGCGGATGAGAGCGATCTTCTGAACGCGGTTGGCGGCAGCGGCGGACCCAGCGGTTGCGCCACGGGGACGCCGAGTTCCAGCGGCATCGTCGGCGGAACCTGCGCCGGCTATGCCAAGCCCTCCTGGCAAAGCCTGCTCGGCGTTCCCAGCGACAACGTGCGTGACATCCCCGATGTCTCCCTGTTCGCCTCCAACGGATTCTGGGGCGAATACTACGCCGTCTGCATCTCGGACCCCACGGGCAACTCCGGGTTTACTCCCTGCACCACCGATCCCTCCACTTGGGCCGGCTACGGCGGCACCTCGGTATCCAGCCCCATCTGGGCCGGAATACAGGCGCTGGTGAATCAGAAAACCGGTTCCAGCTGGGGCAACTCCAACACCGTGCTCTATAGCCTCGCCGCCAGCGAGTACGGCGCATCCGGAGATGCCGCCTGCAACTCGTCGCTGGGAAATGCCATTGGCGCCAACTGCGTCTTCAACGACGTCACGCAGGGTGATAACGTGGCAGCCTGCGATGCCCGGAGAGGCGTACTGACCAACTGCTTTGTCTCCGGCGGCACTTACGGGATTCTGTCTACCTCGAACTCGGCTCCGCAGCCGGCTTATGATTCCGGCGTCGGATGGGATTTCACCTCCGGCATCGGCACTCCCAACGCCGCCAATATCGTCAACGCCTGGCCATAACCAGCCCCACGACGCTCCAGCAGAGAGGAAAACATCGCATGCGCAAATTGTTCAGCATCTTCGCTCTTCTTTTCGTCTGCCTTCTCGGCACCCCATCGGCGAAGGCGGATCAGTGCAACAACTCAGTAGCCAACCTGATTCAAAACTGTGCTTTTGGAACCGGCGACTTTACAGGTTGGTCCGGTACAGCCACCGCGGACCCATTCAACGGCGTGGACCAGGGAGACCCTTTGGCGGTCGAAAGCATCACACTTCTCGGCATTGCCAACGAGGCATTTCTGGGCTCCTCTTCGAATGAAGACCTGTCGCAGACCTTTGCCACAACGGCTGGCCAGCAATATACCATCGAGTTCCTCTTCCTGAACGACACCAGTCCGTCGCTCGGATACCCAAACGATTTCACCGTACTGTTCGGTGGAACAACCATCTTCTCAGAGACAAACGCCCCGGCGGATGGATACATGGGGTATGTGTTCTCCACGCCAGCAACCAGTAGTTCCACTACCCTGACATTCGAATCGGAAAATCCATCCGGCGACTTTGAGTTGTCTTCCATCAGCGTAGCGGCAACCCCTGAACCTGGCACCCTCCTGTTGTTTGGGACGGGTCTTCTCGCTCTGGCCGGTGCAACGCGCCGGCGCCTCTGCCGCTAACTGGAGCGACAGAAAACTTCTTTGCTGTTCCAATCAGCCGCCCTCTCCGGGCGGCTGACTTTTTTCTTTTGCACAACCGCGCTTTGTTGTGCCTCCTAGCGGGAGGCGCTGAAAATAAGCCAGAGTGAAACCCTGGGTATGCGTTCCAATCGAAAATGCCAGCCCCGTAGGGGCGGAACGAGAATAGCCCAGGATGGAGCGCAGCGCAATCCTGGGAATGCGTTCGAGCCGAAATGCACCGCCCCATCGGGGCAGTATGACATTCCCAGCCTGTAAGCTATTCTCAATGGCCGCATGACGCGGCCGGAGATAATTCTCAATGGCGCATACCTATTGTTCGTCGCTGTTTCATTGTGTTTTCTCCACCAGGGAACGCCAAAGAACCATCGCGCCCGAGATTCAAGACCGGCTGTGGGCGTACATGGGAGGGATTGCGCGCGAAAACGAAATGAAGGCTCTCGCAGCTGGTGGGACAGACGACCACGCACATATTCTGCTTTCGCTGCCGTCGTCCGTGACAATTGCCGAGGCTATGCGGAAGATCAAGAGCGGATCATCGCGATGGTTGCATGAGAGCTGCGGACTCACAGGATTTGAATGGCAGGAGGGTTACGGGGCATTCACAATCGGTCTGTCCCAGGTGGATGCCGCGGTGGCGTACATAACCGGCCAGAAGGAGCACCATCAAAAGCGCGATTTCCAGGCGGAATTTGTCGCCATTTTGAAGCAGCATCGTATTGAATACGATCCGCGCTATGTGTGGGGGTGATTCACGCCGGCCCTACGGGACGGCGTTCCGCGTGCCGGTGGCTACCCCGGGTTGCGCTGCGCTACACCCGGGGCTATTTTCATTCTCTCCCTCCGGGAGAACGCCGTGCAGGATCGTTTGGCTGCGTTCCAAAGGTGAAGGTCACCTCACCCGCATCAACAACATCCTGAAGAACCTGATGGACACCGAACGCCGCATCGGCTCGGGGAAATAGTGGAATCTCAGGTTAGTGTGCACGACCAAGTTACCCCGAAGCCGGGTGCCCCATCCTTGGTGCGTTTTTGTTATTGCGCCCAGGGTGGGATAGCACAGATCAAAGAAACCATGGTTTTCTGCGCCAAAAGACGACCAAATTGACTCCGTTCTGGCCCTATTTCCCCATATTGCTCTCACTCGCTCTATTTATATGCAAAGCAACTTCTCCTTTTGCTCCACACAAGCGCCCAGCGTTCCAAATTCAACTTCACATTCACCTGAACAAGGGGGCGAGGCAGGATTGAACCCGCGTGTGGTTCAATAAAAGAGATGGCAATTGGGCGGAAAAAGACGTTGCACGGGCGGTGGGTTGCAGCTACGCGGAAGGTGCGCGAGCTGAGGATGGTGGCCAGCGCGCTGCTGCATACAGGGCATCCGGTGCTGGTGCAGATTGTGCCGGCGCGGTTTTGCAATTTGAGTTGCGGGTACTGCAACGAGTACGACAAGGTCAGCGAGCCTGTGCCGCTCGAAGAAATGTACCGGCGCATCGACCACCTGGGACGGCTGGGAACGGCGATGGTGGGCATCAGTGGCGGCGAGCCGCTGACGCATCCTGACCTGGACGACATTATCCGGCGCATACGGCGCACCGGTGCGATTGCTGGCGTGATCACCAACGGCTACCTCTTGAATCAAGCCCGGATCGAGCAGTTGAACAAGGCCGGCCTCGACCACATGCAGATTTCCATTGATAATGTGGACCCGGACGAGGTGTCGAAGAAAAGCCTCAAGGTGCTCGACAAGAAGCTGGTGATGCTGTCGGAATACGCCGAATTCCACGTGAACATTAATTCAGTGGTCGGCGGGGGCTTCAAGAATCCCAACGACGCGCTGGTGATTGGCAACCGTGCGATTGAGCTGGGCTTTACCTCGACGATTGGGATTATCCACGACGGGGACGGGCAACTGAAGCCGCTGCAAGGGGACGAGGCCAAAGTCTATTACGCGATGAACCATAGAAGGAAGGTCAACTACTCGCGCTTCGACCGCTTTCAGGAGGCGATTGCCGAGGGGCGGCCGAACGAGTGGCGCTGCCGGGCCGGTTCGCGGTACCTGTACATCTGCGAGAACGGGCTGGTGCATTACTGCTCGCAGCAGCGCGGGTATCCGGGTGTGCCGCTGGCCGATTACACAACATCAGATGTAAAGCGAGAATTCCTGACCGCGAAAAGCTGCTCACCCAACTGCACCATTGGCTGCGTCCACAAAATCAGCTACATCGACCACTGGAGAGCGCCGCAGACGAGCATGGTTTCGCCGGGTGTATCGACGGGTGGACAAGGGACGGAGACGCCGGTACTGGTGAAGATTCAGCCACCTGCGGTGGGGCGGACGGCGCTCGCGCGCCCTGGCGGCGAAGATTGAAAGCCGAGAAATCGCAATACATTACTTTAGTCATTGAACGGGGCGATTTCCGCTGAATTTTCTTCCGGGGATGCCGATAGTTTTGGCCACGAGAGCACCATTCTCTCTCCCGGGTGAGGTAGAAATATGTCCATTGGTGGGATTTCGGCCGGTAGCCTTTCGCAGTACGTTTCCGCTTCAAGCAACCTGACACAGTCGCAGCAGGCGTGGCAAACCTTGCAGCAGAGCCTGGCCGCCGGAAACCTGTCCGCGGCGCAAACGGCGTTCAACACCTATCAGCAATTGAACCAGAATCTGACCAACATCAGCGGCAGTTCTTCTTCAACCACGCAGCTTTCAACGGATATGACGGCATTGGGCACGGCGCTCAGTTCAGGCAATCTGTCGGCGGCTCAATCGGCGTTCGCGACCGTCCAGGCCGATATGAAGAACTCCCCTTCGCAAGCCATGACAAACGCTAACGCGGCCATGGCCCAGGTGGAGCAATGGGTGAACGATCTGCTGGATCTTTCCTCTACGAGCAGTTCTTCTTCGACCTCTTCCGATCCGACGACTCAGCTTTTGCAGAGCGCCTTGAACCTCACCGCGCCGTCGACCAGCACCGATCCAGCGACCCAAGCTCTCCAAAGCGCATACGGCGCCGCGACTGCGGCATCCAGCACCGGCACCAGCATGGGCAGCAACGGAGTGAACACCTACGCATAGACGCGTTGCCAACCAGACAAAAGCGGCGCATCCCAAAGCGGGATGCGCCGTTTTGATTTGAAGCTGAAGAGATTACCGCGAGCGGGTGTCTGCGATGGCCTGGTCGATGAGCTGGAAGAGCTTGCTGCGATCGACCACCTCGACGAAGGGCGCGCCTTTGGAGTTGGAGGTGACAACCCAGATGGTGGGTGTGTGCTCGATGCCAATGCGCTGGCCAAGAGCGTAGTCCGCCTTAACCTCGGCGGCGAGTTTGCCTTGCGGGTCAACGGCAAAAGGCAGAGCGACATGGTGGTCGGCGGCAAACTTTTCAGTGAACTGGGCCAGGATTGCCGGGCTGTAAATGGAGATCTGGTTGGCGAAGACCTGGTCGCGGTATTCGTCGCCCAGGGCTTTGCTCCTGGTGTCGAACCAGCGGGCGTTCACCGCGGCAGTGAAGCTCCAATTGTGCATGGGCAGCGGAAAATCGTGGCGCACCAGGGGAATCTTGTACTTGGCGGCGGCTTCCTTTAGCAGCGGGTTGGCGCGGCCGCAGTCGGGGCACTCCAAGTCTTCAAACTCGATCATAGCCACGCGAGCGCCGGCGGGCGGCTTGAGGGCGGAGGCGTCGTGGACCGGGGTTCCGGGCGCCGGAGGGACAAACTGGGCCTGGGCAGCGGAGGCGGCGATCAGGAGTGCGACCGCGGCAAGGCTGAGCCAAAGGCCGGTACGCGGACGAAGAAGGGGAAAGCGATGGGCAAGGGCTAAAGAATGAGTCATATTGGTTGGACGGCTCCCTCTTGATTATTGTAACCACCGTGGGCGGGGCAGCAGGCGCTTGAGTTGCGGGTCAATGTGCCTGAGCTTTCCCTCAGGGGCTAAAGCCCGCCTTCATTTTGTTGCATTTGCGGCACGACTAAAGTCGTGCCCTGACACGATGCGGACTTGTGCAGGGCCTCACAGAGGAGCATTGCCGCGGGAGCAAACAAGAAGAGTCAGAAAACTATTGACGGTCGCGACGGCGAGCGGCCATCCATTGTCGCCATTTGTAGTCGGCAAAAAAAGAGGCGGCGATGACGATGACTGCGACGATGCCGAGGAAGATTTTCATGACGTTTTCATCCTTTGGCGGATGGGCTCGTTATCAGCATAAACGCGCCACTCCGCCACCTTGCCGTCCTCGATAAAAGCACGGAGAGCAACCGGCGTTTCCCATTGATTCTCTTTGCGCAATTGGCCGTCGTGCGAATAGGTTCCCCGCGCCACGCCCAACATGACCACCACCGGCCCATCGCAGAGGGTTTCGTCTACAGCGATGGTGTAATCCGGAACCATGCGGAAGTATGCGGTCCAGGCGGTCCGCATCGCCTCGCGGCCCTCGACTGCAGTGCCGAGCGAGTCGATAAAGCGGTGCCCGGCGGTCATCAACTCTGCCATCGCATCAACGTCCTGCCGGTTGATGGCGCGCACAAAACCATGAGCGAAAGATTCAGCTAAATCGTTCATAAGGCCATTGTACTCAGAGCTTGAGGCTGGAAGCGGCACTGTCCGAAATCGAACAGTGGCAAGATGGAAACGGTCACTCTGAGCGGCATTGCCAGCCGGATGATTTGTTAAGTAGTTTATTTTCACAGCAATGAGCTGCAGCTTCTTTGGCACGGCAAGTGCAAGAACTCTGGCATGGATATCGCACGCCCAGATTTATTGCAGAAGATAAAACGCAGGCGCTGGATTGTGGCCGGCGTGGCTGTGGTGGGGTTGTCGGTGGCGCTCTTTGGGCTGTCCAGGCTGAAGCCGGCTGCGCCCACAGTGGACCGCTCAACAATTTGGCCGGATACGGTTAAGCGCGGACCGATGGTCCGGCAGGTACGCGGGTCTACGGGCACGTTGGTTCCGCGCGAAGACAGCATCGAACTGATTCCCGCGCAGACGGATGCGACGGTTGTGCGCATCCGTGTGCTGCCCGGCACCAAGGTTACGCCGGACACGATCCTGATGGACCTTGCTGATCCGCAGTTGGAGCAGGAGTTGCTAAATGCGAAGCTGGCGCTGAAGGCGGCGCAGGCCGATTACAAGAGTCTGCAGGCGACGCTCGAAAGCACGCTGATGGATAAGAAGACGGCAGCTGCGCAGGTGAACTCCGATTACACGCAGGACCAATTGCAGGCGCAGACGGACAAAGCCCTCTATGACCTGGGCGTGATCGCCGGCATCGCCTATAACAAATCAAAAAACACAGCCGATCAGTTGACGATCCAGCACAAGCTCAGCCAGCAGCAACTCGATGTGAATCAGAGGGCCATCGAGGTTCAGCTTGCTTCGTCGCAGACGAAGATCGACCAGGCCAAGGCGTTGCTGGATCTCTACGAGAAACAGACGCAGGCGCTCCAGGTGAGAGCGGGCATCTCCGGGGCAGTAGCGGCGCTAACGGTTCCGTTGCAGGTGGGCCAGCACGTGACGGCGGGAACTTCAGTGGCCGAGGTGATTCAGCTCGACAAGCTCAAGGCCGCACTGCAAATTGCCGAGACGCAGGCGCGCGACATTCAGATTGGACAGCCGGCGTCCATCGATACGCACAACGGAGTTATTCCAGGCCACGTTACCAGAATCGATCCGACTGTGGTGAACGGAACGCGCACGGTTGACGTAGAGCTTGATGGGCCGTTGCCACCGGGCGCGGTTCCATCGCTGAGTGTGGATGGGACGATTGACCTGGAGCGCATGACGGATGTTCTTTATGTGGGCCGCCCCGCGCTGGGCAACGAGAACTCGACACTGAGCTTGTTCAGGATTGACGCCGACGGCAAGGGCGCTACGCGCGTACCGGTGAAGGTGGGCCGCGCATCGGTGAACGAAATTCAAGTGCTCGAAGGATTGAAGGAAGGCGACACGGTGATTCTTTCCGATATGTCGCGGTGGGATAACGTGGACCGCATCAGGCTGGAATAAAGCAGTGGACAGTGAACAGTGGTTAGTGGTCAGTAAGCGGCCAGGCAACTGACGCTGACCACTGATCTCTGACAACTGGCAACTCAAAACTAATCACCGACCACTGATCACTAACCACTGACTACACATGAGGGGGAGAGCAATGGCATCGAATGACAAGCTGATTGAGATTGAAGATCTGACCAAGGTCTTCTACACCGACGAAGTGGAGACGCATGCGCTCTCCGGTATTCACCTGACCATCTCGCGGGGCGAGTATGTGGCCATGTCCGGACCTTCGGGCTGCGGCAAATCCACGCTGCTCTCGATTCTTGGCCTGCTCGACACGCCCACCGGCGGCAAGTATCTGCTGAACGGCAACCCGGTCGAGAACCTAAGCTTCGGCGACCGCTCGCGGATTCGCAACCAGGAGATCGGCTTTATCTTTCAGAGCTTCAATCTGATCGGCGATCTGACGGTAGAAGAGAACGTTGAGCTGCCGCTGACTTATCGCGCGGGGATGCCTTCGGCGGAGCGCAAGAAGCGCGTAAAGGAAGCGCTGGAACGCGTGAATATGGCTCACCGCATGAGGCATTATCCGGCGCAACTGAGCGGCGGCCAACAGCAGAGAGTGGCCGTGGCGCGCGCCCTGGCCGGCTCGCCGTCAATTCTGCTGGCTGATGAGCCCACCGGCAACCTGGACTCGAAGAACGGCGAAGCGGTGATGCATCTGCTGACCGATCTGCATCGCGAAGGCTCGACGATTTGCATGGTGACGCACGATCCGCGCTTTGCAAAGCACGCGCAGCGCGAGGTGCATCTTTTTGACGGAAAGGTTGTTTCAGAGCAAGAGCTGAAGAAGCTCGAAGAGGAAGTGGAGGCATAGCCGTGTTGTTTCAGGACCTGCGTTACGCGTTGCGGCAGTTGCGCAAGAACCCCGGATTCACCGCTCTTGCGGTGGGTACGCTGGCGCTTGGCATTGCCGCGAACAGCACGGTCTTCAGCTGGATCAACTCGACCCTGCTCGACCCAATTCCCGGCGTCGCTCATACCAGCAACATGTTCACGCTTATGCGGGGAGAAAGAAGCGAGCATCCAACGCCTCCGTTCTCCTACCCGGATTATGTGGACATGCGGGACCAGGCGCACAGCTTTTCCGGAATGCTTGCGTATCACGACGACTATATGGCCATCACCGGGTCAAGCAAGCCGGAACGCATCTATGGCGCACTCACTTCGTCGAATTATTTCGAAGTGCTGGGCGTACGGCCTGTTCTGGGAAGAACGCTTCTTCCAACGCTGGCCAATGAACGCGCGGGTGCGGCCGAGGTGGTGGTGGGCTACGACATGTGGAAGCACCGCTTCGAAGGCGACCCGACAATCATTGGCAAGACGATGCAGATCAACCTGCATCCTTACACGATTGTTGGCGTCGCGCCCAAGGGCTTTCAGGGGTGCAAGTCTGGATTGCGCGCTGACGTATGGATTCCGCTGGGCATGGACGCGCAAATCTGGGGGTCGAATCGCACCAACGATCGCGATGTCTCGTGGCTCCAAGTGCTCGGAAAACTCGAACCTGGAGTTACACAACACCAGGCCGACACCGAGCTGAACCTTCTGATGCAGCGTCTCGTTGACCGCTATCCCGAAGCGCACCGTGGCTCAAATTTTATTTCTTCCGATCCGCTGTGGCGCTCGCCTTTCGGAGCCAATGTTTACCTTTATGGCACGCTTCCGATTCTGCTGGCCTTGGCCGCAGTTCTGTTGTTATTGGCCTGCGCGAATGTGGCCAATCTGTTTCTGGTGCGCTCGGTCGCGCGCCGCCGCGAAATGGCTATCCGCTTATCTATGGGAGCAACGCGCTGGCGGGTGATGCGCCAACTTCTGGTGGAAAATCTGGTAATTGCTATGACTGGAGGAGGCGCTGCCCTGATCCTGACCGTTTGGACGGCCAAATCGCTGGCTGCTTTCCTGCCTCCTGTCACGCTGCCGCTCTCAGTGAACGGCGAAGTCAACGGCGGGGTTTTTGTGGCCACAATACTTGTCTCGATTGTCACGGCCGCCGTCTCAGGCATCGTTCCCGCTCTGCGCGCTTCCGGCCTATCACCAGTGTCGGTTCTGAAAGACGAGGCGCTGAGCACCTCAGGCGGACTTTCCAAATCGCGGCTTTCATCTTCTCTGGTCGTCGCACAGGTTGCCTTGTCGCTTCTGCTGCTCACCTGCGCGGGGTTGTTCGTGCGCAGCCTGCTGAATGCGCAGAAATCCGATCCGGGATTCGATCCCAACCATGTTCTGCTGGTTTCCTTCGACCTTGACCCTATGGGTTATTCCGATGCGCAGGGGCTTGAATTTGAAAAGCAGTTGACGGAACGCGTGAAGCAGTTGCCCGGCGTACAGTCGGCAACGCTGGCGGATTTTTCGCCTCTCAGCTTCACCATTCATTCCGACGGCATATTGCCGGAGGGCTTCGTGCCGCGGCCGCATCAATCGGTCGAAGCGGATCGGGGCAAAGTGGGTCCCGACTATCTGCAAACCATGCGCACGCCGCTTCTTGCGGGACGCGACTTCACCGAACAGGACGATATGGCGGCGCCGTTGGTGGCCATCGTCAACCAGGCGCTGGTTGATCGCTATTGGCCGGGCCAGAATGCGATCGGCAAACACATCCAGGTAGCTTCACATTCGTACACAGTGGTGGGCGTAGCGGCCAACGGGAAGTACCGGCGGCTGACTTACGAAGCAGCTCCACTGGTGCTTCTGCCTCTGATGCAACGCTACGATACACCGGTCATTCTCCATGTGCGCACCAGCGGCGATCCGCTGGCAGAGGCTTCCGCCGTTGAGAGGATGATTCAGGGCCTAAATCCCAATTTGCCGGTGTACAACGTGACCACCCTCAAGGAAAACATGCAGATGGGCAATGTCTTTGAGCGGATTGCCGTGACCTTCGCCGGCGCGTTCGGCTTGCTGGCTTTGCTGCTGGCGGCGGTTGGAATCTACGGCGTGATTGCGTACACCACGCGGCAGCGCACGCATGAAATAGGAATCCGCATGGCGCTCGGCGCTGCGAAGGGAGATGTCTTCCGCCAAGTGCTGCGGCAAGGATTGCGTCTTACGTTCGCCGGGGTTGTTGTTGGCCTCGTGGTGTCTTTCGCCCTCACGCGCTTTCTGCGCGGCATGCTGTTTGGCATTGGAACCACTGACTGGCTGACATTCACATCGGTTGCGGTTTTGCTTTGCGTGGTCGCGCTGGCCGCTTGTCTTATTCCGGCGAGGCGTGCTGCTTCCGTTGAACCCATGCAGGCACTGCGCACGGAATAAGAACGGGATTGAAAGGACTTGAAGATGCAAGCAATCATTCAGGACATTCGTTACGCGCTGCGGCAGTTGCGCAAGTCGCCGGGATTCACGCTGACGGCGGTGCTGATGCTGGCGCTGGGTATCGGCGCGAGCTCCGCTATTTTTTGCCTGATGGATGGGCTCTGGCTGCATCCCATACGGGTTGCGCATTCGAATGAGTTGGTGCGTGTCTTCTCGACCACAGAGCAGGATGCAGAGGGCCTATTCAGCTATTCCGAATTTCAAACGTTTGCCGAGCGGACGACGGCGTTAAAGAGCACGATCGCGATTGGACGGCGAGGCAGCATGATGCCGCGCGCCGATGGCACCTCGGCACTGCTGCTGACAAACGTGGTTTCCGCAAACTTCTTTGATGCGCTCGGCGTGCGGCCGATACTGGGTCGTAGTTTTTCGACCGCCGATGCGCAACGGCTACGCACGCATCCTGGCGTGTTGCTCGGTTACAGCTTCTGGCGCCGGGAGTTTGGCGGCGATCCGAACATCGTTGGGCGACAGATAACGCTGCAGCGCGGGAAGGACCATCGCAATCAAGTAGACGTTTGGGGCGTGCTACCGCCGGAGTTTCGTGAGACGGAAAACGGCGAAGACCGTGACCTTTGGATGGCAGCAGAGACCTGGGCAGCCATCGCCTATCCCGAGGAACTAACCGGAAGGGAGTTTCGCTGGTTCAACGTGATGGGCAGACTGGCGCCAGGGGCTACGGTCACACAAGCCAACCAGCAGGCGGCTGCCACCGCCAAGGCATTGGAGACGGCGGACCCGGCCATCAACCATGGACGCGGCGCACGCGCGGTCAGCGATTTCAGTTATCGCATGAGCAAAGCGGGAACCAGCGGCCTGGTGTTGTTTGCCATTGTTGGCGGCGTGGTGTTGCTGGCGATTGTGAATGTAGCTCATTTGCTGCTCGCGCGTGGGTTGGCGCGCGGCCCCGAGGTCGCCTTGCGCATTTCGCTGGGCGGAACGCGCTGGGTGGTGGCGCGACAGTTGCTGGTGGAGAATCTGTTGTTAGGCGTATTAGGTCTTGTAGCCGGACTCGGCCTGGCTGCGGGGATTGCGGCTTTGTTGCCGCGTCTGATGGTCAAAGAGCCCGCAATGCTGGCCCAACTCGGATCGCCAGGGAACAGCTTTCAATTGGATGGGCGTGTTTTCCTCTTTGCAGGGTCGCTTGCGATGGTGACCATGCTCCTGCTCGCGCTGATTCCGCTCAGAGCGGTAGCGCGCCCTCAACTGCTGCCGATGTTGCAGGCCGGCGGGGTCACACGCACCGCGGGAAAGATTCCGGCATTGCGCCGCGCTGCCATCTGGCTTCAGATCGCTGTCTCCTTTGCATTGCTGGTTTCTACAGGCGCACTGGTGCGCAGCTTTGTGAACACCCGCACGCAGCCTATCGGATTGACGCGCAATCAAGTGTTGCTGGCCTGGACGCAGGAGCCGGAGGCGCCCGTGCGGGATGCCGTGGTGGAGCGCATGAAGGCGCTGCCCGGCGTGGGGCGCGTGGCCTTCGCTATCCGCGCACCGCTCAGTCTTTCCGAGGGAGGCATTGCTGTAAAAGCTTTGCTGCCCAGTCATCCCGAATTGCGCGATCCCGTTTCAATCAAGTTCAACGCCGTCAGTGCGGACTTCCTTGATGTGACGGGCACGCGCGTCGTGCGCGGGCGTGGCCTTACGGCCGCAGACGATGCGGATGGATCCGCGGTAGTACTCATCAATCAGACCATGGCACAAAAATACTGGCCCGGCCAGAACCCTCTCGGTCAAGTCGTGCGGCTGGCGAGCGCCAATATTGACGCGCGTGTGGTTGGCGTCACCGAGAACTCTCCCATCAATCAAATTGGCGAGCTGGCCGAACCGTATCTGTACGTGCCATTCAACTTTTATCAGTCTCATTTATCGAATATGGGCGAGATCACTTTCGCGCTTGAAACCGGGCAGAACGCGATGAGCATGGCGCAGCCGGCGCGCCAGGTACTCATTCACACCGACCCGCTGCTGGATCCGATGATGATGACTTCGCTGCCGGAGCTTATCCGCTACTCGACAGGCGACTACCAGATGATGGCCGAGTTGGTAAGCGTGCTGGGCTTGATCGGGTTGGCTCTGACCGTGACGGGACTTTACGGATTCCTGGCTTTCCGCGTCACGCAAAGGCGGCGCGAGATCGGCATCCGCATGGCGCTTGGCGCGACTCGCGAGGCAACGGCCTGGCTGGTTTTGAGTGATACCGCGCGTATGGCAGCAATTGGCCTGGCGATAGGACTTGTGCTATCCGTGGCCGCAGCGCGTGTTGAATCTGCCGTGCTGTTCGGCGTGCGCCCGCTTGACGCGCTTTCTCTTGCAGGAGCTCTTTGCGTTTTGCTTGCGGCCATTGCCGCCGCCGCATGGCTGCCCGCGCGGCGCGCGGCTTCCATTGAACCCATGCAAGCATTACGCACGGAATAGAAACGGAATCGGGGAGGCATCCATGATGCAGGCAATCATTAACGAGATTCGTTACGCGTTGCGCCAGCTGCGCAAGTCGCCTGGATTTACGCTGACGGCTGTGCTGACGCTGGCCTTCGGCATCGGCGCCACTACGGCGATTTTTTCCATCGTTGAGGGCGTGCTGCTGCGACCGTTGCCGTTTGCCGATTCCGCTCGCCTGACTGCGGTCGGTGACACCATCGTAGGTACGGACTTCGGCGGCATGCCAGCCGTTACGTCGCTCGAAATTGGCCAGTATACCCGCGGCCTCACTGCCTTTTCAAACCTGGGAGCTTATCGGCAAACAGGTTTTGAACTGTCAGGCTTCGGCGAGCCTGCGCAGATCAATGCAACGCGGCTCACCGCAGGGACCTTCCCCACGCTGGGCGTTTCTCCTGTGATAGGCCGACCCTTTACGCAGCGGGAAGACGATGGCAGCCAGCAGGTCGCCGTCATCAGTTATCAGATGTGGCGCAGCCGCTTCCACGGTGACGCCAAGGTCCTCGGTCAAAAGCTTCTGCTTGATCGCAAGCCCTACGAAATTATTGGCGTGATGCCGCGCGACTTCGAATTTCCGTTGGTCCCCG
Organism: Occallatibacter sp.; assembly: GCA_049520075.1. Taxonomy (GTDB): domain Bacteria; phylum Acidobacteriota; class Terriglobia; order Terriglobales; family Acidobacteriaceae; genus Telmatobacter. The sequence continues at coordinate 16,264 of JBEKQD010000018.1, read as the reverse complement.
GGCAGTTGAATCGCACGGAGCTTTGGGTGCCGATGAGCCTGACCCAGGGCGAACGTTCAGCAGGCGCAGGAGCAAGCTGGAACTTCACGATGGTTGGGCGGCTCAAGCCTGGCGTCACTTCCGCGCAAGCACTTCAGGATGTTGCTCGGATTCAGCGAGAGATCGTCAAGGGCTTCCCAGCCGCCATGGCCAGCCTCCGACTCGCTCCCGCAATCCAGCCACTGGAAGAGACCGCCGTCGCCCAGGCCCGGCCGTTGATTCGCACACTCTTTCTCGCTGTAGCCGTAGTTTTGTTTATCGCTTGCGCCAATCTTGCCGGACTATTGCTTGTCCGTGTCATTCGCCGCCGCCGCGAAATCTCAGTACGCCTCGCTCTGGGCGCGAGCAGCGGCACGATTGTGCGCCAATCGCTTGTCGAGGCGATGTTGCTCAGCATAGGCGGAGGAGTGGTTGGATTGGTTCTCGCTTCGGCTGCATTGCGTGTGGGCGTCAGCTTTCTTCCTGAGACTCTTCCGCGCGTTAACTCGATCGCGCTTGACTGGCAAGTTGCGGCCTTCGCTCTCGGATTGGCAGTGCTGACGGGCCTCTTGTGTGGTCTGCTTCCGGCATTTTCCGCCGCGCACACAGGAGTCAACGAGGCGCTGAAAGAGGGTGGGCGCACGGGAACCGCAGGCAGTGGTCATGCAAGACTTCGCGCTACCCTTGTTATCGCCGAACTCGCGGTCGCGCTGGTGCTCCTCACCGCCTCCGGCTTGTTGTTGCGCAGCTTTGAGAAACTGCGCCAGGTCAACGTCGGCTTCCGCACCGATCATATGCTGACCGCCAACTATGGCCTGCCCAAGCAACAGTACTCCACGCAGGCAGCGGCTGACGCATTCAACGCACAACTGTTGAGCAAGCTGCAACAACTGCCGGGCGTGCAGGCCGCGGGCATTACATCCATCCTGCCTTTGGCTGGATACAACAGCAATGAGGCCTTCTATCCAGAAGGTTACGCGCCGGCCAAAGGAGCTGGATTGCTTTCTTCCTGGCCCTCACAGATTCTGGGAAACTACTTCGGCGCAGCCGGCATTCCCGTCCTGCGTGGCCGCACATTCACTGAAGCCGACACTATCGGTTCTCCGATGGTCATCATCGTGAACCGCACGCTCGCAGAGCGGTTCTGGCCCGGACAAGATCCCATTGGCAAGCGCATCCACATTGGATTGCAAGAGACTCCGCTTCCCTGGATGACCGTGGTTGGCGAGATCGGGGATATCAAGCAGAACACGGCCGACGCTGACACGACTTACCAAATTTACCAGCCTATAAGCCAGTACAAGACAAGCCTGGGCCCGTTCGCATCCTCCGACATGATCGCTGGCGACTACGGCACTATCGTTTTGCGCTCCAGTACACCGCCGGAGCAGATGGAGGATTCGTTGCGCGCTGTGGTGCGTTCGATTGACCCGCAGCTTGCGCTTACGCAAGTCGAATCCATGGACCAGGTAATAGCCGAAGGCCAGGCGTCGCGGCGTTTCAACACGGTGCTGATATCGAGCTTTGCGGGCGCGGCGGTGCTGCTTGCGTTGATGGGCATCTATAGCGTCATCGCTTTTTCGGCAGCGATGCGCACTCAGGAGATGGCGATCAGACTCGCGCTTGGTTCGCAGCGCGCTGGCATCCTTCGCCTGGTGCTGGTCTCAGGCGCCAAGCTGGGACTGGTAGGTTGCGGCATTGGAGCAGTCGCGGCCGTGTTCGCCACGCGATTGTTGCGCTCGCTATTGTTTGAGGTTGACCCGCTGGACCCGATGGTGATTGGGCTGGCTGCGATCTCCATTTTCCTGCTCGCGCTTGTGGCGTCTGCAATTCCCGCACGGCGCGCGGCATCCATTGAACCCATGCAAGCCTTGAGAGCGGAATAGAAACGGAATCAGAGAATTCGAGACTTGGAGGGACCAGGAAGATGCAGAGGATCATTCAGGACATTCGCTACGCGCTGCGCCAGTTGCGCAAGTCGCCGGGATTCACGCTGACGGCGGTGCTGACGCTGGCGCTGGGCATCGGCGCGAATACGGCGATCTTCACACTGATTCAGGGCATCCTGCTGCGCTCGCTTCCAGTCACCGACCCCGCGCGTCTCTATCGCATTGGCGACAACGACGACTGCTGCGTTGAAGGCGGATTTCCCGGCGACGCAGGGACCACCGGCGACTATACCATCTTCTCTTATGACCTTTATCTGCACCTGAAAGACTCCGCGCCGGAGTTTGAACAACTGGCCGCGGTACAGGCCGGCCTATGGCAGTGGAGCATGCGGCGCGGCAATGCGCTGCCCAAGTCGATGCGCGGCGAATTCGTCTCCGGCAACTACTTTTCTACGTTGGGGCTGGGCGCTTATGAAGGGCGCGTGTTCAGCGACAGCGACGACACCCCCGCATCGCAGCCCACGACGGTGCTCAGCTACCAGGCGTGGCAGAGCGAATACTCAGGCGATTCGTCCATTGTAGGCTCCACGGTCTTTATTCAGGCGCGGCCTTTCACCGTTATCGGCATTACGCCTCCGGGATTTTTTGGAGATCGCGTATCGGATTCCCCGCCGGATTTCTGGATGCCCGTTCAAACGGAACCTTATGTTCGAGGCCCAAGCGCCATTCTCCATCATCAGGAGTCCAACTGGCTTTCCCCGCTGGGCAGAGTGCGCGCCGGTACGAATATCGTCGCGTTGCAGGCGAAACTTACTGCGGCGTTGCGCCAGTGGCTTTATACGCGCCCGCTGCTCACGGCGAACGGCGGCGCGAGCGTCATTCCCAAGCAGCATGTGGTGATCACGCCTGGCGGCGGCGGCATTCAGAACTTGCAACAGGAGACAGGCAAGGGTCTGAAGATGCTAATGATTCTCTCCTGCGTCGTGCTGCTGATAGCCTGCGCCAACATCGCAAACTTGATGCTGGCTCGCGCCACAACACGGCGTGCCGACGTGGCGCTGCGCATGGCACTGGGCGCGGGCCGTCGCCGCGTCATCCGGCAGATTCTTACTGAGAGTGTGCTATTGAGCTGCCTGGGCGGATTGGCTGGATTGGTTGTCGCGTATGCCGGTTCGCATACCATTCTCGCGCTCGCTTTTCCTGACGCCACACACCTTCCCATCAGCGCAAGTCCATCCCTGGCTGTTCTCAGCTTTGCCTTTCTGGTTTCGCTCATCACCGGCATACTCTTTGGCGCGGGGCCCGCGTGGTTGTCGTCGCACGCGCAACCTGCCGAGGCACTTCGCGGCGTGAACCGCTCGACACGCGACCGTTCTTCGCTGCCGCAGAAATCTCTGGTAGTGTTCCAGGCCGCGCTCTCCCTGGTTCTGCTGGCAGGAGCCATTTTGATGTCCCAGTCGCTGGCCAACCTGGAGCATCAGAAGTTGGGCGTCACCACTTCCAATCGTTACGTGTTGCATTTCGATCCGAGCGGAGCTGGCTATACCGTCGACCGTTTGCCCGCGCTCTATCGCCAGATCGAAGACCGCTTCGCCGCGCTGCCGGGCTTGGCCAATGTCAGCATGGCGCTCTATAGCCCATTGGAAGGCGACAACTGGGGCGAGTGCGTCATCCAACAGGGTCATCCAGCGCCCGGGCCAAACGATAAATGCGGATCGACATGGGATCGCGTCACGCCACATTTTCTCGATTCCATTGGCGTCTCCATAGTGCGCGGCCGCGGCATTACGGAGCAGGACACGGCTACTTCGCCGCAAGTCGCCGTGGTCAACGAAACCTTCGTCAAGCGATTCTTCCCCAACCAGGATCCGGTGGGCCAGCACTTCGGCATCGATCTGCCGCAGTACTCGGGCAGTTGGGAGATTGTGGGCGTCTTCCATGATTTCAAGATGAACAATCCCCGCGAGCCAATCCGCCCTGTGTTTCTCCGCCCGCTATCTCAGCAGTTCACCGGCTTCAAGGAACCGATGATAGTTTCTACCGAGACGCAGTCGATGTTTGTCGAAGCCATGATTCTCGACTTCAACGCACCGCAGGAGAATGTGGAGGCGCTGATTCGACGTACCCTGGCCAGCATCGATCCAAATCTTACGGTGATGGATCTGCGCTCTTTCGATTCACAGGTAGCGGGAAACTTTACCCAAGAACGCCTGATTGCGCGGCTCACGAGCCTCTTCGGAATTCTTGCGTTGATTCTCGCATCGGTCGGCCTTTATGGCGTCATGTCCTACTTTGTTGCGCGCCGCACCAGCGAGGTGGGCATTCGCATGGCACTCGGCGCTACGCGCGCGAGTGTGGTGGCGATGGTGTTGCGCGGCGCGCTCTGGCAGATACTCATCGGCCTTGGACTCGGCATTCCAGCCGCGCTCATTGCCGGTCATTTGATGGCCAGCCAACTCTACGAGGTCAGCAGCGCCGACCCGCTTGCTCTGGTTGGCGCAACTCTGTTGCTTGGCCTCTGCGCTGCCGTTGCGGGATTCATACCCGCCCGGCGCGCGGCCTCCATTGAACCCATGCAGGCATTGCGTACGGAATAGGGAGGAACTCGAAGATGCAGACATTTATTCAGGACATTCGCTACGCGTTGCGGCAATTGCGGAAGTCGCCGGGATTCACGGTGACCGTAATCGTGACACTGGCTTTGGGGCTAGGCGCAAATGCAGCGGTCTTTACACTCTTTGACCAGGTGCTGCTGCGCATGTTGCCGGTCGAGCGGCCGAAAGAGCTGGTGCGCTTTGAATGGACCGGCGGTTTCTCCGGTTCAGCCAGCAGCTTCGGCGGCGATATCAATAATTACTTCTCCTATCCCATGTACAAGGACCTGCGCGATCAGAATCAGGCTTTTGCGGGCATGCTGGCAGCCGAAAAAACTGGCGTAGGTGTCTCCTGGAGAAATCAGGCGGAGAACAAGGACGCCGAATTGGTGAGCGGCAACTACTTTCAAATGCTCGGGCTAAAGCCAGCCCTCGGCCGCTTGCTGACTCCGCAGGACGACACCGCGAAGAACGCCAATCCGGTGGTGGTACTCAGTTATGAATACTGGAAAGCGCGATTCGCCGCGTCGCGCGATGTGGTGGGCCAGACTGTGCTCATCAACGGCCATTCCTTCACTATTCTCGGGGTGGCTCCGGAAAACTTTCAGACGGCCATTGGCGGATACCGCCCCGGCTTGTTCATTCCCATCAGCATGGTCGGAATCGCCGTTCCGTGGAGAGCGCCACTGGACGATCTGAACAACCATCAGTCACTCTGGCTCACGCTGGTGGCGCGGCTGAAGCCGGGCATCAGCGCAACTCAGGCTGAAGCCGGACTCGGGCCGTTATGGCACTCGCTGCGAGCGTATGAATTGACTCTTTACAAGTCGCGAACCGAGCATTTCAAGAAGGATTTTCTCGACAATTCGCGTCTCAGTGTGAAGGATGACTCGACCGGCTTTTCGCCTGGCCGAACGGAATTGAAAACGCCGCTTATCATCCTGATGAGCATGGCCGGCCTGTTGATAGCGATGTGCGCCATCAACGTGGCCACGTTGTTGCTGTTGCGTGCAGCGGGCCGGGTGCGCGAGATGTCGATGCGCTACGCACTTGGCGCCAAGCGGAGCCGGATCGTTTCGCAACTGATGGTGGAAGGCGGACTGCTCGGATTGGCAGGGGCGGCGGCCGGTCTTGCTCTGGCGCCTGCGGTGGCCACAACGCTGGTGCGCCTGATAACCAACGCCGACCCCGGCGAAGAGCCGTATTCTGCATCCATCGATGGGCGCGTGTTGCTGTTCATGCTGGGAATTTCGCTGGTTGTGAGCTTGCTGTTCAGCATTGCTCCAGTGCTTCACTTTCTGCGGCCCGATCTGGCCAGCGCGCTGCGGCAGAATGCGGGAACGGCGTCGAAGAGCTCACAGCGCTTCCGCAAAGTTGCCGTGGGCGCGCAAATCGCCCTCAGCGTTCTCTTGCTCGGTGGCGCGGGGTTGTTTGTGCGCACGCTAGACAATCTTCGCCATCAATCGGTTGGCTTCGAAACTGAACATCTTGCCACATTCTCGCTGGATCCAACCACTTCCGGCTATGGCGAAGATCGCGCCGCGCAGATTGTCGACAACGCACTTCAGGCCCTGCGCCAGATTCCCGGCATCACCAATGCCTCTGCCACCACCGATCCTGAGTTGACTGGAGATACAAACCGGTCAAGCTTCACGGTGCAAGGATACAAACCGGCGGAAGATGAACGTCTGCATTTTGAAGATCCCTGGATCGCGCCTGGCTACTTTGCAACTCTGCGTCAGCCACTTTTAGCGGGCAGGGAATTTACCCCGGCGGATGCCAAGGGACAGCCCAACGTCGCCATTGTTAATCTGGCTCTGGCGAAGCGCTTCTACGGTTCGGCTCAAAACGCTCTTGGCCGCACGCTGGGCGAAGGCCGCGGCAACGACGTAAAACTTGATACGACGATCGTCGGTGTCGTGGGAGATATCAAACACGCAGATCTGCGTACTGACCCGGGGCCAGAGGTCTACCGGCCCTATCAGCAGGAGCCACATCCGGGAGGCGTGCAAGTTTACGCTCGCAGCATGCAGCCGCCGGAAAACGTTGAAGCCGCTATTCGCCAGACGGTTCATCAACTCGACCCGACATTGGTGGTTCAAAGCTTGCGTACCATGGAAGCCCAGGTAAATGAAAGCGCCGCCGATGAGCGCGCGCTGGCTTTTCTCGCCATCGGGTTTGCCGCGCTGGCGATGTTGCTGGCTGCTGTTGGCCTCTATGGAGTGCTGGCGTACTCCACTGAGCAGCGCACCCGAGAGATCGGCGTGCGTCTCGCGCTGGGAGCGCAGCGTTCGGGTGTGGTCGTGCTGGTGGTGCGCGAGATGGCTATCATTGCGGCCATTGCAACAGTTATTGCGCTTCCTTCGGTCGTCGCCCTGGCCCGTCTTTTCCGCAGTCAGCTTTATGGCGTGACCACATTCGATCCAATCACTCTTGCGGGAGCGCTGATTTTGACCGCTGTGATGGTGACTTTTGCCGCAGCCTTGCCGGCACGGCGCGCGGCGACTGTGGAACCCATGCAAGCATTACGCACGGAATAACTCATTGTTCGAGATAGGAGTAACTTCATGATTGAATTAAAAAACGTGGAACGCAGTTATAAGACCGGCCACGCCGAAACCTGGGTGCTGCGCCGCATTGGACTTACCATCAGGGAAGGCGAGTTTGTCACCGTGATGGGGCCCTCGGGAGCGGGAAAGTCATCGCTGCTTAACGTGCTGGCGCTGCTCGACGACGGATGGCTGGGCGAGTATTGGTTTGGCGAAACGGCAGTGCATAAGCTGAACCGCAAACAGCGCGCCGACCTGGCCCGCCAGCGCATCGGCATGGTTTTCCAAAGTTATCACTTACTGGACGATCTTACAGTTGCCGAGAATATCGATCTTCCACTCTCTTACAAGAATCTTCCGGCCCAGGAGAGACAGGGGATGGTGGCCGACATTCTCGATCGCTTCCAGATTGTCGCGAAAAAGGACCTGTTCCCTTCGCAGCTTTCCGGCGGGCAGCAGCAATTGGTGGGCATTGCGCGCGCTGTAGTCCACGCGCCCGCGCTGCTGCTGGCTGACGAGCCAACAGGCAATCTCCATTCCACCCAGGCGCGCGAAATCATGGAACTCTTTTGCGAACTCAATCGCGCGGGCACAACCATCGTGCAAGTCACTCACTCTGAAGAAAACGCGCACTACGGGAAGCGGATCATCGAATTACGCGACGGCTGGCTGAAGCGCGATGAAACGCTAAAGGCAAGAGTAACGGAGGTAGGCGCAAAGTGATTCAGCTCAAGTCCAATTTGATTCGCTGCATAAAGGCCGCGGCTGCCATTCTTTTCTTTCAAGTGAATCTGGCGTTGTCTACTCCGCCGGCTGTCGCCCAGCAGCCGGCCCAACCCGCGTCTGGCGACCCGTCCCAGGTTCAAGCGCAGAATCCAGGGCCAAATCAGCAGTCCCAGGCAATGCCGCCGACCTCGCAATCTATGCCTGAAGCTCCTCCCCCCGCGACCATCGGCGCAACCGCGGTTTCTCCCTCGTTAGCACAAGAGATAAAGCAGGCGCAGCAGGAGTCGTTTGCTTCGCCGCGACCGTTTCAAGTGCCAATGCCCCACTCTCACAAACCGTTTGCGCCCTATATGCCCAGCGCCGCGCCTGAACTGGACCTCAGCAACTCACCGCGTCTGCAGAACCTCATTCGCGATGGCAAGATATATCTTTCACTGCGGGACACGATCGCAGTGGCCATAGAGAACAACCTTGATGTCGCCTACTTCCGCTATAACTTTCCCATTGCTCAGACCGATATTCTGCGGACTAAAGCGGGCAGCACTGCCAACGGCGTCAACACCGCCATCGTTCAAGGCACCCAGGGCGGGTTTGCCGCTTCCACCGGCGGCGGAGGCGGTTCATCCGGATCCGGATTCTCCGCCGGTAATGGCGGCATCGTCACCTCTACCCTCGGCGCCGGTACCAGCGTTTCGTCGTTCGATCCTTACCTCACCTTCAAGGGCTACGTCGATCACACTGTCACCCAGGAGGCCAACCAGTTCACGGCTGGCGTGCCGCTTCTGAAGACCAACACCATTGAGGTCCTGTCGAACTACTCCCAGTCGTTCCCCATCGGCACCAACGTTTCGGTCAACTACATCGGCCAGCGTGTAGCCAGCAACACCCCTTACAACAGCATCAATCCTGAACTTTATTCCAATTTTGCGTTGACGATCTCCCAGCCCATTCTGGCCGGCTTCGGGGTCGCCACCAACGAGCGCTTTATCCGCATTGCCAAGCGCAATTCCCAGATCACCGATCTTGCTTTCAAAGCACAGGTAATCGCCACCGTGACCCAGGTCGAGAATATCTACTGGGATCTGGTGAATGCCTACGAGAGCGAGCAGATTAGTGAACGCTCTCTCGGTTTCGCCAACAAGAATCTCTCCGACGATCAGAAGCAACTCGAACTCCAAGCCATCCCCGCGATGCAGGTCATGACGGATCAGTCTGCCGTGGCGACCGCCGAAGGTAACCTCACGGTGGCGCGCGCCAGCCTTCGGCTGAACGAATTGCTGATGAAGAACGCGCTCACCAAGATCGACGATCCCATGATCGACGAGATGCCAGTGATTCCGCTCGACCTGCATGGAGAGCCCAACCCGAATGCGGGCAAATCCATCGACGAACTGATATCCGAAGCCGAGAAGAAGCGGCCCGAGGTTGCTATCTACCAGATGCAGGCCGAGGTGCAGAAGCAGGCGCTGAAGGACATCAACAGCGAGCTTTTGCCGACTCTCAACGTGTATGGCTCCTACGCCGGCGCAGGCACAGCCGGTCCCAAGAACCCAACCTGCTCCCTCGGAACCGAATGCGTCTCCGATCTGCCCACGGGCTTCGCCAGCATGTTCGCGAACACATTCAATTACTCGTCTCCGGAATACCAGGTCGGAATGATGCTTTCCATCAATCTGCGCAATCGCCAGGCCAAGGCCGATCAATTCCGCGCCGTGTTGCAGTACCGCCAGAGCCAGATCTCCTCCGAGCAGCAGCAGAAGGGCATTCGCCTCGATGTTCGCAACTCGAAGTTCGCTCTTGAACAGGCTCAGGCCCACGTCGAAGCAGCCCAGAAAGCGCGCGACCTTGCCCAGAAGATCTTCGACATCACCAAACAGGAACGGTTGCTCGGTGCGAAATCCGGCCTCGATACACTGAATGCGGAAAGCGCGCTGGCCCAAGCCGAGTCGGCTTTGGACACTGCACAAACAGCTTACGAGAAGGCGAAAGTGGATATCGACCGCGCCACCGGCGAGACGCTGGAACGGACAGAGGTCTCCATTGACGACGCAAAATTGGGTGTCGTGACTCGCTAGAGCCTGTTATTGACTTTCCCGCGGCCGGCGCTGGGCGCCAATTCTTTTCAATTCGCGGAACGAGGAGCGACGAATATGGAGTATCTTCGAGCGACGAGTGACAAAGAAATGGAGGAAATTGGCCCCAGCCCTGCGGGTTGCGGCGCAAATCGGTCCATACTTCGTTGTCGTCCTCGACTGTGGGGCCCGCCACAGCCGTCGGACTTCGTCTCGTCTGGACCGATTTTCACTCGCAACGCCGGCCACGCGAAAGTTAATAACAGGCTCTAGCCGTAGAATCACGGAGAGGGACCATGTTCACCTCAACACAAAACGTTTTGCATCGCGTTGCCCAGCCGATTGTTGCTGCCACTGCGTTCACCGGCGAAGGTTGTGGCATGGGTCGCCAGCGCGCGACCGGCTCGGTGCTGGAAGAATGCGGCATTACGATTTCCGATGCCAAAACTGGCGCGATGGAGGCAAGTCATCTCCAATAAAGAAGAACCAATCCGGGTACTGGTTGCCGACGATCAGGCGCACATTCTGGAAGCCGTGGAGTTACTGCTCCGCCCGCAAGGAATCGAGGTGGACTGCGTGCGCTCGCCGCAGGCACTGCTGGAAGAGCTGGGCCATCGCGAATACGATGTGCTGCTGATCGACCTGAACTACACGCGCGACACTACCTCCGGTCAGGAGGGGCTGGACCTGCTGGCCCGGATCCATGAATTCGATACGCGCCTTCCGGTGATTGTGATGACGGCGTGGGGCAATATTGACCTTGCCGTAGAAAGCATCAAACGCGGTGCTCGCGACTTCATTCAGAAGCCATGGGAAAATGAGCGGCTGGTATCGCTGATTCGAGTTCACGCCGAGTTGCGCCAGGCACTGCGGCGCGCGCGCCAATTGGAACTGGAAAACCGCTTGCTCCGCGCCGAAGGCATGCCGGAGTTTGTGGCCGGCGCGCCCTCTATGCGAGGAGTGCTGGAGCTGATTGCGCAGGTAGGACCTTCAGACGCCAATGTGCTGATCACAGGCGAACATGGCACGGGAAAGGAAATCGTGGCCCGCCTGCTGCACGCCGCCTCGCCGCGCGCGCGCATGGCGCTGGTAGCCGTGAACGCCGGCGGACTGCCGGAAGGCACATTCGAGAGCGAGATTTTCGGCCATGTCAAAGGCGCTTTCACTGATGCGCGTACAGATCGTATCGGGAGATTCGAACTGGCCAACGGCGGGACATTGTTTCTGGACGAGATCGCCAATGTGCCGTTGCGCCAGCAAGCCAAGCTGCTGCGCGTACTGGAGACCGGCGAACTGGAGCGCGTGGGTTCGTCGCAGACACGGCGCGTCGATGTGAGGATTCTTTCCGCGACCAATGCCAAGCTCGACGAGGAAGCCAAGGCCGGCAACTTCCGCGAGGACCTTCTCTTCCGCATCAACACCGTTGAAATTCACCTGCCCGCGCTGCGCGACCGGCGCGAGGACATTCCACTTTTAGCGCAGCATTTTCTGGGCCGCAACCGCACTCGCTATCGCAAACAGACCATCGGATTTTCGCAGGCTGCGCTGCAACAGATGATGCAGTATGCATGGCCGGGCAATGTGCGCGAACTGGAGCACACCGTGGAGCGCGCGGTGCTGCTCTGCCGCAGCGACGAGATTGAACCGGCGGATCTCGCCATCGCCGCCGCGCGCGGGTCCACGCAGTCGTTTGAAAACATGAGCATCGACGAGGTTGAGGCGCTGCTTATCCGCAAGGTTCTGCGCCGCTGCGACGGCAACATCTCGCAGGCAGCGGAGTCTCTGGGACTCAGCCGTTCCGCGCTTTATCGTCGCATCGAAAAATATGCGCTATGAGAAAGGTGTACGGCGTCGCCGCCGCTCGGCTGTTCGCCGGGCGTGGCTGTTCTGTTTTTTCCTGACGCTGCCTGCGCTCGCGTTCACCGGCTTTCTTGTTTATCAGCAACAGATTTCTCTGGCGCCCGCTCTGCTGCTCATCGCCTGCCTGCTGCTTTACCTTCTGCTGGTGGCAGCCGCGCTGATTGACACCATTATCCGTCCCTTGCAAACGCTCTCGAATGTGGTGTCGTCACTGCGCGAGGGCGACTATTCTTTTCGCGCGCGCGGGGCACGCTCGAGCGAAAGCGGGAATCAGGATGCGCTCAGCGAACTGGCCTGGGAGGTAAACGCGCTTGCAGACCTGTTGCAAAAGCAGCGGGTCAGGTCGCTGGAAGCTACGGCTTTGCTGGCGCGGATTCTTGAGGTAATGCACACGCCGCTGTTTGCTTTTGACCGTGATAATCGTTTGCAACTGGTGAACGATGCAGGCGCACGGTTGCTGGAAATGCCTCATGCGCGATGCTTCGGCCGCAGCGCACGCGAGTTGAATCTGGAAGGCTTGCTCGCAGCGCAGGACCAATCGATTCACTCGTTCGGCGCGAAGCCGTCGCGCTGGCTGCTGAGGAAGGCGGCTTTTCGCCAGGATGGCGCGCCGCACACGATGCTGCTGTTGGCCGATGTGAGCCTGCCACTGCAAGAAGAAGAACAGATGGCGTGGAAGCGGCTGATTCGCGTTCTCGGCCACGAGCTTTCCAACTCGCTGGCACCGATAAAATCCATTGCTGGAAGCCTGCTGGCGCGGGCAGACGCGATGGGAGGAGACAGTGCTACCGCGCACGATTTTCGTCGCGGCCTGGGCGTGATCGAGAGCCGAGCGGACGCATTGCATCGTTTTGTGCAGTCGTATCGGCAGCTTGCTCAGTTGCCTCCGCCGCAACTGAAACCGGTGCCGCTGGCGGCGCTGCTGGAGCGCGTGGTGCTGCTGGAGCAGCGATTGCCGGCGCACCTCGATCTTGGCCCGGCGGTTGTTCTCTTCGCCGATCCAGACCAGTTGGAGCAGATGTTCATCAACCTGCTGGCCAACGCCGTGGATGCATCGCTGGCGAATGGAGCGCAGCCGGTACGCGCGAGTTGGCAGCTTGCGGGTGAGTCGGCGACAGTTACTATTGAGGATCGCGGTCTGGGCATCGCCAACACTGAGAATCTGTTTGTGCCGTTCTATACCACCAAGCCCGCGGGAAGCGGCGTGGGCCTAGCTCTGGCCCAACAGATTGCGCGCGCACATGGCGGCGAGATTCGCCTTGTCAATCGAGACGATGGCGAAGGAGCGCGCGCTATTGTGCGGCTGCCTGTGATGCAGGCGTGACTGGATTAACTGAAACGGAGATTTGTGTATTCCCACCCATTTCGCAAAAAGCGCGAAATGGATGGGGCACGGAGTTTTGTCTTAACAGCCGGCTAACAAGAAAACCTATTTCTGTGCCGTCTGGACGGGCTTCTGTGTGGCGGGAGCCGGTGGATTTACCTGGGCGTTGAGGAAGTTGGACAGATCGTCGATGTCCTGTTTGGTGCCTGTCATGGGCGGCATGAAGCGACGGTAGGGCGAGTCGGGCTTGTAGTCATGCAGCATGGTGACGAAGCTGCGAATGTTGGCTTGGTCGCGTCCGGCGAGCAAGCTCTTCAGCGGACGATAGCCGGCCAACGTGTGGCAGGAGCCGCACTCGCCGCGAAATATGGCTTCGCCTCGAGAGTAACTCGAAGGAGACTCCTCCGGGGTGCACCTGTAGTTGGCCATATAACTTTCTTTAGTGAGGTACTGACGTTCGCCTTCCCAGTTTGGCGCACAATTTCGGTCATTCCAGACCCAGATAGAGTGGGCCAGATAGCCTTCCTGATCGATGCGGCTGACATACGGAACGCGGACGCCGTTCGAGAACATCCATCCGCCGATGACGTAAGGTTTGCGCAGCATCTCGCGTGAATATTCGCCCGCGCCGGTGGCCATCAGCGCCAGCAGCAGCAGGGCGATGGCGTGCGAGAGGTTGAAGTCTCGCGGATTGCGATAGGCAAGGAAATATGCGACGCCGACGATGGTGGCCGAGGTGATGATGATGAGCAGGGCGATGCGCGTGACTACAGAGAAAGTTCCCGAGCCGATGGTGCCAATGCCCAGGGTGAGCAGCGCGCGCTGCGATTCGGGGACCATCCATAGATACCAGATGAGGATGAAGGGCGTGGCCACGAATGAAGGCACAAGCCATTTCACGCTCCATTTGACGAGGGTGGTTTTGAGCTCCGGCTGCTTGTCGCCGTCGAGGCGGCTTGCGGTGATGAGCGCCCAGATTCCGGCCAGCGCGCAGCACACGCAAGTGCGCAGGAAGAGACTCGGCCAGTAAGTGGGATTAAAGAATGCGTACCAGAATTTGCTTGCCTCATGACCTGTTCCGGCGACGGCCAGCCAGGTGTCGCCCGGTGTGAGCATGAAGGTAAGAATGCCGTTGATGATGATGAGCGTAAAAGCGGAAGCGCCGGCATAGACCCAGCCGACTTTGAGGTGCAGCTTGGAATCGATCTTGCCCCAAGTGGAGTAGTAGACCGCAATGGTGGTCAGCTCGACGAGAAAGAAGACCCATTCCATAGCCCAGCCGAAGACAAAGTTATGAATCAGCGTGCTGGTGGCTTCAGGGTGAGTGAGGCCGATGGCGAACCAGATTCCCACGCCGCTGACGGTGCCGAAGACGGCGGTGAGGACGAGGAAGAATTTGGAATAGACGGCCAATTGTGCAAGCCACGCGTCACGCAACGGTCCTGCGGGCATGCGCATGGCTTTGCGCTCGGCAAGCGGCAGATAGAGGCCGCCGCCCACGGCAAACTGCGAGATCATGACGTGGAAGATGGCGATGATGCCGATCACCCAGCCCGAGCCGAGAATTGGAATGTCCCAGAATGGATAGTTCATTGAAAGACTCCTGTGAAGAAGTGAACGAGTGAATCAGTGAAAAAGTGAACTGGGGCACTAATCTTAACTGCTGTTCCCCTTCAGCTTACTTAAGAATGCAATGAGCATCTTCTCAACTTCATTTGACATGCCTTGGGTTTGGTAGAGGAGTTGGCTTTCCGCGAACCCCAACACACCGGCGAGTTCCAATTGTGTTTGCAACTCGCAATTTGAGGCGCGTGCGATCAGCAAGAAGTGTTTGAACTCGCGTGGGTTCATACGCCCGTGACCCTCAGCGATGTTGCTTGGAACTGAAATGGCAGAACGTCTCAACTGAGATGTGAGTCCAAAAACTTCTTCACGAGGAAAGCGTTGTGTGAGTCTATAGACAGCAACCGTCAATTCCATCGATCTTTGCCATACCTGAAGGTCTCGGAATGACTGCATGGCCCGTCTCGTCTTGGGATTATCGACAATCATTTCATTTTCCGCTTTCTTTGATGCTTCGCTTCTTCGCTCACTCACTCATTCACTTCTTTATTCACTGCATTACCGAATCGTCCAATAGCCGATGATGGTGGTGGCCAGGAGGGCGAATACCGCCAACAGGCCGAAGTAGTGAGCGGCGCGAGCGCGCTGTCCGAATTCCCGGCTTCTGTCATAGAAGGGAATCAGAACCCAGAGCACGATGCCGAGCGTGAATAAGAGGATGCCCGCGATTTCACCGGCTTCGCCTTGAAGCACGACACCCAGGAGCTTGAGCATTTCGAATGGGCTCATGAAGTACCACTCGGGATGAATGCCCATGGGCGCGGGCGCAAGCGGGTCAAATGGCTTTCCGAGGCTCCAGGGAAAGACCGAAGCCAGCAGCGCGAGAATGTTGAGCGAGATAAGCCACATGGCCAGGTCCTTGCGCAGGAAGTTGGGCAGGAAGGGCATGGTCTTGCGTTCTGCGGCGGGTTTGGCCTCTTCGCTGGGAGGAACGGCGTTGCCGTAGCGCTGGACTAACCAGAGATGAAAACCAAGCAGAGGTACAAAGATGGCAGGCAGCACCACGACGTGCAGCGCAAAGAAACGGTGCACGGTAAAATCACTCACTTCAGGGCCGCCGCGCAGCATATTGGCGATGGCATCGCCTACCCCGGGAATCGCCGACGGAATCTGCAGGCCGACCTTGGTGGCGAAGTAACTCAACTCATCCATAGGCAGCAGATACCCGGAGAAACCGAAGACTGACGCCACTCCCAGCAGCGCCATGCCGCTGAGCCAGCCAAGCTCACGCGGCTTGCGGTAGGCCTTCATGAAGTAGACCGAGAACATGTGCACCAGGATGGAGAAAATCATCAAGCTGGCGGCCCAGGCGTGAGCAGAGCGGATGAGCCAACCAAAGTTCATCACAAACGTGATTTGGCGAACAGACTCGTAGGCGTCGGCGCCGGGCTGGTAATAAACCAGCAACAGGACGCCGGTGAAGCACTGAACGATGAAGAGGAACAGCGAGATGCCGCCCCAGTAGTACCAGAAGGATTGAGAGTGGACGGGGACGGTCTTGTGGCGCGCAAAGGCGGCCAGTTCAGAGAGGCCCAGGCGCTCATCGACCCAATCGTAAACGGAGCTTGCAACGGTCTTTGAAGTCATGCGGCAATCCTTGGGTTTTGGA
>JBEKQD010000017.1:0-67344 GCA_049520075.1 Occallatibacter sp. | reverse complement strand
AAGCGAGATTAGATCCACTGAATCTGGACAGTATCTGATTGCCGTGAGATTTTGATGCGATTCGAGCTTTATGTAGCGGCGCGGTACCTCAAAGCCAAGCGGCGTCAAGCCGTGGTGGGCGTGGTCACCACTATCTCCATCGCGGGAGTGGCCGCGGGAGTGGCCGCGCTCATCATCGCTCTGGCCATCACCAACGGCATGAGGCGCGACCTCCAGGACCGTCTCCTCGGAGCGTCATCGCAGGTTGACCTGATGCGCGTCGAGTCGGATGGCATACGCGACTGGCAACCGCTGCTGGAACGCCTGCGCCACGTTCCCCACGTCACAGCCGCCGCTCCGGGAATCTACGGGCAGGTGCTGGTTTCGCGCGGCCCGCGCGCAGGTTTCGCGCTCATCAAGGGCATCGTCCCGTCTGAAGAACGAACTGTGAGCAGCCTACTGGAGTCCATCACTTCCGGCTCAGCCAAAGACCTCGACCCTGAGGCAGCCAGTCAAGACGCAAAATCCTTTCCCGGCCAAAGCTCGATCAACACACCCTACCCGTCGATCGTGCTCGGCAAAGACCTTGCCGATACCATCGGCGCTCAGGTAGGCGACAGCGTTCTCGTCACCAGCCCTCAGGGTGAGCTGACGCCGCTCGGTCTCGCGCCCCGTTACCAGCGCTTCCGCGTGGCCGGCATCTTCCACTCAGGTTTCTATCAGTACGACTCGGCCATGGCCTTCATGCGCCTCAGCGATGCACAACGCCTCTTCAGCGAGCCCGATCTGCTCTCCGTCATCAGCTTTAAAGTGGACAACCTCGACCGCGCTCCGCAGATTGCCCGCTCCATCGAACGCGAGGCCGGACGCGGCTTCATGACCACCAATTGGATGGAACAGAATCGCGAACTCTTCCGCGCCCTCAAGCTCGAACAGGTGGTCACTTTTATCGTCATCGCTCTCATCGTCATCGTGGCCGCGCTCAACATTCTCATCGCGCTCACCATGATGGTGATGGAGAAGACGCGCGACATCGCCGTGATGATGAGCTACGGCGTCCAGCCGGCTCAGGTCCGTCGCATCTTTCTTTTGCAAGGCTTTCTCATCAGCATCATTGGAACCGTGCTGGGCCTCGCGCTCGGCTATCTGGCCGCCTGGGCCGGCGGGCATTATCACTTTATTCACTTGTCCGCCGAAGTCTATTCCATCGACACGCTGCCCTTTGCGCCGCGCCCGCTCGATGGCCTGATCGTCTCCGTCGTTTCCATCGGCATCTCGCTGCTGGCCACGCTCTATCCCTCGTCTGCCGCGTCGCGCATCCTGCCCGCCGAGGCGTTGCGGTACGAATAAGGCGGCAAGGTGTTAGTGTCTCGATATGAATTTTGGCTCCGGGGTCAAGCACGGAGTTAGTTGGCTTTGTTCCCTCGCTCACAGAAATTCATAACGGCTCCTTTAGTGGGGAACTTTTTCCCCGAATAGACGAGCCGAAAGTCGGAGAAGTGTTTAATCTTGAATACATCTCGATACTCTATCCTTCCATAGGCATAGATGCCGAGAGTCCCCTTGAATATCTCGTCTTTTTCGGCCTTCGTAATCGCCCGATCAAACCAAAGTCCTTTATTGAAGGTGCATCCAGTTCCCACCATTGTGGAGTGTTTATCCACCAATGGCGGAACCGAAAGACTCTCCTCCTCGGCTGTGGGAATTACTTTGATCTCCCACCAACTTATAACTTTGTAGGCGGGAGTTTGGCCTGAATTCTTGATGAGTATGCCCATCCCCGGTATATCCGTCTTGTGCGGCTCTGGAGGATCAAGGAATGTTCCATCTATGATGGAAATGTTGTCAGGGAAAACGTGAGCCCTCAGTTGTCGACGGCCATTAAGGATCATTATCCAGATGGTGGCAATCAGAGCCAAGAATTGTGCGAATGCGGCAATACAAGCTCCAATAGCAATTTTGTCACTCAGATTCCACGGCTTCTGAGGGTCCTCTGTAGGTGCGCCCTTATCGTGCGGGGGGGGTGCCGTTTGCCTTCTCGTCGCAAGATGAATCGATAGCCGTTGCTATCTGCGCATATTCATTCCGGCCGTCGGATGCGTTTTGGCTGGTTTGGGATACGCCTTGTGGCTTCCCGAATCCAAGGGCGTTTGGCGTTTGACACGGGAGATTGTCTTGCATGAGCGCCAAAGCGACTACGAACAGTATCCTCAGCATCATGCGGAAATTGTATCCCAGAAGCAACCTACCTCAGAGTCTATTCGGGGTAAGTTGCTTGCCACTTTAAGCTCCGAAGCCCATGGATTTCAAATTTGAGCTCTATCCGACTAAGGTCACCGGTTGACAATGTGACACATAATGTGTCACATTGTATCCATGCCAAGCGTGAACGTACGCCAACTCCGCGACAGCCGACAACTCTTCAAATGGCTTGATGCGGGTGAAGTTGTCGAGCTCAAGAAACGCAATCGCGTTGTGGCCAGAATTGTGCCGGAGTCCCCGAGAATTCAACCCGTCGAGTCGCCGGATTTCGAGACCCGCGCCCGCGCGATCTTTGGCGACCGCATGATTCCTGCCGTGGAAATGCTGATTGAGGATCGCGAGGATCGGTTTTGAACGTTTACGCTGACTCAAGTTTTTTTGTGTCCACTTGCGTCTTGGATGTACATACGGCCGAAGCCACTCTTCGTATGGCGCAGCGTCCCGCTGTCTGGATCACCGCGCTGAACCGGGCCGAAGTCGCAAACGCGATTCACCGGTATGTCTTCCGCGGAGCCATCTCGGCAGCCGATGCCCTAGCCTCCTGGTCGCACTTTGAGCAGGATTGCGCACGGGTCATCTGGATTCCAATCAATTTTCCCGAGAGAACCTGGGAGACGAGCATTGCTCTGGCTCGGCGGCATGGTCCCACTTTAGGCGTTCGCACGCTCGACTCGCTCCACGTAGCATGTGCGCTGGAACTGAAGGCAGAGAAATTCTGGACCTTCGACGAGCGCCAAGCGCGATTGGCAGACGCCGTTGGACTCGACACGAATCCTTGATTCAGGCACTTCTGCAATCATCTCTAGGCAGTGCTCACTGTGGCGTAATAATCCCGCCCAGCGCATGACGCCGGGGCAGCACGATGCCGCGATGATCGACCACCTGCGGTGGGGCCAGCGGTTGAAGATTTTCGGCGGGCAGAGTTGCGAGCTCAATCAACGCTCCTCCGCAAGCGGGACACCAATCCGCCACAGTCTCTTCGGCAAGCACCGCACGGCACTGGCTGCAAATCCGTTCCATAGCCAAATCTTACCGGATTTTTCCCGCACTGCACCCAGTAGCGCCCTCGCAGTTGATTTTGCGGTTCAGATAGATTTCAATCTCCTTGCGCAGAACCGGTGCGCGATTCGTATCTTTCGCCTTGGCGCGATCATCGACGGAGACTGCGACAGTTCCGTCCGCAATGCCTTCCAGATTTTTAAGGTTGCGTTGCCAACGGGCAGTCACGCCCGGTGGCATCGTGCCCAGTCCTGCCGGAGTGAAGGCCCGCGCCGGAACCTGCGCCGTCAGTCCGCGCGCAGCCAATTGCCGCCGCAATTGCGGAAGGTGGCCGCTGCCAAAGACAAAAACAATGCGCTTTGCCCCGTCGGCCTCCGTCAGACAGTTTTCCACGATCTTCCGGTTGCGCTCGTGCCAGGCGCCGGCGGCGATGTCGGACGGCGTGTTTTCTCCAATCACATCTTCAAACATGTGATCGACCATGGCCAGATACTGCTCCGAGCCGCTCGTATAGTCGTACAAAGAACTACCGGAGAAACCGGCAAAATAGTCTTTTGCCTTGTTCTGCTCGGCATCCACCGCGGCGGCTTTCAACTTGTCGCTTGCCTCCTGGTGAAAGGCGCGATCCTGCCATGCGAAGCTGACCCGCCAGTCTGCAGGGATGAACCGCACACCCCAACCCGGAGCCATCTCAGCCAGCATGGCCGCCTCGGGC
The DNA here is from genome assembly GCA_049520075.1 of Occallatibacter sp. Classification (GTDB taxonomy): domain Bacteria; phylum Acidobacteriota; class Terriglobia; order Terriglobales; family Acidobacteriaceae; genus Telmatobacter. The sequence goes on along the minus strand of JBEKQD010000017.1, from coordinate 63,389 downwards.
GGAAAGTTTCCTTCCATCGGCCCGTCGTAAGCTTCGGGCGAAATCTCCCCGCAGACCACATCTGGATGAAGCGATAACACCTCGACCTGCAAGTCGATGAGCGAGTAGTGGTACCGTTCTTCGAAGTGCATGTTATGCACACTGCCTACCAGAAAAATCTCTGGCGCGGCGGCCGGAGCCGCCGGAGCCTCATTCTGAGCCTTCAGCGGAGAGATCGCCAAAAGAACGATGAGAGCCAACCCGAAATCTTTCATGGCGCAACCATAGCAATTCAGCGGCACTCACCGTATGACCGCCGTCACAAGTACACTAAATCTATGCATCCTCCCGTTCGCCTGGTGGCAATTGATATGGACGGCACGCTGCTGCCGACCTTTGCGCAGGCGATCAGCCCGCGCAACGCGCAGGCGCTCCGGGCCGCGCAAGAGGCCGGCATCACAGTGGCCATCGCCACCGGCCGGCGTGTGGCTTACACCGTGCCGCTGATCGAAGGTTTGGGTTTGCGAACGGATATGCCCCTGATCACGTCCAATGGAGCAGTCACCCGCACTCTCGGTGGCGAGACTTTTGACCGCTGCCAACTCCCGTGTAAAGTCGCGCGCGGGCTCTGCGGCCTGCTACGTCCATTTGGTGCCTTGGTTTTCACCTTTGACCGTCCGGGCCACGGCGAGTTGGTGGTCGAAGATCTGGAGCAGGCACACGGACGTATTGCTTTGTGGGTCGCGGCCAATCGCAGCGCCATCAAGGTGGTAAAACCATTAGAAGACGCGCTCAACAATGGCGACGATCCCATCCAGGGCATGGTGGCCGGCAGCCTTGTCAAAATGGGCGAGGCAGAGCGGGCGCTCAAGGCCAGCGAGTGGTCCAGCTTCTGCGATTGCGTCAAGACGGAATATCCAGGTCGCGATCTTTCGATTCTGGATTTGATGCCGCACGGAGTTTCTAAAGGAAAAGCGCTCGAAAATCTCGCTCGCCGGCTCGGCATCGACCGCAATGAGACCATGGCCATCGGCGACAACTGGAATGATGTGGACATGATCGAATGGGCCGGTCAAGGTGTGTTGATGGGCAATGCAGCGGACGACCTTCTCAACATGGCGAAGACACGCGGCTGGGCGGTAGCGCCGCCAAACAACGAGGACGGCGTAGCCAGGATGCTGGAAGCTGCCATCGCTACGGCTGATGCGACAAAAGCGGAAGTCAGTTGAGACGATTACCGATGCGCGGAAATCTCTTCATCACGGTGGGCATCATTGCGGCGCTGGCTCCGTTTGCTCACTCTGCCGAACGCATCACGCTGCGCAATGGCTTCGAGATGCGCTGCGACCACCATGCCCAGGTTGAGGGCCGCGTGCGGCTGTACCTCAGCCCCGGCGAAGACAGCTACATCGAGCGCCTTCCGGAAGACATTGTCAGTGTGGAAGTTGTTCCCGACCCGCCCGCGCAGCCGGATTTGAAGCAAACAGCGTCCACGGCATCAACCCAATCCGCCGCCGACGCGAAGCTATCTCCCGCCGACCTCCACGAAATGCTCAATAAGGCCGGCCACGAGCACAACGTGGACGTTGACCTGCTGGCCAGCCTGGTCAAAGCCGAAAGCGGCGGCAACACGCGTGCCGTCAGCCGCGCAGGCGCCCGCGGGCTGATGCAGCTAATGCCCTCAACCGCCAGGGATATGGGCGTTGCGGACAGCTTCCAGCCGGACGAGAATGTGCGCGGCGGTTCGGCTTATCTCGACGAACTGCTCACCCGCTACCATGACAACATTTCGCTAGCTCTGGCCGCGTACAACGCGGGCCCGGATGCAGTGGACAAATACCACGGCATTCCGCCCTACCGCGAGACCCGAGCCTACGTCGCGTATGTGATTCACGAGTTCAACCGCCGCATTCTGGCGCGCGAAGCTGAAGCGAAGCGGGCAGCCGCGCAAGCCAAACTGGCCGGAACCTCCGCGCCGGCTCTGCAACAAAACCATTCTCGGTAACGCTCTCTTCATGCGCGGGTGAGAAACTAATCTCAAGAGATATCCACGATCGCGGGGGCGGAGAAGTCTTGAAGAAGAATCAGCTGATTTTTGGCTTTGTGATCTTTTTAGCGCTGGTGGCGCTTGTCGTGTGGGGACGCGACAGGATTCACTTCGACTTTGGTGTCTTTGTCTCCCAACTCAAACTGGCCAACTGGCGCAAAATCGGTATTGGCTTCGCTTGTATTTATTCAGGCTACGTCTTCCGTTCAGCGCGCTGGGCTTTTTTGCTCCGCCACAACCAGAAGGTGGGACTGTTCTCGCTGCTGGGAACGCAAGTTATCGGCTTTACCGCGATCGCGCTCATCGGCCGTATCGCGGACCCGGTGCGGCCCTACCTGGTGTCAAAGAAGACCGGCCTGCCGCTCAGCAATCAAATCGCGGTTTATATCGTTGAGCGGCTTTTTGACGCCGGCTCAATGGCTCTGATCTTCTCCTCCGTCATCCTGGTGACCTCTTGGTTCGGTCTCGCCGGCGCTCTGCCGCACGCCGAGATCGTCAAGAGGGCTGGCTACTGGGGGCTCGCCTTCACCGTACTAGGCGCGCTCTTTCTCGTTGCCATTCGCCTGGCTGGCGGAGTGGTTGCCACGTTCTTCGAAGATACCTTTGGCCTGCTCTCAAAGAAATTGGGCCAGGCCGTTGGGCATAGGATTCGCACCTTCCGCGCCGGCCTGGATACCATGCGTTCTTTTTCCGATTTTGGAATTACTTCCGCACTCTCGTTGGTCATGTGGGGTCTGATTACCCTGGCCTACCTGGAGACGACACAGGCTTTTGTCGAGAGCCCGGAACTCAGGTCGATGTCCCTGGCCAAGTGCATGTTGCTACTGGCCTTCAGCGGGGGAGCGAGCGTCTTCCAATTGCCTGTGCTGGGCTGGTTCACGCAGATAGGCCTCGTGGCCGCGGCCATGTCGAGCTTCTACGGCGCTGCGCCGGAGGCGTCCACAGCTTGCGCCGCCACGCTGCTGATGGTAACCTTCCTCGGCATTGTGCCCGTGGGTCTTATCTGGGCGCGCTTCGAACATGTCAGCTTGAGCAAGGTGGCCGCGGAAAGCGGTCAGGCAGAGGAAACGCTCGTCGTGGATGAGCCGGCCGGTTAAGCTGGAATCAACGAACCTGTGCGAGCGATCAGCGAACAGTCGGCCCCACCGCAGGTGGCTGAGAGAACAGAATCGATTCAGGCCCCACAGCGCCGCCAGTCATGATCATGCTCATCGCTTGTTCCATGCTCATGCCGGTCTCCGTCACCCGGCTCATGGGCAGAATCTGCAAGAAGGCTGAAGTCGGGTTGATGGCGTTGGGCAACAGCACTGCGGCCAGAACTTCGCCGGTGGTCGAGTCGGTCAGCGTGCGCGTCAGAAACCCAAGGGATTTCTGACCGGGGATGGGAAAGTCCACCAGCACAACACGCTGGCTGGTCTCCTTTCGGGCCATCATGGTGTCCAGCAGTTGGCGCACCGAAGTATAGATTTTGGCCACAAATGGCAACCGCTCCAGCACAGCCTCGAAGAGATCGAAGGCCTGTCGGCCTATCACCAGGCTGGTTACGCGGCCCACAACATAGAGCACCACCAGCGTCAGCACAATGGCCAGAGTCGATTGCAGCCAGGGCTGGTTGAGCCAGTTTGCCGGAAAAATTGCCGCAAACAATTGCACCACTGGCAATCCGGCCTTGGCCAGGGAGCCGAGAAGAAAACTGAAAATCAGGTAGGTTACAAACAACGGTCCAATCGTGATGATTCCGGCCAGGATGTTGTGCTGCAGGCTCCGCAACGTGCGTGAAATTACAGGTTTCACTTATTTCTCCTGGCTACGAGAATACCGGAGCCAGGCCGAGCGGGGCAGAGCACGAACGGCAAGGACCACTCTCCACGCCGGCTCAAGGATTTCTTGACGGGAGCTGAGAGGGCAATGCGGCCTTTTGGCGCTCGCATTTGGAGTCCCAGATGGGATGCGCTGCCCAAAAGTGAACGGATATTCATATCGTAAAATTATGTTTCATTTATACAAATACAAATCCTACCAACCCTGCTCACTTTCACACTGTCTTGTGACGTGGGACGTTGCCAGTGGTATTTTCCTCAGGCTAGCATCTGAGCTAGTTGGTCCGGGTCTGCTCTCATGAGCCCGGCTTCATGGTCTCTATGCATTTTTCCTCAGATTCACAAACCTTCACCAACGAGTGGCGCTTTCCGGCGCACGTGGACGGAGTGTCTCGTCATGGCATGGTATGCCTACTGTATCGGTGAAAAGCAAGCGTTTCCTGAATTAGCCCGCCATCGTAAGCCTATTCCGATGGAATCAGTCCTCGGAGTCAGCGGAAACCAGGTCTTTCTTTATCCCGCCAGCGACCTCGCCGTCGTGGTCAGCGAACACAACCCCGCGGAGATCCTCAACCAGAAGTCCGGCGTTGATCATGCGCGAGTAATCGCAGACTGTTTTCAGCACTCTACAGTGCTGCCTTTCCGGTTTGGAACCATCTTCAACGACGACGATAGCCTGCGCAAGTCCATCCGCTCCAACCAGCGCCAGTTCCTCGGCCACATTGACAAGTTGCGCGGTAAAACCGAGATGCACCTGAAAATTCTCGTGGATGACTGCAGCAGCCGTGCTTCCGGCAAGCAAGTCCCGGCCGAAGCAGCGGGCCGGGAATATTTCGTCAACTTGCGCGAAAACGCTGCCCGTCAGCGCGAGCGCCAGACCCGCGCACGCGCCATCAGCTTCCAGATGCATCGGCTCTTCATGCCTCTGGATGAAGAGGTTAGCTGCCGGCTTACCGATGGCGGCAAGATGATGCTTGACGTGGCCCACCTGATTGACCGCAAGGGCGTGGAGCGTTACCTGAACAAGTTCTCCGCCACATGCGCCCTGATGCGGGAGTATCAGATGCAGCTTTCCGGTCCCTGGCCGCCTTACCACTTTGTCCACCGGCTCACTTGCGGCTCCCATTCTCAACCGCAGCAGCCCGTAATTGCGGTTCCCATTCCCGCAACTGCGCCTCCGCTGGTGGAAAGTTTGCCGGAGCCGATCGCCGCCCTGGCCTGAAGTCGACAGTTCCATTACTCAAACACAAAGAGGCCATCCCGTCGTACAAGATGGCCTCTTTCAGTTGGTCGCGTCCCAACCTTTGTTTATTTGAAGGAAGCTATGGCGCTGGCCTCGTCGTCCTTGATGTCGAAGACCGTGTACAGCTTGGTCAACTGCAGCAGGTCATGAACCTTCCGGGTCAGTTTCAACAGCTTCACCTCTGCCTGCTGATTCTTGGCCGTAGTAAAGGCGCTCACCAGCTCGCCCAAACCGGAGCTATCGATATAGCTCACTTCGCCCATATTGAGCAGGACGTTCTTCTTACCTTTGCCGATCAGCCCGCGAATGGCGTCGCGCAACTGCACACTGCCCTCGCCCAGGGTGATTCGCCCATTTAGATCCAGAACGACGACGCCGTCCACTTCACGGGAAGCAATTGTCAGTGCCACGGATATTCCTCCTTGTTGGTATTGCGGTTATTACACTCTCGCAGTTCGCCCCGGCTGTAACCCCCGGTCTGCCTTCCTCCGGCAGAAAACCGGCCTCCATTCGTCGCCAGGGCCCTGCGCAAGCGCGTTATGTTCTTTCCGCAGCCGGCGTAAGGTGCTTGACCAGCGTCAGCTCGGTTCCGGGATGCAGTTGTCGAAAGTGTACCTCATCCATGAATGAACGAATCAGGAAGATGCCCCGGCCGCAGCCGCGCAACAGATTTTCCGGAGCCAAAGGGTCGGGAAGCGCATCTGGGTCCAGCCCCTTGCCCTGGTCGGCAATGGTAATCACCAGCGCCGATCCGGTGTTTTCAAAACTGGCAGCAATCCGCTTGGCGGGGTCGTATTCGTTGCCGTGCAAAACGGCGTTCAAGGCGGCTTCGCGTGCAGCCATGGTCACATGAAACTGTTCATCCTCGTCCAGGCCGGCCTCGGCGGCCAGTTTTTCAGCCGCTGACTCCACCTCGCTGACGCTCTCCATGGTGGATGTCAGCGAAAAACTCTGCCGTCCTGACTTCGCTCCGCTCACCAATCTCTCTCCGCCTTTTCCGTAACAGGCAAGAACGCATGCGTCCCCTGCGCCCTGAGGCCTATGAGGGAGTTTGAGGGCTAACGAGCAACTGTGTCAAGAAGCTAGCGCTTGCCGCGGAATTCTCTTTACTGCACCGGCTCCCCTTTAGCTGGCGTCCTGTGACTCATGTTCAAGAGAGCCATGGTCCGCTGGTCTCGACAAACGAGAATGCTATGCGAGAGCCGCCCGTCGATTCGTTTCGAAAAGGAACAGATACTGGCTCATGGGCCCAGCGGAGGCCATTCTGGGAATGGCAGGGTCGTTGGTCATGTACCTTGCGCAAGAAGAGCGATATGGCGATGCCGCAGAATGCTATAGTTTTCGGTAAGCCGGAGAATAATTATGCGGTGCTTGCCACAAGGTATGGCGTCTTCAACACCGCCCAGGAAGCCTGGTCGCTCCTGCGTTTAGCCTATGGATTACGGAACGCTTTTCTTCGCGAACATCGCCACGGTAACAGTGTTCGCGGTGTGTCTTAGCCTCCTCGCATGGTACAACCGCCGCGTGACGGGAATCGCCTGGTTTGCGGCTGGGCTGATTGTGGGCTTGGCCAAGCTGATTCTGCAGGGCCTGGAAGGTAAAGTGCCCACGGTATTCAGCGACATGCCTGCCAACGAGCTTTACCTTATTTCCTTCATGTTGCAGTTGATGGGCCTGCGCTGGTTTGTGGTGCGCAAGCCCATGCGGAGCCGTTGGCCCTGGATTGCAATCGGACTGGTGCTGGTGGTTTATACCATCATGTTTTTCTTGAGAATCCCATATAGCGGCAATGTCATCAATATCCCCTTCGTTGCGGTCTGCGGTGCATCCGCGTGGATTCTTTTCAAGCATGGAAGAAGGCCGTTTACCGCTGTGTCGCGTGTATCGGCGGTGATTCTATGCGGAGCGATGTGCGTGGCGGCCTACCGTGCCGCTCTGACCAACCTGATCTATCATCGGCCGTGGGAGACTTTCCACGCCCAGACTGACCCGCGATGGATGTATTCGCTGGCTGCAATGGCCTTTCTCGCCACATTCATGGTGATGTGCTATCTGTGGTTTCTGGTGACAGAGCTTGGGAGAGAGTTGGCCGTATTGGCGCGCACTGATCCTCTCACCGGGGCACTCAATCGCCGAGCAATGGAAGAAGCGGCCCTGCGTGAGACGGCGCGAAGCATTCGATATGGTCACCCACTGTGCATGGTCATGATTGACATGGACAATTTCAAGCACCTGAACGACACCCGAGGACATACTGCTGGCGACTGCGCGTTGCAGGAATTTGTGCGCCAGGTGAAAGCCATGCTCCGCCGCCCGGATCTGTTTGCGCGAACAGGAGGCGACGAGTTCACCATCTTGCTGCCAGACACAGCGGAATCAGCCGGCATTCTCACTGCTGAGCGGGTGCGGCAGGCTATTGAAGCGCTTGAAATACCCCTCCGGAACGAGTCAATTAAATTTACCGTCAGCGTAGGTGTTGCTCAGTTTGATCCGGCACATGGCGGTTGGGAAGGAATGATTCGGCGCGCTGACGCTGCAATGTACGAGGCCAAAGAACACGGACGTAACTCGGTCGCCGCACAGTTTCTGGAAGCTGCGGATAATCGGACAATCTAAGAGCAGCATTTATCCCCGCCTTGTGTGCCGTCATCCCAAAAACGGCTTTTTCCTCTATTCGCGGACAGGGGACTTGCTGACCTGCATCTCCAAATGATGTGCTGTGAAGCCTGATAGTAACGGCCCGGATTCGTCTGCGGCGCGAACTACCCGCAAGGCGATACACTCTCCACATGGCTACCCGCACCGCAGCTCGCATCAGCCTCACGGCGCTGCTCGGCACGCCCGTCACCGATGCTCAAGGCCATCTGCGCGGGCGGCTTAAGGACATTGCCGTGGCCACCGGCGAGGATGCCGGCAAAGTGGCCGGCCTGGTGCTCAAAACCCGCTCCGGCTTGTGCATCGTGCCCTCACACGAGGTGATGGAGACGCCCGCCGGCACGCTAGAGTTGCGCTCCTCCGGCGCAATGGTGCCTCTCGAGGATCAAGGCAATTATCTCTACCTGCGGCAGGACCTCGTCGACAGGCAAATCATAGACATTCATGGCCGCAAGGTGGTGCGCGTCAATGACGTTGACCTCGAGTGGATGGGCCAGGGCGCGGCTCACCTGCTGCGCGTGGCCGAGGTCGAGGTCGGCCTGCGTGGAGCATTCCGCCGCGTCTTCAAGGGTCTGCTCCCGCGTGCTTCGCTGGAGAGGCTCTCGCGCAGGATCGCCACGCGCGGCATCCCCTGGGAGTTTGTGGACGTAATCGAGGTCGACCCTGCCCGCCGCGTCAAGTTGCGCATCGAGTACGAGCGGTTGGGCGAGATTCACCCCTCCGATCTGGCAGATATTCTCGAGGATCTCGCCCCCGCTGAGCGCGAGGCCATCTTCACTTCGCTCGACGAAGAAGTGGCTGCCGAAACCCTTGAGGAAGTCGAGCCAAAGCTGCAAAAGGCGCTGCTCGAAAAACTCGGAGAAGAGAGAATCGCCGACATCGTCGAGGAGATGGATCCTGGTGCCGCCGCCGATCTGCTGGCTGAGCTGCCCGAAGAGCAATCCGACGCCATTCTCGAAGAGATGGAGCCGGAAGAGCGGCAGGAGGTCTCCGAGCTGCTCGAATTCGACGAAGATTCCGCAGCCGGCTGCATGACCACCGACTTCGTTTCCGTTGGAGTGCAGGCGACCGTGGCCCAGGCCGTCGAGGCCCTGCGTAAATTCGACGGAGATCCAGAGAGCGTGACGGAAATTTACTTGCTCGACGAAAAAGGTGTGCTGCGTGGCGCCATCTCTCTCGCACGCCTCGTTATGTCGCAGCCCGAAACCCGTCTGTCAGTGCTGACTGAACCCCGCATCCACTCCTGCCCCATCGCCCTGCATAAGAATGAATTGGCCGAGCTCTTTGACAAGTACAACCTCCACGCCCTACCCGTGGTCGATCCGCACGCTCGCATGGTCGGCGTTGTCCAGGCCGACCACGTTATCAGCTTCCTGCGCGAAAATTTGTAGCCGGGCTTTAAAATCAGATCTGCGCGGCATTTTATGAGCAATATTGCTCACGCTTGCACACTTTAGCGTTACCAGCAGGTAATAAAAGATGTCGACACATCGCCATTTGTGAAACAATCCAGAGATGGTGCAATTTCCCAAGATTATTCAGGGTGGCATGGGTGTGGGCGTTTCCAACTGGCGCCTCGCCAATGCGGTCTCCAAACTCGGTCAGCTCGGCGTCGTCTCCGGCACGGCGCTTGACTCGCTCTTCGTCCGCCGCCTCGCTGATGGTGATCCCGGCGGGCATATGCGCCGCGGCCTCGATGCCTTCCCGTTTCCGGAGATGGCCAGGCGTATTTGGGACGAGTACTACATCGCCGGCGGCAAGCCTGCGGGTGCGCCTTATCCGCTCATGCCCATGCACCAGCGTCGCGACCTGCGCAAAGTGGTCGAGTTGTGCATTGTCAGCAACTTTGTTGAGGTTTATCTGGCGCGCGAGGGCCACAAGAATCCCGTCGGCATCAACTTTCTGGAAAAGGTTCAGATGCCGCATATGTCCTCCATCTACGGCGCAATGTTAGCCGGTGTCGGTTACGTGCTGATGGGTGCAGGCATTCCGCTCCATATTCCCGGCGTACTCGACGCCCTTGCCGCCCAGCATCCGGCCGAGTATCGACTGGCGGTTACCGGCGCGGCCCAGGGGCAAGACACAGCCATGAATTTCGATCCTTCCGATTACGCGGAGGGTCCGCTTCCCTTGCTTCACCGGCCGCGCTTCTTGGCCATTGTCAGTTCTAATACCCTTGCTACCTCCATGCTGCGCCGCGCCAACGGGCGCGTAGATGGATTTGTCGTCGAAAGCCCCACGGCTGGCGGTCACAATGCGCCCCCGCGCGGAAAACTATTGCTCAACGCCGCTGGCGAGCCCATCTACGGTGAGCGCGACATGGTCGACATTGCCGGAATGCTTACACTGGGCGTGCCTTTCTGGCTGGCCGGCGGATACGGAAGCCCGGAAAAAGTCCGCGAAGCGCTCGATCAGGGTGCCGCAGGTGTGCAGGTGGGCACGGCTTTTGCGTTCACCAGCGAGTCTGGTCTGCGTCCCGATCTCAAAGAATCGCTTCTGGCCCAGGCTGCCACCGGCTCCGGTGAAGTATTCACCGATCCGCTCGCTTCGCCCACAGGTTTCCCCTTCAAGGTCGCGCTTGTGCAAGGCTCGTATTCTGATCCAGAAGTTGCCGCTGCGCGCACCAGGGTCTGCGACCTGGGCTATTTGCGTGAGCCCTACACTCAGGAGAACGAAAACATCGGCTACCGCTGCGCTGCCGAGCCTGTCGCCAACTACGTGGCCAAGGGCGGCAAAATCGAAGAGACCGTCGGCCGCAAGTGCCTGTGTAATGCCTTGATGGCCAATATCGGCCATCAGCAGACGCGCAAAGATGGCTCCGTCGAGCCGGCCTTGGTCACCATCGGCGACGATCTGAATACCGTTGTGCAGTTTATGACCCATGATCGCCAATCCTATAGCGCTGCCGACGTGGTTGCGTCCCTTTTGAGCCTCAGCGCAGAAGAAGCCGCGGACGAGCGAGTTTATCGGATTTCCGCAACCGGATAGCCTGAATCCGAAAGCAATGCCCAGTCGGGCTTGAATATGCCCGCCGACTTTCAAACCTTCCCGTCAGGCCGGCCAGCGACTTCACTGTTGCTGGCCGGATTTCGTTCGGGCCAAATAAGCGTCGATGGCCAGCTGCCACTCCCTGTCTTTGTTTCTGTCGTCTTCGCTCATTTTAGCCAGATGCTCATTGGCCTCTGGCGTCAATGCGGTGCGAGTGTAAACCACGTTCACTTGAGTCGTGTCGGCGTCGATGCTCTTGAAGCGCACATCGACCGTTGCGACCATAATCTCCGGCAAAAAATATACATACTGAAAATGCCGTGTTTCCACATCGAAGAGCGTGTTCACCCACACAGAAGTATGTGTCCCATGGTTCACCGTAAAGACCGCGCCCTCCTGTGCGGGTAAATGAATTTTGGATCCCAATCCTCGCCGGCCCATGCTCGCTCACCGTTCGGCCCAAATAACGGAGCTGTCTTTGCATAAGAAGCGTGCACCGTGAACCCGAAGCTGACGCGAAGTTGAACACAGGCCTTCGGCTGCTCCGGCGCAGGCTGAGGCATTACCGGCGCGGCGAATCCCGCAGCGGCAATCAATGTAATCAGGCTTTTCATTTCCTCCGCTCCTTCAAATTGTGGCTGTCGCTAGCCTTCAGCGTCATCCCGTAGATTGCCTTGAACTGCTCAATCTCCTTTAGCGTCTGCGGAGAGAAGGGAACCAGCTTCCCTTCAAAAGCATGAAGAACGATACCCTCCAGTAAATCTCCGAGCGTCATTTCCTTCAGTTCCGCGACCGCCTTCAGCACCTTCAGTAAGCGCTTTTCCATCCGCACGCCCGTCTGCACGCGTTCCACTTCAACAGGTTCGCGATGCGGTTGTTCCTGGGTCATTCCAATCCTCCGTGGTACATGTGTACCAAGGTAACAATATAATTCAATCTTTGTCAACCCTTTAGTCGCGGTTTCTTCTCGTGCTTGTGTCCCGCCAAACTTCGCACTCAACCCCCCGGGCCTGTTATGGTCAGGGAGGAAACAATGTAGATCAATCTCCAGTAGGAATCGGCCCCCATGTGGAAGCGCTGGCGAATCCGGATCATGCTGTTTTTGGCCGTCCTCGGCCCCGGATTCATTACCGCCAACGTTGATAACGATTCCGGCGGCATCCTCACCTACTCCCAGGCCGGCGCGCAATACGGCTACACCCTTCTCTGGACCATCATTCCCATCACCATCGCCCTTATCGTGGTGCAGGAGATGTGCGCCCGCATGGGCGTGGTCACCGGCAAAGGCCTCAGCGACCTCATCCGCGAGGAGTTCGGCTTGCGGCTTACCGTTGTGCTCATGGTGCTTTTGGTGGTGGTCAATTACACCAACGTAGTCACCGAGTTCATTGGCATCGCCGGCTCCTTGCACCTCTTCCACGTCACCAAATTCATCAGTGTGCCTATTTGCGCATTCCTCGTCTGGTACATGGTGGTGCGCGGCAGTTACAAGAGCACTGAAAAAATATTCATCATCGCCTCTCTGGTCTACATCTCCTACATTTTTGCCGGCGTGCTCTCGCAGCCCAGTTGGCACGACGCGCTGTGGGCTACGGTCAAACTTCCGCAAAAATCCGTATGGAGTGACAAGGCATATATGTATATGGCCATCGGTGTGGTGGGCACCACCATCGCGCCATGGATGCAGTTTTACCTTCAGTCATCCATCGTCGAGAAAGGCATTCGCGTCAAAGACTACGCGGCCTCGCGGCTTGACGTGATCGTCGGCAGTCTCTTCACGGATATTGTGGCCTGGTTCATCATCGTGGCCTGCGCGGCCACGCTTTTTGTGCATGGCATGGGCGCCATCCAGGTAGCCTCTGACGCGGCTGAGGCCATGCGTCCTCTGGCAGGCGACTATGCCTTCATCCTCTTCGCCTTCGGGCTCTTCAATGCATCGCTCTTCGCCGCTTCCATTCTGCCCATCTCCACGGCATACACGGTCTGCGAAGGCCTGGGCGTCGAGTCCGGCGTGGACAAGAGCTTCAAAGAGGCGCCCTTCTTCTATTGGCTTTACACGCTGCTGATCGCGGGCGGCGCGCTGACCGTGCTTCTACTGCCTGATGCGCAGCTGATCAATGTTGCGATTCTCTCGCAGGTGCTCAACGGCGTCCTGCTCCCTGTGGTCATCATTTTGATGCTGCTGCTCATCAACCGCCAGGATCTGATGGGCGAGCACAGGAACTCGCGGCTCTGGAACATCATCGCCTGGGGCACCAGCATCATTGTCATCGGCATGACTCTCGTCATGCTCTGGGGCTTAATTCCGGGGCATTGAGCTAACTCACTTTCAATTTCGCCCAAGACATTGCTACTCCGCAAAGCTGTCATCCTGAGCGACCCTGAGCGTAGTGAAGGGGAGTCGAAGAACCTGCGGTTACTTTTCGATAAGTCGCAGAAAAATGCGATCGGAGTCGCTCGAAGTGTCAGGGCACGACTTCAGTCGTGCCGCAAATGTCAACAATGAGTGCGGGCTTTAGCCCCTGGTAGAAAGTTATTCAGGCTGACCTTTCCTTCCCCGAATTTAGGTAATTTGATCCAACGGAGATGTAAGATGGGCGATCTGTTTCAACCGACGCCGGGTGCCTCATCCTTTTCGCGTCGATCGCAAAAGCGTGGGGGACTAAGAATCTCGACCGTTCGTCATTCGCGCCGGAGGGAGCCGAGGGCTTGAGCCCTCGGAAAGAATGCGCGATCACCATGCCTTTAGGCCCGGGCTTTTCTTCTTCCGCGGCGAAGGCAGTCAGCCCAATCGTAGGTGGCTTGCAGAAAATAACCCTCCGTTGCTGCACACTGGCAGATAGGAGACAAGCACGCGAAATTTGTCTCGGATGTCCCGGTTCAATATGTCAGGTATGTCCCCGGTCCGTACCCAGGCACCCCCCTACCCCCCCCCCTACCCCCGGGGGGTATAAATTTCCCCTAAAACCTTGCAGATTATTTCTAACCCTTTTGGAATCAATGCCTGTTAAAAACCATTCAACCCCAAATTCTCCCGCATCATGAGATTTGGCCCCTGAAAATCACCGGAAATGCCCGCTTTATGCGTCGAAACAAGGTCTTTTTGCAGGTTTGCTTGGGTGATTTCGGGCCGCAAAATGCGGCTCCAGAATGAAGGAAGCCTCGCAAGCTCCGGATTCTCGCTTTTGGAGAACTTCGTAATTTCGCAAAAGGTCTTGCCAAATGTGACTGCCGCACTGCAGACGCCTTACACCAGTTCGCCCACGGCCAATTCGCGCGCTAACTCAGCGTGAACGGGCTGAACTGACTTCTTTCTGTCGCTTGCTAGCAATTGAAGGAAGTTGAAAACGGAGACAGGGTGCCCAAAAAGCCAACCCTGCGCGAGAATCGGCTGAGGAAAGGTTGTAAAGTATTCGGCCTGCACAGGAGTTTCGATGCCTTCCACGATGACCTCTAGTTCCAGCGCCTGGGCCATGGCAAGAATCTGCGGCAGAATGGTCACCACCACCGACTCCGTGCCGATGGCCTGAGTAAAGGCCTTGTCGATCTTGATGGCGTCAACGGATAGTTCGTGCAAGTACGAGAGGCTCGAATAGCCGGTGCCGAAGTCGTCGATGTGGACGGAATGTCCGCGCTGGCGAAGACCATGGATGGTCTCAATTGCGCTCTCGCGCCGGGCTGTGGAGCCTTCCGTGATCTCGATGGCCAACGCGCGCGCCGGGATTCCCTTCTTGGCAAGGGAGCGATCGAGCATGGGTAGAAACTCCGGATCGGTGAGATCGGCGGCGGCCACGTTAATGCTGAGGCGAAAGTCCGGATGTTTCTTGAATGTCTCGCCAAAGTCGCGCAGCGCGTGGCGCAGCACCAGTTTGGTGATTTCTCCCACAAAGCCCCGCTCTTCGGCAATTTTGACGAAGACATCCGGGCCAACCACGACGCCGTCTTCATCGGTCCAGCGAGCCAGCGCTTCCGCGCCCACAATGCGCCCGCTGCGCAAGTCGACTTCGGGTTGATAGACCAACCGCAGCTTGTCCCTGCGAATCGCGCGCCGAAGCTGCTGCTCGACGCTCTTGTTGCGGCGGTATAGCATGCAGAAAACAAGGCCGCACAGAGCCCCGAACAACCCACCCAAACCAATGCCGCCAGCGAACTTGGTGTGATTGACCTGCAACGTTTCGGAAATGGACGTGTATGCTGTGGCGCAACTAAAGAAACGGATCGAGCACCGGGTTGAGAACAGTGTGTCTCCGCGCCGGAATTGACCTTCATGGGTCAGAATTGGCGCGCCTGCTGTACTGGACTCACCAAGCATAGAACGGGATATCTGGCTGGGAGCGTCGGTAAGAGTAAGGGTGTAGTGCATGGGGTCCGGTTCCACATGCATGCGCGTGATGGGAGTGAAGACAACAAAAGCATCATTCAGTTGAAGAGTGATGACTTGCAGGTCGTTGGCCCTGTAGGGAGCAAGGCTCTCATAGATCTTCGTTCCGTCCTGCTGGGTGAAATCCGCCTTGGCTTGATCACCGGGACGTGCCAGCTTGCCAAGGGCGCCCGAGCATTCAATGCTGCCGTCGCCGTGCATGCGGCCCGCGTCCCTCAGAAATTCCGACTCGAAGATCAGGGCGCGAAAGTATCCGACCTCGTCGCTCGAACAGGGATGGAGCCGAGATGCGCCCACGGCGGCCAAGGCGGTCCGCAATTCGGCCGATGATGCCTCCCAATCCCCCACAATCCGGTTTGCGTACTCGTTGAGCTTGATTTCGGCCACTCTTACAGCGATGGCTAAACCTATAAAATAGCCTGCGGAAAGCCCGATCACTGCCGAGAAAATTGTTACAGCCGAAGTAAACAAAATTCGTTTTTTGAGGGAGGTCATTGCTCATTTACCGATACGGAATGCCTGCTGCGCGTGCACGGCAGCTGTGTACAGAACGATTTCGACGTCGACACGCCACAGCCAACCTGGAGCATTGGCTCGCTCCCAGTGGATAAGCCACATGAACTCATTGACCTGAGTGACAGGAATCCTGAAATCGAATCGATTGCAGCCAGCATGACTACCTTATCGGTCCGATTGGAGAGCAAGTTTAAGCCGCGGTGAACATTTTAACAATGCGCAAGCCGCACCTTCCCGCCGTTTCGCCGAACGTCTGCCCTCAATGAAATCGATTGGCCGGCTGACAAGTACATGCCGCTACAGTAGCTTGCCTGCGGCCAGATCACGAATCAGGCCGCGGTCGGCGGCCAGGAAGTCATAGCCCGATAGCTCTTCCAGCCGGACCCAGCGAAACTGATGATAGATGTGATTGACGATCTCGCCGGTGAATTCATGCACGGCAAAGAACTGCAAATCCACTGCGCCGCCATGTCGGTAGTTGTGGCGAATGCGCGTGACGGGCGGGCCGATGGTCGCTTGAATGCCCAGTTCTTCGTTCAGTTCGCGGGCCAAAGCCTGCTCGGGGCTTTCGCCGGGCTCGATCTTGCCACCAGGAAACTCCCACAACAATGCCATCGGCTGGTCTGGACGACGTTGACCAATAAGCACTTCTCCGCCGCGCACAATCAGCGCTGCCGCCACAAAGCGCAGCGCCGGGCCAATAGGCCGTGAATCGGACTTTGGTTGAACTTCTTCCACACCACTAGTTTAAGCGCACGAAAAGGGTCGCATAGTTTGAGCCATGCACTCCGCCTGATTATCGGCGTGAAAATAGCGCTGATGCTTCTGTGAAAATGTTCAATTTCCAGAAGAAGGCGCTTCGCCTCCCACGGCAGCTTCGGCCTCCACAGCAGCCTCGGGCAGAAAGTAGCCCCAGCCGTTCTTTGCTGCCGCCTCGAGCAGTGCCGGAGACGGGTTTACCGGAAACGCATTACGCGCCATCTGGAGCATTGCGAGGTCATGAACGGAGTTGCCGAATACCGCATCAGGACTGGTGAGGCCAACCCGCTTGAGTGACGCGGCCTTACCATCATCGGTGGGGACGTCCAAAATCTCTGTGGTGATAATGCCCGCAACAATGCGCACCTCGGCAGCCAGTATGCGTTCTTCAGGGATCCCCAGATCGCGAACGCCCTCGACAATCACCCATTTGTTGGTGGAGCTGACGGCCCAAAGCTCGACTCCGGCCTTGATGAGTGCAGCCACCAGCGTGGCCATCTCGGCGAAGATGCGCGGCTGAACATATTTCTTCACGTAGCGCGCGGCAGCGCCGCGCAACTCATCATCACGCAGTCCCGCGTACATCTGCACCATCTCGCCGCACATCTCCCGTTCGCCCACTTTGCCCGCCAGGTAGCTGCGATAGTGTGTATTAACCAGGTCGTTCGTCGAGCGCGAGACCAGGCCCTTCCTCAGTGACCAATCAAAAAAGCCAAAGCCTGCGTCGCCGCCCCATAACGTTCCATCGCAATCAAAGACCGCAACTTTGGGGTTGCCTGCAAAAACCAGCCGCTCGAACTCCTGCGCGGTCCACCGGGTGACTTCATTCTGAGTCTGTGTCAAGCATTCCTCTTGTCATTATCAAAAGATACGTTCCCTCTATTCTCTTTCAAATCGCGCAGTTTTGCACGTGAAGGTTTGATAAAGCATCGGTTTAGTAGCAAGATCCTAAGTTTGACGCGTGGCTTCGCATCAATACCAGAACTTGAACTGCGGCCAGTCAGCGGCGTAAGGACGCTTGCGGTGGCGAAGCCAGAAGTAGTGGTGATGCTCATGGTCCATGATCCAGGGCGCATCAAACGGTCCTAGATCAGTGACTTCGGCGTAGGAGTCGATATAGTCTTTGGGGTCGTTCCCGAGGGTGAGAACCGATTCGCCTGTGTAGCCGTTCCATCGCCAATAGAAATAGTTCTGATGGCCGCTGATAGCTGTAGGCAAGCCGTATTTTGGCCCCAGGACATTCACGGCGCTGGCTTCGCCGTAATTGCCGCAGAAGATTGCGGTGTGTGCGCGGACGTCGGGCGGCAGAGCGTTATAACGTTCGGCAAAACCCTCCACCATCTCTGGCCAGCCGAAGCGGTCGGAGAGGTATTGCGGAAGTGGACTAGTGAATTTTTCGCTTTCGACATGAGTCCCGGGAATGTGTGCGATGAAGGCGACATACTGTGCCGGGGACAAAATCGTCAGCATGATAGGAGCGGTGGCGACACAGAGCAGAAGGCCCAGAATCCCCGAGTAGGCAATAGGCGGCCAATTCATGCGTGTCAAAGCGCCCAGAGCGACTGCGCCGCCGGCAAAGAGTACCGGATAAATGGGCGCAACGTAATAATCCTTGGCGTGCATGGCCATCATCATTCCCAGAAACGGCACATAGGTAAATACGACGAAGCGCCATGGGCGCGAATTGCGGGCGAAGGCCAGCCATGCAAGGCCGCCGATCCACAGCGGTGCTGAGAGTATGAGCAGCATGTTAGCTTGTTCGAGAAGGAAGGCCAAAGGCGGTAGCTTGATGTTTTTATCGGAGTGGGCAACGCCGTTCAGCAGCTCATAAGTGGGGAACTGATTGACCCATTGCCAAAGGAGATTAGGCAATGCCAGCAGCAGCAACACAGCCACTCCCGCAGCGCACCAGCGCGACCAGAGGATGCGCCGCTGCGGGCTGAGAATGAGGCCGAGCAAGAGCGCGACGAGGAAGAAAACTGTCGAGTGCTTGTTCTCGATGCCTAGTCCGGCCAGCAGGCCGAAGAGCAGCCAGGCGTGAGGGCCGGCAGTGCCATCAGCCAGCCGCAAGACTACCAGCAGCGCGCCCATCCAGAAGCACGGCTCAAAGGAGTTCATGGAGAGGTAGTTGGAGGTGCCCAGAAAGACCGGAGCGGCAAGGACGGCCATCATTGCCAGCACCTGCGCGGTGCGGCGTCCGCCAAGCTGCCAAGTGAGCAAGCCAGTGAGCCCAACCGTCACTCCGCCAGCCGCAAAGCTGAGGATGCGAATGCCGGTGGGCGAAAGCCCGAAAAGCATCTCGGCCAACCGCGCCTGCAAGGCGACCATCGGGGGTTGATCCACGTAACCCCAGGCCAGATGATGGCCGCAGACCAGGAAATAAAGCTCATCGCGAAAGAAACCGTAACCCAGATGGCTGCCCCAGAGCGAGCTGATGAAGTGGATCAGAAATGTGAGCGAGGCAAAGAGGGCAGCAAGCAACAGGGCAGAACGCAATGGGGTTCGGACTGGTATCGACGCGCGGTCTTCTGGCAAAGTCTTAGCCTCCTGGGCGACAGTCTACGCGATTGTACGCGGCAGGGGTGAGGAGGTTTCCAGAAATTATTACGCTCTGCTTCCTGAATTTGCCTGACTGGATTTGTGGTCTCCTGCCCTTTCGCCAGAAAAGGACAGGTGGATGGAGCGCCCGGCAAGTGTGTCAATTCAGTGCGAATCCATGCGGGGTTTTGTCTGCCTCGTTACTTTTGCGCAGAATCCCGACCTGACCTCTCTTCGCGTTCTTTGTTCCACTCGGCACGTTCCTTCAACTGTTCGTTCTGGATAAAGTGGATCGCCTGAATGAACGTGTGCATGACATCGTCCAATGTCCGGCCCGGCGCCAAGGTGCAACTTTTGAATATATCGGTATTGGGGTCTGTATCGAGTTGCGGCGCTACGCATGTCAGCAGCAGCCCCTTCACGTCATTGACCTCGAACGCGAGGCTCTTGCGGGCAGAATCAGGGGTGGGTGCGGCAGCCGGCGCAGCCTTGAGTAGTTTTGTCTGGGTTGCGGCATCGGAGGCTTGCTTTGCGGCTACTGAAGTGGGAGCCAGGGTTGAGGCAGGCGCCTGGACGGGAACCAAGGCGACGGAAACTGCGAGTATTGAGAGAACTGCAAGCTTTTTCATGATCACCTTTCACATTTCTTGAGCCAGGACGCTGGCATTGGACAACGTATCGACAGAAGTGAAGAAATTTTCAATGTGAAGTTCGTCATGACCACTGCAGCCGGTTTGCTGAACCAGGCTGCAAATCCCTTGATCTCATTCGCAGGATGTGGCTTCTTCCGAATGGCTGGAACCGTCTTGACTGAAATGTGGTAGGCCTCTGGGTGCAAAATTTGGCTTCAGGGCACGGAGCATTGATCAAGATGCGGGCTGGGTTTGGTGAAAATGCTGCCAGATTGTCTCCGCAGTTTTCCGCGGTACAACAGCAGCCAGCGACTCGGCTGTAGCCTGCTGCACGTCGCGCAGGCTACCGAAGTGAGTTAACAGTCGCTGTCTTGTTTGCGCGCCTACGCCGGGAATGTTCAGCAACTCTGAGTCGCGGTCGCGCATGGCGCGGCGCTGGCGATGATAGCCGACGGCAAAACGATGACTCTCATCGCGGATGAGTTGTACGAGATGCAACACGGGCGAGCGGCGGTCGAGGACGACCGGCTCCTCCTCATTGCCGTAGAGGTAGATAATCTCTTCCCGCTTGGCAATTGATGCCAGTGGCGGCCGAGTGAGACCGGCTGAGGCGAAATCGAGAGATTCAAGCGCCTCGGCAGCGGCGTGAAGTTGGCCGAGTCCGCCATCGACAAGCACCAAGGAAGGCATTTGTTTTTTTTCTTCGAGCAGGCGGCGATAGCGGCGCGTGACCACTTCGCGCATGGATGCAAAATCGTCCACGCCGAGGACGGTCATCACCTTGAACTTGCGATAGGCCTGCTTGTTCATCTTGCCGTCTTCCCAGACAACCAGGGAGGCCACGGTCTCTGCGCCCTGGATGTGGGAGATGTCGAAGCACTCAATGCGGCGCGGCAGTTCGGGAAGCATGAGCGCATCGGCGAGCGCTTCCTGAATCGCCTTGCGCGAGGGCTCGAGAACACGGAAGCGCTGAATGTAAGACTGCTTTGCGTTCTGGCCCGCCAAATCGACAAGTGACCGTTTCTCGCCGCGTTGCGGGACCGCGATCTCGATGTGATGGCCAGTGCGCTCGGTGAGTAATGCTGCGAGGGCTTCGCGGTCGTCGAAATCAGCCGGAACAAGGATGGATCGCGGAACGTAGCGCTGGTCAATGTAAAGCTGCTTGAGCAAGGCACTGAAGACCGAGCCGGCGCGAAATTCGGTTCTTATGCCAGCAGTTCCCTCAGGGGCTAAAGCCCCTGTGTTCTGTGGCAGATCAACGTACGGGCTAAAGCCCGTACCCTTCACCGCTGGAACGTCTTCGTCACTTTCCGGCGCGGCGGCTTCAAGCAACTCCGGCAAATCTTCCCAGAAAAATTCGCGGCGATCGACAATCTTGCCCGCGCGAACGTGGAAGAGGTTGACGGCCAGATTTCCATCTTCGAAGTGAAAGCCGAAGACATCGGTGTCATCGCTCTGTTCGGCAGTGGCGGCGCGTTGTTTTTCCTGGAGTTGATGGATGATAGAAAGCTGGTCGCGCAGGCGCGCGGCGGTCTCGAAATGCTCACCCGCCGCCGCGTCCATCATGCGCGCGGCGAGTGTGCGTTCCAGTTCAGCATGGCGGCCTTCGAGTAACAGACGCGCGTCGCGCACGGCGCTCTTGTATATTTCCGGCGTTGTGAGTTCCTCTACGCAGGGCCCAAGGCAGCGATGAATGTAGTACTGTAAGCAGGCGCGCGGGTGGTAGCGAGAGAGATCCACCTTGCAGCTGGGGATAAGAAAGCTGCGATGAATCAGTTCGACCACGCGATACGCCAGGCTGCCGGGAAAGTAAGGGCCAAAGTAGGCCGCGCCGTCCTTCAACAGCCTTCGGGTAACGAAGACTTTGGGGAAGCGGTCTGCCATCGTGAGCTTGACGTAGGGGTAGCTCTTGTCGTCCTTGAGCAGGATGTTGAAGCGAGGCTTGCGCTCCTTGATGAGGTTAGTCTCGAGGGCCAGCGCTTCGCTCTCGTTACCCACAAGGATGTATTCCAAATCAACGGCCTCGCGCATCAGAGAGCCGGTCTTGGCGTCGGCCTGTGAGGCTTCTAAAAGATAAGACCGGACGCGTTGGCGAAGGTTCTTGGCCTTGCCTACATAGATGACCTCGCCCTCGGCGTTCTTGTAGAGATAGCAGCCGGGCTGCATAGGCAAGGCGCGGATTTTTTCGTAGAGGTCCATGGGTCGGAGCCAGTATCTAGGATAGCGGGTAAGGAACAGGGAGCAGGAACACGGGACGGTGAGTGGTGCTTCTTAGGCAATGCATTCTTACCGGTCCGGGTAAAAAATACACGATTGGCACGGGCGGGAGCTGATGAACCTTCTCCATTAAAGCATTTAGTTTCAAAGCATTGGAGTGAGCTCGGATTTGGTCCATGAGGTGCAGTGTTGCTCACAGAGGTAAATGCCAGTTCCGCCAGGAGTGTGCAGTACGGCAAGGAGCGTGGCGGAGAGAGGAGCGGGAATCATGGGCGTTAATCGGTTAGGGATGCTGAGTTTGGCAACGGGTTTGGTGGTGGCAGGCATGACGGGGTGCGCAACCAAAAACTATGTGCGCAACGAAACAGCGCCGTTGATTGATCACACCAATCAACTGGAAGATAAGACGGCGGCGAACAATCGGCAGATTCACGATGTTGACGACCGCACGCAGGCGGGAATCAAGCAGGCGCAGAGCTCGGCCGACATGGCAGGCCAGAACGCGCAAAACGCTGGTAAGGCGGCCAACGATGCCAACGACCAGGCTAGCCTCGCCGTGCATCGCGCTGACACCCTGGATAGTGTGGTGAAGGGGCTGGATACTTACAAGCAGGTGGCCGATGTTTCGGTGACCTTCGGCTTTGACAAGGCGGTGCTGACCAAAGCGGACCGCGATCAACTGGACGAATTTGCCGCGCAGCTTGCCTCGGCCAAGAGCTTCCTTTTGGAAGTGACTGGCGGAACGGACTCGGTCGGCTCGGCCCAATACAACTATGAGCTGAGCCAGCGGCGCGCCGACGCGGTGGTGCAATATCTGGCGTCGAAGTATGGAATTCCCGCGCACCGCTTCTATCTGATTGGCATCGGCAAGGACAAGGAAGTGGCTTCGAATTCGACCGCAGAAGGGCGCAAGCAAAATCGGCGCGTAGAAGTGCAGCTACTGTCGAATTCAATCGGTGCATCGCCCCAGATGGCGACCATGCAGTAACTTCCGCGCAACGTTCCCGCGCGCGTTTACTTCGAACAAACAAACAGGGCCGATCCGATACGCGGATTGGCCCTGTTTGCGTATCGGCAATTTTGCGGTTCATGCGCCGCAGTTGAGCCGGCAAACTGTAAGCTGGTGCTCACAGCTTTTCCAAATGGCGAAATCCTCCGGTGCCGATGAGCATAAGGAAGAAAAGCAAAAAGTTGTAGCAGGCGTGGACCAATGTGCTGGCAGCCAGTGAGCGCGTAACGAGACGCACCGCGCAAAGAATCAGACTCACCACGATGAGCAGGATAAACGGCCCCAGCGAATGACCTTGCTGATCGGCGTGCACCAGAGCAAAAGGCAGGGTGGTGAAGATAGATGCGATTACCATTGCGAAAAAGGACCACTGAGGATGGCCATTGGCATCGAGCGGGCGTGCGGGTTTGCCGGTGCTTTTCTCAATTGCCCAGTCCCATGCTGTTGCCAGAGCGGGCAGCAGAAAACCGCGGAAGGCCATCTCCTCGAAGAAAGGCGCAAAGACGACGCCGAATCCGAACATAAGCCATGCTGCACCCGGAGAACGAAAGATATCTTCAATGGGCGCGTGAGCCGGGCCGGGCAGCAGCACCTCATCGAGCGCGGCGAGCGCAAAACAGCCCACAGCGATGGAGGGCAACCACCAGCCCAAACGGAGAGCCTTCGCGCCCTGCCATTGGATGCCGGCAAAAAAGCTCTTGTTCCAAAACAGCGGAAAAATAACAAGTGCCAGAAAAAACGCGACGAGATAGAGTATTGCTTCGAATCCAAGGATGTAATGAACATTCGTGCCGACGTCCGTCAGGTTTTTTGCGCCAAACAAATGGAAATGCAGTGCAACCAGCATGATTACCGACGCGCATACGAATCCGATGCCGGCAAATGCTGTAAGTAGGCAAAGATGGCCGAAATGCGGAATGCGTTTAGACGGAGCGATCTCAGTATGCGACCACGATTGAAACAGCTCGGCCGGTCTATCGCTGGAAGTGGTGGAAGCCCAAGTCGCCGGAGCGAAATCTGGCGCGCCCGAAGGGAATGAATTCTGCTCCGGTTCCAGTGGCGTGTGCTCGGGATCGCTCATGGCAGCACCGTCTTCTTTCTGCGAGGTGCGGATTTTTTCGAAGCGGTCTTCTTCGTGGTCAAGCTCTTGCGTCCGGTTGGTTTGTTCTGCTTTGTCTGAACGACTGCAGGGTTGGATCCGTTACTCACTACGCTTTCCACCGAGTTACTCGGACTGAATGAATCCCCCTCGTTGTCGCCTGAATCTACGTCCGCAGACTCATCGTCAAGGTCGACAGGCTCAAGACGGCCATTGCTTGAAGTGTAATAGCGTTTGAGGAACTGGCCAGTGTAAGAACCGGGAGTGGCTGCAATCTTGATGGGGCGGCCTTGACCGACGACGTGGCCGCCATCCTCGCCGCCCTCGGGGCCGAGGTCGAGAATCCAGTCGGCGTTGCGGATTACGTCCAGGTTGTGTTCGATGATGATCACCGTGTTGCCCAAGTCAGCGAGCCGATGGAGAACTTCGAGTAGCTTGCGCACGTCGTCGAAGTGCAGGCCGGTGGTGGGCTCATCCAACAAATAAAGTGTGCGTCCCGTCTGGCGCTTGCTGAGTTCGCGCGCCAGCTTCATGCGCTGCGCCTCACCGCCGGAAAGCGTAGTCGCGCTCTGGCCAAGGTGAACATACCCGAGGCCAACATCAACCAGCGTTTGCAACTTCTGGCGCACTTGCGGCACGTCGGCCAGCACGGTGAGCGCGTCCTCGATGGTCAGCTCGAGAACGTCGGCGATGGAGTGCGAATGGAATTTTACCGCCAGCGTCTCCTGGTTGTAGCGGCGGCCGTTGCAGACTTCGCATTGCACGTAGACGTCGGGCATGAAATTCATTTCGATGCGCCGCTGCCCGTCGCCCTGGCAGGCTTCGCAGCGGCCTCCGCTGACGTTGAAGCTGAAGCGGCCCGGTTTGTAACCACGTTCGCGAGCCTCGGGAAGCATGGCGAAAAGGTCGCGGATGGGCGCGAAGACCTGAGTGTATGTGGCCGGGTTGGAGCGCGGCGTGCGTCCAATGGGCGACTGGTCGATGCGTACGACCTTGTCGATCTGCTCGGCGCCGGTGATTGTGTCGTGCGCGCCTGGCTCCTCGCGTGAGCCGTAGATGGATTGAGCCAGAGAACGGTAGAGAATGTCGTTGATCAAAGTGCTCTTACCGCTGCCACTGACGCCAGTAACCACAGTCATCACACCCAGAGGAATACGAATCGTCACGTCCTGCAAATTATGCTCGCGCGCGCCGGAGACTGTGAGCCATTTGCCAGTAAGCGGGCGAGGATGGTCGCGCTGCAGCATCTCCGAGACGCCGGAGAGGTAGCGTCCGGTGAGCGACTCCGGGCAAGCCATGATTTCAGCGGGAGTCCCCTGTGCAACCACCTGGCCGCCAAGACGGCCCGCGCCGGGACCGAGGTCGAGAACGTAATCAGCGTGGCGGATGGTTTCTTCGTCATGTTCGACGACCAGCACGGTGTTACCCAGATCGCGCAGCTTTTCCAGAGCCTGAATCAGGCGGTTGTTGTCGCGCTGGTGAAGGCCGATGGAAGGCTCATCCAGAACATAGAGCACGCCGCGCAGACGTGAGCCGATCTGCGTGGCCAGGCGGATGCGCTGACCCTCTCCGCCGGAGAGCGTTGCGGCATTGCGATCCAGCGAGAGATAAGTGAGTCCGACGGCGCAAAGGAACTCTAACCGTTCGGCGATCTCGCGGCGAATGCGCTCGGCTACCAAAGATTGACGCGCAGTGAAGCTGAGGTTGATGGCCGCCGACAATGCGCGATTGAGCGGCAGGGCAGTGAAGTCGGCAATGGAAAGGCCGCCGATTTTTACCGCCAGTGACTCCGGGCGCAGACGCTTGCCGCGGCAGATCGGGCAGGGTGTGGCGGACATATAGCTCATCATCGATTCGCGATAGGTGTCGCTCCGCGCCTCTTCGATCGAGTCGCGCAGAAACGCGAGAATGCCATGAAACCCTGTGCGCGGAGCCTCGTTCTTGGGTGGGCCGTAGACCAGCAAGTGCTGCTGGCGCGGGGGCAATTCCTCGAACGGCGTCTTGAGGTCAATCTTGTAGCGAACAGCCGCGAGGTTGACCAGCTTGAGCAGATATTGCGACGTGGAACCAGGACCGAGACCGTCCAGAATCGGCTTTGACCAGTCGGTGATGACCTTGGCGGGATCGAGATCGTAAAGAGAGCCGAGGCCGTGACACTCGGGGCAAGCTCCAAAGGCCGAGTTGAAACTGAAGCTGCGCGGCTCCAGCTTGGGTACGTCGAGGCCGCAGTCGGGGCAGGCCATCGACGAAGAAAACAACTGTTCTTCGCCGCCGGTGACAACCGCCAGTACTAGTCCGTTCGCGAGTTGCAGAGCCTTCGCCACGGCCAGGTCGAGGCGTTTTTCCACTGAAGGCTTGCCGGGTGGAAGTGGGGGCGCATCTGCGGGGGGGCTCTTGAGCAGAATGCGATCGACGACCGCTTCGATGGTGTGGTTCTTTCGGCGGTCGAGCAGAACCGGCTCGGAGAGGTCCCGCAGCTCGCCGTCAACGCGGACGCGGAAGCCCTGCCGGTCAAGCTGGTCGAGCAACTCCTTGAACTCGCCCTTACGCCCGCGAACAACGGGTGCCATCACGGTGACGCGCTCGCCGCGTCCCAGTTCGAGAATGCGCTGGACGATTTGGTCAGCGCTTTGGTGAGCAATGGGCCTTCCGCAGTTGGGGCAATGGGGCGTGCCAATCGAGGCATAAAGCAGGCGCAGGTAATCGTAAATCTCGGTGATGGTGCCGACGGTCGAGCGCGGGCTGCGGCTAGTGGTCTTCTGCTCAATGGAAATGGCCGGGCTGAGGCCTTCGATGGAATCCACATCGGGTCGCTCAATCTGGTCGAGAAACTGGCGCGCATAGGCCGAGAGCGTCTCCACATAGCGGCGCTGTCCTTCGGCATAGATCGTGTCGAAGGCCAGCGAGCTCTTGCCCGAACCGGAGAGCCCCGTGACCACAGTGAGCGTGTTGCGCGGGATGCGCACGTTGATGTCGCGCAGATTGTGCTGACGCGCTCCGCGCACCGAGATGTGAGTAATCGGCATGATGGGAATCAAATTGGGCATCCCATCTGCACCGCGTCGTTGTTGTTGCGGCTGGGATGAGAGTCAAGAGCGTTATAAGTTGGCGTGGCTACCGTCGCAGAAAACCGGATTGGCTGTGTGCTTGCAGCCGCAGAGGTATACGGTTTTCGATTCGGTAGCTTCAAATTTCACGGGTGTGAACCCGCTGCCCTTGTGGCTGCCGTCGCAGAAGGGTTGGCCAGCGCTCTGGCCGCAGGCGCACCAGTAATAGCTCTTCCCAGCTTCAATATCAACGGGATAGGGGCCTCTTTGGGCAATCGTAGGTTCTGGCATGGGGAACTCTCCTCGAAAGGTGATAAATCGATTATCGCCGAAATCGGAGAACGGTTGCGCAATTCCAAAGAAAACTGCCTGCAATCATGGATTTGACTGTGAGATCCAGCGGGGTAACCCGATGGCCGAAATCCGATGAAGGCATTGGGGATTAGCCTACGTGACTAAAGTCAGTGCTGCACAGCCAGCCGTTCACTGAATTGCAACATTTATGAGGGTATTCTGTTAGTCAATAGAAAAAAAGGTCAACGTGGTCGATATATCTGTGACAATTGCAGCCAAGGATAGTCTGGCGCGCGTGGGCTTGACTGGACGGTATGAGAACGGGCACGAACGGTAGGAGAATCCAAAGGGGAATGAGTAAAGGGTTGGAGCAATGACGGACTTATTGAATTTGGCAATGTTAATTGGCGGGTCGGTTGGCTCGCTTGCGTTTGGCGTTTGGGCGGCCTATGGAATCCTCCGCCTGGGCTTTTCGTTGATTAGCCCTCGTCCGCGAACTGTGGCTGTGAAAGTCCAGCCGGAAGCGGCACTGTAGAACTTGCGTCAAGAATCAGGCTGTGGCACTGCGTATCTGGATCGTGGAATCGGCTTGCGGAACGAATTGTCGCTGAACGGGAATTTGCCGAGAATACCGCAGTAATACATATGGGTGTTGATCAACAATCAGGCATCGAAGACTGAGCCCTGCCCCTTGACCCTCTAATTTGGCGGACTGCTAGCTGGTTGCCCCGGCTGCTGTCCCTGCTGCAAGCGCTGTTGCATCTGCCGCTGCATCTCTTCAGCCTGCTGCGGAGTGCGCGCCGGCCCGCCAGGCGCCACCATGCCGGGCGGAACGGCTGGTCGACCAGGCTGCGGCTGCGGTGGCTCCTCCGTGTCGACGTCTTCGTCGATGGGATTGGCCGGGTTGGGATTGGCGGCCTGTACGGGACTCCCGGCGTGGCGGGTACTGAGCACTATTTCGCGCGGAGTTCCCTGGCCCTGTTCCCCGACGAGAACGATGTTGTAACCGCAGCCTTGTAGAAGTTGACTGAGCACGTCGCGCGCCGGGCCGGGTCCGTAGACACCAAAGATCCGCTGGTCCGCGTCGAAGCCTTCCACTTTTGTGCCGGTTGCTGTGGACACGTCTTCCAGAATTTGCGAAAGGCTGGAGTTGGCGGCTTCGATACGCAGGCCGTGGCTGTCCCATGTGACTGTGGCAGGGGCTGGTTTTGCGTTTGCTGGCCAAGCTGGAATTTCTGGAGTTGGAGGAGTCGCAGGCGTAGCTGCCGATTGTGACGCCGGGGATATTGCAAGCATAGCAACCGGACGTTTGTGGGGATGAGCTGATTTGTGCACCGCGACGGACGACCTGGATGGGGCGCCAGCTGCCGCTGTCTGTGCACCCAGCATCGGAGCTCCGTACATGGCAACCACCAGGATCGCCAGCGGAGCCAACACACGCACGCCAATCCCCCGGAGCGAAGCCGACGAGCTGAGCGTAAAGTCAGTGCGCATGATAGTCCGTTCCTCGTTCTCAGAGCGGTCGCCCGGCTGCATCGACTTTGGCCGAGACTCCGGAGCGCGGCATTCCGCTGCCGCTCTACTGTACTAGACTAACAGTGGCCCGTGGACGCTCATGCAGGGATTCCGGGGCCAAAAGCTCCGAAGAAGGGTACAAGGAATGCGCCTTAGTTCGAAGGGTTTTGCTGCGACGGCGGCCGTGTTGGTGTTTCTGGCGCTGCCGATGGCTTGCCGCGCCACAAGTTGCACCACGCAGGCTGCAATGTTGCCGCAAGACCGCGATGCGCTCACCGCGGTCGGAGGACGGCTGGCCGTGGCCGTGGCTGAGCAAGACATGGCCGCATTGAAGGCCGCGCTGCTGCCCGCCGTGGCCCAGGACTGGGAAGGCATCAGCTCCGAGGCGCAGGTTGGCGCGGCGCTGATGAAGGGCGGGCAAGTGCAATTGCGCAATCTCTACCTGCTGGACGCAACCAGCCTCTCCGCGCCCGCCGACACACAGTTCTTCTGCACCAGTGCCAGCGGTTCAATTACCGTGACCCTGACCATGCATGCTTTGCCGCCGGGCCGCTATGCCGTGGTGCTCGCCGATACGGCCGGAGCGCTCTACGCTGGCCAGTTGGGCTTCGTCCTTGCCTGGGACGGACCCGCCGACGGCTGGAAGCTGGGCGGACTCACCGTACGTCCGGGCGCACTAGACGGACATGATGGCGTGTGGTGGTGGTCTCACGCCCGCGAACTGGCCAGGATTAATCAAGATAAGATCGACAGCTGGAGCGCATGGTACGCCTATGAGACTGCGCGGATGCTGCTCTTGCCGATGGATTTCCTCTCATCGCCGAATCTGGAAAAACTCGGGACCGAGCAGACGGCGATCCAGAACTCTCCGCAAAGTGTGTTCCCTTTGATCCTCCCGGACGGTCCTCGCACCTGGAAGATCGATGCGGTGAAGTTGGATCCCACGCTGTTGCACGCTGATTTGGGCGTGGACTACGAATCGACCGGAGTCACTGACCCGGCGGCGCTCCGCACTGAGGCGATTGTTGTGTTGAGCGCGCTGCTCAAGGCGCAACCGGGATTGCGCGAGAATTTTCACGGACTGTGGGCCTATGCCGTCAAGGACGGCAAGCGAACTCCGGTGATCGAGTTGCCGATGGCGCAAATACCGTAAGGGCAGGGAAAAGGGAATAGGGAATAGGAAATAGGAAATAGGAAATAAGGAATGGACTCGGTAGTCCGTTTTTTCCACCTTTCTGCGGAACATGCGTTAGGCACAGCACTCAGAGCCAGATCGATTTAGAAACGATGTAAGACAAGAAAGGCAAAAGAGAATGGCGGCAATTATCGATTTGCGATCGGATACGGTTACGCGGCCCACTGCGGAGATGCGCGCGGCAATGGCCGCGGCCGAAGTGGGCGACGACGTATACGGCGAGGACCCCACTGTCAACCTTCTGGAACGGCGTGCGGCAGAGAAATTCGGCCGAGAGGCTGCGCTCTTTGTACCCACCGGTACCATGGGCAACCAGATCGGCATTCGCCTGCACACGCAGCCCGGCCAGGAGGTAATCGCCGAGTCACGGGCGCACATTCTCGATTGGGAGATGGCCACGACAGCGGTATTTTCAGGCTGCCTGGTGCGGGCCGTTCCAGCCGAGCGTGGCATTTTGACCTGGAAGCAGATTGAACCGGCCATCTACGCGCGCGGAGCATTTCGCGCTGCAACTGGATTGATTGAGATTGAGAACACAGCCAATCTTGCAGGAGGCTCGGTAACGCCGCTGCCGGTGCTTGAGGAGATTTGGGCCGGGGCAAAAGAGCGCAAGCTCCCGCTGCATCTGGATGGTGCGCGCATCTTCAATGCGGCTATAGCGCTTGGAGTGGATGTGAAGGTGCTTACGCGCGGCTTCGACACTGTGATGTTTTGTCTCTCGAAAGGGCTGGGCGCGCCAGTGGGTTCCATGCTGGTAGGGTCTGCAGAGCTGATGGCCCGGGCGCGGCTCTATAGAAAAGCCTTAGGCGGAGGCATGCGCCAGGCAGGCATTCTTGCTGCAGCGGGATTGATTGCTCTGGAACAGGGTCCGGCACGGCTGCATGAGGACCACGCCAACGCGCGGCTGCTTGCGGGGGCACTTTCCAACATCGATGAGGTCGAGATCGACTTCGATGCCGTCGAGACCAATATCGTGATTTTCCGGTTGACCGGCGGCATGAGCGCAGCCGAACTATCCGCGCGGCTGAAGGCGCGCAACATCCTAGCCAATGCCGTCGGTCCGGATGCGATGCGCCTCGTTACACATCTCGACGTGGACCGCGCGGCTTGCGTAAAGGCGGCCGAAGCGCTTGCTGAGGAGATTGAAGCGCTCGCCAAGGCGGCATGAGCGCGGAGCGTCCGAACATTTTCAGTGTTTCCGTAACGATGGCGTCGTTCCATCCCACCCTAGATCACCCCAACGACGAAGACCTGTCGTTGGGGACCCCGATGCCGCATGAAAGAAGGCGCGGCAAGGATGGGGCATCCTTTATTCGCTATTCGCTATTCCCTTTTCTTTCACGGCTCCAACAGAATCTTGCCGGTCGTTTTGCGCGCTTCGAGATCAATCTGCGCCTGTGCGGCTTCGGCCAGGGGATACAAAAATTCCGCGCGCAGCTTTAGTTCTCCCTTGGCTGCCGAGCCCAGCACATCGCCCGCGCGCCATTCCAGCTCTGCCCGAGTTGCCACGTAATGCCATAGCGTAGGGCGTGTAATAAACAGCGAACCCTTGCCGCTGAGTTGAATCAGATCGAACGGCGGCACCGGCCCGCTTGAAGCGCCAAACAGAGCCAGCAGCCCGCGCGGCCGCAGGCAATTCAGGCTGCCTTCAAATGTATCCTTGCCCACCGAGTCGTAGACTACATCCACACCTTTTCCGTCGGTCAGCCGCTTGACCTCAGCCTGGAAATCCTGACTGGTGTAAAGAATCGCCTCCGAGGCGCCAGCCTCACGCGACAATTTCGCCTTGGCCTTGGTAGAGACCGTGGTAATCACTCGCGCCCCGAGCCGCGAGGCCATTTGCGTCAACAAGAGGCCTACGCCGCCCGCTCCTGCATGAACCAGCGCCGTCGTTCCAGCCTTCAACGGAAACGTGGAGTGAGTCAAATAGTGCGCTGTCATACCTTGCAACAAAGCAGCAGCCGCCTGCTCCATGCTCAGCCCTGCCGGAACTTTTATCAATTGTGCCGCGGGAACCAGTGCGTACTCGGCATAGCTGCCCAGCACACTCACAGAAGCTACGGCGTCTCCTGCGGCAAAACCCGTCACTCCCGGTCCCAGCTCCTCCACTGTGCCGGCCGCCTCGCTGCCGGGTGTCAGAGGCAGCGCAGCCTTGTACACGCCTTTGCGAAAATAGATCTCAATAAAGTTGACCCCAACGGCTTCCACGCGGATCAACACTTGTCCCGGTCCTGGTTGAGGAATCGGCAACTCGGCCAGCTTCAAAACCTCCGGCCCGCCTGTCTCGTGAATCTGGATGGCTTTCATAACTGGTTCAGGATGAACCCTGAGGGCTGCCTCCCGCAAGCGATAACGCCATCGACAGCGGCGAGTTTTGCTAAAGAACAGACCTTCTACAGACGCGAAGCCCCGCCCAGGCAATGCCGGAGCGGGGCTCTTCTGATTCCAGTTTTCTGATTCCAGTTCTTACTCTTTCGACAAGATGCGCGACTCTCTCGGTGCACGCCTGCGCACCATGCGGTCGATAGCGTAGGGCGTGCGCTGTTGGCCGGTGTGGAAGTGTCGCACTTGCAACTCGCCCAGCATGCCAATGGCCAGCAGTTGAATGCCTGAAACAATGAGGACCGAAGCAATGACAAACATCGGTCCGTGATGGCGCATGACATCCAGTTGTGGTTCGAGAATCTTCATTCCCAGCAAGGTTGCAGCCATTCCGCAGCCACCCATGATACCCAACAAACCAAGGCCGCCGAAGAAGTGCAGCGGACGGCTCATGTACCGAAGCAGGAAGCGGATGGTCAACAGGTCAAAGAAAACGCCTAACGTCCGCCCGATGCCGTAGTGGCTCTTGCCCCGCTCGCGGGGAACGTTTTTGATTGGGATTTCGCAGATCGACGCCCCATACCAACTGGCCAGCGCTGGGATGAAGCGGTGCATCTCGCCGTAGAGCGGAATATTCTGGATTACCTCGCGACGATAGGCTTTGAAAGTGGTGCCGAAATCGTGAATGTCAACGCCGGAGAGCCGGGCCATCAGCCAGTTGGCGCATCGCGAGGGGATCCGACGCATGACAAGATTGTCAACTCGCTCTTTGCGCCAGCCGCTCACCACATCGTATCCCTCCTCAAGTTTTTCCAGGAAGTTTGGGATCTCGCTGGGGTCGTGCTGCAGGTCGCCGTCCATGGCCACAATAAATTCGCCCGAGGCGTGGTCGAATCCTGCAGCCAGCGCCGAGGTCTGCCCAAAGTTGCGGCGCAGCTTGATCAGCAGCACGCGGCTGTCCACTGCGGCAATCTCTCCCATCAGCTTGTAGGTGCGGTCACTTGACCCGTCATCGACCAGCACCAGCTCGTAACTATCACCCACCTGCTCCATCACCTGCTTCAGGCGAGCGTACAAAACAGTCACATTTTCTTCTTCGTTATGAAATGGGACAACAATCGAATATTTTGCCATATCGTTTGAGTAGACTCCGCTGGAGCACAAAAGGATTACATTTACTTTCAGAAAGTGTCCGTAGGGTGTGAAAACGCAATACTTAGATGAAAAACCCCTGTGGAAATCTATTTCTCAAGATCGTCGAGCATTGCTTGCATCTCGCTGACGGCATGTTGGTTACCTTCACGCGCGGCGCAATCGATACCGGACTTTAGCCGTTCCCTGGCTTCTTGAATACGGCCTGCCGAGGCCAGTGTCTGAGCCGCCATGAAATAGCCTGAAGTATAGCCAGGGTCATTGGCCAGCAGCGTGTCAAACTCAGCAAGCGCTTCGGTCGTCGCTCCGCAGCTAGCCAGTTCCATGGCCAGTCCATAACGGGCGAAGCGATTCTTGGGGTCCAACTCCAGTATCTCTTTTAGTCCAGCAATTTTGTCCATTTTTCTCGAATTCGCAGCGATCTCGCGCCGGGATAATTTGCGTATTTGGCGGCGATTGCCGAAACTGGAACTCAAGCGCTTCTTCAGGACGGTAGCCGCCTGCTTCATTCTATCCGGCGGCGCGCGAATCCGAACGGTGCAAAAGGAATGGAGCAGACCCAAAATGAGTCCGACAGGTTCCACTGAAACCACCCCTCCAACTCGCACTGTCGCCAGCACGCAATCAGAGATGACAGAGATTATCCTGCCCAATGACGCCAACATATTGGGAAATTTGCTGGGCGGGCGGCTGATGCACTTTATAGACGTGACCGGCGGTATTGCCGCCTTTCGCCACTCGCGCACCTATGTGGTGACCGCAGCCATGGACCACATTGACTTCATCCGGCCGGTAAATGTGGGCAGCCTGGTCACGCTCAAGTCCAGCGTCAATCGGGCGTTTACCAGCTCGATGGAGGTGGGCGTAAAGGTGTGGGCGGAGAGCCCATTGTCTGGCGAGCAAGCGCATGTGGCCAGTGCATATCTGGTTTTTGTGGCCGTTGATCGGGACGGGCATCGCGTGCACGTGCCTAGATTGTTGCCGGAAACCGCCGACGAACACCGACGCTACGCCGACGCCCTGCTGCGCCGCGAACATCGCGAGGCCGAGAGCGCTCGCCGCAAGCAGGGGCGGATTGCCGCTGCCGCCCGTGAGAATTCGGAAACCGTCAACCTTTAAACGCTTTGAAACGTATCTTTGAACCCAGGATTTTCAAAAGGAGTAATCACACACAATGGCTCATTCACCTGCCATGCCTTCGCCCGTAGCTTTGCCGGGCATCTCGAAGATTATCGCTATCGGCTCCGGCAAGGGCGGCGTGGGCAAAACCACGGTCGCCGTCAATCTCGCTGTCGCGCTCTCGCGGCTCGGTCAGCGCGTGGGCCTCATCGACGCTGACATCTACGGACCCAATGTGCCGCTGATGATGGGATCAAGCAAGCAGCCTGCCGTGGGCGAAGGCAATCTCATTGTCCCCAACGCGACTCATGGCGTTAAAACCATCTCCATCGGCTATATCTCCCCCGGCGACAAGCCGATGGTGATGCGCGGCCCAATGCTCCACCAGATCATCCGCCAGTTTTTGCAGCAGGTAGAGTGGGGCGAGCTGGACTATCTCATAGTCGATCTGCCTCCAGGCACTGGCGATGTGGTGATCTCGCTGGTTCAAACAGTGCCGCTGACCGGCGCGGTAGTGGTCTCGACACCCAGCGATGTCAGTCTGCAGGATGCACGAAAGGCGCTGGAGATGTTTGCTCAGGTCAACGTCGAAGTATTGGGCATCGTCGAGAACATGAGCCACTTTACCTGTCCGCATTGCCATAAGGAGATCGACATTTTTTCCCGAGGAGGCGCGGAGCGCACTGCGCAGCAGTTCAATGTTCCGTTTCTGGGGTCGATTGAACTGGTCGCGGCCATCCGCGAGGGCGGAGACCGCGGCCTGCCCGTTACGCTGGCTGGCCCCAAGAGCCCGCAGGCGGCCGAGTTCTATGCTGTGGCGGAGAAATTGATGGTCCGTGCCGAAGCTGCCGCGGCCGCAGCTACTGACGTGATTGAGATCAAATAACTATTTGCGACGGGCACAATCTTTCTTCAGCTGGCTGTGGCAAAAAAGAAGCGAGGCTTGCGCCCCGCTTCTCATTTGGTTGAGACGACGATTTACCGCCAGTGCCCTTCGATCAGCACCCATTCTCCATGACGATGAACCCAGTGGTGTGCAACCCAGACCGCGCCCGGACGGGGTGGGCGATCCCAGCGGCCGGGGGTCCAGACGTAGTGATCGCCTTCCCAGCGGTGGTAGCCGTCAATCCACACGAATCCCCGGTCCGGAGGCGGCCCGCGGCGTTCGACGACTGGGGGTGGGGGTCCAATGCGAATCGCAATCTGCGCAATCGAGGCCGCAGGAAACAGTGTGAAAGCGAGCAGCAGTGCCAATGCAATCTTCTTCACGATGAATCAACTCCTTCTGAGTCTGAATTCTGGACTTGAGCTCCGGAACCTTGCCGCCATTCCGGTCTGCTGATGATTCTAACTCCGCGCCAGGAAAATAGTTGCGCGCTCAAAGTGTTTATGTTTTTGCTCGTATCGCCATGAGAATTAGAAAAGTTAGAGCTCAGGTAGAATCACATGACGCAACATTCGATGTGCGTTTTTGCACTACGGCCGTAATCGACGCGGCCAGCATGAACTGATTATGATGACCTTATGTGGGCATCCCAGATTTCAATCGTAAATTTGAAGGGTTGTAAGATTTCGATGCCAACTTCACTGGGAATAAATCTATGAACGAGATTTCCATTGCAGCAGACGACCGCGTCTTCGTTTTGACGGGTGCGGGAATCAGCGCGGAGAGCGGACTGCCGACATTTCGCGCTTCGGATGGCTTATGGGCCGGCAATCGCATTGAGGATGTATGCACTCCCGAGGCTTGGGAGCGCAATCCTTGGCGGGTGTGGGAGTTTTACTCGGCGAGGCGTGCGGCGGGCGCAGAGGCCCAGCCGAATCCAGCACACGTTGCGCTCGCGGAATTGGAACATCGGCTGGGCGACCGCTTTTTTCTTTGCACGCAAAATGTGGACGACCTGCATGAGCGGGCCGGCTCCCGGCGGTTGCTGCATATGCACGGTGAATTGTCCAAGGCGCATTGCGAGAACAATTGCGGCCGCGCGCCTGTAGAAGATCGCGCGATTTACCAGAGCTTGGACGAGGTGGGACGCTGCCCGTGCGGCGGACGGCTGCGCCCGCACATTGTCTTCTTTGGCGAGATGCCTCTGGAAATGGATCGCATCCAGGAAGAAATCCAGAAGTCAACGCTGATGTTGGTTGTCGGCACGTCGGGTTCGGTCTATCCCGCTGCCAATTTTGTTCACTGGGCGCGACTGACAGGAGCGCGCACTGTTTATGTGGGACCGGAGCCGCCGTTGAATGCCGAGGCCTTTACCAATATCGTCGAAGGCCCGGCAGGAGAAGTGTTGCCTGGACTGTTCCACGTGGAGCAATGTTAGTGGTTTTGGCAAGTCGCCGAGCTTGCACCGCGCAATCGCAGGACAAATCTATTCCTCTGTTCGTGCTAAAACAGGCAGTTGGTTTTTTCTTCCCTCGGCTTCCCGGTCGAGACGTGCGCGCTTAGGAACTTCAAGCAAATCCTGATCGTGCGCGGCGCGCTGCACTTCAGCCTGTGCAGGGCGCAATGTGTTGGGGGTGGTTTGCATTTGTCTTTCTCCGTTTGTTTCAGTGCGGCCATAATGGACCGGATCTATTGCTTCAGTCAGTCCTGAGAAGCCGTTGCTAGCGGGACTTGATGTACTCTTTGCGCCGGAAGCGCAGTCCGGTCCAATCTTCGTCGATTGCAACAGCCCGCACAGTATCGAAGCCTGCAGCTTTCAGCGCGTCCCAGCCGGTGTCGCGGTTGAAGTCACACTTGAGCTTCTTCGATGTGCCCTTGGGATAAGCAAACCACACTGTCGCATCGCCCACGGCGCGCGCGGCTACCGGCCCGGCCAGTGCATCCACTTCGGCCTGGCGGGTAACAAACGCAAGCAGGAAACCAATTTGAGGAACCGATTCAATGTGGTGGTGAATGGTGATTACGGGAAGGCGCGCAAGCTCCGGCTGAAAGCTCTCCGGCGCGTGCAGAACGAGGATCTCTTGCTGATCCTTGAGGTTGAGTTTCTCGAAAATTCCGCCCATGGATTCTCATAATAGCCAAGTTCAACAAATAATCTGCAAATTTATTGCGGAGGTAAGCTCAAAAGTGGAAGCGGTAGCGGAGTTCGGCGGAGATCAGGCGTGGATCGTTGAAGTGGAAGCCGCCGATGGTGATGGAGTTATCGAGCAGGACGCGATGGTTGGTGACATTGAGCACGGAGCCGGAGAGCCTCCAGTTTTCGCCGATTTTGTGGCCAGCCGACACATCGAAGGTCGTATGCACAGGGAGATATGGGCCTTGGTAGGGGCCTTGGCCGCTCCCTGCCAGGCCATTCGAGAACCCGGAGCCATAGTAAACATTGGTCGAGAAAAATGTGTGCGCAGGCAGATTAGCCGTGAAGCCGGTGTTCAGAGTCTCGCGCTGGTCATGGTCTAACGCAATGTAGTTTGGGCCGAGGTCGCATGCAGGATCGGTGGGCAGCGAGCAAGTAAAGCCTCCGATGATGTTGCCACGTTGTTGGGCGATTTGATTAGAGTAAGTTAGATGGAATTGGCCGACGCGAGCCAATTCGGGCGAGCGCAAGGTCATCTCCCAGGCGCGGATCAGCGCCCCGTCGACGGCGATGGGGAAATACATATTCGATTCGCCAAGGTTGGAGTGATCGAGAAAGTTATTGACGCGATTCTTGAAGTTAGCCACGTCGAGCAGCCAGGCCTTGTAAGGAATTTGCAGGCCAAACTGGTGCTCTTCATCTCTCTCGCTGGGCAGAGGCGTGAAGGTGTTTTCGCCCGACGGTAGGCTGCCGGCGTAGTTGAGCACGGAACTGGAGACGGTCAGAAGCGGCGCGGGCTGGAAGAAGTGGCCGTAAAATCCTCGCAGAACCCAGTGCAAGCGGGGAATTTCGACGGTTGCGCCGATGCGAGGATAGGCCGCGCTTTCGTCGAGCCCGCCGCGATATTCGGAGAAGCGCATCCCACCGAGCAGCGCAATGTATTGGCCCAGGCGCAGATGGTCGGCGACGTATAACTCGACGAGTCCAGCGTCAGCGCTTGCCGGGGAGTTGGGCTGAGATTTTGCGCTGCCGTCGTTGACTACGACGCCAAAGAGATCGTTTTCTGCTTGGAAAAACGAATAGAGTCCCGCGGAGAAGCTGTTTCTGCCGAAGTCAGAGTGCAGGTCTGCCTGGGCTCCGGAGTAATTTGAGGTTTGATGCCAAGTTGTTGCAACTGGATTGTCACTCGTGAGTGAATCATAGTCCGCTTGGTTGAAGTGATAGAAGGGCGCAACGGAAACCAGTGCGCTGGAGGAGAGTGTGTGGATCCAGTTGGCGATGACGAACGAGTCGCGTTCCAACTGTGCGTCGCGCAATCCGTAAGATGCGTAATAGCCGCTCAGCGCCTCCCAGTCAGTTAGGCTGGGATCATAAGGGACATCAAAATAATCCTGGCGGAATTGCCCATTGAGTCGCAGTTGATCTTTCGGAGTTTGATTGCGGATGAGCGACAGAAAGCCGCTCTCTGAGTTAGTAGCATCGTGATAAATAGAGGCGACCGGCGTGGCCAGACCGTAGTTTGAGCGGGAGCCGGTGAGGCTTGCGTACCACGCGGTTGCAGTGGAGTGGTCACCGAGCGAGAGTTGCGTTTCGCCGGTGTATAGGTTGCCGGCGGAGACAAGTAACTCGCCTTCACGGTTGCGCTCGAAGCCGTTGCGGGGCAACACGTTAAAGACTCCGTAGGTGCGGTCGCCAATGTCGGCGGAATAACTACCGCGTTGAGTTTCCAGCGAGTCCATGTCTTTGGGGTCGATCTGTGGGCCGACATTGGAAGCGATCTTGGTGTTTGGAATCGCAACTCCATCAATCAGCCAACTGGTCTGATGGCCGCCGCGCATGTGCAGCATGTCGTGCGTCATGTAAGCGCCGGGAACGTAATCGGTAATCATCTCCATGCCAATGGTGCGGTCTGCGCCGGGAGTCA
The DNA here is from genome assembly GCA_049520075.1 of Occallatibacter sp. GTDB lineage: Bacteria > Acidobacteriota > Terriglobia > Terriglobales > Acidobacteriaceae > Telmatobacter. The sequence continues at coordinate 23,918 of JBEKQD010000017.1, read as the reverse complement.
GTTCGATGTCAGCGCGGGTGACGAGCGTGGCGGGGGTTGCCGAATCCGTAGCCGAGAGGGAAACTCCCAATCCTTCGACCTCGACGCTCTGCACGGCTGGCGCAAGTTGGAGCGCAATGTGCACAACAGGATTAGTGCCTGAGATCACGGTCATCGGCTGCTCAACCGTAGCGAAGCCGGGAGCCGCGACCCTGAGCCGGTAGACGCCGATGGGCGCTTGGGGCAATTCAAACTCCCCGTCGCTGTTGGTGGTGCCATGCAGAGTGAACTCCGAATCGGTGGCTTGCAACGTGACCTGCACGCCGGGGAGCGGCCGATGGCGTGGATCATGCACCACGCCACGTACAACGGCGAATACATTAGCCAGTGCGGGGACAATGGATGCAATCCAAATGGCCACGGTCAGCGCCAAGGCCGCGGCCGGGAAAATATGCAAAGCTGGAAACGGGGAAATAGTACGCCGCATCTCGAACTCATGCTACACGAAGAGCGTACCGTGAAACGCACCGGATTGCATTGAGCTCCACTCAGGTATCATCGGTTTATCGCCAGCATTTATCCATCCTCAAAAGGAGATGTCCGTGTCTGAAATTAAGTCTTCCCCATCGCCCCAACAGAGTTCTGCTGAGACTGCGCCCGAGTCCCGCGTACGCCGCCCGCTGCGCATTGCGCTTTTTGGCTTTGGAACTGTGGGCAGTGCGGTAGCTCGAATTCTGACCGAGTCCCGGCCGGAGGGCCTGGAATTGACCCACGTATACGTCCGCAGCGTGGCACGAAGGCGTGTGAACTGGTTGCCTGCGAGCGTGCAGTGGAGCGAGGACGCCGATGCGGTGCTGGCCTCGGATGTGGATGTAGTAGTGGAATTGGCAGGCGGCCTCGAACCCGCCGGAAACTGGGTGCGCGCGGCGCTCAAGTCTGGTAAGAGCGTGGTGACCGCTAACAAGAAACTGATTTCCGTTCATGGTGCGGAGCTGGAGCGGCTGGCTGCGGCCGCCAGCGGACACCTGAAGTATGGCGCCGCGGTGGCCGGCGGAATTCCCGTGATTCCGGGGCTTGAACAGGGGCTTGCCGGAGATCGCATTGAACGCATTGAGGGCATTCTCAACGGCACATGCAACTTCATTCTAAGCCGGATGCAGGAGGGCGCAGAGTATGCCACGGTGCTGGTGGCGGCGCAGGGCAAGGGCTATGCCGAGGCCGATCCCACCGAAGACGTAGGCGGCTTTGACGCGCGCGCCAAGCTGGCCATTCTGATGCGGCTTGCGCTCGGCGTCGAGGTGGACCTGGAGGAAGTTACACCGCTGCCGATCACGGCGATTGCAGCCGTGGACTTCAGTTATGCGCGCGATTTGGGCTGCACCATCCGGCAGATTGCGCGAGCCGACCGCACGGCGGGACAGATTGCGGCAACGGTAGGCCCGATGCTGGTGGATCTGCATTCGCCACTGGCCTGGTCGCATGGGACAGAGAACATGGTGATTTTCACGGGTCATTACGGCGGCGATGTGGTGTTCTCAGGTCATGGCGCCGGCGGGAATCCCACCGCAGTGGCTGTGGTCAGCGACCTGCTGGCGCTGGCACATGGATCGCAGCGTGTGGAGATTCCTTCAGCTCCGGCGCATGTGAGCGCCGAATTCGAGGTGCCGCATTACATTCGCTTCCTGGTCGCCGATCGGCCGGGAATTGTGGCGGAAATCACCGGAGCGCTGGCCAAAGAGCGCATCAACATTCGCGCCATCGTCCAAAAGCCCGGCTATCCGCAACATGCTTTGCCTTTTGTGGTCACCGTTGAACCGTGCAAGTCCTCTGCGCTTAGACGCGCACTGGAGGCAATCCGCACCAGAGATTATCTGCTTGAAGCGCCGCTGAATCTACAGATGCTGGAGTAGAAAGATAGGGAACTGGAACAGGTTTCAGTTGTTCGTGCTACTGTCCGAGCGCCAGCACGGCCAGCAGAAGCATCCACGCAAGGCTCATGGCGTGCCAGTACCAGGCTGTTGCGTCCACGGCGATCTGACGGTACTCGACGCGCTTGAGGAAGCTCAAGGCGCTCAGGCAAAGGATGAGCGCAGCGACGCCAATGAGCAGATGCGCGGCGTGAAGGCCGGTGATGAGATAGAAGAAATAACTGGCCGGAGTGGAGAACTGGTTAAAGGCAAAGCCCTGCGCTGCCAATTGCCTCCAGGCCACCCATTGTCCTGCGAGAAACAGAGAACCGAGGGCAAGCGTGGCCGCGAGCCAGGGAAGTGCGCGTTTTAGCGCCGGGCGCCCCAACCCAAGCCACTCCTCCAGCGCATCAATCTCACGGAAGATATTGCGCCGCGCCAACTCCATGGTCAGGCAACTGACGAGCAGTGCCGCAGTGTTGAGAAAGAGTATGGGCGGCAACGCGACAGGGTGCCAATCGCCGATTTGCTCGTGGGAGCGCGGATCCATGTGCGTGCCGGCCTGACGCGCGAAAAAGAGCATCACCATCACGGCAAAAAAGAGCATGTCTGCCGCGAGAGCGGAAAAAACAAAGAAACGTATGCGCAGCAGAAGTTCACGCGGGCCGCTGTGCGGATTGCCCCAGTTGTCGTCTCCGTTGCCGCCGCCGCCCGTCGGCCGCCGGACAGGCGGCGGCTGGCCGCCGTGTCCCGGTTCTTTTCGCTGCTCCTTCGCGGGATTGTGCGTAAAGGTGGCAGGCATGAGCGCCTCTGTGTGCTTGAGATTACTCTTATTTTGGACTCGTTGCATCCCGAATCGGTTAGATCGTTTTTATCGTGCGAATCGTTATTTTCCGGCTGCAGCGACGGCTTCGACAAAGAGCCGGTGAACGCGCCGGTCAGTCGAGAGCTCGGGGTGAAAGGTGGCGGCCAGGATGTTGCGCTCCCGGATCAGGACCGGGGAGCCATCGCGGCGGGCCAGGACCTCGACACCGGGGCCGGTCTGGCTGATCCGCGGAGAGCGAATGAAAACCATCTCCAACGGGCCTCCGGCGAGCGCGGTTTCGGCTGTGATGATCACCGAGTCGATCTGGCGGCCGTAGGCGTTGCGCTCGACGGTTGCATCGAGCACGCCCATACTACGCTGCACAGGATTCAGGACTTCCCGCGCGAGCAGGATTACGCCCGCGCAGGTGCCAAAGACTGGCTTGGCGCCGCAGAACTCCTGCAATTGCTCAAAAAAGCTGTGTTTTTCCAGGAATCGCAGCATGGTGGTGGATTCGCCGCCGGGCAGGACGAGGCCATCCAAACCTTCCAATTCGTCTGGTTTGCGCACCTCGACTGGGTCTGCGCCGGCTTCAGTGAGAGCTTGTGCGTGGCTGGCGTAGTTGCCCTGAATGGCTAAGACGCCGATCTTCGGGCGGTCGGGCAAATTGCCCTTCGGAGACACATCTCGCTTGCCGGTTTCCGTCAACTGAACGCTTCACCTCTGGTTAAAATATTCGACAATTTTAAATATCGCCGAATCACGCTGTTGAATATCATTTTATCTGTCACCTGCGATCAGGCAAACGGCCTTCGGCCAGCCGGTTCACAGCCTACATTTTCTGCGAAATCAAGGCCCATTTTGGTGAAAAACGGATTTTCCCGGTGATTTTCAGAGGCCAAATCTCATGATGCGGGAGAATTTGGGGTTGAATGGTTTTTAACAGGCATTGATTCCAAAAGGGTTATAAATAATCTGCAAGGTTTTAGGGGAAATTTATACCCCAGGGGGGTATAGGGGGGGTAGGGGGTACCTGAAAAACTGGGACTAGGGAATAGGGAATAGAAAAAGCCCGGCGCCTGGAATCGCGATTCATGTTTCCATAGTGCGCGTGGGAAGGGGAATTATATGCACTACAGCCTGCGGTGCGGCAGACGCCGATTTGGTTTAGGCCGGGGAACCGAGGGCGATGGCTCGCTAACGCTGCGATCTGCCTCGGAAACGATTTGAATTTCTGGAATGTGGCTGAGAAGGGGATTGCGGTTACAATTTGTGGGAAATCAAAAACAAGTCGATTTGGGTTTGTACGGAGGAACTGTATGTTGCGTACCCTGCGGAGTCTTTCTTTCATCAGCGTTGCTCTTTTGAGTTTTCTTGCATTTTGCCCGTTGCCATCTTGGGCAAAGGACAAAAAAGTCAACGACTATCCTCTGAGCGGCAAGGTGCTTTCCAGTTCTTCCAAGGGAGCGCACTCCTATCAGGTCGAGACCGACAAAAGGATCTACTTGATGCTGTGCGTGAAAGCAAAGGGCTCCCACATGGGTCTGCCGCAGTGCAAGGTGGACGACGAGCCGATTGCGAACGGCGATAAGGTTCAGTTTCGCGTGGATGGCGATTTTGCCTATATGCCGGCTGCCAAGGGGGCGGAGGATGAATTGCGCATTCTCACCACAGAACTCAAAGTGATTCCGCCGATGCCGCCGCCAGCGGGCGGCGATAGCGTCAAGGCCTCCAATGGCGATGAACGCGGTATGGTGATCGGCACCGGCATGCATATCGCAGGGCAAAAGCACGTGGCGTGGTCGACCGACCCGTCCTCCGTGGGGCGGCCGTTCTTTGGCGGTGGTGCTCCGGGCATTGCCATGGCCACTCCGTCAGCGCCTGTGATGGCGACTGGGCCGGTGATGGCCATTCCCGTTACCGGAGGTGCTCCGGTGATGATGATGCCCACCGGACCAGTGGGCGGAGGTCCTGTGATGGGCGTTCCTGTGACTGGCGGCGCTCCTGTGATGGGAATGCCGACCGGTCCTGTAATGGGGATGCCGATGGGCGGAGCGCCGTTCGGCGCGGCCCACGCTGGCGGCGGCGGGGGCGGTCCGGTTTGGGTTCATCTGCTGCGCGTGAAGGCAGGCGGGAGTATCTATCAACTGGAGTGCTCAAGGAAGCCCTGCGAGGTGGACAAAAAGGAGATCGGGCTTGGCGACACGCTGGTGATTCGCGCGGAGAAGAAGTGGGCGTATGTCTCATGGGGCGCGGGCAGCGGAGGGAAGGAAGAAAAGCTCAGAATCCTGAGCGAGACGGAAGAGGACGACGCGCCGGATGGTAAATAAGGTGCTGTTGGATTGTCCGAGATTTAGTCTCGGATGAATGGACCACGCACCGCTCTTGCGCGCGGTCTGTTCTGATCTGATTTCCATCCCAGGTCCGAAAATCCGGACCTGGGGCACCCATTTTCGTTAGAGGGATTTGCGCTGCCATCTGTCAATCTCAGTAAAAATGGCCTGGTAAGACGGATCGCTCTTCAACGCCGAGGGTTCATAACTCATTTCCGCAAACCAGCAGGAGGTTATGGATTTTGTCGTCTCGGAGATACATAACTCGATCTCTCTTTCGATTAGCTCGCGTACAGCCCAGCCATTGGTGGAGAAAGCTGTGCGGATATCCTGCTCAATCAAGGCTGAGGCTGAGCTGCCGCCGGGGTAAGCCCAGCGGAAGGCTCGGAGGTAAATGGCCGCCCCTTCGCTGCAGTAGCGATGGAGTGCAGCAGCATAAGCAGCACGGTTAGGCTGATCGAGAGAATGGAAACATCCGATATCAACAACGGCATCAAAATGATTTTCGTAACCGGAAAGTTGGCAGAGATCCGCTTGCAAAAACCGCGCAGAATTGTTTTTAGAGGAAGCTTTTTGCCGGGCGCGCTCGATGGCGTGAGCCGAGATATCCACGCCGAGCACGTTGCAGCCCAGGTCCGCCAGGCAGAGTGAGTTTCGACCGAGACCGCAGCCCGCATCGAGCACCTTCCCGTGAATCTTGCCGCTCTTTGCCAACGCGGCGATCCATGCGTCGGGTTCTTCAATATCAAATGGAGTGCTTGAATTTTCATATTCTTCTTCCCATAACTTCTGTAAGGGGGAGATGTCGCTCGTTCCCGGAGGCGTTGAGTCTTGCATAAGTCTTTGTCCTGGTAAATTGCCTGCTGTGAATTATTTCGATGAAACGCTTTGTCAAAGGTCCAATCATGGTGAGGGTTGAAGTTAGAGTTCGTCGATCACCTGGGCGGCAGAGTTGATGGCCTCGACGATTTTGTTGATTTGTTCCGGCTTGATGCATTCGCGCGAGACGCGCGCGATTACCGCGCCGCGCAGGTTGAGGAAAGCCTTGATGATCTCCGGCGACCGGCCGCGCTCGAATCCGCGCCCGGCGTCTTCCAGACGCGCGAAGATCTCCTTGATTTGCGTCTTGTTGGCTTCAAGGAACGCGACGCCTTCCGGGGTTAAGGAATAGACCTTTTTGTTGTTGTCGAGGGAAACGGCGGCAAGTCCCTCTTCCTCGATCAGGGTGAGGGTTGGGTATATGACGCCTGCGCTTGGGGTGTAGCCGCCAGCCATGCGCTGCTCCATCGTCTTGATGAGCTGATAACCGTAGCTGGGCTGCTCGGACAGAAGTTTGAGGATTACAAGCTTAACGTCGCCGGCATCAAAGAGACGCCCGCGGCCTTCGCCGAAACCGCGACCGAATCCGCCGTGGCCGCGAAAGCCGAAACCGCGCTCAGGTCCGGCGGGGCCGTGACCTCCAAAACCGTGCAGGAAGCCGTGGTGCTCTCTTTCGCCGGGTGCGCGCTCGGGGCGGTCAGGCGAACCGGGGCCACGGCGTCCTGCGAAACGGCGGTTGCGGTCTTCAAAGAAATCAAAATCGTGTGTGTGCATAGAAAATTCTCCTTTTTCGATACATCTTGCGATATATCTTTTCAATGAATCAAACTATATCGAAAGATATATCTTTTTGCAAGCAGTTTTTTGAGGGGAGATGGAAATATCTACTATTTCATTGATATTAAAGAAAGTTAATTAGACTTTTCAGGGAGGGAAAAATCCATTCAGGGTCGCGGCCGCGCGCTTTGCGGAACATAGATTCACAGAGATCTGCCGGAGGAATTGACACGCAGCAGACGCAAAAACAGCTCCCATGGGCAGGGAGCTGTTCTTACAATCGAACGGCGAGGCACCTGGCGCCAGGCGCGCTACGGTGTTTTGGGAGCCTCATCAGTGGCCGGTCCCCACGGCAGAACGATGGAAGGAACGCAATGTGGGCCTTCCGCAGTCGCCCTCAGATTTCCCTGCGCCTTGCCAAGCACATATGGAAAATCGGCAATCACAGCATGGCCATTCAAGTCCGCATCCATCTGTTGGACAATAGTTTGACCCTCAGATTCCAACATGAGTGGAATCTTGCTTTTTGCGGGGAATCCGTCGGCAAGGACCAAGACGGCCTTTGTGTCAGGCAGAGCGATCCTCACTTCCAGCTTGCAGCCCTGATCTTCCACCGTCATAGGATGGGGAACGAGAGTGTCGAGAATCCGTATCTGCGTATCCATGCTGGAGAAAATAAATCGCACTGGCTCCGCGGTGGCAGTCACAGGCATGAAGACGAAATCATCGTTTGGAGTTTCGACGATCGCCTCCTGCTCGGGCCTGGGCTTGTGAATCATCAACAAACCTTGTGAATTTACATAAAGATCGCTTACACGCAGCGCGAGGTCACCGTTCAACGAATAGTATGAAAACTCAAAGATCTTGTTCTCAGGGGCGCCTTCGACATAGACGCGATATCGGTCTGCTACACGCCCTCCCTGCGATGGCTGCTCGCCGATCTTCACGAAGCGCAAGCGCAAGTTATCCGGATTCCGGCTACCTTGCAGGCCATTCCACTTAGACTGTTGATCCAGGTTGTCCAACACCTGACTTGAAGGGGCAGGCTGGCCAGGGAAGCGGGAGTAATTCAATTCCCCGGACCGCTTCAAGATTTGCCCACGTGAAAAGGACGGGGAGAAAGCCAGGAGGCAGAGTGAGATGCCAATGAAGGGGCGAATCTGAGGAAACATATAAGCAGTGTCCAATATGTCCTTTCAAAAGGCAACTCACTCCCAGTTTAAGCATTCCGGCTTGAAGCCGGAAGGTATTGCTGAGACGGGATCACGCGATGGTTGGCGACTGCCCCCTCGCAGCGGTTACCAGCCGCGGGTTTGGAGTTGGTCCTTCTCTTCTAAGGCGGCGGCGGCGAGGCCTTTCATGGTTCCGGTAACCTGCTCGGCGACCTCGGCGAGAATCTTGGGATCGTTGTAATGCGTGGTGGCGATGACGATGGCCTTGGCGCGGCTTACAGCTTCTTCGCGTTCCTTGGGATCGTTCTCGACATCGAGCGGCGTGGCGCGCTCCTTCATGAAGATTCCTGAGCCGACGAAGATGGCCTCAGCACCGAGTTGCATCATGAGCGCGGCGTCGGCCGGTGTGGCGATGCCGCCGGCGGAGAAGTTGGGCACGGGCAGCTTGCCTGTTTGTGCGACCATGCGGACCAATTCGTAAGGGGCCTGGTGCTCCTTGGCGGCAGCGTAGAGCTCCTGCTCGCTGAGGACAGTGAGCTCGCGCATCTCGCGAATGATTTGACGCATGTGGCGGACCGCAAAGACCACATCGCCGGTTCCCGCTTCGCCCTTGGTGCGGATCATGGCCGCGCCCTCGGCAATGCGCCGGAGAGCTTCGCCCAGATTGCGCGCGCCGCAGACAAAGGGAGTGGTGAAGGCGTGCTTGTCAATGTGATGGGCCTCGTCGGCGGGGGTGAGGACTTCGCTCTCGTCGATGAAGTCGACGCCCAGTTCCTGAAGGATCTGCGCTTCGGCGAAGTGGCCGATGCGGGCCTTTGCCATGACGGGGATGGAGACGGCCTGAATAATCTGCTTGATGAGCGAGGGGCGCGCCATGCGGGCTACTCCACCCTCGGCGCGAATCATGGCGGGCACGCGCTCGAGAGCCATAACGGACGTGGCGCCGGATTCCTCGGCGATGCGCGCCTGTTCGACGTTCATCACATCCATAATGACGCCGCCCTTGAGCATCTCGGCCAGGCCCACCTTGAGGCGCAGACTGGTGGCGGTAACCGGCTTGTTTCCATTCAATTCCGACATAAACTTCAACCTCGCTGGGAGATTCCGGGCTTGATCCGGACTCGATCGGGGGCGCAGGAGAGCGCGCGTTGATCTCTTTATCCAGTGTAGCAGCGATGTTGGTGTGCGGGATTGGGCAGCGCCGCAGATGCGGAGACCGCTGACGCCCTTCATTAGCTTTTCCCAATCTTCCTGTTCCGTTTCTGGTCATCTTTCTGCTTGTTTTCTCAGCGAATGGCAACCGCACAATCACAGCCGCAGCAGGTAAGCGCGCATTCACTGCCACAACACGCCAGCGCGCCGCAGTCGCCGGCAGGGCTGACGGCGGGTGCGGAGAATGGCGGCGAGCAGGCGCTGGTGGCGTCGGCACATACGCCCGGTGAAAGCGAGCGGATCAAGCTCACTGCGCCGGTGGCGCGATTGCCTGTGGAACTGGATGTGGCTGTGCCGGTGAGGGATTTTCGGGTGCGCAATCTGCTCGCGCTGGAGCCGGGACAGGTGATCGAGACGCGATGGCAACATGGCGAAGATATGCCGCTGGCTGCGGGGAATGTGCAACTGGCATGGAGCGAGTTTGAGGTCATCGATTCGCAGTTGGCGGTGCGTGTGACGCGGCTGGCGTGAGAAAGACAGGGACCAGGGACGTAGGGACGAGGGAATAGGGGCGCGAAGATGAAGCTGGACGAGAACACAAAGACAAGACAGATTGGCGGGCTGGCGGGATGGCTGCTGGGACGGCTCAAGGCGGGCGGGCGAACGCGGTCAAGGCTGGAGTTGGTGGAGCGGATTGCGCTGGCGCCTCGCCAGTCTCTGGCTCTGGTGGAGGCGGAAGGGCGGCGTTTCCTGGTGGCAACTTCACCCGAGGGTGCGCCGTCGTTCTACGCACTCGATGAACGGTCAAGTGCGCAGAGAGACAGGCAAGCGGGATCTGCAAGGCTGGCGGCGAGGGTCTCATGGTAACCTCGTGGGCCGCTCTCAGCCTGGCGGCGTCGACACCCTTGCCGCTCGTGCCCGACCTCACCGCGCGCCTTCACCCATCAGACTCGACGCCCTGGACGATTCTGCTGGTCCTGACGTTGATTACCCTTTTGCCCGCGATTCTCATGTGCGCGACGCCCATGGTGCGGCTGCTGGTGGTCTTCCACTTTCTGCGCCAGGCGCTGGGCACGCAGACCGCGCCCTCGAATCCCACGCTGATGGGGCTGGCGCTGATGATGACCTGGTTCATGATGACGCCGGTGCTCAATCAGATCGATCAGCTGGCGGTGGAACCGTATCGCGGCGGACAGATTACAGGCATGGAGGCCATCGACCGCGGAGCCCAGCCGGTAAAGCAATTCTTGCTGAGATATGCGCGCGAGAAAGACCTGGCGCTGTTTACCGCGGCCGGACAGATCCCGCGGCCCAACAAGCCCGAAGACCTGCCCATGCGTGCGGTGATGCCCGCCTACATCCTTTCCGAGCTGAAGGCGGGATTTGCCATTGGCGCGGTTTTGTTTCTTCCATTTCTGCTGATCGACATGGTAACGGCGGCGATTACCACTTCGATTGGAATGTTCCAATTACCGCCGGTGGTGGTGTCGACGCCATTGAAGATTCTGCTGTTTGTGATGGTGGACGGGTGGAACCTGCTGGCCAACTCGCTGTTGAAGAGCTTTTGATCCGCTGTTGCATTGATCGGAAGGAGTGCCGATGACGCCCGACCTGGTTGCCGAGTTGTTGCGCCAACTGATGAAGGAGGCCATGATTCTGGCCGCTCCCATACTGATTGCTACGGCGCTGCTTAGCTTTGTGCTGAGCCTCTTTCAGACGCTGACCAGCCTGCAGGAGCAATCTCTGACCTCGGTGCCGCGGCTGGCTGCGGTGGCCATGATTCTTCTGGTAGGGATGCCGTGGTTTTTAGGCCGTATGGCGGCATATACCGTGCGGCTGCTGGTTGATTTGCACCGTTACATCGGTTGACTGCCGCTTCTTTGAATGCACTGCTGATGAGCGAGGCTGATTGGGTTTGTGCTTTCCCACCCTAGCCGCAAAAACAACGGCGCGGCGAGGGTGGGGCACCCGCCAATACCGCAAGGAAGAAGAGAACAATGCCGCACGGAAACGATATCGAGTGGAGCAATTTCCTGTGCGCCATGATGCTGGCCCTGGTGCGGATCAGCGGAATGGTGGCCTTCGCTCCGTTCTTTTCTTCGACAGCGCTGCCGATTCGCGCCAAGGCGGTTTTTGTGGGCGCGGTGGCGTTTTTGCTTGCGCCGCTGGTGGCGACCTTGCCAAACGCGCAGCTTACTATCGGTTTCTCTTCGCTGCTGGGCGAACTGGCGGTAGGTCTGGTGTACGGACTCACACTGACGCTGCTGAACGAGATGATGCTCTTTGCCGGGCAGATTATAGGCCTGCAGTTCAGTTTGTCGCTGGTCAACCTGATGGACCCGGCTTCTTCCATCCAGACGCCGCTTCTGGGCGAGCTGTTTCAACTGATGGGCACGCTGGTGGTGATCGGCGCGGGCCTTGACCGAGTCATGCTGGCCTCTTTGGTGCGCAGTTTTCGCGTGGCGCCGTTGGGCAGCTACGCGCTGGCGCCAACAGCAGCGCTCGAGATTGTGCGCGCGGCCGCCGGCATCTTCCTTGCCGCTGTCGAGCTGGCTGCGCCTGTGCTGGCAGCAACCATGCTTGTCGAATTGTCCGTGGCTCTGATGGGCAAGCTCAGCCCGCAGTTGCCCGTGATGAGCCTGACCGTGCCCATGAAGACGCTTACCGGCTTTGCGCTGCTGATCGGCTCGCTGGCCTTGTGGCCGCGTTTTATCGAGGCGCGCTTCAGTGGACTGCTCGACATGGCGGAGCGGCTGATCGCCGTTCCGGGCCACGGCATGGGAGGATAGCCGATGCCCGGAGAGCGCACAGAACAGGCAACCCAGCACCGCAGAGACAAGGCGCGCAAGGAAGGCGACATTCTGCACAGCAGGGAACTCTCGTCCGCTGCCGGAACATTGGCCGGGGTGATGGTTCTTGGCGCAATGGGCAGCCATCTGCTGATTGTGTGGCGAGGAACCTTTGCGGCTTTCCTCGAACTGGGCCAGCCTGCCCGGTGGGAAGCGGCCGCAATCGAGCCAACGCTTTACGCGCTGCGCAAGCTGGCGTTCGATAGCCTCGCGCCACTGGGCATGATGATGGCGGCGGTAGCGGCGGCCGCACTGGGCGTAGGAATTCTACAAACCGGCGGAGTGAATTTCCATCCCGAGATTCTGGGCCTCAAGCTGGATCGCATCAACCCGGTTTCGAATATCAAGAATCTTTTCTCGCTACGCGCAGCGGCGCGGTTGGCCAAATCCCTGATCCCCGCTGCACTGCTCGCGGTCTTCTGCGTGCAGCGCATCGGAAGGCAACTGAGTCTGCCGCCGTTTTCGATAGTGCGTCTGGAGATACTCGGCTCGGATGTCTATGGACTGCTACTGGCTGCCGCGTGGCTGCTCTTCGGTTGGTCCGCGATCGACTTTCTGGTCGAGTGGCAGAGCCGCGAGTCGCGTTTGAAGATGAGCCGCGAGGATATGCGCGACGAGTACAAGGAGACCGAGGGCAACCCGCAGATTCGGGGGCGCATTCGCAATCTGCAGCGTCAGTTGCGCCGCCGCAAGGTGAAAGCCGACGTTTCGAAGGCCGCCGTGGTGCTGGTCAATCCCACGCATTATGCCGTGGCGCTGGGTTTTGATTTCGCCACCATGGAGGCGCCCAAGATGCTGGCCAAAGGGCGCAACCTGCTCGCCGAGGAGATCAAAGCGGAGGCGCGCTGGGCGGGCGTGCCGATCATCGAGAACCCGCCGCTGGCCCGTTCGCTTTACCGCTCGGTCGAGGTTGGCCAGCCGATTCCTGTTGACCTTTATGCCGCGGTGGCGGCCATTCTCGCCTGGCTCTACAAACAGCGGCTGGAAGCGGAGATGCGCGAGCGGCGCTCGCGCGAGGCGGCGGCAAAAGCGCAGACGCAGGCAACGACGCGGAATACGCGGCCCGGTTCAGGACCTGGTCCCGGCGCTTCGCCCTTGGGAGGAAATTCACAATGAGCACAAACGCACTGGCCGCAGGTCCATTGTCCCGAGGATCGATTATCGAGCGGCTGAGAGAATACGTGTTGCCGCTGGTGGCTATCAGCGTGATTTTCGTGATGCTGGTGCCCTTGCCGGCATTCGCGCTGGATTTCCTGTTGAGCATGTCGATGGCCGCTTCCATCGTCGTGTTTCTCTCCGCCGTGCAGATTCGCCGCGCCGTCGAGCTGAGCGTCTTTCCCACGCTGCTGCTGCTGCTGACGCTCTTCCGGCTGGCACTGAACATCGCCAGCAGCCGCCGCATCCTGTTGCACGGGCAGGAAGGCACGGCCGCCGCCGGCAAGGTTATTGAAGCCTTCGGGCAGTTTGTGGTGGGTGGCAACTACGTGGTCGGCTTCGTGCTGTTTCTGGCCCTGATCGCCATTCAATTCTTAGTGGTTTCTCATGGAGCGGTGCGCACCGCCGAAGTGACGGCCCGGTTCACTCTCGATGCATTGCCGGGCAAACAGATGGCCATCGACGCCGACATGAATGCCGGGCTGATTGACGAGGCCGAAGCGCGCAGGCGGCGTCAGGCGATTGCCCGCGAAGCTGAGTTTTATGGCGCGATGGATGGTGCGGCGCGCTTCAATCAGCGCGATTCGCTGGCCACGATTCTGATTACCGGCATCAACATCATCGCCGGCCTGCTGATTGGGACGCTTCAGCAGGGCATTGAACTGGGCGAGGCGGCGCGCACCTATACGGTGCTGACGGTGGGCGATGGGCTGGTAACACTGATTCCGTCGCTGCTGGTGTCGGTCGCGGGCGGCATCACGCTGACTCGCGCCAACTCGGCCGGTCTGCTGGGCGGCGAGATACGCCAGCAACTGTTGGCGAAGCCGGTGACGCTTTACGTTGCCAGCCTGGTTTGCGGGGCGATGTGCCTGATTCCCGGCCTGCCCAAGCTGGCATTTTTGACCGTTGCAGCTTTGCTGTTTTTTGCCGGACGCCGCGTGGCTGCACACGCCGCCGCAGCCCCGCCGGTTGAGCCGGGGGTAGTGGAGAAGAAGAAGGCAGGCGAGGCGCAGAGCTCGGATCTGGCGCAACTGCTGCGCCTGGAAGAGCTGACGCTCGAAATCGGCTTTCAACTGATTCCGCTGGTGGATGAGAAGCAGGGCGGGCAACTGCTGAACCGGGTGCGCGCGCTTCGCCGCCATCTCTCGGCGGAGATGGGATTCCTGGTGCCGCCGGTACATATAAGCGACAATCTGCGCCTCCGGCCGCGCGAGTATCTGTTCAGTTTGCGTGGGATGGAGATTGGCCGCTGGCAGACCGAGGGAGCGCAGTTGCTGGCCGTCTCCGGTGAGCCGAACCGGCGTCCCCTGGCCGGCAAGGAGACACGGGAGCCGGCCTTTGGGGTGCCCGCAATCTGGATTGCGCCGGCACTGGAAGACCAGGCGAACGCAGCAGGCTACTCGGTGGTGGACGCGGTCACCGTGATCACCACGCATCTGGGCGAACTGATCCGCCGCAACGCTTATGAGCTGCTGGGCCGGGCCGAAACCAAGCGGCTGATGGACTCACTCAACGAGAGCCATCCCAAGCTGCTGGAAGAGCTTGTGCCGAAGCTGCTCTCGCTCGGCGAGGTGGGCCGGGTACTCGAACAACTATTGCGGGAGCGGGTTTCGATCCGCGATTTGGGCGCGATTCTGGAATCCATGCTGGAGACCGCGCCGGTAAATAAAGGCGTGGTGGCGCTGGTAGAGGCCGCGCGCCAGTCGCTGGGCCGAAGACTGATCCAGCCACTGCTGGATGGAGAAGGCCAACTGCCTGTGCTGCTGCTCGATGGGCCGCTCGAAGAAGAGATTCTGACCACGCTCGCACCGGAAACCGGCCAGAGGATGCTGGCGGCTGCTTCGGCGCCCGGCACACCGGTGGTTCGCCGCCTGGCCGATTCTTTGAAGCGTCTTATCCCCGCCTCCTCTGCTGCGGCGCTTCCCGTGCTTCTATGCCCTAGTCCAGCCCGCTATCACGTCAAGCGCTGGCTGGAGCCGATGATGCCGCGTCTGGCGGTGGTGGCTGCCGGTGAGATTCCTCCGGAGATTCGGCTGCGGCCGGTGGGCACGGTGCGGTGAAGAGGCAGGGACTAGGGAACAGTTGGGAATTAGTTGAAGGGGATGGCGATGGGGATGGAAACGGCAAATGCGGCAGTGAGTCAGAGAACATCGCGGCGGGGCGTTCCGTTGGACGGCTATCCGCCTGGCGGGGCGCAACTGCCGGTGCTAACGGGCGAACAGGAGAGAGTGCTGCTCGAGCACCTGCCGATCGTGCGCTTCCTGGCCCGGCGCATCCACGAGCGGCTGCCCCAGCATGTGGACATAGAAGACCTGGTCTCGGCCGGAGTCGTGGGGCTGATGGACGCTTTTTCGAAGTTTGATCCCGCCAAGAAAGTCCAATTTCGCAGTTATGCGCAGTTTCGCATCCGCGGCGCTATTCTCGACAGCCTTCGGACGCTCGACTGGAGTCCGCGCGAGTTGCGCCGCAAGGGCCGCGCCGTCGAAGAGGCCATTCGGGTGCTGACCGCCAGGATAGGTCATGCGCCGGACGAGGCCGAAGTGGCTCAGGAGATGACGCTGAGCCTCGACGAGTATCAGCAGTTACTGGGCGACCTGAAGGGGCTGGAGATTGGCACCCTGCACATGGAGCGCAACGAGGATTCAGGCGAGGAGGAGCTTGCGTATATTCCCACCAGCCCCGAGGAGGACCCGCTCTTTCGCTGCCTTCGGGGCGAGTTGGAAGAGCGGCTGACGGAGGCGATTCAGAATCTGCCTGACAGGGAGCGGCTGGTGATGAGCCTTTACTACTACGAGGAGATGACCATGCACGAGATCGGCCTGGCGCTGGGAGTGGTCGAATCGAGAGTCTCGCAGGTGCATGCTTCGGCGGTGGTGCATCTCCGTTCGGCGCTTAAGGACCTGGCGGCGCGCGGAGCCTTTGACAGGCCGCGAGCACGCAAGGCGCCCAGGAGCGGCAAGTGATGGAAAAGACGCTCAAGCAGAACGAGATTGACGCTCTCTTCGAGGCTGCGCGCAGCAGTGCGCCCGAGGCGCAGAATACGGCGGTGCGCGCGCGCGTTGTGCCTTATAACTTCTCTTCGGCGGGCCAGATCTCTACTGATCAATTGCGCGCCATCAGCATGTTGAACGATCTGTTTGCCCGCAACTTGACGCACAATCTGGCGGCCTGGCTGCGGACGCGCTTTCAGGTCAATCTGGTTTCGGCCGAGCAGATTCCCTTCAACGAGTTTCTGCTGCGCATTCCGGAAATCAACTATGTGGCGTCGGTGCGCATGGAGCCGCTGGGCGCGCTGGCGGTGTTGCAACTGGACCTGGCGCTGGCTCCGCCCATCATCGACCTGCTGCTGGGCGGCGAGGGCCGGGATGGCGTTTTGCGCGAGTTGACCGATATCGAAGAGTCGATTCTGGCCTCTGTGGTGGAGATTATCTGCCGCGAGCTGACTGCGGCCTGGCAGCCCGTGGGGCTAAGCTTCAACTTCGAGCGACGGCAGATGCAGACCCAGGTGGCGCGCATCATGTCGGTGACCGAGAAGACTCTCTGCCTGAGTTTCGAGATTCGCATGCCCCACAGTTCCGGATTGCTGAACCTGGCCTTTCCGGCGGTGGTGGCCAATACCATCCTGCGCCGGTTGACATCGGACTGGGCCCGGCGGCGCCGCCACGGAGGCGAGACGCGGGCGAGTATGGAGACAGCGGCGAGGCGCATCCGCTTTGGCGCGTCCCTGCAACTGCCCACGGTGCGACTGGCGGCAAGCGAGATCGAAAACCTGGCGCCGGGCAAGGTTTTACGCCTGGATGTGCCAGCCAGCACCTTGCCGGAGTGGAGGGTTGGCGGCCAGGCGCTGCGGCTGGCACAGGCCATACGCCAGGGAGCGCAGCGCGCCGCGCGCATCGAACGCGATGTTCCCGAGGCTGAGTTATGAAGAGTTATCTGGAGTTTTGGACCGAGGTTGCCGCGTCGCTGTTTTCTCAGGCGCTGGCCGGAGAGCCGGAGCTTGCCGAGTCGTTGCCCAAACCCCTCGGGCCGGGCGCGTTCGGGTTCGCCGCCACCATTGCGGGGGACGAGGAGGGCCGCTTTTCCGTGATTCTGGACCCCGCGATTCTGGATGCGGTGCTGGTGGGCGAGGGCGTGGACCAGAAGGCAGGCTGGGGGGAGTTGCTGCGCGAGGCAGCCAATGCCGCGGCTGGTGAACTGCTGGCCAGGACGGGGAAGAAATGCAAGGTGGAGAAGTTCGAGGAGATCACGGGCGAGAGCAAGGTCTCTCGCGCCTTCCAGTTGAAGGCCGGGGAACGCTCCTTTGTCATTCTGGTGCGCGACGAGGTACGCGCGCCCAGGCCGGCGGCTCAACCTGCTGCTCGACTCGACGACCCGCCCGCACCGCCCGCCGGACTCAGCCCTGGGATTAACCTGCTGCTCGACGTAGAACTGGAGGTTTCGCTGCGCTTCGGCTGCAAGGAGTTGCCACTGGGGGAGATTCTCGATCTTGGCCCCGGGGATGTGGTGGCGCTGGATCGCAACGTGACTGACCCCGTGGACCTGATCGTGGGCGACAAGATTGTGGCGCGCGGCGAAGTGGTGCTGGTCAGCGGGAACTTTGGGTTGCGGGTGACCGAAGTGGCCTCGCCGCGCAAGCGGCTGGAGAGCATACGATGCCTCTTCTAAGCCGCAGTGGAAGTGAAAATCTCAATCGAGACCCGGGAGCCGAATTGGCCGTGCGGCGTTTGCCAGCATCCTTCGATGCCGGTCTGCTGGAGTGGTTGGCTGACCGGGAAGCGGAGGTACACGCGGGGCCGCGGAGCGCCCTGTTTCAAACCTGTGCCAATCCCGATTGCGGCTCCGGCTGGATGCATCTGTGGCGTAGCCGTCAGGCGCCGGTCTTTGAAGGAGGCTGGAGCTGCTCGAGCGCTTGCACCGCAGCTCGTGTGGCCTCGGCTATTCGCCGCGAGATGGACGGCCGAGCGGTTGCCGAGGAGATTCATCGCCATCGCATTCCGCTTGGCCTGATGATGCTCGAGCAGGGCTGGATTACCTCCGGTCAGTTGCGCCAGGCGCTTGATGCGCAGCGGGTTGCCGGAGCCGGACGTCTGGGCCGCTGGCTCGTGCGCCAACAGGGTGTGAGCGAGACGCTGGTCACCAGAGCGCTGGGGTTGCAGTGGAGCTGCCCGGTAATACCGCTGGAATTTCACGATACTCATGCGCTCGCGGCTCTTGTACCGCGGCTGTTTGTAGACGCCTTTGGCGCGCTGCCGCTGCGCTTGGCTGCGGGCAAGCTTCTTTATTTGGGATTCGAAGACCGGCTGGACCGGATTCTGGCTCTGGCTCTAGAGCGAATGAGCGGCCTGAGGGTAGAAAGCGGACTGGTTGCCGAGTCGCAATTTGGCCCGGCGCAGGGGCGCATGTTGAGCGCGAACTTTCCCGCGGTGGAGTTGATAGAGGCTGTTTCGGAGCAGGCCCTGGCTCGGTCTCTTTCGAGATCCATCGAGCAGGTGCGTCCCGTTGCCTCCCGGCTGGTGAGGGTGCATGACTGCCTGTGGCTGCGCATGTGGCGGCGGCTGCAAAGCGGCCCGGTGCCCGAGCGCAGTTCGATCATGGATGTAATCTGCTCGATCGCGTCGCACTGAAACTCGCTTATGGTATTCGATCTGGCGCGGGAGGGCCCCGTTGGAGCGCTCGACTCATGATTTGACCGGAGCCGTCGATAGACACTCTAGAGCGGAGGAGCCTCGCCATGAGCGAAGTAAGGACCCTGATCGTCGATGATTCCTCGGTGATGCGCAAAATTGTGGAGCGTTCGCTCCGCCAGGCAGGCCTGGACTCACTGGTGGTCTTTGAGGCGGGCAGCGGTATCGACGGCTTGGAAGTGTTGAAGGCGGAACATGTGGATCTGATTCTCTCCGATATCAATATGCCTTCGATGGACGGACTGGAATTCCTGCGTCAGATTCGCGCGCTGAATCTGGCTGCCGGCGTTCCGGTGGTGATGATTACCACTGAGTCGAGCGAGGAACATGTGAAGCAGGCGATTTTGGCCGGGGCGCAGGGATATATCCGCAAGCCGTTCACGCCCGAGCAGGTGAAGGAACGGGTGTTGCCGCTTTTGCGCACGGTATAACCGCCGGAGGCGGCGGTGTGCTGTTAAACGGAGTGCTTGCGGCCGCTATCGCGTGCGAACGATGGAGCAGCCCAAAGAAAAGGAGCAGGCGATGGCGCTATCTTTGCGGGATTCGGTTGACTTGGTCTCCGATCCACGAAACCTGGATACGAGCGTGGAAGAAGTCTTTCACCTGATGCTGGGAGTCAACTGCACGCGCTACTCTGGGCCGCCGGAAGCCGGCGAGCCGGAGTCGGTGACGGCTGTGGTTGGTTTTGGGGGCCTGTTGAGCGGGGCGTGCGTCTTTCGCAGCGGCTCGTCGGCTGCCATGAAGATTGCCGCGCATATGACAGGCATGGAGTTCGAAGAGGTCGACGACACGGTCAAGGACGGGATTGGCGAAATCTGCAACATGCTGGCCGGTGCGTGGAAGGGCAAGGTGCCGCAACTGGCGGCCAACTGCGGTCTGTCGATTCCCGCTGTGATTACCGGACGGGATTACAACCTCCATGTGCAGGCTCCAGAGTTCAAGCTTTACCACAGATACAAGTTCGACGGCGCGGGCTTCGAAGTTACCATCATCTGTGATGGCTTGCAGTAGAGCAGGGAATAGGGAGTAGGTGGTTGAGTTTTGTGCTTTCCCATCCATTCCGCAAAAAGCGCGGAATGGATGGGGCACCCGGCACCCGGCAGGTTTTTCGATTTCCCGTTCTCTATTCCCTGTTTCTTGATCCCTCCACTTCAATTCTGAATTATTTCTAATCTCTACCTCTCACTTTCGGTCCTTCTTCTGCAAGCTTCCCCTGCGAAGGAGCGCACGATGGACAGTGGATACTATGCGGCGTTGACCGGGCTGGTAGCGCGCACCCAGGCTCTGGACATCGCGTCCACCAATCTTGCCAATGCGCAGACGCCGGGCTATCGCGCCGAGCAGGAGTACTTCCGTTCGGTGTTGCTGGGTCCCGATGGCGAAGACTCGCAGTTGGGGCGGACAGTAAACAACTACGGCCTGCTGGGCGGCGATCGCCTCAACCTGAGCCAGGGCGCGCTCGAGCAGACAGGCAATCCTCTGGATCTGGCTATTGAAGGCGAGGGTTTTTTTGAGGTACAGACCCCCAACGGGCCGCGCTACACGCGCGATGGCGGCTTTCATCGCACGCCGGGCGGGCAACTGGTTACGGCGGCCGGCGATGCGGTACTCTCACCGTCCGGCCAGCCGATTCCGGTTCCTCCGGGCGAGGTGACGGTGGGTGCCGATGGAGCGCTCTCGGTGGCGGGCGGCGTGGTGGCAACGGTGGGGGTGTTCACGTTTCCTCACGGTGCGCAACTGACCCCTGAAGGCACCAACAGGTATGTCGCGCCGGAAGGCGTGAAACCGACGCTCTCGCAGAATGCCGCAATTCACCAGGGCGCAATCGAGTCTGCCAATCAAAACGTAATTCAAGGGACGCTGAATCTGATTCTGATTCAGCGCGAGGCGGAGATGATGCAGAAGGCGCTCACCGTCTTCCATACCGAGTTCAACAAGATTGCCACCGAAGACCTGCCAAAAGTGTGAGTGCAGTGAACAGTGAACAGTGGTTAGTGGTCAGTGGTTAGTGAACAATCACCAGTTATCAATTGCCAGTGAGACTGAAGTTCGAGGTGGTTCGAGATCATTTCGGGCTTTTAGAAACTGACCACTGATCACTAGCCACTGAACACTGGCGACTGGAAGGAGCCAAGATGATTCGAGCTTTATACACCGCGGCCAGCGGGATGAGCGCGCAGCAGATGAACCTGGACACCATAGCCAATAATCTGGCCAACTCGTCGACGACAGGGTTTCGCCAGTTGCGCATGGAGTTTCAGGACATGGTCTATCAGAACCTGGTGACTCCGGGCGCGGCGCAGAGCCAGTCGACGGTTTCTGCGGGATTGCAGATCGGATTAGGCACCAAGCCGGCGGCGACGGAAGTGATCAATACGGAGGGTCCGCTGAACGAGACCGACAATCCGCTCGATGTGGCCATTTCAGGCAGCGGATTCTTTCAGGTGCAGCGGCCCGACGGTACCATCGCCTACACGCGCGCCGGGCAATTTCAGCTGAACAATCAGGGAACGCTGACCACTGTCGAGGGTGACCCCGTCATCCCCACTATCACCATTCCGCCGAATTCGACGGCCATTACGATAACCCAGTACGGAGTGGTGAACGCGACCTTGCCGGGGCAACAGAACCCCTCGCAGCTTGGCCAGATTCAACTGGCTACCTTCCCGAACCCGGGCGGTCTGGAAAGCATGGGCTCGAACCTGTTGCAGGCCACGCTCAGTTCCGGCGACCCGGTGCTGGGCAACCCCGGCGGGACTGAAGGGCTGGGTACTCTTCAACAAAACTATCTTGAAAACTCGAATGTAGACGTGGTGACCATGTTTGTGCAGATGGTGCTGGCGCAGCGGGCCTACGAATCGAATTCAAAGGTCATCAAAGCCGCCGACGACATGTACTCCCAGGTCAACAATATGACGCACTAAACAGTGAACAGTGGTCAGTGGTCAGTGCACGGAGACAGTCAGGGAGCGACGTAAATGAGACCGGGACGGTGGAATTTGAAAACGGCGATAGGGATCGGAGTGCTGGTGCTCGTGACGGCCTCGATGGCCGTTGCTCAGTCGCGCACCGTGCCTGGCGCTCAGGTTTTGGTTTCGTCAGGCAAGGTGGCTTCCTTGCAAGGGCAGGCGCAAGAGGGGATTGTTCGCGAGATTGATGACCCGCACACGGGGGACCGTTGGCTGCTGATGCGCAACAGCCAGTTTCCCGGAGGGCCGGGCCGCCTGGTCCTGGCTACGGCTCATCGCAATGCGATCGGCGGAGCATCCGGGAGGACGGCTGGCCAACCTGGCGAAGCGCAGATCATTCCCGTCATTCATGCCGGGGACAAGTTGATCATCGAGGAGCATTCTGCGGTTGTCGATGCGGTTTTGGAGGCGCGCGCGATCAACACGGCGACGGCCGGCGCTCCGCTTGACGTGCGATTGACTCTCGGCGGCAGAGTGGTACGCGTCGTGGCTCTTGGTCCCGGTCGCGCTGCGCGTCAAACGGAAACAGGGATACGGCCATGAGAGTGACCATGCTGAGGGCCGGACTTTTGATGGCTGCGTTGGCACTCATCGCGGCGCAACCCGCTGATGGCCTTGGCGGCAAAAAGAAGGCTACGCCCGGGATCGCGGGGAAAGCGACTCCGCCGGAAGAGGCTCTGAAGACTTACATCGAGAGAGTGCGAGCGCAGCAGGCGGCGGAAGTGTTGACGCCGGGGTCGATCTGGAGTCCGGAGGGCCGGTTGGTTCGCCTCGGCACGGATGCGAAGGCTGTCCGGCTGCACGACGTAGTTGCGGTCGTGGTGACGGAGAGCCTGGCAGCATCGACCGACGGGCAGGTAAAGAACTCCCGCGCCTCGAACGCCAGCTCTGGCCTTACGGGGCTGTTTGGCAAACTCAAAAGCTCGAATGCTATGCAGAATCTGATTGGCATGACCGCGGCCTCGGCCTTGTCGGCGCAAGGGCAGAGTACGACCAATTCGAGTCTGTCGACGACCTTCGGCGCAGAAGTGGTGGACGTGCTGCCCAACGGGATGCTGGTGGTGCAGGCCACGCGCCAGTTGACCTTCTCGCAGCAGACGCAGTTGATCAAGCTGCGTGGTCTGGTGCGTCCTGAAGATGTGAGTGCGCAGAACCAGGTGCAATCGACGGCCATGACCGATCTTGAATTGGAAGTAACCGGCAAGGGCATTGTGAACGACTCCACTTATCGCCAGAACGCGGTCGTGCGCTTCCTGCAGAAGCTGGTGGTGTTTTAGGAACAGGGACTAGGGGAAAGGGAATAGGGAATCGAGATGCGAATTGCGAACGAGAGAGCGGGCAATGTCGAGCGAGGCCAAAGACTTCGGTTGTGGGTAGCGCTCGTCATCGCATTGCTCGTGACCTCGATTCCTGCTCACGCTGCCACGGCAGGGCATCTAGCGCGGATCAAGGATGTCGCGACAATTGAAGGGATTCGGGACAATCAACTGGTGGGTTATGGGCTGGTTGTCGGACTCAGGGGCACCGGAGACAGCTCGCAGACGGTCTTTCCGGCGCAGACACTAATTTCAGTGCTGGAGCGGATGGGTATCACGGTTCCGCAGACCGGGTCAAACAGCGCCAGCAATATGCAGGTGAAAAACATGGCGGCGGTTTTTGTGGTGGCCACCTTGCCGCCTTTCAGCCGGCCCGGTTACAAGGTGGATATAACAGTCTCCTCGGCGGGCGATGCGCGTTCGCTTGAGGGGGGCATCCTGCTGATGACGCCGCTCTACGGGCCGGACGGGCAGATCTACGCGCAGGCTCAGGGGTCGCTGGTGCTGGGCGGCTACATGGCTTCGGGCGGAGGAAATACAAAGTTGTCGAACCATCCAACCACGGGACGAGTTCCCGGCGGGGCGCTGGTGGAGCGGCCGGTATCTTTTGACTTGAAGCAGATGCGCGTGGTCAACGTGGTGCTGAATGATGCGGATTTTCATACCGCCGAGCAGATGGCAGCCGGAATCGACAAGGTGCTCGGCACACAACGGGCACACGCCGTCGACAGCCGCCGGGTAGAGATTGCAGCCGCGCCGGGCGAGGAGATTGCAGAGTTGCTGGACAAGGTGGAGGGCGTCGAGATTGAAGTGTTTCCGCGAGCGCGCGTGGTGGTGAACGAACGCACGGGAACAGTAGTAATTGGGGGTACGGTGCGCTTGCAGCCGGTTTCGATTTTGCATGGAGGCTTGAGCGTCAATGTGATTACGGTGAACCAGGTCTCGCAGCCTAATCCTGGATCGGCTGGGACGACGCAGGTGGTTCAGCAGACCACCGTGCA
>JBEKQD010000016.1:0-66108 GCA_049520075.1 Occallatibacter sp. | reverse complement strand
GCACCCGCACAGGACGCCGTCAAGAAAGCCCCCCTCACCCTGACCCCCCAGGCCGTCGCCAAAGTGCGCGAGATCATGGCCACCCAGGATCCCCTGCCCGCCGGACTGCGCATCGGCGTCGAGGGCGGCGGATGCTCCGGATTCCAGTACACCATGGCCTTCGAGAATCAGGCCGGCATGATGGACAAAGTCTTCAACTTCGACGATCTCAAGGTCTATGTGGATGCCACTTCGCTGATGTACCTCAATGGCTGCACAGTGGACTATGTCGAAACCCTTGAGGCCGCCGGCTTCAAGTTCGACAATCCCCAGGTGAAATCCACCTGCGGCTGCGGTTCATCCTTCAGCGTTTAAAGCTGCTGTTGGCCGGGTTCCTTAATCAGTTTTGCTCAAGCACAAGGCTCGTTCCTCTCGCAGGGACGGGCCTTTTTGCGTAGATTTCCTTGTTCTGGTCGGGCGGACACTTCTCGAGTGTCCCATCCTTCCGCCCATTTTGCGGAAGGGTAGGGCGCCGTGCTATTACTGCGTCGTCGACGTCGAAGTCGTGCTGGTGGTAGAAGTGGTTCCGGTGCTTGAGGTGCTGCCGACAGGGGTGGTCGTGTTGCTGGCAGGCTGCCCGATGCCTCCCGCGTTGCCGCCTTGCAACATCATCTGTTCGGCCAGCGGGTCGTAGACAAACTCCCACTCGTTGTAGTGGTTTTTCTTCTTGTAAACCATGATGGACTGCTTGGGGCTGTTGGGTGAGAAGCCAATAATCCCAGCTCCGCCAAAAGTCTGTCCGCTCAACCCGGTGCCAGTTCCGGTACCTGTTCCGCTCGACGATCCAGTTGTCGATCCGAAAGTTGATCCGGTCGTGCCGGTTGTTGTCCCGGTCGTCCCGGTCTGCGTGCCGCCGCTCGAGCTGTTTGGGTCCGTCGTCTGCGCGGCGTTGGGGTCGGGCGTGGCCGCCGGCTGGTTGAAGAAGCTGCTTGCACCTGTAGGGTTGCTTCCGCCAGAGCCGATTCCACCCGGCAGTCCATTCCCACCGCTCGGCCCTGTGCCCGCAATCGTCGAGCCTCCCAGCGGCACTCCAAAGAAGCCCATCGCCGTCGGAGCCTTGTTCTGGCCAAACCTCACCGGCTTCCAATCTTCCTTGCCGGTTGTCGGGTCTGTATATTTCTTGCGCAGAAAGCGAATGTTGTTCGTCTTCAAGAGAGCATCCACGCTCGGCGGATACGCTCCGAATTTTTTGTAATAGAGCTTCACGCCTCGCGCATATTGCTTGCCGCGGTGCATGGTCTCCAGCTCGCGGTCGCGCTGGATCTCCTTTGACACCCTGGGCAGCGCGACGGCCAACGCAATGGTGAACAGCGCCACCATGCAGATGACCGCAACCAGCACGTATCCCTCCTCGGAGGGTTTCTGACGGCGGGTTGGGGCGAGTTTCATCATTCAGCTTCCATCAGCTAGTTCGCTTGCAGGGGCAGTGTTTGCGTATTGTTATATCCCAGGTCGGTTACCTGCACGCTGCCCGGCATAATGGCGTTCACCTTGTAGCGATGGTTCACAATCTCGCCGGTTCGGGCCACAAAAATGTCGTCCCCATGAACGAAGAATGCCTGCAACGATTTGTCTTTGCCCTGCGTGTAGCCGAAATACTTCAGATCAATGGCCGGTGGCCGAGGCTTCTCAGGAATTACCGGAGCCGTGTTTGCGATGTGCTGCCCAGGACGCGCACTCGCTGCCGGCGTTTCGATGTGCGCCGGTGCCGACTCAGCGGAGAAAATGTTCCTGCCTGTTCCCAGGTACTCCACATCTTCGCTCAAAGCCAGCTTGTCGAAATGCAGCGTCGGATCAATGTCGGCATTAGAAAGCTTCTGAGCTTCCGGAGCTACTGTTGAGGAAGAGATTGCGGCAGGCGTGCGCCTTGACTCCAAAGCAGGGTCAGCAGCAAGGGACTTTGCGGCCGCCACCGGGCGTGCCGGCGTCGGCGCTCCCGAGAAACTTCCTTTGAGCTCGTAAGCGCCCACGCAGACAATCACGGCCACTAGCGAGACGAGTATATAAACCTGGCGTTTGTTTTCGATTCCCAGGGGCAGGTCCATGGCTATCTGCCCTCCCTTCCCTGAGAGGCAATCGGCGTGGAAGAGGACTCTTCGCCCGCTTGCTGTGTGGACGGCAATCCGCTGGCCGCCGCATCCGCCGGCCGCAGCCAGGTGGAAACCTTCAGCCGCAGGTTCACCAGGCCGCCTTGTTGACCGGTCAGCGAAAGTCCGCGAATCACAAAGAAGTTTTGGTCGCGCTCCAGGCTGTTCACAAAGCGCATAATCTGCTGATAGTTACCGGTGATCCCCGCATCCATCGAGATTTCTGTCAGGTCGGAACCGGGAGCGCCCTGCGAGTATTGCACCCGGCCGAGCCGCACCGGACCTCTCAGCGCCAACTCACCAATACGGCGATCAACGGACGAGTAGTTGGGCGGAATGCGCTTCGCATAAAACGCCTGCACCTGTGCCCTCGCATCCTCCACGCGCTTGTCCAGGCCGCGCAAGGGAGCGATTTGCAGCTCTTTCGCTTTCAACTGAACTTCTTTGGCCGCCAGCGCGTCTGTCGAGCTGCCGCTAGTCGCGGCCCAGTCCAGGCCAAAGCGGATCGAGAGGCCGATGACCGCAATCAGCAGCACGGCAAAGCCCGCATAGTGCCATGTAAGCGGGGAGGACAGTCGCTCGCGCCACAGGGAAGGGGTGCTGTTGCTCATCGCGCCCCTCCTGCGTTCGATTTCAAATGTTGGCTTGTGCCATCTTCGCCTGCCGAAGGCTTCTTATCCCCTAGCCTCTTTTGCGTCTTGCGCTCAGTGGGCGAAGTCGGATTGTACTCGGCCTGCAATTCAAAGGTAAAACGATTCGAGGCGCTCACCGGCTCCAGCCGGTCAACCTGGCCTCCTGTCGCTGTCGCCTCCGAGCTTTCTCCCACAATGCCCGGCAACAAAAAGTGTTTCGAGTGCTCCAGGTTCTGCACCAGATCGTCGGCGCGGTCGCGCGGTCCCACCACGCGCAACTTCAGCGTAGTGCGGCCCGATTTCTCATCGCTTGTCGGCTCCAGTGTAGCCACCTGAACACCGCCCGGAAGCACGTTCTCCAGGTCTTCCATCGCCAGAGTCCATGAGAAAGTTTTCTCTTCGAAAAGCTGGTTGAGCATTCCCACCTCGGTCAGCAATCTGGCGTTGGCGGGCTGACGCATCATCTGCTGATAGCCCTCCCGTTCTCGGGTGACAGCGTCTATCTTGCTCTGCACAAGCTGTTCGGTTCGGCGTGCCTCGTCGGCTTTTTGGTGAACGGCGCGCAGGCCCAGCCACAAGCCGATAGCCATCACCGCCAGCACCGCCATGGCGATGCGCAGCCGCCTGAGCGCCGGTCCAATATCGGTGTAGGGGCGTGTGGCAAGATTGAGAGTTATCCTCATCAGGCCGCCCCCGCCAGCGCGCCGGCCACGCCTGCCAATGTCAACACGTTCCCCAGCGGCGTTGCGGCTCCGGTCTCAGGCCGGGGCGCCAGATCAACGACGCCCAATTCCGAGGAGCCGGGTGGGAAGATCCATCGGGCGAAGTCCTCTGCGGTGCTGCCTCGGCCCGAGCCCATGCCGGCGCCAATCCCCGCAAAATGCAACAACTGCGGACGCGCGCCCACCTTGTCCTCAAAGTAAGCAGCGGCCACGGCAATTCCGCGCTGCACCTCATCGAGGCGCTGGCCGGGATCATCCGGAAGATCAAGCGTGCGATAAAGTAGCAGGTCCTGGCCGTAAGTAATTGATGTAGTCAACGCCAGCGCTCCCAGGTTCGCCACCAAAACCGGCTCATCCGAATCGATGACCCCCAGCGACGCAAGACTCGTGGGCAGAACGGCTCCGGGCTCGAAGCCAGCCGCTCGTACTGCGCCCTCGTACTCCGCCAGAATTGCGCCCGGAAGTACAGCCGCCAGCGCCTTGCATTCCGTCTTGTTCTCCACCAGAACCTGGTAGCTCACTCCGGCTTGTTCCACTTCGAACGGGACCATCTTGCGCAGCCGGAATCGGATCACGGGAACAACCTCCGCGGCCTTGCTGGGCAGCGAATCGAAGTCCAGAACGAAGACGCGAACCACCGTGTCCGGCAACACCAGCGTAACCGCATGTGTACGCGGTGAAACCTGGCCGAGCGCCGCGCGGATGGCGTTAACGATAATTTCGTGCGCGCGCAGATTCTCTTCGCCGACGCCCGGCACAATCGCGCCCTGCGGCAGCGGCTCGAAGGCGTAAACCGGCAGCTGGCCCGGCCCCGGCGTGGCGGCTGCCAGCACGCCCTGCGGCGAAAGCTCCACTGCCACCGGCGGACGCGCTCCGGATGCGGAACCGAATTTGGCTTTGCTCAGAATCGAAGTCACTATCTTGACGCCTCGATAAATGTAACTTTGTTAATCTCTTTCAGTGTGGTCAACCCGCGCCGCACACGATCCAGCGCCGACTCGCGCAAAAAGCTCATGCCTTCCTTCTGCGCTAGTTTCCGCACTTCGGAGGTGGGCTTCTTGGCCAAAATCAATTCGCGAATCGGATCGGTCAAATCCAGCAGCTCATGAATCGCCGTCCGCCCGCGATAACCTGTGCCACCGCACTCCATGCAGCCCAGGCCCTCGCGGAATTCAAACCCGCGCCAATCGGCCGGGTCCATGCCGCTGGCCCTGAGCGTGTCATCGTCATAACTGACAGGGCGCACGCAGTGCTCGCAGATGGTACGCACCAGCCGCTGCGCCAGAATGCAGTTCAGCGCGGAAACAAAGTTGTAAACCTCCACGCCCATGTTCACAAAGCGGCCCAGCACATCCACCACATTGTTGGCGTGCACCGTCGTAAACACCAGATGCCCGGTCAGCGCGGAGTTGATGGCAATCTGCGCCGTTTCGTTGTCACGGATCTCGCCCACCAGTATCTTGTCTGGATCGTGCCGCAAAATCGATCGCAGTCCTCTCGCAAACGTCAGGCCCTTCTTCTCGTTCACGGGAATCTGCGTGATGCCGCGAATCTGATACTCCACCGGATCTTCGATGGTGATAATTTTGTCTTCGTCGCTCTTGATCTCGTTCAGCGCTGCGTAGAGCGTGGTGGTTTTTCCCGATCCCGTCGGCCCCGTCACCAGCACCATCCCGTAAGGCTCGCGAATGTACCCGCGGAAGCGCTTCAGGTCCGCGTCATTGAAGCCCACCACGTCGAGGGTCAGGTGGTGGAACTTCTCGCTCATTGACTCTTTGTCCAGCACGCGAAGCACGGCATTCTCACCGTGAATCGTCGGCATGATAGAGACGCGGAAGTCGATCAGCCGGTTTTTATACCTCACGCGAAAGCGCCCGTCTTGCGGCACTCTGCGCTCGGCAATGTCTAGCTCGCTCATGATCTTGATGCGGCCCAGTATGGTGCTGTGGTGCTCGCGCGCGATGGGCGCCATCGCCTCCTGTAGCACGCCGTCAATGCGGTACTTTACATGCACCGAATCGTCGTAGGTTTCTATGTGTATATCGGAGGCTCTGCGTTCGAGCGCGGTGAAAATCGTCGTGTCCACCAGCCGAATAATGGGACTGATGTCCTCTTCGCTCGTCAGCTTTTCAATGGAGATGCTTTCGTCGGCGTTTTCTTCGCCCGTCAGTACGTCGAAGGTCAACCCCTCGCTGGCTTCGTCCAGCACTCGCTGCGACTGCTCGGTCTTCTTCAGCAATTCGGTAATCTGCGAAAGCGTCGCCACCCTCGGAATAATGCGATGCGAGAGCAGCCCCGCAATCTCGTCGAGCACCATCAGTTGCGAGGGGTCGCTGACCGCAATCACCAACGCGTCCATCCTTTGTTCGATGGGCACAAAGTTGTAGCGGAACATCAGCTCCACCGGAACCGTGCGCAACAGCTCGTGCTGAATCTTGAAATTTTTCAGATCCACAAACTCTGCGTGATAGCGCTCGGCCATGGATTCTGCCTGTGCGCGTTCTTCCTGGCTGCCGGGAAGCGGCCCGCCGGGAAGTGGAATCGCAAGTTGCGTTGTTTCAGCCATATTTATCCCGGACCTCCGGTGGCCTGCCCCAGCGAGAAGATGGGCAGGTAGAGCGAGATGAGAATGAATACCACCACAATGCCCATTACAACCAGGATGGCCGGCTCAATCAGCGCCAGCGCGGCGGTGAGAGCTGTGGCCACGTCCTCCTCGAAAAACTCTGAAACTGAGTTGAGCATCTGAGGCAGCGCGCCGGTCTGCTCGCCCACCGCGATCATCTCGCCGGCCAGATCCGGAAAAATCTCTGTCTTGATCAGCGCATCGGCCAAGCTCTTGCCCTCGCGAACCGTGGTAATCGAGCTGATCACCGCGCGCGAAACCCGACGCGAGCTGATGGAGCGCGCCGCCGTCTCCAGCGACGGCACCAGAGGCAACCCGCCCGTCAGCAGCGTCGAAAGCGTGCGCGCAAACTGCGCTACCTGATACTTGAGCCAGATCTTGCCGAAGACAGGCAGCTTGATGCGGAACCCGTCGATGGCATCGCGACCCTTTTCGGTCTGCGCGAAGCGGTAACCGCCAAAGCCCACGCTCGCCAATGTGAGCAGAATCCACAGCAGATTGTGGTTCATAAATTTGCCGAAGGCCAGCAGGTCCACGGTCATCTGCGGTAGCTTCGATCCCATCTGGTCATACAGCGTGGCAAACTGCGGAATCACAAATACAAACATGAAAAACATCAGGCAGGTAACCAGCGTCATCAGCACGCAGGGATAAATCAGCGATGCCACCAGTTTCTTGCGGAAGGTGAGCGAAGTGCGCTGGAAGCTCACATAGCGCTCCAGCACCTCCTGCAAATTGCCGCTGCGTTCGCCGGCTAGCAGCGTCGTGGTGTACATCAACGGAAAGCCGCTTTGCGCCTCAAACGCCGCCGAAAGCGCGTCCCCGGTTTTCACCCTTGCCGCGACATCGTCCAGCTGCCCAGCAAAATAGGCGTTCTTCTGGTTCTTGGCCAGCATCTGAATCGAGCCCAGAATCGGCAGCCCGGCGCGAATCAGCGTGAGAAACTGCTGATTGAAAATGAGAAATGGCTCCAGCTTGACCTTGCGCTTCGAGAGCCCGCCAAAACCGCTCCTGGTCTTGACGGAAAAGACATGGTAACCGGCATGAACAAAGCGGGCGCGCAGCTCCTCGGCAGTGGCTGCCGTCTGCACCTGCTCCTGCACGCGGCCGCGCTCGTCGGCCAACTTGATTACGAATTCCGCCATACCTCTGCCCGCCGGCTCAGTCGCCCCGGCTATTCCTTGCAAATTTCCGCAGTATTAAGGTTACCAGTTCCCGCTCGTTGTTCTCGTGACGGATAGACGCGAAAGGCGCATCCAGCGCTCGTCAGCAGGACGGCCAGGTCAGCCGCGAAAAACCTCTTGAGGAGTGGCGAGCGCTGCTGTTTTGGAGACGCGGCCGTTCGGTGCGCGCTTTAGCCCTGACTCTCAAGGGCTGTTCGAAGCGCAAAGGAGCTGTCGGGCTTGAGCGAAAGGCTGATTCCATACCGTGCAATACAGGCCAGTATTCCGCCTCTTCTCCGCCCAAAGTGGATTGTGTACAGGTGCCCCACCATCCACTCTCGCCTGTGGAGGAAGCCCTGCACAGGAGAACCCTATGAATCTTCCCTTTACGAATGCCCAACTCATCATCGCCGCGTTTGCCGTCGTCGTCGCCGCTCTCATCGCCCTGGGCGCCTACCTTGAATACCGCAAATCCAAAACCCGTGCTCTTCGCAACCGCTTCGGCACCGAGTACGACCGCGCCGTTGTCACCCACGGCTCCTCTCGAAAAGCCGAAAATAAACTTGCTGACCGCGAAACCCGAGTTGAAGCTTTGAAGATTCGCGATCTCGAAGCCACCGAACGGGAACGCTATGTTGGCGAGTGGAACACCGTCCAATCACGCTTCGTCGACCACCCCAAGGCCGCCGTCACCGAGGCCGACGATTTGGTCAATTCAGTTCTTGAGGCACGCGGCTATCCCAGAGCCGGTTTCGAGCAGCGCGCCAACGATGTCTCCGTCACCTACCCCCGCGTGATGGAAAACTACCGCCTCGCGCACGGCGTTGCCGTCCGGCCCGGCCAGATCGATGCCAGCACCGAAGAACTCCGCACCGCCATGATCCAATACCGCGCCATCTTCGATGAGCTGCTCCAGGCCCAAAAACCCGCCGAACATAAAGTCGCTGCATGACTTTGAGCTTCTGCGGCAGCGAAATGACCTGACATGAACGGGTGTCCTGGAGGTTCATAACATGGGACCGCTCACGAACGTAATTCGATCCCGGCGCAAGTCGGGATTCTCCAGCCTGCTGGTGGCGGGCACATTCGCGCTGGCGAACACCCTGGCACTCTCCGCCAGCCCAAATTCTGAGACAATCCAGGCTACTTACGTTCAAAACGGTAAAACGATCAGCGTCACGCTGACCATTGACGGCTACTCCAATCTGGCGGACATGCAAACTCTTTCTCAGGCATTTGAAGAAGGCCACGATCAGGCATTGGCCCTCGCGCTCTCCAAAACAAAAGCGGTCGGGCGTTGCTCCATTTCAGGGGCCCTCAGCTATGAAATCGCCTTCATCCAAATGGTCCTAACGCCAACCGGGCGGCAGATCACGTTTATCACCACCCGTCCGCTTCAAGCCGGCGGAGCCAGCCCGGACACGCCGCCTCAGCTCTTCGACCTCGCGGTTGGGCAATTCAACCTGAATGACACGGATAGCACCAAGAGCAAAGGATTCCTGTACCCGGCAAGCAAGCTCGTGATCGATGAGAAGGGAGAGTTTCACTACGATCTGGCCGGCACGCCCTGGTCTTTGGTGAACATCCTCGATTCCAGACCAGATCCCGGCGAGACTTTAGCGCAAGGCCCCGAGAAATGAACGTGTATGGAGTCAAACCGTTGCAAGGGCACGCTGGCCTCCGAATAGCCTGTTGAGCCGGGCTGCCCCTCCTCGCCGCGTCTCAGATTTCTGCCGCAGGTGTGGGGAACCAGGACGTTCGCATTCATCTCAGAGCCGTCATCTAGAGCGAAACCGAAGGGGGCACAGCGAAAATCCTGCCCAAGACAGGTTACCCGTCTGGATACTCCGGTGCTAATTGCGGTGACTTTGGCGGAAACTTATATGACTCCAGTGTGAGTCCCCACGCAGATTATTCTGCTTGTTTGCTGAAGTTCACGAGTAGACTTCTCGGCAGTTGCGCAAATCTTGGATGATCCCCGGCTAAGCATCCGAGCAGCGCAGCTCCCCCACACACACCATGGGCTAAAGAAAAGAAAGGAGAAGACCAGTGAAGAGGTTTTCGTTAGCTCTGCTCGCATTGGCAACGGCCTTTGCGACTGCTTTGACGGCCAACGCCGAAACCCTCACCCTGACTGGGGCGGGCTCCAATCAAGTAGATGGGGATTATGCCTATCCGTACTATCTCAGTGTGAATGGTGCAACATCTGTGGACATGATGTGTCTGAGTTTTGACAACGAGATATCCGTTGGAGAGTCGTGGTATGTAACTGAATCCACTCCTACCAGCGTGGACCAGTTGGAAGCTGCGTGGCTGTTAGAAGATGCAGTTACTACTCCGGCAAATGATATTGCCGACCAATTGGCCGCATGGTCGCTGTTCGCTTCTGGCCCCTACCCCACCATGACGACAGACGCGAACGAGCAGTTGGCGCTGGCCGGGGCAAATTACGGCAGCGTGGACGCAGCAAATTTCACCATCTACACGCCTGACGGATACGAGCTCAACATTCCGCAGACGTTCATCGCAGAAACACCAATACCGGAGCCCTCATCCCTGCTACTACTCGGCACAGGACTCTTTGGTCTGGCAGTTATCGTTTTCCGGAAGAACAGGACGTCCGGCTTGGTCTTGCATTCTTAGTCATTTGCTTCCCTTGATTCTCCGCTTAACAAGGGCACGGAAACGTGCCCTTGTTTGCCTCCCATTGACCCCGTCAGGGCACGATTTCAAATCGTTTCAGCACACGGAGAATCCTGCAAATCTACTAACTCTGTCTGCCGGCCTTGTATCCTGAGTGAGTTCGAAATCCCATGCTCAGGCGAGAGGTCAGAATTGATGCGAACCACAGTCTGCGCAGGCATGCTCTCGGCGCTCTTCATAGCAGCTCTTGTATTCAGCGTGCCCGCGGCTGTCGCCCAGGCAAATGGATTCACCATCGAACAAGCTCTCAGCGCTCCGTTCGCATCCAATCTGCGTGCCGCGCCTGCCAAGGGACGGCTTGCCTGGATCGCGAACATCGGTGGGCGGCGCAATGTGTGGGTAACCGAACCCGCGGCGAATGGCAGCGGCTACATCTCCCGCCAGGTCACGCGCTACGCCGAAGACGACGGCCAGGAAATCAATTCCCCGCAATGGACGCCCGATTCCGCAAAGATCGTTTACGTCCGCGGCGATGAAGCGGAGGGCAAGGGCCATCCGGTGCCCAATCCAACCTGGTTCCCCATGGGTGCGCACCAGCAGTTATGGATCGTCAGCGCAGAGGGCGGCGAACCGGGCCTGTTGGCCGAGGGCCGCGAGCCCGCCATCTCGCCCGACGGCAAACAACTGGCCTACATCCTCCATGGCCAGGTTTGGACACTCTCGCTTGACGCTGCTCAGGCCAAGCCCGAGCAGCTTCTGCAAACGCGCGGCTCCGCGAGAGGCTTGCGCTGGTCTCCCGACGGCTCGCACCTCGCCTTTGCCAGCAATCGCGGCGACCACAGCTTTATCTGCGTCTTTTCCCTGCCGACCCATTCGCTCACTTACATTGACCCCTCCACCGACTTCGACAGCAACCCCGCATGGTCACCCGACTCCTCCCGCATCGCCTTTCTGCGCATCCCGCCTGACAAAAACATGGAAATCCGTGGGCCGCATCGCACGGCATTGCCCTGGTCCATTCGCGCCGTCGATATTGCTTCCGGCAAAGCGCATGAGGTCTGGCGCGCAGCAGAGGGAGTGGGCAGCGCTTTTCGCGGCACAGCGTCGCTCGATCAGTTGCATTGGGCCGTTGGCGACCAAATCGTTTTCCCCTGGGAGCGCGAGGGCTGGCTTCATCTCTATGCCGCGCCCGCGACCGGCGGAAACGCAAACGAGTTGACGCATGGCACCGACTTTGAAGTCGAGCACGTTTCGCTCAGCGCCGACCGCAAAATGCTGGTCTTCGACTCCAACCAGAAGGACGTCGATCGGCGTCATGTCTGGCAGATTGCTTTCAATTCAGACGGATCAAGCAAAGTGCCGGAAGCAGTCACAACAGGCGATGGCATCGAGACTCAACCCATCGTAGCGAGCGACGGCACGATCGCTGTCCTCCGCTCCGATGTTCATGTGCCGATTCGCGCAGCGGTAGTCGCAAACGGCCATCTCGTTGACCTCGCACCTCAGGCTGTCCCCGCGGATTTTCCCGGCGCAAAATTCGTAACTCCGCAACAAGTTATTTTCCCCGCCGCCGATGGCCTTGAAATTCACGGTCAGCTCTTCCTGCCCGCCGGAATTGCGCCCGGTGAACGCCGCCCAGCGATGGTCTTCTTCCACGGCGGCTCGCAACGCCAGATGCTGCTCGGCTGGCATCCCATGGAGTATTACTCCAATGCCTATGCCATGAACCAATATCTCGCCAGCCTCGGCTACGTCGTGCTCAGCGTCAACTACCGCGGTGGAACGGGTGACGGGCTTGACTTCCGCGAGGCGCTCAACTACGGCGCGTCGGGAGGCAGCGAATACAACGAAGTCACCGGCGCGGCACTCTATTTGAAAAGTCGCCTCGACGTGGACCCTGCACGCATCGGCGCATGGGGTGGAAGTTGGGGCGGTTACCTGACGGCGCTGGCGCTGGCTCGAGCCTCCAATCTCTTCGCCGCGGGCGTTGACATGCATGGCGTTCACGACTGGCGCATGGACGTTCCCACACTCGGACCTGACTCCGACCCAGCAGAGCAGGCTAAGGTGATGCGTAAAGCTTTCGAGTCTTCGCCGATAGCTTCTGTATCCACCTGGCGCTCGCCTGTGCTGCTGATCCACGGCGACGACGACCGCGACGTCTCATTCTCCGAGACCGAAGAACTCGTTGAAGCCTTACGCCTTCAGAAAGTTGACTTCGAGGAACTGATCTTCCCCGACGAGGGCCATGCCTTTCTTCTGCGACGCGACTGGGTGCGCGCTTATTCGGCCAGCGCGGATTTTCTGGGCCGCAAGCTGCACTTTGCCACCACTCAACGTTAGCAAGAACAAGCTTGTATACTTATCCCGTTTCATCCAGCAGCCTGAAAGAGGTACGAATTGGCGCACGAGCTGGTTTCTTCTCTCCCTGAAGCAAGACCCGCCGCAAAAGCCGGTATAACGCCCGCACCCGGAATCAAGTCTGTTCTGCGCAAGCACTGGCGGCTGGCAGGGGTTAGCCTGCTGCTGGTTTCGGCTGCTATTGGCGCGGTTTCGCTCGGAGTCCGCGGCAGCCGTCCTGCGGCTGCTGTGGTGCCTTATCCGCACGAACTGGCACAAGTCAGCTTTGCGGTTGCCGGGGACGTAATTCCGCATGAAGCCATCCGCGCCGCCGCGGCTGCTGCCGGCGACGGTGCACAAGGCTGGGGCGCGCTCTTCAGCAATGTAAGCGATGTCTTTGAGAAGGCTGACTTCGGTTTCGTGAATCTTGAAACTCCGGTGGCTCCGGACCACACGCGCGGCTCAAAGCCTTTCATGTTCGACGCGCCTGTCGCACTGATTGACGCGCTGAAAGCCAACGGCATAAAAATCGTTTCATTCGCCAACAACCACGTCATGGATCAAGGCTGGCCCGGCTTTACCGAGACCCGGGAGCACTTGCGCGCAGAAGGGTTGCTCTTCGCCGGCTCCGGCGACACGGCGCAAACAGCCTGGCAGCCTGTCGTCGTCGAGGCCAACGGCATCAAAGTGGGCTGGCTGGGAATGACACGCTGGCTCAACGGCAATCGTAATCCCGACTCCGAAGACCAGCCGCGCGTGAATTTCTTCCCTTATCCTGGCGAGTCGCCCGGCGCACCGGGATTGGATGAAGCCGGAGTGTTGGAAGCGATCAAGCGCGCACGCGCGCAGTGCGACCTTCTGGTGGTTTCCATTCACTGGGGCATCGAGTACGCGCCCGCGCCCCGCCCCGAAGATGTCGAAACGGCGCACAGGATGCTCGATGCCGGAGCCTCGGTGATCGCGGGTCACCATCCGCACGTTTTGCAGCCGGTCGAGACCTACCGCACCGCCGATGGGCGCAGCACCGTCATCTTTTATTCGCTGGGGAATTTTCTCTCGAACCAGTCGCGCAGTTACGTGGACGGCCTTATGCCGGACAAGGACGGCGACCCGCGCGACTCCATGATTGGCCTGTTTTCCGCCGTCCGCAAGGACTACGGACCGGGCGGAGTGCGCATCGAACTGGGCCATGTGGGCGTCTTGCCTGCATGGGGCGAGAACAACCGCAACGAGTTGGCTGCGGGCCACACAAAGACGCCTGTGATTCACCCCGTGTT
This sequence comes from Occallatibacter sp., assembly GCA_049520075.1. Taxonomy (GTDB): domain Bacteria; phylum Acidobacteriota; class Terriglobia; order Terriglobales; family Acidobacteriaceae; genus Telmatobacter. Next base: position 52,579 of record JBEKQD010000016.1, on the reverse strand, counting down.
GATCGACCGCGAGATGCCGCGAATGGAGGCGAAACTGGACGGATTGAATAAGCTGAACCCACCCGCGACGCCCCTCCCTGCCGTGCAAAAGCAGGAATTCATCGACCTGACCAATCAACTGAAGCTGCTCGATGATCGCCGCAAACAAATCGTCGTGCGCGTCGGCGACGAGTACATCACCGACCCACCCAGGCTCGCCGCAAAGCCGTAAGGAAGTTTGAAACACAAGCAAATGCCTGCCGGTTGCCTTCCGTTCATGGCCGGTTTTCTCTGTCGTTTCAGCACCGGATGGCGGTTCGGGGCAGCGTTCCCTGTCCTTCGACTTCTGACGGCGGACCCAGGCTAGTTCGGGCCGGGAACAACCTGCGCCGCGCCGCTCCAACTCTGCCGATGCGCCTGTGTAGCGGAAGTACTCGCGCTGTGCGGAGGTGATCTTCAAGCCAATCTCGCTAATGGATTTCATGCGTATACTCCCGAATATTGCGGCCTGAGGAGGCTTCCTTCTCCGTCATTCGCCTCTCGTCACCGCAATTGGCGCAGATCATATTCCCTTCGGCGGCAAATAGGCCCCGGGCCTGGCCAGGCGATTGTAAAGCCACGCAAAGATCCCTCCGGCGATCATGCCGTCCAGTATCGCGTAGAAGGCCGCGAATCCAACTTCAGCGACGCTGCGGGCTGCATGGTAGCCGGGGTAGATGGAGGCCAGCACCTCCAGAAAACGCTGGCCGTAGCCGTCAAGGATCAAGTTGCCCACGCCCACCAGCAGAACGATCCCGCCCCACAGAATTCCACCCGCCATCGCCATAGCCCTGACATTGAATCTCATCGGTCTCTCCTTGGAGCAGAATTCTACTCCAGCGCAGATGACAAGGTCTGCGCTCAGGTTGCGAAAGAGTCTTCAACCAGGTAGGTTCGGGACCCGGCGGCTTCCGGTTTACTGCACCGTTCCCTGTGGCCTTAACCGGCGGAGGTCCAGCGCGCAGGCGACGGCGTTCTGAGCCTGGAGGCGCAGGTTGTCGGACGCAGCCCAGAGCCACAAGCGGGAAACCTGGCTGGAGTTGCGCGAGCCCTGCTCTGGACGCAGCCGGACCAGCACGTCGTTCTGTCCCGTGGCGGCCAGGTTCGAAGGCGAATCGGTGTCTTCGAGAACAAGGTCCAGGTGGCCTCCGCTCAAAGCCTCTTCGATGGCGGCAATCTCCGCCGGCCGCTCCAATTCGATTCCTATCGAGAAACTGTGTCCGTGAAAAACCGGCGCATGGACCACTTGCAGGGCCAACTCGGGCCACCGGCCTGCGGAGAGCGCGTCGTAATGGCGGCGCACTCGCGCCTCGACCGCGCCCAAGTTGACCTTCGAGGCCTCGCCCAGCCCGGCCAGCAGGTTATAGGCAGCCTGTGCGTCATATAGCGAGCGCGGCAGCGATTGGAAGCTGAGCAGGTTTACCGTCTGCTGATGAAGCTCGTCCAGCGCAGCGCGGCCAAATTCGCTGGCCGGCTCGAGCAGCGTGGCAAATGTTGCGCGGACCGGAGCTGCCTGCTGGAGCCGTTCGAGCACCAGCGCCAGCGCCAGCGCCGCCGGGTGCGCTGGAACCACTGCGGGAGTAAACAAATCAGCGGCAACCACCTCGGAGCCTAGCCAGGGCGCACGCACCAGCACGCCCGCCTCTTGATCCAGAGCGCCGGAGAGGTCGAGCACGGTTGAGCCCGCGCGCAGCGCATCGCGCCAATGCTTGCGCGTCAGGTCTTCCGCGCCGCAGAAAAACGTGAAATCCACGCGGTCGAAGGCGTCCGGCTCTATGGCCTGAACGAAGGTGATCTCGTCGCCCACCTGGTCCAATTGGCCCTGCACTTCGTCTTCGTCAAGCAGCTTGAAGTTCGACGCCGCCAGGGGCGACTCCGACAGGGCATCCTTCAACTCCCGGCCCACCAGGGTAGAAGCTCCGACGATGGCGATCTTGTACACAGGCGTCCTCTTGTTCAAAGCCAGGTTTACAAACGGGTCAGCGGGTTTGGTTCGGTCGCCGCGGGTTCTGGCAAAGCTGTAGCCGGATGCCTGCGCCGCCGCCGCGACCAAGAGTAGGCTGCTCGCGCCCAGATGCCGCTGAACATATAGGCCAGCGCCCATAGAAACATCACCACTTGTGAAAACTTGAAGATGATAAACAGCGCAATCAGGATGAGAAAAATAATCTGATAAGGATGACGGCGGGAAAGGCTCAGTTCCTTGGCTGACCAGAATCGCCAGGTGCTGACCATGAGAAATCCACTCGTCCCCACAATCCCCAGCCAAATGAGTGCAACCCACCAGGCCTCTATGGGATATCCATACTCAAAATGTATACAGGCGGCAATCAGACCGGCGGCAGCGGGAATCGGCATGCCCACAAAATATTTGCGGTCCGGCCGTCCCGGATTGCGCGGCTGCGCGTCATGGCTGATGTTGAATCGAGCAAGCCGCGAAACTCCGCCGATCAAAAACAGAAAACAGATGAAGGCCCCGGCATGGAAGATGTTCTCGTGCAACTCAGGATTGATGGTGTCGGGCAGAAAATGAAATCCCCAGATGAGCGCGAGCAGGCTGGGCGCCACGCCAAAGGTAATCGCATCGGCCAGCGAATCTAGTTCCTTGCCAAAGTCGCTGCATGTGTTGGTCATGCGGGCGATACGGCCGTCGAGCGCGTCGAAAGGGATGGCAAATAAGATGGCGATGGCCGCCCAATCCAGATGCGTATGCGCGTTGCCCACGTCGACGAGCGACTTAATCGTCTCCGTAATGGAAAAATAGCCGGCGGCGATGTTGCCCACCGTAAAAAGTGAAGGCAGAACAAACATGCCGCGGCGCAACTGCGCCCGAGCATTGGCTGTTACCTGTGCAGCGTCGCGGTGCATCATGAGCGAACTCCGTCGGACTTGTTTTGAACCGCGTTGGCGCTCATGGATTCATTCACCACTGGCGCAGTAGCCTTCAGGGTCGCCAACACGCTCTTGCCGCCCTTCACCCGCTGCCCCACGCTGACGCGCAGTTCAGCGTCAGCCGGCAGTAGCACATTCACGCGAGAGCCAAACTTGATGAGTCCCACGCGCTGCCCGCGCTCCACCTTGTCGCCCTCGCGCAAATTGAAAACGATGCGCCGCGCCAGCAGACCGGCAATTTGCTTGAAGGTAATCTCAACCCCGCCCTCGCCGCGCACCGTGGCGCTGTTCTGCTCGTTCCGGTCAGCCGAAGCGGGATTCATGGCGTTCAGGTACAGGCCCTTCTGGTAGCGCACGCTGGTCAGCACGCCGGCAATAGGCGAGCGGTTCACGTGCACGTCAAAAACGCTGAGGAAAATGCTGATTCGCTGCTGCGGTCCTTCGGGAGTTGCAATGGAGGCCGTTTCGGTTACCAGCCCGTCTCCAGGAGAGACAATCAGGCCGGGCCCCGCGGGGATCGTCCGCTCGGGATCGCGGAAGAACCAGAGAAAAAACGCCGCCAGAAGCAACGGCGCTGTGCTCCACGCCCAGTTGCCTGTGGCCCACGCCAGCACAATCGCCACTGCCAGCAAGCTCAAACCGTAGATGTAACCGTCACGAACCATTGTCCTAGACGATTATACGGTGATTCCACTCTCGTGCCGATTAAGCTCGCCGGGGAGCGTGTGGATTCAGGCACACACAACCCGTAAAGGCCGAGCCGGAAGGGCGCTCGGGCGATTCGCCTGCGTTCATCAGTCGCTTCCAGACCTAAGCTACAGCTGGCTGTCTGCGCTCCAAGGCGAAAATCATGTCCTTGGCGTGCAGTTTCAGCTTCTTCAGCCGGACTTCTTCAATCTGTTCTTCCGCCGAGAGATAGGGCTTTTGGAGCAACTCTTCCAACCGCTGAGCGTAACTACTATGTTCGGCATGCAGGCGATCTAACTCTGCGCTCAGCGTGGAGTCCTGTATTTCATCCATCAAGCACCTCCGTTTATTAAGGAACAATTACATATATCGCCGCCATGGCACAACGGGCAAGCCCAAAAGGGAACAAAAGTAATGATTCCTTGTGGAATTCGTCCTAGGCAGCCCTCATGCGTGACCGCAATCACGCCAGGCTCCTTTGACCGTCACCGCACCGATAGGTGAGCAGCAGCAGCGGGTGTAGCAGGGGCGGACCCCTGCGCCTTATATCTAAAGCCGCTCTTTGCCGGGTGCCCCATATCTACCGGCGTTCATAGCCTGGAGATGTGGAACTAATCGCCCTCAAGTCTGAGGCGCATCAAAACCGCATCTTCAACAGGGTCATGGTAGTAGCGCACCCGGCGACCCGTTTCCACAAAACCCAACCCCCGGTAAAGTCCCCACGCCGGCTGGTTCGATGCGCGCACCTCGAGATTGAGCTCTGTAATCTGGGTCGCAGCCAGTTCTGCAGCCAGATCCGCAAACAGTCTCCGTGCCAGGCCATGCCGCTGGGCTGTGAAAGCCACCGCGATGGTCTCGAGCTCACCGTCCGGCGGCAGCAGGCTGGCCACGGCAAAGCCCACCACTGCGCCCATCCCCTCTGCCACCAGCGCAATGCGCCTAGGCTGAGCCTCAGGGTCCAAAGCCCGTTCGAAAGCTGAACTGGGCCATTGGGGCGCTTCCTTCAGACTCCCGGCTATCTCCATGACCCGATTGAGGTCCGCCCGGGTCATGCGACGGATACGCACGTCTGCGAAAGCGGAACTCATACCCGCTGCGGTCCCGACGCAGTAGCCTCGCCGAAGATCTCTGCGTCGCTCCGGCGCAGATAATGCCCATCCAGCGACGCCAGGTCAGCGAATTCCCCCGCAACTGCCCTCGCAGCGCAAAGCCGAAGCGCATCGCCAGCGGTAGGCGCCGCCGTACGGACCAACTCCACGCCTGGCCAAGCCTCACTGACCACAAGTTCCGTAGCCTCGTCGCAAAAGGCTATCCGCGCCGGTGGAGATTTAATAGCCGCCAACTCATGAGCTCCAGCCAGCATTTCCTTTGCCTGTTCGCCAGCCACATCCAGCCGCAAATAAACCTCGTGGCGATGCGCGTCCAGAGCAGCCGAAGAGACACCTGCCTTCGCGGCCAGCACCTCCAGCCTTGAGACGGCGACCACCGGAATCTGCGACGGTTCAGCCAGGCCTTTCACGGCAGCGAGCCCCACGCGCACGCCCGTAAAGCTGCCCGGCCCATTCACAACCACAATTGCGTTGAGTTGGCCGAGTTGCATCCCGGCCCCAGCCAGAAGCTCGCCTATCGCCGCAACCAGCGTGGACGAGTAGTTGCGTCCTTCCAACTCAATCTGGCCCAAAACTTCCGTAAGCTGGCCCGACCACCGCCCCAGCGCCACTGAGCCAGTGGGTCCGCAGGTGTCAATGCCGAGCAGAAGCGTCGATTCAGCCATCAGAACCCTCTTACACAGCCGCCAAAGCCTGCTCCAGGTCGGCGATCAGGTCTTCCTTGTCTTCAATTCCCACTGAGAGCCGCACCAGCCCCGGCGTGATACCCACCGACTCGCGCTCCGCATCGCTCAGTGCGGCGTGCGTCGTCGTTGCCGAGTGCGACGCCAGCGACTCAACCCCTCCCAGCGACTCGGCGCTCAAAAACAACTTCAGCGCGCCCAGGAATCGTCCCGCAGCCTCTCTCGTTCCCAGGTCAAAGCTCATCATCGAGCCAAAGCCCTTCTGCTGCTTCACCGCCAGCGCGTGCTGCGGGTGCGTCGGCAAGCCCGGATAAGCCAGCCGGCGCAGCTTCGATTGCGTCGTGAGGAATTGAGCCACAGCCCTGCCGTTTTCCTCGTGCTGCTTCATGCGCAGCGGCAGCGTCTTAATGCCGCGCAAAACTAAAAAGCACTCGAACGGCGACAGAATCCCTCCGGCGGCTTTCTGCACCAGGTGAAAACGCTCCTTGTGCTCCGGCTTTGAGCCGATAAGCGCGCCGCCCAGCCCGTCCGAGTGGCCGTTGAGAAACTTGGTGGTCGAGTGCATCACGATGTCCGCGCCCAGCGCCAGCGGACTTTGCAGCACCGGCGACATAAACGTGTTGTCCACGCTCACCTCGACGCCTTTAGCGTGCGCAATCTCGCAAATCGCGCTGATGTCGGTGAGAGACATGAGCGGGTTGGTCGGCGTTTCAATATGGATGAGCTTCGTCGCGGGGCGTATTGCTGCGGCCACAGCCTCAGGCTTGCTCGTGTCGACGTACTCGATTTCAATGCCGTAGTGGCACACGACCTGGTTGAAGAGCCGCGCCGTTCCGCCATACACATTGTGCGAACAGATCACGTGGTCGCCCGTGTGAAGCGTGGCCACCAGCGCATAGATGGCCGCCATGCCGCTGCCGAATGCGTGCCCGCTCGTCCCGCCTTCGAGCGCTGCCAGAGCCTCCTCAAGCCGATCGCGCGTGGGGTTTCCGGCGCGCGAGTAGTCCCAGCCCCGGTCCTCGCCAATGCCGGTCAGCTCAAAAGTCGATGAAAGGTAAATAGGCACATTCACGGCGCCCGTCAGTGGGTCGGGGTATTGCCCCGCATGAACCGCCAGGGTCGAGTATTTGTAGTTGGACATGATTATCCTCTTCGTCTCTAGCTTATCGCGGCGGGGGGTGTGACTATCGATTATGTTGCAACATGAAGCCGGATGTGCAGCTTGATCTTTGCAAAACGCCGCAGAACCACGGTGATGCGCATCGGATCGAATCCATTGATCTGCACATGAAGATAGTGAGTGGTTCCGATCTTCGCTTCGGGAAACGCGAAGTACCCGGCTGTGTCAGTTGTTGTGGAAACCAGTACGTGGCTGAACGCCGGGTCGCAGTCTTCAATTGTCACGCCGGAAACCGGTGCGCCGGTGGAATCCACAACGACTCCAGCCAGCTTCTCGGCCTGCATCGGCTTCTCCAAAATGAGGAGTTCCACTCCGGCGAACGCTGGCAACGCAAAGAAGAACAGGAAAGCGAAAATGCCGAGCCGCACCCCAGTCCGCCGCATCATCCCTACACCCCTCCCTCAAAAATCTTCTTCGACAAATACCGCTCCGCCGAATCCGAAATAATCGTGGCGATCCGCTTGCCCGGCCCTAACTCGCGAGCTAACTCCACCGCCGCATATACTGCCGCGCCGGAGCTGGAACCTGCCACCAATCCCTCTTCCGCAGCCAGCCGCTTGACCATCCCGAAAGCATTCTCGTCGCTGACCTTCACGATGCGGTCGCAGACATCGCGGTGAAAGGTCTCGGGGATGAAGGCGACGCCGATGCCTTCCACCTTGTGCTTGCCCGGCGTTCCTCCCTGCAAGATCGATCCTTCAGTCTCCACGGCCACGGTAATCACCGCAGGATTCTTCTCCTTCAAAAAGCGCGCCACGCCGGAGAAAGTTCCGCCCGAGCCAACGCCATTCACAAAGCCATCTACGAGACCCTCCATCTGCTCCCAGATTTCCGCCGCCGTTGTGTCGTGGTGAAACCGCGGATTGGCCTGGTTCTCAAATTGAAGCGCGGTAAACGACCCCTGAATCGCCGCGCCGGTCTCTCGCGCGCGCTGAATCGCGCCCGCCATTCCCTCATCCACAGGCGTGCGCACCACCTCCGCGCCGAAGCCGCGCATCAGAATGCACTTCTCCTCGGCAAAGCCTTCGGGCACAAACAGCTTTACTTTGTAGCCGCGATTCACGCCAATCAGCGCCAGCCCCACGCCGGTATTTCCGGCCGTGGCCTCGATAATCGTCGATCCCGGATGCAGCAGCCCGCGCGCCTCGGCGTCCAGAATCATCCCCAGTGCCGCGCGGTCCTTGATGCTGCCTCCGGGATTGAGAAATTCGAGTTTGGCAAAGACAGCGGCCGCTGGCTGCGGCACAATGCGGGTCAGCTCGAGCATCGGCGTCGAGCCGACAAGTTGCGTGATGTCAGCGGCAATGCGCAGGGCGGGCGAAGTTGAACGTGTTATATCCATGCGGGGTCCAGTTTATAACGCCGGACGGACCCGCCGCCTAATGCCTCTCCGGAAAAGCGTTTTGCCTCACGAGCCTCGCTGCCGGAAAGTAGCCGGTGCGTGTGCGTACGTTGAGTTTTCCGTGGTGCCTGGCCTTGGCCGTAACCTCTACCCGCCTGAACCCCGGTTCGGTGCTCGGCTTGGTCGAGTGGTATCCCAGCACGTACTGGTTGCGGATGTCGCGCGCCACCTCGGCGGCAATCTGGTCAACCTCTTCAATGTTCTTCGGAAAAAACGCCATGCCGCCAGTCTCGGTGGAAAGCATCTCCAAGGCTTTCCGCGCTTCTTTCACCTCGGAGTGGCTCATGTCTTCGTCGCCAAAGAGCAGTCCAATCGAATAGATGACCGGCCCGGATAGCTGCTGAACCCTGTGGATGGCCTGATCCTGGCTGATGGACGAGGCGTTATCGTCTCCGTCTGTGATGAGGATCAATACCTGCTTTGAGTGTTTGGCGTCGCTCGCCAGATGGTCGGCCGACGCGGCCACGGCGTCATACAGCGCTGTTCCGCCGCGTGCCTCAATGTGGCTTAGTCCTTCGCGCAGCTTGCTCACGTCAGAAGTAAAATCCTGGTCGATGAAGGCCTCGTCGGAAAAGTTCACAACGAAAGCCTCATCCTGCGGATTGGAAGCCTGAATCAGGTCAAGCGTGCTCTTGTTCACTGAGCGGCGCTTGGTGCTCATCGAGCCGGAGTTGTCTACCACCAGCGCAATCGAAACCGGAAGATCGGTGTGCAGGAAGCTGATAAGCGTCTGCGGAACCCCATCCTCCAGCACTTCGAAGTCTTCTTTTTTCAGATCCGGGACTGGCTCTTTGGCCTCCAGCACCGTGCAGTTGAGATCCACCTCTTCCACGTCCGTGTGCAGAAGGTAGCCCTCGCCCTCTTTGCGCACTGCCGGAGGCGCGGGCCGCTCAGCGTCCGGCGAGCGCACCGGGTCCCGATCCACCGTGAGCGATGGCGCCGTGGCCGGAGTTTGCGCAACCGCCGGCGATTGCTGCGCGGCAGGCGAAAGAGCCGCGCCCGCAAGAATAAGCGCGAAAACCGCTTGATGGCGAAAGCTCATGGAAAACGGTGCAAGCATAGAAGATAAATTGAGGCAATCCCATCGAGGACTGGCCTTCAACTTCACTTTACGCCACTTGCCTCCGCGGGTCAGTCTGTGGGAAGCCCGCAAAGTCCACTGCGATACAATCGACCCATACGCCGAACAGTCCCGGAGTGTGCAGGATGGGGCGTTCGAGCGCAAATTCCACCGCTGCATTAGGGAGTAAGACCCTCCTCATGGCTCATATTTTCCCCTTCCGCGCATGGCGTTACAATCCCTCCAAGGTTCAGCTCGAGGACGTAGTAACCCAGCCCTATGACAAGATCTCTCCTTCCATGCAGCAGGCCTATTACCAGCGCAGCCCGTTCAATCTGGTGCGCATCATCCTGGGTCTCCCGGATCCGTCAGACGCCGAGCGCGGAGAGAGCGTCTACACCCGTGCCGCGCGCGACTTTACCGCTTGGCGGAAACAGGGCGTGCTGGCGCAGGAAAAAGACCCGTGCATCTTCGCCTACGCGCAACGTTTCGAAGTGCCTGGCACCGAAATAATCAAGGAGCGCCGTGGATTCATCGCCCTCGGCGGCCTGCATGACTACGCGGAAAAGGTCGTCTTCCGCCACGAGCAAACCCTCAGCAAACCCAAGAGCGACCGTCTCAACCTGCTCAAGGCCACACGCGCTCACTTCGGGCAAATCTTCATGCTCTACTCCGACCCCGCAGCCAGCGTCGAGAAGATCTTGTATGACGGCGCAGGCCCCGCCGATGCCGAGGCGACCGACGAGTATGGCGTGCTGCATCGCATATGGAGGATCAGCGATCCGGCCATCATCAGCCAACTGACTGCGGCCATGGCAGACAAAAAGCTCATCATCGCCGACGGTCACCATCGCTACGAGACGGCGCTGAATTACTCCAACGAACACGCACCGACAACGCCGGCCATAACGCAGACCAGCGTCTCTGGGTTGCCGCAGCCCGCCTACCCCGAAGCCGCGGTCATGATGACCTTCGTCAACATGGACTCCGATGGCCTGGTCGTTCTGCCCACCCATCGCGTGGTTCACAGCCTGGCGAACTTCGATGCGGACGCCTTCTACAACGCCGCGGAGGAGTTTTTTCAGATTGATATCTTGCCGCCCTATGATGCTCAACAATTCATTGACACGTTAAAGCGCCAGAGCGGTACAGCGTTTATAGCTGTAACCAAGAGCGGAGATTATCTTCTGCACTCCAAACCTGCGCCTGTTTCCGCTGCATTGGCTCACCTGCCAGAGCGTCAGCGCTCACTCGATTTAAGCTGTCTCCACTCCATTGTGCTCGACCGTCTGCTCGGCCTCGACGCGGAAAAAGTTCGTGAACAAACCAACCTCCGCTATCTGCGCGACGCGGCCGAGGCCGTCGAGCAGGTTCGCGCGGGCGATGCCAACGTTGCCTTCCTCACCAACCCCGTTTCCATGGAGCAACTCAAGGAAGTGGCCTTTGCTGGCGACGTAATGCCGCAAAAATCCACCGACTTCTTCCCCAAGCTCCTCAGCGGTTTGACCATCTATGCGTTGGACTAAGTGCATATTGGCGGCTCTGGTTGCCTGCGCGCTAGCCGCAGTCCCGGTCGCCGGCCAACAGGCCCCGTCTGCCCCGCAGGCGCGCTTTGTCGTGGTTCTGGATGCGGCTCACGGCGGCGAAGAAGCTGGCGGTCATTTGGCCAACGGCCAGTTTGAAAAGACCTTCACCCTGGCGCTCACCGCGCGGCTGCGTTCGCTCCTCGGGGCGCGCGGCATCCAGGTGGTCACCACCCGCGAATCCGATGCAGCCGTCGAGCCGGAAAAGCGCGCGGAGATCGCCAACCACGCTGCTGCGCAGGCCTGCCTCAGCCTCCACGCGTCTGAGAGCGGCTCGGGCGTTCACCTGTTTGTCTCTTCGCTTGCGCCTGCCCAGCCCGTGCGTTTCGCAGCATGGAAAACCGCGCAAGGCGCATTCGTCTCGCGTTCGCTCAAGCTGGCCGGCGTCGTCAACTCTGCCCTCTTGCAAGCCGGCATCAGCACCACTCTTGCGCGCACCACTCTGCCCGTGGTCGACAGCATGGCCTGCCCCGCGTTAGCCGTCGAGATTGCGCCCGAGCGCAGCGCCCTCCATGAAACAACCGCCGGGCTCGGCGACCCCGATTACCAGGCGCGCGTGGCCACGGCGCTGGCGGCGGCCCTCGTCGAATGGCGCACGGAGGCCCATCAGCCGTGATTCCCCGCTACCAAAAAATTATCTTCGGACTTCTGCTGGCGGCCTCAATTGCTATGGGCGTCACGCTCTGGCACCTGCGCCAGCGTGCCCACGAGCGCCTAATCGCCGGCCAGGACTCTTCGCCCACCAGCGCCCCCGAAATAGCGCCCTCGGAACAGGCAACTCTGCTGGTAGCCAACGACACCGACGGCTCCATGCTCACCCAGGTTCTCTCCCTGCCGTTGCCCACCGATCCTGGTGCCCGCGCCCGCGCCGTGCTTGGCAAACTGCTCGACCTCTATGCCGCTCCCGATGCTGCCCACTCCGTCCCCGGCAGCGCAAGTGCCGTCATCCAGGTTTTTTTGCTGCCCGCAGCTCCGCTCGGCGCGAGCGCTGCCGCCAAGCCGAAACTCGAAGCTTCCAGAACTGTCATCATCTTGTCCGGCGAATCCAGCGCCACTCCCTCTCGTGCGCAATCGCAGCAATTTGGTCCGCAAATGGCGGTCGTCAACCTCAGCGGCGCTTTTGCTGCTACTCATCCATCCGGCATTGAAACTGAAATGCTCACAGTGCTCTCCATCTGCGGCACTCTCCACGCCAACCTGCCCCGCGTCACCCAGGTACGCTTTCTGGTGGACGGCGCCGAGCGCTCTACCCTTGCCGGCCACGCCGACCTGACCCGCACCTATCTGGCCGCTGACGCCATCCCGGCCGAGGAAATTCACCCATGACCATCCCTGAAAACAAAACCACAACCCCCACCATCGGCGTCTTCGATTCCGGCTTCGGCGGCCTCACTGTACTGCGCGCACTACTGAACCATATGCCCCACGCGCGCTTCGTCTTCATCGGCGACACAGCCCGGCTGCCTTATGGCTCCAAGTCCCAGCGCACCATCGCTCGCTATGCCGCGCAGAGCGCGAGATTCCTCGTCAATGAGCAGGGAGCGGAGTACCTGGTGATCGCCTGCAACACCGCCAGCGCCCTGGCTCTCGACGCCATCAAGGAAGCGGTGCCTGTGCCGGTGCTGGGCGTGATTGAGCCGGGCGCCGAGGCTGCCTGCGGCGCCTCGCGCACCGGAGACGTGCTGGTCATCGCCACAGACGCCACGGTGCAGAGCCATGCCTACGCTGCCGCCTGCCGCGCTCGCGGGTTGCGCGCGCTGGAGAAGGCCTGCCCGCTGCTGGTGCCTCTGGTTGAGGAGGGCTGGACTGAGACTGAAGCCTGTGCGGCGCAAGCCGCGTCTGCCTCACCGCAGGTGACTGCCACACCGCGGGTGGCTGCCTCGCCGCAGGTGGCCGTCACCGCTGAAGTCATCCGCATCTATCTCACCGAACTGATTGCCGAAGCAGCCGCTTTGGGCATGAATCCTGACACGCTGGTGCTCGGCTGCACTCACTACCCGCTGCTGCGCTCACTCATTGAGCGCACCGTCCCATCCGGCATGAGGGTCATCGACTCCGCTGAGTCCGCAGCCGAGACTGCCGTGCACCTCTTCGGCCAGCAAGACTCCGCTGCTCTCCCCACAGCCCCGCAATCGCTGCGCTGCTTCGCCACGGATTCGGTAGAGAAGTTCGGGCGCCTTGGCTCCCGCTTTCTCGGCTGGCCCGTCGGCAATGTCGAGCTTGTCGACCTCGGAGGCTGAACGGTTCTCGAATTGTATTGGAACCGTAGGCCGTGGTTCCCAGCACACCAAGTCAATCGCGCAATCCCATTTTTTTGAGACTCTGACGTCAGCTTCGGGTTTGATCCAGATGCACTGCCAGTCTGTGTAAAATTAGACAATCGCTCTGATATCCTATTTGGATGGTAGGTGTCCGATATCCCCAAAACACGGACCATGGAGGAAATACGCAAGCATGATCGATTTGGCAGGTAAGACAGCCGTTGTCTTCGGGCTGGCTAATAAGCGTTCTATTGCCTGGGGCATCGCCCAAAAACTGCACGAGGCCGGCGCAACACTGGCCATCTGCTATCAAAATGACCGCATGAGGCTCGAGGCTGAGGATCTTATCGCCGAGCTGTCCGGCGCTTCCGGCTTTCAATGCGATGTCTCCAACGATCAGGAGATTGAGTCCCTTTTTGCCGCCATTGGGAAGAAGTACGGTAAGATCGACATTCTGGTCCACGCCGTGGCCTACGCGCCCGCCGAGGAGTTGCGCGGGGAGTTCATCACCACCAGTCGCGAAGGCTTCCGCATCGCACTCGATGTCAGCGTCTATTCGCTCATCGCCGTCAGCCGCGGCGCCGTTCCGCTAATGACCGATGGCGGCAGCATTATGACCCTCACCTTTTACGCCGCTGAAAAAGTTGTTCCCAACTACAACGTCATGGCTGTGGCCAAGGCGGGCCTCGAATCCACCGTTCGCTATCTCGCTGCAAACCTCGGTCCCCGCAACATCCGTGTGAATGCCATCTCCGCCGGACCCATCAAAACCCTCGCCGCTCGCGGCGTCGGCGCACTGGGCGACATGCTGAAATCCCACGCGGAACGCGCCCCCCTTCGCCGCAATGTGGATCAGTTGGAAGTCGGCGGCGCTGCCTTGTTCCTCGCCAGCCCACTTTCCAACGCCATCACCGGCGAAATCCTCTACGTAGACTGCGGCTATAACATCATGGGCTTCTGAGGCTGTCGCAACACCGCCATTTGCCGAGTGGAATCGGCTGGCGCTATAATTTTCTGAGAATAAGTGTACTGAGGGGTACTGAAAGTCATGGCCACCGGCAAAAAGTCCGGCCCCAAGCGCATTGCGGTTCGCCCCTCGCGCGGCCGTCCGCCACTCGACGAAACCGAGCGCAGGCGCATCCTGGACGCCACCACAGCCGTGTTTCTGGAAAAGGGATTCGAGCGCGCCTCCACCGCTGAGATTGCGCGCCGCGCACACACTTCCAAGCAGACCCTCTACGCGTTGTTCCCCGCCAAGGCCGATCTGTTCGTGGCTGTCATGAGCGCGCATACCGAGCAACTTTTTTCCCACCACATGGAGCACATCGAGTCGAAAAAGCCGCCCGATGAGGCACTCACCGAAATCGGCCGCATGACGCTGCGCATGTTCAGCGCTCCTACCTTCCTGGCCCTCTATCGCATTCTGGTGGCCGACGTCGAAAAATTTCCCGATCTCGCGCGCCAGCTTTGGCGCGTGTGCCAGATGCGCGGTAACGAACTACTGGCGGAATACCTCAAGTCCCGCCGCATCGGCGGACCCGCCTATCGCAAATCCGCCGCGCAGTTCATCTCATTCGTTCTAGGCGATTACGTCATCAACGCCATGCTCAACCCGGACCTTGAAATGAGCGAGCGCATGCTGCGGGCGCGCGTCCGAAGTGCGGTGAACGACTTCCTTCGCCTTCATCCCGCGCAACTTTCCCGAGAGAAGGCGCGCCGGTGACAGACGAGCCTGAAAGGAGAGAAAGCGGCTGGAGGCCAAAGCACAACCCATGGCTGATTGCAGCGGTTGTTTCGACAGCCGCTTTCATGGAAGTTCTTGATACCAGCATCGCCAACGTGGCTCTGCCTCACATCGCTGGAGGGTTGGGAGCAAGCAACAACGAGAGCACCTGGGTATTGACGTCGTACCTGGTATCGAATGCGATCGTACTTCCCATTGCCGGATGGATGTCGAGCGCGATTGGACGCCAGAGATATTTCCTGCTCTGTCTCTCGGTTTTCACGCTGAGTTCGTTCCTTTGTGGAATGGCGACCAGCTTGCCTATGCTGCTTTTTGCGCGCGTGGTGCAAGGTGCGGGCGGCGGAGGGCTGCAGCCCATGGCGCAGGCCATTATGATGGATTCTTTTCCGTTGAAGAAGCGAGGAGCGGCGGCGGCACTGTTTTCGGTGAGCGTCTTTGCTGCGACGGCGGTGGGCCCGACGCTGGGGGGCTGGATTACCGACAATTACTCCTGGCGCTGGATCTTTCTGGTCAAGACTCCGCTCTGCTTCGTAACGCTGTTCCTCGTCTATCGCCTGATTGAGGACCCTCCGTTCTTGAAGCGGCTGAAGACCTTTCGATTCGACTACATCGGGTTTTCTCTTTTGACGCTCGGGGTAGGCGCACTTCAGGTGTTTCTGGACAAAGGGCAGGAGGACGACTGGTTTGGGTCGCGCTTCATCACCACGCTGGTGATAGTCTCGGCTGTATCCCTTGCCGGGCTGGTGCTATGGGAATGGATTCAGAAACAACCGATCGTTGACGTACGCCTGTTCAAGAGCGCAAACTTTTCCGCTTCCTGTGTGCAGATGTTCTTTGTAGGAGTCATCGGGTTTGCAAGCATTGTGCTGATGCCGCAGTTTTTGCAAATGCTGTTGGGATATACAGCGGCGTCAGCGGGGCTTGCAGTATCCATGGGCGCGCTGGTGTTGTTTATTACCATGCCGGCAGTCGGACATATGATGTCGAAGATCCAGGCGCGCTATTTGCTGGCGGTGGGATGGGTTTTGATCGCCGGCAGCCTGTTCATGACCAGCAAGGTCATGAACCTGGGCATGAGCTTCAACACGGCCTCGTGGGTATGCGTGGTGCAGCGGATTCCGATCGGCCTCATCTACATTCCCGGAACCTTGGCGGCGTATTTTGACATGGCGGAGGAACAGGCTACTTCGATCGCCGGGCTGGTCAACTTTGTGCGGAATATCGGCAGCAGCGTGGGCACTTCGTTTGTGACCACCGTGGTGGCGCGCCGGGCGCAGTTTCACCAGAACGTGCTGGCCTGCGGCGTGTCGGCGGAGAACACCAACCTGCACATGGCAGTGAAAGGAATGGCGATGCGCCTGGGACCCGGCGGCCTGGAGCGAACGGCGGCGCAGAACCAGGCGTATATCCGGGTATACGCGGAGATGGGGCGACAGTCGGCGGCGATGTCTTTTGTGGATGCTTATTGGCTACTGGGGGTGGCGTCGGGATTGATGTTCTTCACGGCGTTCTTTGTGCGGAGAAACAATCCCAGAGCGGGCAACACCGGCTCGGCTTGAAAAGTCATTTGAGCCTCGGTAGAGTAGGATGAAAAGTCGAGAACCATTACATCTTTGGGGGAATTAAATGCAAGGCAAGCTCGAATTGCTTCTGGGGCCGATGAGAAGCAACAAGACCGCGGAACTTCTGCGGCGCGCCGAAATGCGCCGCCAGTATGCCGGACAATATGTCATGGTTCTCAAGCCCAGCGACGACACCAAGGGCGGTCCGGGTGTCGTCGAAAGCCGCAATCCCATGGGCCACGGCAAAATGGACGCAGTCGAATTCAAGTCCAACAACCCGTGGGATGTTCTTCAAGCCATCGCCGAAACTGAAAAAAATATCGGCAAGCGAGTGGAGTGCATCGCCATTGATGAAGGCCAGTTCGTAGAAGGCCTCTTTGCTTTCGCGCGCTACCTTCTCGATGCGGGCCATGACGTTCTAGTCGCCGGGCTCGACCTGGATTTTCGAGCCGTTCCCTTTGGAGAAATGCTTAATCTGACATGGTTTGTGAACGCATACGGCGGTAGCGTTACCGAATGCATCGCCTATTGCGCCTGCGGAAACCGCGCCTTTTACTCGCAGCGGCTGATCAAAGGCGAACCCGCTCCGTACGACAGCCCCGTCAAGTTGCCCGGCGATTCCTACGAGCCCCGCTGCGCAGAGCACTTCGTCCTGCCCGGACGGCCTCATTAGTTATCGAAACTTCCTTGGCACGGAATCCGCCTTCACCGCCGGAGCAGTCCACCAGCCCTGCTCCAACGGTTGATGCAGCTACTTCTTATGTGCCGCGGCCTTCTTGCGCTCCGCCAGATTTCTCTCGTCGAGAAGAATCAGGGCATCGGAAGCGTTGAACGGATACCGTTGCACCGATTGTTGGCCCGTCGTGCTCAGCGTGATGTCTACACGGCGGTTTTTAGCTAAGACAATCTCGGGAAGTTCGCGGAGGAGCTTCTCCCGCTCTGTGTCGCTCAACTGAGGATTCTGTTTGACCGCATCTTCCACCTTGGCCGCGGTGAGGTCTTCCTCCTTGCCAAGGCCGAGCGTTTCAATCTTGGCTTCGGGCACACCATGTGCAACAAGAAATTGCTTTGTGGTCGTAACACGGCGTACGGAAAGCGCCTGGTTGTACGCAACTGATCCCCGCACATCCGCGTGTCCGGTCAAAGTCAGGTGAGCATCCGGTCTCAATTCGAGGTATCTCTTGAAGTCCGTCGCGAGAGTGGTCAAAGTCCCTTCCTGGCTGCCTACAAGGCCGCCATCGGGATGCTCGATCCTCGGCTCATCAGTCTGGAAAAATACACTGTGCAGCGCCAGGCGAGTTTCGAGTTGCTTTATCTCCGGAGATTCGACGGGTGCCACATACGGAGCCGATATCGTCACGATAGTGTTCGCGGTTACCGTCTGATTCTTGTCGTCCGTCACGTTGCAGTTGATCGTGACTACGCCCGTCGGCGAGCCTGTCGAATCATAGGTGGCCGTAGCGCCTGTGCCGCTGATCGTCCCGAACGGCGCCGAGTAGCTGTAGGTCAATGGACGGTTCTGTGGGCTCACGCCTGCAGCGGCAATCACACTCTTGTCGCCCGTGTTGATGGTGCTGGGACTGGCCGAGCAACTGATTGTCGGCGGCTCAAACGCTTTTACCGTGAAGGTTGCCGTGGCAGTGGCAGATTCCCATGGCTGAATGCCTTCCTTGCCCGGTTTGCCTTCCTTCACACCGCAATTCACCGTATTTGGCCCCGGCGCAAGCGTTGCGGTGGCCACTGTGGCTGTCGCGCCCTGCGCTGTTACGCCGGGTCCCGTCAAGCTGTAAACCACATTTAGTTTCGGCTCCAAACTGCCGGCCGTAGCGGTCACTGTGACCGGGTCGCCGGGAAAGACCAAAGCCGGGTTCGCGGCGCAAGCAAGAGTCACTTGTGGTGGTGGAGCAAAATTCCCGCCAAAGCGGAAAACGATTCCGGAGGACAGACGCATATCATTCTGCGAAGCGGTTGATCCGGTGTTGTAATCCTGGAACCTGGTCATCAGGTATTCGGCTTGAATAATGCGGATGGCAAGATGACGGCGCAGATTAAAGTCCAATCCGCCGCCGGCGGTCCAGGCAAATGACGTCTCTGCCGGAAGGGGCGTGCAACCTGCGCCCAGGCAACCCGAGGAGAGTGTTACATCGCCGGCGTGAATGCCCCCGAACAGGCTCTGAACAAATGGTGTAAGCCTCGTTTGATTCCGGAAAGAATATCGTGGGCCAAAGAGAAACGTGTAGACTGACCCGCTTGAACCTGGCGTGGTGCTCGTTCCAGAGAGCAGGAGTTGCGAGTCGCCAAAGCCGCCAAAATCGCCAACCAGTCCCAGGTGGCGAGTGAGGTTATAGGCGATGGACGTGCTGCCGCCATTGAGCCACACCAGCCGGTTTCCGTCGGACGGTGCCGGAATGGCGCGGAGATACGAATAGCCCACAAACAGGTCCACCTTGGGCGTGCTGTTGTTTGTGCCTCTCGAATCCTGCGCGCGAACCGTTACTAGCAGCGCGCCAAATAACGCCGTCGCAATGATCTTTTTGCTCAATCTCATTGTCGCCTCCTGAACTGCATTTCGCGATCAGCGAAAAACCAGCAGCGGGTTGACTTTGCGTAAACAGAACTCACCAAACCATGCATTGTCCGAAGCCGGCTGAGACCGCTCCTCAAGAACGGTCTCAGCCACACCTTATGGCACATTGATTACGGTGTTCACCATGGTGGTCGACGCATTCAAAGCCAGTACTCTGCCATTGATTGTCGTTACCGCGGCAACTCCAGGACTTGAAACCGTGATTCCCGGTTGAGAGATGATGGTTCCGACCATTATCCCGCCTCCGCCGTAGTTGATGACCGCGCCCGGAAGCCCCCCCACCGCCCAGTACACATTGCCGGCCTGGGCGCCGTTAATCAGGATGACACTTCGAGAGGTTGACGGTGTGCCTACGGTTAGAGATGACCCGATCTGGAAAACCCAGGTCGCGTTGGGATTTCCCTGCGCGTCGAGAGTAAGATTTCCGTTTGTTATGCCAACTGAGCTGGCGTTCTTGTAGACGCCTGGGGGGATCGTCAAACCGCCCAGTTCCGCGGCCAAAGTACCGGTTGAGGGAAGGCCCTGAAGCGTGATGTAAGCGGTTTGAGCTTCAAGTGCGGCTTCGGTGGCGACAGCCATGGTATGTGCGGTGCCTTCAGCAATGCAATTGATGGTAGGAGGCGGCGGAGCGGTGTCAATCACTCCGTTCACCTGCCCCACATTGAGTGGCGTTTCCGTGTACGAGCATGGCCATACCGCGTTAACAATCGGAAGAGTAGTGTCGTGGAATCCGGTTATCAGCGTCGAGGCGCCTGTCGTCGCGATCCCTCCGTTGTTGATCACCGTGTGGATTCCCTCGTTGGTTACTCCCGCTCCGCCGCCCAGCGCGCCGAGTAACGAGACAGTTGGCCCCAGGACGATGGGCGGCATAACCACGCCTGTTCCCGTGTTAAAGCTCCACGGATTCGGCGGCGGCCCGCTTAGCAGCGGATTGCCGTTCACATCTTTGGCTCCGGTGGTCACGGTTACCGTATAGGTTGTGCTGGCAGTCAGCAAGGTCGTAGGCGTGAGCGTTGCAATAAAGTTGATCGGATCATAGGTTATCGTTGCGGGAATCGGCGTTCCGCTCAGCGACGAACCTTGATAAAGCAAGAAGGTCGCGGTCGTGAGCGTCAGTGGATTCATCGCCTCGGTGAAGGTTGCGCTGATTGCCTGATTCAAAGGCACGTTTGTGGCCAGGTTTGCTGGGATTGTCTTCGTCAGCTCTGGCTGGGTCGTATTCGCAGCCGTGCCAGTCTCGAAAATCCAGCTATAGGCGCTGGCCATTGCAACGCCGGCCTGGCTCTCAACCCCGGTCGTGATCGTGGCTTTATACGTGGTGCTGGCCAGGAGGGGCGCTGCCGGTTCGAACACCAGTGCATTTCCGCTCGATGCGTATCCAAGCGTGCCGTTTATGGCGGTAGTGCTGCCCTGGACCACCAGCGTAAAGTTTGTCGTGCCAGCGATCGTGACAGCGCTCATCGGCTCACTGAACGTGGCGCTGACAACCGCATTGAGCGGCACAGTCACGTTCTCGGGTGAAGTTACAGGGAGGGTTGAAGTGACTGTCGGCGCTGGGGTTAGCGCTGGCGGCGTGGCTATAGTCGTAAAAGTCCACGTGTAGTTGGTAATCAGATGAGCGCCGCCGGAGTTCGTCGCTCCTGTCGTGATCGTAGCCGTGTAGACCGTTCCGTATGCCAGAAAGGCACTCGGCGTAAACGTCGCAACGGTACCGGAGTACGCGACGGTTCCCGCCACGGCGGCGCCGCCCGGGCCGGCCACCGTGAAGGTTGTCGTGTTAATCGATGCTGCGCTCATCGCCTCACTGAAGGTCGCCGTAACGGTCGTGTTGATGATCACGTCCGCAGCTCCAAGAGCTGGGGTTACTGACACCACGCTGGGAACTATTACCGCTTCTTGGCCGCAACCGGCCACAAAGGCGACCAGCAAAGTCGCCATGAAGCCCACGAATCCAGTCCTGTATTTGCGCATTTGTAACCTCTCGTTCAACTGCGGTGGCACGGTGTCCAGCGAGCACAGCTACCCACGGTTCACGTGGACTGCCGATACAATTTGTTCTGTAAACGTAGCAAGTGAAAAGTTGAGAGGTCTGTATAAATAAGCTCCATTCGGACACTCGATCTGAAAAACGATATATTCACTTTTGTGAACAAAATTGACCATCTTTATATCAGTAGAAATGTCCGGCGTAAGCCTTGCGCTTTATCTAGGTGATTGAGAAATCAAGCTTCTGCATCTTCAGTATCTGTTCCCATACTGCCGGCTCAACGGGAAGACCGAGTCTGCGGTTCTCTGCGCGGATGCGCAAGGTCCGCTCTCCGGGATAACGAATCTTCGTGCCCATTTCCGCAGGCTGGCAGTTATATAAAGAGGCGATAATATCGTCGGCGATTTGCGAAAGTTTTTCTTCATCTTCCAGCGCTGCGGGATTTATAGCCAGAAAGACCTGCGAGATTCCGGCCTCAAAAAGCGGATCAGTCGAAAGCTGATGAGTGGCTTTGCCCAGCGAAGTCATTGCGGCGATCATGTCCAGCACCAGGGAAAGCCCTGATCCCTTCCAGTAGCCGATGGGCAACGGGCGCTGCGTCTGCTCAATCGCCGCGGGATCGCGCGTCAGGTTACCAGCCGCATCAAACCCTCCATCGACGGGAAGCATCTCTCCTCGTGATCTGTAACTCTCCAGCGCTCCATAGGAAAACTGCGACATCGCCATATCCAGCACTACGTGTCCGCCCTGGCGCGAAACCGCAATCACCAGAGGGTTGTTTCCCAGGCACGGCTCAACACCGCCCCATGCAGGCAGGTTGGGCAGCGTGTTAGTCCAACAGATGCCGATCACTCCCGCCTCGGCAGCTTGCCAGCCGTAGGTGCCGCCTCGCATCCAGTGATTGGTATTCCTCAAGCTCACGCATCCCACACCATGGGCGCGGCTCAAAGTTATAGCCCGTTCCATGCTGGCATGTGCGTTCAGATTGCCTGGGCCTTTCCGCCCGTCCCAACGCTCCAGCGCGCCGAAGCCCGTGAGCAGCTGCGGTTCCGCCTCCACGTCAACGCTGCCATTGCGCACCATGGCAACGAAACGGGGAAAGCGGTTGACGCCGTGTGTGTACACGCCATCGCAAGTTGTCTCGGCAAATAGCCGCGCACAGCTTTGCGCCCGGCTGTCAGAAAAGCCTAGCTTCCTGAGCACGCTTTCCAAGGTCGCTTGCACTTCTTCAAACGGAATTCGATTCATAGGCTTGTTGAATGCGTAGATGAGAGCATCAGCTCCGCGTACATTCGCTGGTGCGGCGCAAGTCGCGTCTGCCCCACCGCAGGTGGCTTATTCCTTCAGCGTCACCGTAATCTTCCGCACATCGCCACCCTCGGCGGTGATCACAATCTCGCCGGTAGCTTTCTTACGGATGCTCTTGAATTTATCGCCCCACTCCACCAGCACCAGCGCGTCCGGTGTCAGCAGTTCGTCTAACCCCAGTGTCT
Organism: Occallatibacter sp.; assembly: GCA_049520075.1. Taxonomy (GTDB): domain Bacteria; phylum Acidobacteriota; class Terriglobia; order Terriglobales; family Acidobacteriaceae; genus Telmatobacter. The sequence goes on along the minus strand of JBEKQD010000016.1, from coordinate 30,331 downwards.
CCAATTGCCGCTCGCCTTCCAGACGGTAAACGTCCAGGTGGTACAGCTTCACCGCATGGCCCTCGCGCTCGCCCGCGTACTCGTGAATCAATGTAAATGTAGGGCTGGTCACCTCGTCCGGCTCGGCCGCATCCAGCGCCTGTGCAATGCCCTTCACCAGCGTGGTTTTGCCGGTGCCCAGATCGCCGCGCAGCAGCAGCAATTGCGGTGGCGCCAGCAGCGCGGCCAGTTTGCGGCCAACTTCGATGGTCTCCGCGCCGCTCTTGCTGGTAAATTCGTGCGTTCGGGCGGAGGCGGGAGGGGCAACTTGACTCATATCGTAATCTCCTGAAAGGCTGCTGCCTGCAAGGCCTCCGCCGGCAACCCCTGTACCCAAAGATAACCGTTCGGACCTCGTGTTTGAAAGCGGAAAGCCCGAGCAAGTTGAGCAAGACAATCCGTAGCCAGCAGCGTATGTTCATTTGCGCCTCGAACGGTCATATCCGCGGCCAGTCCGTGCAAATAAACCGCGGCTTCAACTGCCCGAGCAGCCTCTGCCGGGTACTGCGCCAGCAGGCCCGCAATCAATCCCGTCAACAGATCGCCGCTGCCGCCTTTCGCCATGCCGGGATTCCCCGAGGTGTTCACAGCCACGCGCCCGTCGGGGTGTGCAATCAGCGTGCGCGCGCCTTTGAGTACCAGCGTAACCCCGGTGCGCTGCGCAAAACTGCGCGCCACTCCGAGCCGGTCAGCCTGCACCTCGGCCACTGTGACTTGGGCCAGCCGCGCCATCTCGCCAGGATGAGGCGTAAGCACCAACGTGCGTCCTTTTGTCAGTTTCGCCAGCAGCACCGGCTTGGCCGCCAGAATGTTCAGCGCATCGGCGTCAATCACCGTCGGAATGGTCGTCGCTGAAAGCAGCCCTGTAACAAATTTGACCGTCTCCGGATTTTGTCCCAAGCCGGGTCCTATCGCCAGCACAGTTTTTCCCGCCGTGAGCACAGCAAGAAACCCCGGCCCAAGATTCTCCGCCGAAATCTGTCCCGCAGAATTTGCAGCCAGAGGCCAGGTCATCAGTTCCGGCGCGATTGCTGCCACCGTCGCCAGCGCCGGAGCCGGAACCGCCGCCGTCACCAGTCCCGCACCGGCCCGCAACGCAGACAGCGCCGTCATCGCTGGCGCGCCGGCTTTGCCGCCAGCCGTTCCAAATGTTCCGCCCACCACCAGCACATGTCCGAAGCCGCCCTTGTTTGCCGCTGCCGCGCGAGGCGCTTGCGCCAGCGATAGCGACTCGCCGGCCCAGCTCAGATTCAAACTCGAAACGATAGACTCTTGCGGAGAACCAATTGGCGCCACCACAATCGGCTGCCACCAGTGCCGCGTGAGTTGCCCAAAAACGTGCGCCGGCTTGGGCGCGGTAAACGTGATCACGGCGTCCGCGCGAAAGACCGGGCTGCTAACAGTCGCAGCGGTTTCGTCCGCCGGCCAGCCTGAAGGCAAATCCACCGCCAGAACTGGCGGGTGACCCATCCTCGCGACGTTTTTGCTTTTGTTGCTAGGGTGGGAAGCGTCAGATTCAACGCTCGCTTCCATCCACTTCAGCGCCGCCAGCGCCAACCCCTTCAGCGGCGGCTTGAAACCGGTGCCCACCAGAGCATCGATAATCAAATCCGTCTCCAGCGCGTCTGTGTGCCCTGCCAGATCCGCTGCTGCCTCGATGATGGTCACCCGCCCATGCGCCCTGCTGGTCAGGTCACGCCATGCCGTGGCCGCATCGCCCGTGAGCCCATCGCGTCCGCCCAGCAGCAGAGTGGTCACTTCCAGGCCGGCCGATGCCAGCAGGCGCGCGGCCATCATGCCGTCACCGCCGTTGTTGCCCCGCCCGCACAGCACCGTTACCCGCCGCGCCCGCGGAAACTCCTGCCGCGCGAACGCAGCCACGGCAGCCGAAGCCGCACGCATCAGCTCAATGGATGGAATCCCGAACCTCTCGGTGGTCAGCCGGTCGCACTCCTGCATCTCGACTGCGGAAAGAACTTGCATGGCAACAATAGTACGACAGGGGCCAAGGGTTCGCTTAAGTCCTCCGCTCCAAACACTCGGCTGCAAAAGGCCTGGACAGTACCGCCGCATCGCAGCCTACCCGGTGACGGGTCGGAAATTACCTTCGGCATCCCTGGCATTCTCGTCCCAAGACCATCAAGCTGCGCTATGTTCTTCACCCGGCTTTTCCTCCACAGGCGCCCGCTCCTACCAGTCATACACTTCTCCGGCTTTCAAATCTGCCATGCGAACGGTATGATTTTAGGGAACCCTGCCGAAAATAGCGCTTTATGGGTATTGAGACAGGCATCCCCATTTAGCATTTGCCCACGAAGGAGCAGCCGCAGAATGAAGCGATCCGTATTCATTTTTGCCCTCACAGTTTGTTTTCTTGGGGTTGTAGTTGCGGTTATCACCGTGAGCGGCAGTGCAGCCTCGCAGCCGGCGGCAATTACGATCGACTACCCTTTGCAGGATTCGTTGTTTCCTCCAGAGATCACACCGCCTACTTTTCTCTGGCATGATCCCGCCGCAGAGGCGACCCTCTGGCGGATCGATGTGAGCTTCAATGACGGCGCGCCAACTCTGCATCTTCAGTCCAAGGGCGAAGCGCCGAAGATCGGCGAAATTGATGAGCGTTGTGTTTCATCGACAAACGAAAACCCAAAACTCAGCGCGGAACAAGAAGGCGCGCACTCATGGATTCCCAGCGACGATCAATGGGCGGCGATCAAGAAGCACTCGGTTGCTGGTCCGGCAACCGTAACCATCGCGGGCTTGAGCGGGTCCGCCGCGGTTTCTCTAGGCCAGGTCAAGATTCAAACATCCAAAGATCCGCTGGGCGCTCCAATTTTCTATCGCGACGTCCCCCTGATGCCCTCGGATACGGGAAAAGGCATTATCAAGCCTCTCGATCCAAGCGCCATTCCGCTCATCAAGTGGCGACTGCGCGATGTATCCAAGCCCAGCAGCCGCGTCGTGCTTGAGAACGTGCATACCTGCGCCAACTGCCATTCGTTTTCGCGTGATGGAAAAACGATGGGCATGGATATGGACGGACCTCAGAACGACAAGGGGCTCTATGCCCTGGTTCCGCTCAAGCCGAAAACGGTGATTCGCAATCAAGACATGGTCTCTTGGAACCCATCTCACGATTTGCAGTACAAGCTGAATCGAGTCGCGTTCAGTTCGCAGATTTCTGCCGACGGGCAATATGTCGTAAGCACGGTGAGCGGCGCCAACAGTGCACCACAGAATAATTTTTACGTGGTCAACTTCAAGGACTACCGTTTCCTTCAGGTTTTCTATCCCACGCGCGGCGTGCTGGCTTGGTATAGCCGCACCACCAAAGAACAGCACCTGCTTCCGGGAGCGGACGATCCGCGCTATGTACAGACCGACGCCGTTTGGAGCCCGGATGACAAGTACCTTGTGTTTGCGCGCGCCGAAGCAATCTCTCCCAATCCACCCGGCGGCAAGATGGCTGAGCGCGCTAACGATCCGAGTGAAGTACAGGTACAGTACAGTCTTTATCGCATTCCCTTCAACAACGGCAAGGGAGGAGTTCCCGAGGCCATCCAAGGCGCGTCCAACAATGGGATGAGCAACAACTTTCCGAAAATCTCTCCCGACGGCCGTTGGATCGTCTTCGTGAAGAACCGCAACGGTCAACTTATGAGGCCGGACAGTGAGTTGTACATTGTGCCCTTTCAGGGCGGCGTGGCGCGGCGTTTGCATGCCAACACCAGCCGGATGAATTCATGGCACAGTTTTTCTCCCAATGGGCGCTGGCTGGTCTTTTCTTCCAAGGCTCGTTCCCCTTACACACAGATGTACCTCACGCACATCGACCAAAACGGCAACGATAGTCCTGCCATTCTGATTGATAACTCCACCGCCGCAAACCGCGCGGTCAATCTGCCCGAGTTCGTCAATATTCCGCCCAACGGTCTTCTCAAAATCGACACCCCGGCCATCGAAATGTACCGCAGATTCGATAAAGCCGCAGCGGACGGCGAGGCTGGAGATACTGCGCTGGCAATCAGCGAATGGGAGGATTTGGTAAAGGAAGAGCCCAATGACGCGCGCATCCAGAACAATATGGGTGCGGCTCTTGTACGTGCAGGCCGGCCGGAAGAAGCCATCCCTCACTTCGAGCGCGGGCTACAGATCAATCCGCAATATCACGATATTCAGCAGAATCTGATTCGCGCGCTCCTTGCCACTCGACGCGTGCCAGAAGCGATTCAGCAGCTCGAAAAGGGTTTGGTCGACTTTCCCGATTCCCCTGATCTCCATGACTTTCTTGGGCGCGTATTGTTGCGCAACGGGCAGGTGAAAGACGCGCAGACACACTTTGAGCGTGCCATCGAACTCAATCCTGATCTTGCCGATGCCCACTTCAATCTCGGTAGCATTCTGCTATCCAACGGCAAACCCGTGGACGCTGGAGAACAATTCAACCATGCAATAGAGAGCGATCCTAAGTTGGCTGCCGCGCACACTTATCTCGGCGTGGCGCTTTACTACGGTCAAGGGAAAGTGGGCGAAGCGCTGACGCAGTGGCGCAAGGCAATCGAGCTTGACCCCACCGCGGCGTTCGCCTTCAGCCAGGCAGCGCACGCATTGGCCGCCAGTCCCTCAGCTTCTGATCGCAACGGAGACGAGGCGGTCAAGTTAGCCGAGCAAGCTGTAGAGTTATCGAAAGGCGAGGAACCCATGTATCTTGACTCGCTCGCGATGGCCTACGCAGAGCAAGGCAAGTTTCCGCAGGCCATGGAGACCGCGCAGCATGCGCTACAAATGGCGCGGGAACGGAATCAAGCGGGGTTAGTGGACTCATTGACCGCGAAGATCGACCTTTATCAATCTGGCCAGCCATATCGGGACGACCCGCAAGGGAGACAGTAAGTCAGCCAGAGTCGGGCAGCCTCTTGGCGGTCGAACCGCGCATCGAATTCAACCGGGGTCAGCGACTCGATAAAAAGGAAAATCTGATTCCTCTCCAACTCGAACCCCCACGTTATCTAATTCGAGACGTAGGGGTTCGGTCTTTCTGTAGGAGCTAGACAGCCGACGCGGACGCGCAAGAGCGAATCTACCTCAGAAGGTCACGCCGCCCGCGGGTGAATACAGCGTGTTTGCGCCGATGCTGCCGCCTTGGTTATTGCCATCGGCGCTGAAGTTTGTCTGTCCGAGAACCGTGGTTGCGTTCATCCCGTTGCTGAAGGGCGGTTCAAAGATCATGACCCGATTAAATGATGAGTCGGTTATGAAGATATCCCCTCCGGTGTCCCGCGCGAGTCCGTATGGATAACACAATCCGTTCTGAGACTGCGAACAGCCGCTTCCGGTAAATGGCGTCGTCGCGATCTGACCTAGTTCCAGAGTGGCGTTCATTCCGTTGCTGAACGGCGGGACGAACTCAAGCACGCGTGCATTATGCGCATCCCCCACCCAAAGGTCACCGGCGGAGTCAAACATCAGCGGCAGAGGCCCATGAAGTGTGCTTGCGGATATTCCTCCGTTGTTGAACGTTGACGAGGTGAAAGCTGTCGCCGACGGCTGGCCGAGCTCCAGGCTGGCCGCCATGCCGCTGGTAAATGGCTTCTTGAACTCCAATACGCGATTGTTCGTGAAGTCAGCTGTCCAAAGATTGCCGGTGGAGTCAAAAGCAATTCCTACGGGGTTGCAAAGCGTGCTGGCGGTGGGAGAAGCGGCCCCCTGATTGCAGGGCGTGGCTGATAGAGCGCCGGTGCCGCTCTGGCCAATCGCCAGCGTCGCGGCCATCCCGCTCGTGAAGGGCGGAACATACTCCACGATTCTGGCGTTGAGTGAGTCTGAAACCCAAAGATCTCCCTGGCTGTCTACCGCTGAGTAGAGCAAGTTTGCAAGACCACTCGCCGTCGCGCCGGTGCCCGACTTGCAGGAAGTTTGGGTCATGACAGTTTGTCCGAAGACCAAAGTGGCGCTCATGTTGTTGGTGAAGGGTGGAACGAATTGCAGAACGCGGCAGTTACTGCTATCCGGAACGTAAAGATTGCCCGATAAATCCATGGCAAGCCCGGTGGGCGCATACAGAGTGTTTGCGGCGACACCCCCTCCCTGGTTTACTTCTCCATGGGTGAAGTCCGCCTGGCCCAGCACCACGCTGGCGCTCTGATTCGAACTGAAAGGGGCGTTGTAGATCAGAACGCGTTCATTCTCGATATCCGCCACGGCAAAGGACTTGGTTACCACGGGTGGTGGGGGTGGGGGAGAAGTTACGGAGTTGGAACTGGAGCCGCCGCATGCTGTCAAGCCGGCGATCAAAGCTGAAGTGAAAAGGTATACAACAATCAGACGTACGGGGACGTGCATAGATTCTCCTTGCTCAGTACGATTGGTTGAGTGGAATAATCGCGCCAATGCTACCAGTACCCGTTACGGTTGTCCAATACAATTTTCGGTGAATATTCTGGAGAGACAGAATGAGTAGGTTTGTATCGCAGAGTATTAGTTATTTACGGAGTAGTTCTCTCCTAATTCGATGAACGACATCGAAAGTCTACGGGCGAGACCTTCATCATCGCTTGGCATAGTTTGAGCTTGGGCTTTTCATCGCAGCTTTGCAGATTAATATCGCGAAGTCGTCCATCGCTCATTGAGAATCGATTCCCTGCCTCAAGCTCTTCCTTGCGCCATCAGCACCAGCAGCCAGCCGTTTAATCCGGCGATAAGCACAGCGACGAACCACGCGAGCGCCTTCAGCCAGCGGCCATTCACAAATTCGCCCATGATCTTCTTGTTGCCGGTAAACAGAACCAGCGGCACCACGGCAAAACTCAATTGCAGCGACAGAATCACCTGGCTCAGAATCAGCAGCTTTTCCGTGCCCTGCTCGCCGGTGAAGGCGACCACAATGATGGTGGGGATGATGGCCAGCGAGCGCGTGATCATCCGACGCAGCCATGGCGAGACCTTCAGATGGATAAAACCCTCCATCACCACCTGCCCGGCCAGCGTGCCTGTGATCGAGGAATTCTGTCCACTGGCCAGCAGCGCAACCGCAAACAGCGTGCTCGCGCCCGCCGCTCCCACCAGCGGGCTGAGCAGCTTGTACGCGTCCTGTATGGCCGCAACATCGTACAGTCCGCGGCGATTGAAGACCGCCGCGGCCACAATCAAAATCGCCGCGTTTACAAACAGCGCCAGTGTGAGCGCCAGCGCCGAATCGATATTGGCCATGGTTATGGCTTCACGTTTACCCTTCGGCGTGCGTTCATACTTACGGCTCTGCACAATCGAGGAATGCAGATAAAGATTGTGCGGCATCACCGTCGCGCCCAATATTCCAATGGCGATGTAGAGCATGGCGGGATTGGTGACGATGGCTGTCGAGGGAATGAAAAGGCTGTGCAGAGCCGGCCAGTAATCCGGTTTGGAAAGAAACATCTGTATGCCGAACATGCCTAGGATGGTGCCGATAAGCGTGATGACCAGCGCCTCAACGTAGCGGAATCCCCAGCGCTGCAAAACCAGAATCAGCAGCACGTCCAGGCCGGTGATGAGCACGCCGTAAAAAAGCGGAATATGGAAGAGCAGTTCCAGCGCGATTGCCGAGCCGATTACTTCCGCCAGGTCGCAGGCGGCAATGGCAATCTCAGCGCCGATCCACAGCGCATAGCTCACCCTGGGCCCGTAGCTCTGGTGGCACATCTGCGCCAGATCGCGCTCCGTAGCCACGCCCAGCTTGAGGCTCAAACTTTGCAGCAGAATGGCCATCAGATTCGAGGCCATGATGACAAACAGCAGCGTGTAGCCGAAGCGCGATCCGCCCGCAATGTCCGTTGCCCAGTTGCCGGGGTCCATGTAGCCTACGGAAATCAGAAATCCGGGGCCGAGAAAACCCAGCAGTCTCCGCCAGTAGTGCGGCGACCGGGAGATGCCCACCGTCGCATGAACCTCTCCCAGCGAAGGCACCTGGTGTTCGGCGCCCGGCGCGAGGCCAGGGATTACGGGCAGCGGGATTTCGGCTATAACACCCATAAATCAAGTATGCCACAACTAGTTAACCATAGTTAACACATTCCCTTAAATTTAATTATCTCCGGTTTTCCGGCCGCAGCCAGACCGCCTCCGCTGCCGGGTGGCCAAGAATAGAATCTCCCGCAGGTAGCTCAATCGAAACGGTTTTGTCGTAATTTTGGCTCACCACGCGCAGGCTTTGACCAGGGCCAATGCCGTTGCTGTGCAAAAAAAGCAGCAGCTTGGGGTCGCGCTCATGCAGGCTGATGACTGTGTATCGCCGCCCCTCCACAGCCTCCGACAATTGGATCTCGCCGCGCTTCTTGCGCTCCGCAGGGCTCACGGGCAACACCTGGTTTCCGTGGGGACAGGCTCCGCGCTCACCCAGTTTCTCTTTGAGTTTGGCTTCAAAGGCCGGTGAAACGGCGTGCTCCAGCCGCTCGGCCTCTTCGTGAATCTCGTGCCATTCCATGCCGAACAGCTCGCTCAACATGCGCTCGATAAGATGATGCCGCAGCGCGGTGCGATAGGCGGTCTCGCGGCCGGTCGCGGTCAACCGCACGATGCCGTTCGCTCCCACTTCTACAAGCCCGTCGCGCTTCAGCCGCTTGAGCGCCATGGTCACTGCCGGCGCTGAAACCTCCAGCCAATGGGCCAGCGTAACGGAGATCACCTGCTTGCCCTCGGCCTCGGCCTCGAGGATCGCCTTCAGGTAGTTTTCCTTCGATACAGGTATCGAGTCTTTCATGGCTTATTCAGCCTCTGATCGCGGCTAACGCATTTTCGGAAATGATGTAGATTGAAAGCACAACCGCTGAGTGGGTTTTTCCTCAAGAAAAACCCACATTCACAACTTTTGCGAGTTCAAACTATTTCCGAAAATGCCGTAAGAGCTGCCTTTTACTTCACTCGCACACTTGGCTCGACCGACAACCCCGGCCTTAGCTCGTGATTAGGATCCTCGTTCGCCAGGTTGGTGAAGTCTATCCTCACCGGAACTCTCTGGACGACCTTCACATAATTTCCCGTCGCGTTTTCCGGCGGAAACAGTGAGAGCACCGAGCCGGTGGCGCCGCCAATTTGCGTCACCTTGCCGTGATACGTCTTACCCGTCGAATCCACTTCGATCTCGACAGCCTGGTCGGCAGACATGTGGCGGAGTTGCGTCTCTTTGAAGTTGGCCGTCACCCACAAGCCCTCAAGAGAAACCAGCATCAGCAGATTCTGCCCCGGCGCAACGTTCTGGTTAATCTCCACGCTCTTGCGCGTGATGATGCCCGCCTCCGGAGCCACGATTTTCGTGTAACTCAGGTTGAGTTTGGCTTGGTCGAGTTGCGCTTGCGCCTGGGCTACCTGAGCCTGGGCCTGCTTGGCGCGAGCTGATTGCGCGACGACTTGTTCAGGGCCGGTCTCGGCGTATTTCAATCCAGCCTGGGCCTGGGTCTGGCGTTCAAGGGCTACCTTCACTGCATCCACTGCAGCCTGCTCGTTGGCGCGTGCGTCGGCCACGGCGGCTCTGTTCGAGTCGGCTGCGGCCACGGCGGCATCATACTGCTGCTTGCTGATTACATCCTTTTCAACCAGCGGCTTGTAGCGCTCCAGATCCGCCTGCGCCTTGGTAAAGTTGGCCTGGGCCTGGGCTACGCGAGCGTGCGCGGCATCCAGTTGCTTCTCTGCCTGTCCAACGCCGGCTTCCGTGCCGGTAACATCGGCGTTGGCTGAACGCAGATTGCTGCCGGTATTCACTGTGGTGATGGGCACATTCACATTCGCCGCCGCTGCATTGGCCTGCGCGCTCTCGAGAGCGGCCTCGGCGTTCTCCACCGCAACTTGGTAATCCGACGGATCCAGTTCGGCAATCGTGTCGCCCGCCTTCACCAGCTGGTTCTCATCCACGTAAACTTTGGCGACCTGTCCAGCAATGCGCGCGCTCACCTGAATCAGGTGGCCGTTCACCTGCGCGTCGTCGGTGCTTTCGCTATAAGTCGAGTGCCACCACAAGCCGATGGCAACCAGCGCGAGCACCGCAATCACCGCAATAATAATGCCCCTGCGGCGGGATTGCGGCTGTGGGCTCTCCATCTCTTCATCCGCACTGTTTGGGGGTGTTGGAATTGAATCCGCCACGGTTACTTTCCTCCTACAAATTTCTTATAGTCCTCGCCTGCTCCCAAGGCACGGGCCAGGCTGAGCTTGGCTACATTGTGCCGGTAGAGGCTGGTCACGTATTGATCGTTGGCCTGGGCCACGGATTGCTGGGCCTGGCTGACTGCCAGGTTGTCGCTCACGCCGTTGGCATAGCGTTGCTGGGCCTCGGTCAGCGCCTCAGTTGCCAGCTCGACTGACGATCGCGCAACCTCCACCTGTTTCTGCGCAGAGGCAATGTCCAGCAGCGCATCGCGCACATCCGCGTCCACCTGCGCGTTCTTGTCGCTCAATTGAGCCTGCGCCGTGTCCAGTTGCGCCTGGGCCACCTGTGCCTCGCCGCGCAGTCCGTACTCCCTGAAAAGCGGAACGCTCAGCGTGCCCGTTGCGTCGCCGGTCCCATGCGACTTATTCGGATTTACGCCAATATCGCCGTAGTCGCCATTGAAGGCGAGTGTAGGCAGCCGGTCGGCGGTAGCCGCCTTGCGCTGCTCCTGGGCCGCTTTAGCCTGCTCCACCATCGCCGCCAGGTCCTTGCGGTTGGCGTGGGCTTCGCGGATGGCTTTGTCCACATCAATCCCGTCAAAGGCTGCATAGGGCGCCTTATCGGCCAGATTGAAGCTCTGCGCCAGGGGAATTCCAATCGCTCGCGCCAGAGCCAGCTTGTCTTTCTCCAGTGCGTTCCTTGCCACAATCAACTGCTGTTCCAGCGATTGGTAATCCACCCGAGCTCTCAGCTCATCCAGCAGCGGTGCAGTCCCCGCCTCGTGATTGGCAACCGCCTGGTCCAGCGACACTTTCGCCGTGGCTACCTGCGCTTCAACGCTGGCGACCTGGGTCTCGTCGGCCAGCGCCAGCAGGTACGCGTTGCCCGCCACCAGCACCACCATCTCGCGCGCGTCCTGAGCCGACAACTGAGCGGCTGCAAAGTTGTGCCGCGCGGCCAGGTAATTGCGAAGCGAAGCCACATCGATCAGCGACCAGCTCAACGAAGCCCGCAGATCGGTAAATCCAAACGGTCCGATGATCTTGGGAAAGCCCGGAATGCGCAACCCCTCGGCGGGCAGGTCCACCTGCATCACCGTTTCTTTCGCGCTGGCGTCCACCGAGGGCAACAGGGCTTGCAACTGGCTAAGTCTCTCGCCGCGCGCCGCTGCCGTCTGCGCGCTGCTCAAAATAACGCCCAGATTGGCCGTCAGCGCCCGCTGAATGGCGTCGTCAAGCGTTAGATCAATAGGCTGCGCCGAGACTTCGCCCTTTGTCACGCTGCCTTGAAAGCTTTGTGCAGTCGGCTGCATCGATGCGGTGGGCGGCGCTTGCGCGGCCAACCCCATAGGAGCCAGTACCATAAGGCCCAGAGCCAGGGCGCAGGCTGTGGGCCTTATCGAGCTGTTGTTTGAAGTATCTGAGGGCATCAAAACCGTTCGACTCTCACTGAAGCGCTGTTGACCCTGAAATTGTTCGCTCTCTAGTAGATGCGAAAAGCCGCCGCCAGGGTTCGTATATGTAGTGTATCGAATCAGCTTGCCTAGCGAGTCGCGCTCCCTGCCCTATTCCCTGTTCCTTACTCCCTGCTGTTTCACCGTTCCGCCGTTGCATGCAGCAATTGCGAAGCCAGCGAACACAGCCCCTGGCGAAGGACCCCACGCACTCCCTCCGGTGTCCATGCGGCAGCTCGCGGCCCACCATGCGCCCGCAGCAGCGCAGCAGTCTCAGGGGTAGTAAACCCGGCCACCGCGCGCAGTACAAAAACTGTCCGCTGCGCCGTAGGCAGACTTTCCAGCCAGTTTCGCACCCGCTCGCGTTCCTGCCCGCCAATCATCCTCTCCAATTCCGCGGTCGAAATACCCGCTGAAGCCAGATCGTCGTCCTCAATGCACGCTGCCACCGGCTCCGGTCCATCCGGCGCGGTCAGGCTGTCGGGGCTGCGACGCGCCAGCATATCCAGCGCTGCGGCAACCAGCGCCCGCAGGCCACTCTTTCGCGCCTCTTCCAGGTCGTGGCACGCGGAAACCTCCGCATTGGCAATCGCGTGCTCTACCAACCGCACGCTCTGTTCGCCTTCGCCCACCAGCATCGAGGCCATACTGTAGAGTCGCGCAGCCATCAGCTCCACCGCGTCGTCCATACCGCCGACGGCTTTTGACGCCGGCGCCACATCCTTCGGCTGGCCATCCATCAGCCCATCCATCTGCCTGGAAAAGACTTCGGCCCCGGTAAGGGTCGGCTGAGATGGTGTCGCGCTCTCATTCGGCAAATTGGATTCAAGGGACATCGAGACCCTCCTTATGGGCAAGCGCAGCGAGTCGAAGAACCTGAATATTTTGGGGAAGCAGCAAGCTCACTCAACTCTTATCCTCAACCCGCCGGGCCATACTGGTCAATTCTGCACAGTTGCCGGAAATGGGCCAACTTGAAACGCATGAGATTCAGCCGAAGGGTAGGCGCCTCTAGCTCGAACATTAGCCAACAAAATCCACTGGACTTCGCAGGCTGCAGAAAAACTTGCGGAGCGCGTCTCAAAAGGCCGCTTTGTGTCAGGGCACGACTTTAGTCGTGCCGTAAATGCCGCAAAATCAGCGTGGCCTTTAGGCCCTGAGGGAGACTTTTTGGGAGGCAGGATCAAGTACAGGCGTTTTTCCGCAGCCTGTTTAGTCGTGCCGAAACGCAACAAAACGAATGGTGTGCTTTAGCCCCAGACGGTCATTTTCATAAGCCAACAGAATGCTGGCGAATGGACATTTGTGCGACCTAACTCATCGGAAATTGAATCCATGCCTGGGCCGCCACCTGGGCATTGTGGATGCGAATTTCTGAATCTCTAATCTGCTCTCAATGTCCTCAAACACAAATCCCCTGCATGGTCGTCCATGCAAGGGGATTCGCGGTTAGGAGTTAATGAGTACTCGTCGGCTCTTCACGCTTTGAGGGTGGTTCTCTCAAGCGGAGCCCTTCATCCTGCACCGGCTCGGCGATTTTGGTTTGAGCATTGTCCTCGGTCGTTCTTTGCGAGGACAAAGGACGCTTAGGGAATAGGTGTTTGTGAACGTCTGATTGATGCCCAATGCTCATGGTTGTCTCCATTCTCTTGCTTGTTGGTTGTCAGAGTTGCTCGTCTGGAGCAAGCCGTCATCAGCTAGAGGCGAGGAAGAGGAGATGTCGAACTTCCCAATTAGACGCTTCAATCATCAAAAAAGTCCAATCTCATCAAAAGCAGGTACATGGCCCGCAGATCAACCCTGAAAGTAACCTTCTGACTTGAAAGCTGTGCCCCATTCATCGCGGCTTATGCGATGAGCGGGTAGTAGTGAGCCGGGCGCACCATCCTTGGATCTTTTTTTGATTTAAGGGTGGGATATCTCGAACTTCAACAATCAATCCCGTCTCCGCGAACTGGCAAGGGATAGCGGGGAAATTGGCAAGGAAAAATCGTTGGCGTTATCATATTTTTGGTATGACTTTTCCAATCAAAACCTGTGTCATTTGCTCTCAGGAGTTCGAACTATACCCCGGTAAGCCCGGCTTCGCCAACCGATGCCCTTCGTGCAGCGAACCAGAGTCCACAGAAACCGACGAAAATAGCCCTCTGGACCCGGACGCCCGCAAAGCTGAGAGCGAAATGAATGAGGCCAGAAGGCGAACCATCCGGGACATGCTCTACCGCAAAGAAAGCTGACTGCGCTTTCCCGAATTAGCCCATTTCTGTGCAAAAATACCTCTACTGGTACGTAGATTCTTTTTCGCGCGCCCGATGCCCCATTTGGTAGTCCCAAATCCGTAGTTTCTGGCCTCTGTTCGCAAGCCCCTGTTGCTCGGATCGCTGACCCCTGACCCCCAACCCCTATTCCTTGTTTCTCCAAAAAGCTGTAGACTGCCAACTACAGCGCACGGAACGAACGCAATGGCCCGAACGAATAGCAAACAAAAGCTCTTTAACGGCAGGGACCACTCCTGGATGCAGTTCAATAGGCGTGTGCTTGAAGAGGCTGAAGACCCCGCCAACCCGCTGCTGGAGCGTGTAAAGTTCCTCGCCATCACCGGCTCAAACCTTGACGAATACATTGAAGTGCGCCAGGCCGGCCTTATGCAGCGCATTGAAGACGGCTATCGCGAGCCGGGCTACGACGGCCTCCGCCCCGACGAATCCCTCGCCGTGCTGACCGCCGAAATCCACAGTTTTGTAGACGCGCAGTACCACTGCTGGAACGAGCAGCTTCTGCCCGAATTGCGGAAACAGCGCGTCCGCTTGCTCGAGTGGGAGGAACTGGACGAGGAGGCCCGCGCTTTCGCCCAAAGCTACTTTCAGCGCGAGGTTGACCCGCTGCTGACTCCCATCAGCATCGATCCCGCCCACCCTTTTCCGCGTGTGCTCAACAAGGCTCTTTGCCTGGCGCTTCTGCTCCGGCGCAAACGGCGCAGTTCCGGCCCGCAGGTGCTGGGCGTCGTAACGGTGCCCCGCGCTCTGCCTCGTTTTATCCGCCTGCCCGGTGCCGAAGACGCATACGATTACCTTCTGTTGCAGGACCTCATCGCACATAACCTCAGCGGCATGTACCGCGGCTATGAGGTGCTGTGCCACGCAGCCTTCCGCGTCACGCGCAACTCCAACCTCTACTTCGAAGAAGAGGAAGCGCGCTCGCTTCTCGAAACCATTCGCGTCGAGCTCCACAACCGCCGCAAGGGCGACGCGGTCCGCCTGGAGATTGAGACTGGCGCCGATCCTGAAATCGTCGAACGACTGCGTGTCAATTTCGAACTCGACGAGGATCAGGTCTTCTATGACGACGGCCCGGTGAACCTCTCGCGGCTTATGTTCTTTTATGGGGACGTGCACAGGCAGGATCTCAAATTCCCGCACTTCACACCAAAGTCCTTCAAGCTGAGCCGCAAGTCCGCCAACGTCTTCGACGAGCTGCGCCGCCACGACATCTTCCTCCACCACCCCTATGATTCCTACGACCCGGTGGTAAATTTCATTCAGCAGGGCGCGGAAGATCCCGCCGTGGTCACTATCAAGCAAACCCTCTATCGCACCAGCCACGACTCGCCTGTATTCTCGGCGCTTATCGAAGCCGCATCCACGAAAGAGGCAACTCTGGTGGTCGAGTTGATGGCCCGCTTCGACGAAGCCTCCAACATCCGCTGGGCGCGCAGCATGGAGGACGCCGGCGTGCAGGTCTTCCACGGCGTCGTCGGCCTCAAAACCCACTGCAAGCTGGCCATGCTCGTGCGCCGCGACGAGGACGGGCAAACCCGCCGCTACTGCCACTTGGGCACCGGCAACTACAACCCCGACACCGCTCGCTTCTATACCGACCTGAGCCTGATGACCTCCGATCCGCAGATTACTGAGCGGGTCCACATGGTCTTCAACTACCTCACCGCACATGCCGAAATCGACGACTACCGGCCGCTGCTGGTGGCGCCCCTGACCATGGCCGAAAGTTTCCTCGGCCTCATCCGCCGCGAGAGTGAGCACGCCCAGGCCGGACGCCCCGCCCACATCGTCGCCAAGATGAACGCTCTGCTTGAGCCTTCGGTCATCGAGGCGCTCTATCAGGCCTCGCAAGCGGGCGTTGAAATCGATCTAATCGTCCGCGGCCTCTCCACGCTGCGCCCGGGCGTCAAAGGCTTGTCAGAAAGAATTAGGGTCCGTTCCATCGTTGGCCGCTTCCTTGAGCACTCGCGCATCTTCCATTTCGCCAACGGCGGAAATGACGAAATCTACATGGGTTCGGCCGACTGGATGCCTCGCAACCTCTTCGAGCGCTGCGAGGTGGTCTTCCCGGTTCGCGATCCCGCTGCCCTCGCCCGCATTCACGACGAGATTCTGCCCGCGTATCTGGCCGACACACTCAAGGCTCGCCTGCAACAGTCCGACGGCAGCTACATCCGCGCCAGCAAGCTGCTCAAGGAACAGAAACCCTTCTCTTCCCAGGACTTCCTCATGCAATTGGCTGAAGGCAAGGTGGACTTGGACGCCATTCCTACTTCCGGAGCCGCCAGGCAGCCCGCCTTAGCTGCCGCAAGGAAAGCTGACGCCGCTGATTGATTGCCCTGTCACAGCACAATCATTTACAGGGACATTCTGGCGCTCGCATGGCGCTACATTCACTGAGCATCTTGTTTATTATCAAATAGAGTGAGCAACACTGGAAAATGGATGACAATTATCAGCACCTGACCGAAACAGATTTCAAAGGCGACCATGCCCACGACGAAGAATAAGGACTATTACGGCACGCTTGGCGTGAAGAAGACCGCTACGCCCGAAGAGATTCGCAAGGCCTTCCGCAAGGCTGCGCGACGGTATCACCCCGACGTGAACCCCGGTGACAAACAGGCCGAGGAAAAGTTCAAGGAGATATCCGAGGCCAACGACGTGCTCAGCGACGAGAAGAAGCGCAAGGTCTACGACCAGGTGGGCTTCTACTCCGACCAGATCGACCCTGCGGCGGCCGAAGCTTATTCGCGGCAGAGTTCGGGCCGCGGCACGCCTGTGGATTTTGGCGGCTTCGACTTTTCCGGTTTCCAGAGCGGTCCGGGGGTGCACGCTGACCAGCAAGCGGGAGCAGGTTCGCAGTCTTGGGGCAGTTTCAAAGACATCTTTTCCGGCATCTTCAGCGGAGCGCATGAGGCGCAACGTCCGCGCGGTCCGCAGCCGGGCACCGATCTGGAATACCAGGCCACAGTGGACTTCTGGACGGCCATTCGCGGCGGCTTGGCGCGGCTCGATGTGCATCGCCAGGAAGTATGCCCCACTTGTCACGGCCAGGCGTCCAGCGGCGGGCCAACCCAGTGCCCGGAGTGCAACGGTACGGGCCAGGTGACACAGATGGGCGGGCGCATGAAGTTCAACATTCCTTGCCCGCGATGCAACGGAACGGGGCAAACGTCGGATGTCTGCGCCACCTGCAACGGGGAGGGCCTGGTCAGCCGCAGTGAGGCGGTCGAGTTTCGCATCAAGGCAGGCACGCGCGACGGCCAGCGCATTCGGCTGCAAGGCAAAGGCAACGCCGGCATAAACGGCGGCGCGCCCGGCGACCTGTTTCTCATTGTCCGCACCGGTACGCATCCGGTCTTCACACGCTCGGGCGACGACATTCATCTCACCGTTCCCGTAACCGTGCCCGAGGCTTCTTTGGGAGCCAAGGTGGACGTACCCACCATTGACGGCCGCGCGCAATTGAAGATTCCTCCCGGCACGCAGAGCGGGCAAAAGCTGCGCATGAGGGGGCGTGGGGTGGAGAACGCGCAGCACGCCGGGCAGCGCGGCGATGAGATTGTGACAGTCGAGGTGCAGGTGCCCACGCTCTCAGACGAGCGCAGCCGCGAGATCATGCGCGAACTGGCCAAACTGAACGACCACGACCCGCGCAAAGCGCTGTTTGATAAGATGTAGAGCCATCGATTCCAGAAGCTCTACGTGTACGAATTAAGGTAAGCTGATTCGGGAAAGACAATGGCCGCAAAACGCAAGTCAAAAGGCGCGTACATGATCTCGGCAGTAGCCGAGATGTACGAAATTCATCCTCAGACCCTGCGCCTCTATGAGCGCGAGGGCCTGCTGAAGCCGTCGCGCACCGAAGGCAACACGCGCCTCTATACCGACGAAGACATAGAGCGCCTCGAATTCATCCTCAACCTCGCACGCGACCTCGGCGTCAACATCGCCGGCATCGCCATCATCCTGCAGATGAGGGAGCGCATGGAAGAGATGAACCGCCAGATGCAAAGCTTCGTCGAATACGTGCGCTCGGAGATGCTTTCGCGCTTTTCTCAGGCCGCGCCCGGCGCGGGAGCCATGGTGCCGCTGCGGAAGCCGTCAGCTGTCACCAAATCTCCCGTCGTCAGCCGCAAGCCTTAAAGGCGCTCAAGTGCCTGCCTTTAAGGCGAGATAGCCTTCAGCTAAATGCTCCCATTCCCGCCCGATTTGACTCCGGGACGTTGGTAGAGTGTATCGTGTACTGCGGGCTTTAAGTGGACCCAAAGCCGGTTTGAATCAGCATCCTTTAGGATGCCTCAGGAACTGAGCCGGGAACCGCCTCCGACAGGGGATTTTAGATTGATGAACGAAAGCGAACCAACCTCTCTTCCAGAAAATGCCTACCGCCTGTTGAAACCCGGCGAATCCTTCCAGCCCATCATTCCCGCAACGGCCAGAGAGCCGGAGCTGACATTCCGCTCTGTCTTTTGGGGCGTGATACTTTGCGTTATCTTCTCCGTCGCATCGGCATATTCGGGATTGAAAGTCGGTCAAGGGATGGAAGCCGCCATCCCCATCTCCATCCTCGCCATCGGCCTGGCGCGTGTCTACAAGCGGCGCACCTCGCTCCTTGAAAACGTCATCATCACTGGCATCGGCGCGGCCTCCGGCAGCGTAGTGATGGGCGTACTCTTTCTGATTCCGCTGCGCCGCTATTTCACGCGCGAGATGCACGGCCAACTGCCATTTCCTGAAGCGACCGCCATCACCGAAGTGCTCGTCACCGGCGAAAAGGGCGGCTCTCAGGCCAAGCTGCTCCTTCAGGCAACCGGCATCGCCGCCGCCTACGACTTCTTCGTCACCACGTTCCATGTCTGGAAAGAGTATCTCGACTTCCAGTTCGTGCCGGTGATGCGCGGCCTCGCCGACAAGGGACGCATGGTCTTCAAATTCGATGCCGTCACGTTCATTCTCGGCCTGGGCTACGTGATGGGCTTGCGCAGCGCAATGGTCTTCTGCGCTGGCAGTGTTCTTACCAGTTTCGTTCTGGTTCCGTTGATCTGGTACTTCGGCAGCCACATCAACTCGGCTATCTATCCGTCCGCAATTCCCATCGCGCAGATGACCGCCGCTGAGATCGTGCGCAACTACGTGCGCTTCATCGGCGTGGGAGCCATCGCCACCGCAGGCATCATCGGCATTCTCAAATCGCTGCGCGTGGTCGCTGGTTCCTTCGGCATCGCGCTGCGTACATTCCGCCACGGCGAAGCCGCCGCCCCGGAGCGCACTGACCGCGATATTTCCATCATCTCCATTCTTCTCGGCGTCATCGCCAGTTCCATCGCCGTGGCCATTTTCTTTGGCCGTCTCCAGGTCTCATGGACGGTATTGGCTCTCGGCCTCATACTTACGCTAATCTTTTCCTTCTTCTTCACATCGGTGGCCGCCAACGCTATTGCGGTCACGGCCAACAATCCTGCCTCCGGCATGACCATGCTCACCATCATCATCTCCGCTGTGGTGCTGTTGAACTTTGGCCTCTCGGGAGACACAGGCATGTTCTTTGTGATGGCAATCGCCGGCATGGTCTGCACTGCCTTGTGCGTCTCCGGGCAGTTCATCACCGACTTGAAAGCCGGCTACTGGCTCGGTTCCACGCCTGCCGCCCAGCAGAAAGTAAAATTCATCGGCGTTATCGCCGCCGCCATCACCGCGGGGTTGACCATCGTACTACTGGCTCAGGTTTATCAATTCGGGGATACCGCACCGGGCTTTCTGCCCGCGCCGCAGGCTGCCATCATGAAAGCCTTGGTGGTGGGATTCATGAGCCGCCAGCCGGTCGCCTACATGCTGTTCGGCATCGGCGCCATCATCACAATAATTCTCGAAATGCTGGGCAAGTCTTCCATGGTCTTCGCCCTGGGAATCTACCTGCCGCTGGAACTCACCTCGCCCGTGCTGGCCGGTGGCATCCTTTCGCACTTCATCAACAAGCGTTCAGAAAAGACCGGTGGCGAACAAGGCAGCAGAATTCGCGAGCGCGGCGTTATCCTTGCTTCAGGGCTGATGGCCGGTGGCGCGCTGGGTGGCGTCTTAGGCGCGGCCCTGCACCTTTTCCCCTGGTATAGCGCGGATCTGATCAAAACGCCGTTCTATTCAAATGATGCTGTCTCGCAATCGATTTCCGCGTTGTTGTTTGTATGCCTCTGTCTCTACGTCTGGTTTCGCTCCACAAAGAAGGAGAAGGTGTAAGTGATGAATCAAGCAGATAATTTTATTGCTGACGCTGTTTTAGGCATTGACACGCTCTGGGGTGGTGACGTGATGAATCCCTCGGGCGTGGGCCGCTTCATCGCAGATTCATGGTTTTCCGATTTCCCGCTGCCTGTAGCCTACACGCACCCGGCTGCCGCACAACTGCGTCAATTGGGCGGCGTATCGGTCAAGAATCGCGAGGCGGTTGAAGAGTACCTGCGCGCGGTTGACCTGCCCGCGGCCATCGAAGGAGTTCGCACGGAAGCGAAAAAGATGGATGGTCAGCGCCAGGCATTTCTGATCGGCATGGCAAATTCTCTTGATACCATGTGGGACCTTGCTATGGAAGTCGCAGGCAAGGGCGATGCCGTGCCCTATGCGCGCTGCGTCGAAGCGTCAACGGCCAAGCCGCCGGAGCCCTCTCAGCCACAGAAAAAGCGCGAGCGCGTTGCTGAATTGCTGGGCCGCGCCGGTTACGCTTCTGCCGATGCCAGCGGGCTGCTCGAAGCCGTTGATGCGTGGCGCCGCGAACGTGTGGCGCCCATGGCCACGGTGCGCGCTCTGAGTGCAGCCGTAATCGCGCGTTTTGATACTCTCAGCGCAAAGAACTTGTCGCCGTATCTTCCCAAGGAACTGGCGCGCGTGCCGCGTGCAAACATCGAATTCCAGGCCATCAAGGATGCGTGGTTTTCCGGCTCGATGAATTACATCGGCCGCGCGCGCAACGCCGACGACTCTCCGCAATACGAAGCCAACTACGAGATCAACGCTTCCTTGCAGATTTCTTATCCGGAGTTTGAGCAGCTCGTAAGCCACGAGGTCGTGCCCGGCCACGTCACCACATTCGCTTACCTACAAGACTTGTACGTGCGCGGGAAGGCCGGCTTCGAGGCCACCATCCTCACCATGAACACCCGTGCCGCCACGCTCTTCGAGGGCATCGCCAACAACGCGATTCTGATCGCGCATGGCGTCACTGAAGTGGATCAGCTACCAGACGAAGACCTGCAAATCGGCGTGCTGTTGGCCCTGTTGCAAGACGACGCCAAGAACCAGTCGTCTTATCTCACATGGGGCGAGGGAAAACCGCAGCCGGAAGTTGCTGCCACGCTGCGCCGCGACTTCCTGGTCACAGAAGAGCGCGCCGATAAGTTGTCCGGCGCATGGGGACGCCATCCCCTGCTGGGCCGAATGTATCTCCCGGCCTATCGCTGCGGCACGGAAAAGGTCGCCAATTTGCGGCGAACCTATCCCGCCGATCGCGTTCTTCCAGCAATCTACGGATGCAAGGGATTAGTGGATATCGCAACGGTCGACCAAGTACTGAAGGACTAACGCATTTCTATTTCGGATGCCCCACCCTCGCCGCGCTTTTGTCTCTGCGGCTAGATCACCCCAACGACAGGCCTCCGTCGTTGGGGTGATCTAGCGTGAGGTTGTGTGCACTCACTTGCGATGCAAGCGCCGACACTTTACTATCGGCGCATTAAAGCCTCACCAGGTGGGACGTTATTTCAAGGGCAGGTCCCTCAGCAAATCCAGTATTAGTAGATCGTTGAAGGGGCAATCTCAATGAGTGGGAATCCGCGCTTCATAGTTACTTCACCTTCTGCCGGCAAGTGGCCCGCAGAGGACCTGTGCGGATTGTTTTCCGGCCCGAGATGTAATCTATCGGATCGATAGGAGTATCCAGGCCGAGAGGAAGCAGTTGCCAAGTCATGTCGTCCCGCAGGTCCATCTCAAACTCGTCTCTGATCATATCTCGCAGATTCAGAATCCTCGTTTGCATCAAAGCGTAGATTACTGTTCCAAAATGTGAAGCATTATAGAAATGAACTGCATTGTCACGATGCGTACCGAGCAATTCAAGATTGAGGCGCAGGGCTTGTAATACCAAGTCAACCGGAATAAAGGGCTCCGCCTTCCTAAACGCGTCTGTCATCGAATGTGTTTGAAGTGGCTCCTTCCGGCGTTTCGGATAGAAAATGCTCCGCAGGTTTTTCGACAAAAGCGGCTTGGGAATAAGAACAACACGGGTTAGAGCGGTTTACAATCGGCTCACATAGCCTCTGGCATTGCGAGAAGGTGAGTTTCATGCGGTTCGAGGTTTTTGTTGCGGCGCGATACCTCAAGGCCAAGCGACGTCAGGCCATGGTGGGCGTCATCACCCTCGTCTCCGTTGCTGGAGTGACGACCGGAGTGGCGTCGCTGGTAATCGCGCTCGCGATTACCAACGGGATGAGGCACTACTTGCAGGATCGGCTTCTTGGGGCCTCTCCGCATGTGGAGCTGGTGAGTAGAAAACCGGGCGGCATTCAAAGCTGGCGTCCTCTGCTGGAGCGGCTGCGCCGGGTGCCGCACGTTTCCGCGGCCGCGCCGGCCCTTTACGGTCAGGTGCTGATTTCGCGCGGTCCGCGCGCCGGGTATGCGGTCATCAAAGGCATTGTTCCCGCCGAGGAACGGACAGTAAGCAATCTGCTGAGCTTTGTGACCGACGGCTCGGCGAGGCCTCTTGATCCCGGCGAGGCAGGCGCGGACATTTCGCTCGTTCTGGGTGCGAGCCTGGCAACACGGCTCGGGGCGCATGTGGGAGACGACGTGCTGGTAATCAGTCCCAATGGGAGTTCAACGCCTCATGGCTTCACTGCTACATACCAGCGCTGCCGAGTAGCCGGCATCTTCCACTCCGGTTTCTCCGCATTCGACACAGGGATGGCATTGATGCGCGTGGCAGACGCCCAACGCTTATTCGGCGAACCGGACATTGTCTCTGCGATTACTTTCAAGGTGGACGATGTGTACCAGGCTCGTGCGATCGGCCTGGCGGTGGAGGATGCAGCCGGCAGCGACTTCATCGCGACCAATTGGATGGAACAGAACAGCATGCTTTTTCGCGCCCTGCGGCTGGAGCAGACGGTTATCTTTATCGTGGTCTCGCTCATTGTGGTTGTGGCCGCACTGAACATTCTCATCGCTCTTACGATGATGGTGATGGAGAAGACGCGCGACATTGCCGTGCTGATGAGCTTTGGCGTGGAACCAAGCCAGATCCGTCGCATCTTCGTTCTTCAGGGACTGCTGATCAGCGTTACAGGCACCGCTCTGGGCCTGGCGCTTGGCTATCTCGGCGCCTGGACCGGTGGTCACTACCACTTCATTCACCTCTCGCAAGAGGTTTACGCGTTTGACACTCTGCCGTTTGCCTCGCGCCCCGAACACGGTCTTCTGGTTGCCGCGTTATCCATCGGCATTTCCCTCCTGGCCACGCTTTACCCGGCGTGGGCGGCATCACGCATTCTGCCCGCCGAAGCCCTGCGGTACGAGTAGCAGAGAGCAGAGGATCTCTTCACACACTTTTGCGTCCTTTCAGCGTTCATGCTTTCCCTCCTGCTGAAACAATTCCTAAGCGCTCATTGACGTCACAGTAACCGTACATTCTCACTGCTGCACTGCTTGATGCTGACGCATCTTCCGAGCTATGTGCTGGCGCTGGAGGCGCCGCAAAGAAGAGCAAAAAGCCTAAGAACTGATGGTTATTCAAATCACGCCAGTGTTCCAAATTAAGCATTCAAATGCGTGATCCAGGTCACGTCCAAATTGTGACTTCGAGCACTGATGCGTGTGATTAGACCTTCTGACAGGCTTTCTTGATTTCATCACCCTTGACAGCACTTTTTACCCGGGATAAGATCGCTCGTAATTTTCCGATTCAAGAAAGAGGACCGTTGTGGGGACAATGACGAGGCGGCTTGCCTTGAGACGGATCCTGGCTATATCAGGAACCGTGGCGGGGGCTGTGGCGGCTGGGACTATTCTGACCGCCTGCGCTCCGGGAGCGGGGGGCAGTTCCTATTCGAATAACTACTATGGGGACTCATCTTCACGCTATGATAACTATGCTCATCGCTACATCAATACGTACAGCGATCACACGCTGGGTTACACCCATTATGGGGACGGCCACGACCGCTGAGACAACTAACCCGGGAGTGCTGCTGGAGAACGGGGTCAAGAACCGGTGTTCGATGAATTACGACGCGGGTGGAGGCGGAATTCTGCGCCTTCGAACAAGTTGTCACAAACGGGCCAGATGCAAAAGGGCGCTCATCGATCGACAGGGTTCGGAATGGCGCGCGATTCGTTTCGAGGTTGATGCTCCATAGGGCGGCGATTGGCTTAAGAATATGACGTTGGATTTCTGGAGTTTATGGCCAACATCCTTCTGACATCGAAATGCACCCGTTCCTGCCCCTATTGCTTTGCGGAACGGGAGATGAGCAGCTCGCCAGATCAGATCTTATCCTGGGAAAACCTGATTTATCTTGCCGATTTCATGGCGGCGAGCGGCGAAAGAGCCATTTCCCTTCTGGGAGGTGAGCCCACGCTTCACCCTCAATTCGTGGATTTTGTCTTATATCTGCTGCAGCGCGAATTCAGGGTGAACGTATTTACCAACGGGATCATGTCTTCTCATCGATTGCTGGAGCTGAAGGAGCAACTGGGGGCGGTTCCGAACGAGAGGCTGAGTTTTGTCTGCAACCTGAACAACCCCGAACAGACCGATGCGCCTCTAGAGCAACAAAAGAGAGTGGAAGAGTTTCTTGGGGCGATGGGCCCCTGGACCCAGCCGGGATTCAATATCTACCGCGTGGACTTCGATCTAAAATTTCTTTTCGATCTTGTGAATCTCTATGGAATGAAGCGCAGGCTCCGCCTGGGTCTTGCTCATCCCGTGCCGGGAGCAAGTTCCGCGTATATCAAGCCGGGCGAGATTGGGCTCGCGATAGAAAGACTCTATTCCTATCGCGCACTGTTTGAAGGCTACCAGCTGGACTTCGGGCCGGACTGCGGATTTCCGCTTTGCAAGTTCAGCGACGAGCAGCTTGGCTGGCTGTATCGCATGGGCGGCGTAGATATGCGGTTCAAGTGCGGTCCGGTGATCGATATCACGCCGGACATGAGCGTATATTCTTGCTTCCCGCTTTCAAGCCTCGATAGAAGATCGATATTCGAGTTTGACACCCTGGGCCAGGTGGCTGACTTCTTTGCGGAGACACACAGCAAGATTCGAGCGGAAGCGAAGAACATCTATCCGGAGTGCGACGGCTGCGTGCAGATGAACAAGGGAATCTGCTCTGGCGGCGGCGCCTGCCAGCTTCTGAACATATTCAAGAATGAAACAGCAGTGAGGCTTCTGGAGACTGAGAGTGAACTTGAGAACGCTAATCTGCCCGTATGATCCGGAGCTGATCAACGGCCTCTCGAACCGGGAGATTGGGGTCCGGGTCGATTCGGCGTCCCTGGTGAGCCGGGCTGCCGAGATGGTGAGAAACTCCGGCAATCGGCTCTTGTGCGTGATATTGGACTCTACCCAGCCAGTGGAAGCAGTGCCGTGGGAAGACGCATGGAAAGGGATTCCGATCCTGCTGACAGCGCCCGCGGCCGGGGAATTCAGAAAACTCGTACATAAGCTGCCTTTACTGAAAACCCTGAACCTGAAAATTTACCTGAGCGCGACGGACGAGAATATCAGGGACGCGCGCATTCTTTCCTCTCTCGGCGTATCTTGCGTGCTCAGGATCGAGGCAGGGGCCGTCGATTGGGAGGCGCTGACGGACCTTATGACCTATGCTCTCTGCGCGCGTGCTCCCCATGCGCCGATCGATCCGTTCGACTACATCGCCCGGAAGTACGACGCCAGAGAGCATTTGAAGTGGGGCGGAGTATATCTCGAAGATGCGGAGAAGTATTTTCATCTGGATAAAGAGAAGAACGTCGCTCTTTCAGCGAAAGAAGCTCTGGCCCGGCAATTCATCGGGCGTCTTGACGAGATTGAAAAAGCGGAGCCGGAGGAGATTGCGCAGCGAGCCGATGCGTGGTCGCGCAACTTTACCGGAAACAGCCCCTGCGCCACCTGCGAAGGCTTCAAAATCTGCATGGGCAGCTTTCGTCCGGAAGACGGAAAAACGGAGGGCTGCAAGGCCTTCTTCTCTGAGACGATTGAAACTCTTGGAGAACTTTACGCGCAAAAAGACAGAGCCGGGAAGGAGCGCGTATGGCAACTGTAATCTTCAAGGCCACGGATGCTTGCAATGCCCAGTGCGTGTATTGCGATGTGGCGCACAATGAAAACGCCATCCGCGAGAAAATGCCGTACGAGATGCTGGAGCTTTTCTTCTCCCGGATCAACGACTACCTGCTGGCGAAGCCGGACGACACGATGGGAATTACCTGGCATGGTGGAGAGCCGCTGCTGCTGGGGCCGGACTACTTTGCCAAAGCCCTCGAATTTCAGCAAAAGCACTGCGAAAAGACCGCGCACAGGATCCGTCACAACATACAAACGAATCTCACCCTTTTCAAGCGGGAATATGTGCCGGTATTCAAGCAGCTGGGAGTTACCAACTTCGGCACGAGCTACGATCCTTACACCGATTTGCGGGGCATCGGCGCGACGGTCGACGCCAACCTCTATAAGAGGAAGTTTATCGAGAGCGCGCGGCTGGTGGAGAGAGAAGGCTTCAGTTGGGGAATGATTTATGTGGTGACGAAGCTTTCGCTGAGCCGTCCGCTCGATATCTTCTGGTTCCTTATGAATTTGAATCCGTTGGGGTCGGTGATGTTCAACCCCGTTTATCTTCGAGACAAGAAACTTTCTTACCTGGATATCACACCGGAAGAATTCGCGGATTTCCTGGGCGCGATCTTCCCGGTATGGTGGAAGAACAGATGGCATATGCCCACGGTTGAGCCGTTCAGGATGATGGAGGAAAGCCTGATCCGGGGCAGTCGCGCAATGATCTGTTGCGACTCCGGGATTTGCGCCAAGACGCATTTCGGAGTGGCTCCGGATGGCGCTTTCTTTCAGTGCGGACGCTCGATGGAATGGGGTCTGCTGGGGCTCGGGTCCATCCGGGAAAGAAGCTTTGTGGACGTGTTGGAGGACCCCGCAAAGGCGAAGATGCTGAAGAGGACGAAACTCCTCGGCGAGACGGAGTGCAAGGGGTGCGGGTACTGGGATGTGTGCCACGGCGGATGCCCGCTGGACGGTTGGCTGAAAACCGGGTCGCTGATGAGCCGGTCGCGGATGTGCGCGGCAAAGAAGATCTTTCTCGAAAAGTATTTTGAGCCGGCGGTCAACGGCGACGGCTCCCAAAAGAAGGCCGTCGAAAACTGCCGGGTTGCCGTACCAGCGGCGCGCGCATCGCGCCCGGCCGGGGATGCCGATGAGAAGCAGAACGGCGCGATATGGATCAACCTGAGAGGAACCGCTGGGGACGCGCTGATGCTTTCGGGAGTTTTGAAGCAGGTGGCCGACAGGTTTCCGCAGCGGAAGTTCAATCTGGTTTCAAGAGCCGGCTTGGATCCGATCCTGCGCGGTCACCCCGCGATCGGAGAGATCGGGCATCCGCCGGCGGACGCGCGGATCATGAGCGCAGATTACTGGGAAGAGCCGGGCTATGGCAATCGTGGCTCTGAAGCGGGGCGCGCCTATCAAACACTTGCCCGCATGTTCGGCCTGGAGTTGCCGGTGGATGAGCGTCTTTGGACCGCGAATCACGCCGAAAAGAATCGAATTTCTTTTGGACTGCCTTGGAAAGCGAAGAGTCTGCTCCTCTGTCCGGCGGCGGACTCTGCGAGGAAGCAGATGTCGATCAAGAAATGGGAAGAGCTGGTCGAGCTTCTTTCAGGCAGCGACACCCTCATCGTCCAAGCAGGCAAGCGCTCGGCGCCTTACATTCGTGGAACCTATAGCCTTTTGGGCCTTGCAGACGAAAGGGAGTTGATCCCGCTGCTTCAGCGCTTCGATGCTGTGGTTACGGTGGACAACTTCGCGATGCACGCTGCGCACCTATGCGGCGTTCCGGCCGTGGTGCTATGGGGCCCGACCGACCACAGGGTTTCCGGTTACAGCGGACAACGGCATTTTCAAGCGGCGCCGGGGTGCGGGCTTGAGCAGGGCTGCATGAGCTCGGGCAGCAGAGAGTTGTGTTGTGTGCCTTGTCCGCAGGGGCACGATCACTGCCTCGATAGCCTCAATCTGCAGGAGATCGGCGGCGCAGTGAGGGAGATTCTCGCGGGGAAAAAAGAGAAGCCATGGCTGGGCCGCGAGGAATGTCCGGCCGGAACGCGCGTGGAAGAGATCTCACTGCCTTGAGCGATATCCGAGGCCGCCATGTTTGCTCAACAGATCCGCCATCGGGTCATCGAACATTCTCCGCGCCGGGGTCGAGGGCGTCGTGCCACCATCGTTCCGGGCATCGGCATCGGCCTCGGCCTGGTTGGAGAGGAGCAATGCCGCCACGCGCGTAGTCCACGCCGATTCAAACAGCCGCTGTGAGTCTGACAGCCGCGAATGGTGTGGAAATACTCCGCAGGTGGACTCTTCGTATGCGCGGAAAAGCCTTGACTCCGTGGCTGCTGGCGATACTCTCTGCAATTCTGTTAGAGCTGCCTTTTCCGATCGCCGGCCCCATGCCGCCCTGGCGCGGCCTGTTTGCGTGGTTTGCCGTTGTTCCCTTGCTGGCGGCTTTGCTGGGCTGTGACAGGGAAGACCGGCCCGTCTCCCCGCTCCAGGGCGCGCTCCTTGGCTATCTTGCGGGAGTACTTTGGAATGCCGGCAACTTCTACTGGATTTACAGCACAACGCGCCTCTGCTGCGGCATCTCGCCGGCGCCTTCCAGCCTGATCCTGCTGGGGCTTTCGATGCTGCAAGGCGGATACTTTGCGCTCTTTGGCTTCCTGATGGCTTTTCTTCGACGCCGGTTCAACAGCCGGGCGATTGCGCTTCTGGCTGCACCCATCCTATGGGCGGCTATTGACTTTTTGGCCTACCACTTCACGAGCATGCCCTGGGGCCAGCTTGGTTATTCGCAGGTGGACAACGCGGGCTTGAACTGGCTGGCGCCCTGGACCGGAGTCTATGGCATCACTTTTGTTTTGATTCTCGAAAACGCCGGGATTGCTTTGCTCCTGCTGCCGGAAAACAGGTTTAAGGCCAGGAGATCGTCGCGAGCGATCACGATGGCGCTCCTTGCCGCGGTGCTTCTGCCCGGCACAGGCCTGGTTCCCATCTTCCGCCCGCAGCCGGCCAGCCCCGCCACAGCCACCGCGACTCTCATCCAACCCAATCTGGAAGTAGCCGAAATCAAGACCCTCGACAGGGGAAGCTGGCGGAAAGATCTGCAAGCGATGGACACGCTCGGCCGCGTCACTTGCCTTCCCTTCATGGCGGGGATTCCAGATACGGGCCTTTCCATGGAGCCCAATCAATCTTGTCTGCCCGGCAAGACGAACATTCTTGTCTGGCCAGAGGCGCCTTCGCCTCCTCCCGACTCTGACCCGCGCTTCCGTGACGCCGTGTCCCGGCTCGCTGCTGAGACCCACGCAACCGCTGTGATCGGCAGCATGGGCGAAGATAGAGTTACTGCAAGCGGCCCCGGCGGATACCGCAATCGGCTTTACAACTCAGCAACCATAGCCGCGCCGGATGGAAGGATCGTTGGCCGCTACGACAAGATCCATCTTGTTCCCTTTGGCGAATACACACCCCTCAGGGGCCTGTTCTCTTTCATTGGCGGACCGATGCAGGATCTCCGGGACTACAGCCGCGGAACCATGCGCA
Organism: Occallatibacter sp.; assembly: GCA_049520075.1. GTDB lineage: Bacteria > Acidobacteriota > Terriglobia > Terriglobales > Acidobacteriaceae > Telmatobacter. Next base: position 572 of record JBEKQD010000016.1, on the reverse strand, counting down.
AGGTCTTCAACACGGACGGCCACCGCTACGGGGTCTTCATCTGTTATGAGGCGGTCTTTGCGGATGAGGTCCGCCAGTTTGCGGCATCCGGCGCGGAAGCTTTGATTGAAATCAGCGATGACGCCTGGTGGGGCGATACCTCCGTTCCCTGGCAGCACCTGAATATAACGCGCATGCGCGCCCTCGAAAACCGCCGCTGGATTCTGTTCGGCACCAACAACGGCGTTACCGCGGTTATCGATTCCAACGGCCGAGTTACCGCCAGCATCGCGCGCCACCGGGCAGGAGCGCTCACCGCTCCTTTCGGCTACGAGCATGACATGACCTTCTACACCGCTCACGGCGATCTCTTTGCCGGCGTTTGCGTGCTAGTCTCCTTACTGCTTCTTTTCTGTGCACAGCTTTTTGGCCTCGCAGCGCGGAGAAGACTTAGCTTAAAGCATCGCTCAGCTCCAGCATTTGTATTGGATTTTGAAATTCAGGGGGCAAAGAAGTGAAAGTATCCATTTATTTGCTCTTAATGAAGATGATTGGCTTCGATCAGGTTCCGAATCGAAAATACTGGATCGACG
>JBEKQD010000015.1:0-83127 GCA_049520075.1 Occallatibacter sp. | reverse complement strand
TCGAGGCGGACGATGCGTGCGTTGGGGAAATCCTTTTCAAACTCGAGAATGTTGCGAATGTCAGCGCCGCGCCAGGAATAAATGCTCTGATCTTCGTCGCCGACGGCGCAGACGTTCTGATGTTCGCCGGCCAGCAGCTTCATCAGTTCGTACTGGGGGCGGTTGGTGTCCTGGTATTCGTCAATCAGCAAATATCTGTACTTGCGCTGGTAGCGCTCGCGCACCTCTGTAGAAACCTTCAGCAGACGGACCGCCTCCAGCAGCAAGTCGTCGAAATCCAGCGCGTTGCACTTGCGCAGCTCGGCTTTGTAGCTCTGAAAGATGTGGGCGATGCGCTCGCTGTTGGGATCTTTTGAGGCGAGGTAATACTCCTGCGGATCGACCATGTGGCTCTTGGCCCATGAGATGCGGCCCAAAACCGTGCGCGGGGTTAGCTGCTTGGTGTCCAGGCCCATGCGGCGCATGATCTGCTTGACGATAGCCTGCTGGTCGTTTTCGTCGTAGATGGCAAAGGAGCGGGTCAGACCTTCACCGTTCACTCTCAGGGCTTCGATGTCGCGGCGCAAAATACGCACGCAAAACGAGTGAAAGGTGCAGAGCAGCGGCTTGGCCAGCGACGAATGGTCCAGCAGACGGTCAACGCGCTCACCCATTTCGCTGGCGGCCTTGTTGGTAAAGGTAACGGCCAGAATGGAGTCGGGCGCGACGCCTTTTTCGCGAATGAGCCAGGCAATGCGGCTGGTGATGACGCGGGTCTTGCCCGAGCCGGCTCCGGCAAGGATAAGCAGGGGACCCTCGGTGGCCTCGACGGCGGCGCGCTGTTCAGGATTCAGATTGGAGAGTTGCGGCTGCAAGATGCGAGTCCAGGTGGGAAGAGTCCTGACTGTAGTGTACCGTTCCAGGCGTCGAGAGAGCGGAGTGCTCGCACAACAGTGCCCGCCGAGCGCGCCGATGGTTTCCCGATTACGTCAACCGTTGACGAGGGAGTAACTGCCGAGTGGGCGGTTACCCGCGCGCGACGCAGGTTATTCTGAATTCGATGCCCCGCGCCGTGCTTATCATCGAGTTTCTGCTCTTGTTCGTGGCAGCGCCGCTCGCCTACCGCTTCTCGCCAGTGCGCATTCCTGCGCTCCCGCTACTATGGATCGTTTCTGGCTATGCATGGTGGCAGCTGATGCGCGACCCGCACTTTGACCAAGCACGGCTCTGGAATGCTGGCCAGCTGCCTGGCCATCTTGCCGTAATCCTCATCACGTTCGCGGTCGCCGCGCTTGTCACCTGGCTTGGCGTCCATCGGTTCGCGTCTGAGCGCGAGTGGGGACTCCTACGACGGAATCCCGCCTTGTGGGCATTGGTGATGGTGGCCTATCCGGTGCTATCGGTCTATCCGCAGGGAGTGCTCTATCGTGCCTTCTTTTTCGAGCGCTACGCGACGCTCTTTCCAGGTCGTTGGACGATGATCCTGGCCAGCGCTGCGGCCTTCGCGTTTATGCACATTGTTTTCCGTAACCGCCTGGCACTCGGACTCACTCTTGCGGGTGGACTGCTCTTCGCGTTTCGGTACGCGGATACCGGCTCGCTCGCGGCCTCCTGCTTCGAGCACGCGCTCTACGGTTGCTGGCTATTCACAGTGGGGCTGGGCGAGTATTTCTATCACGGGACGATAGCGACCGTCGGCGCTACCGCTGATACGATGGCACGCCGCCAGGGCCGTGGCTCGGCTTGAAATCGCTTATCGAGCAGATCTGCGGACATTTTTTGTTCGTCGGCGATGCAGAGACTGACGACCCGGTAGCGAAGAGTCAGCAAAGGTCAGACTGGACGGTTAACCAACCGGGACCCCCAACGACCTGGGAGCGCACGTTCTCAGGCCGTTGTTGTCCTAGAGGCAGGGAGCAGGAGCACGAGAGAGCAAGGAAGTAGTAAATAGAGGAAAGGGCCCGGGAGGTGAGCATGGGATTTGAACTCGAGAACATGATGGGGCTGCTGGAACGCGCGCCGGCGGCGCTCGATGCGCTGCTGCGTGGATTGCCGCAGGTGTGGACGGAAACGAACGAAGGCGGAAATACGTGGAGCGTAAGCACCGTCATCGCGCACCTGATTCACGGCGAACATGAGGACTGGATGCCGCGAACCCGCCACATTTTGCAGTCGGGCGAGACACAGTTCTTTGCGCCCTTCGACCGCGACGCCCATGTCCGCTATGGCAAGGGCAAGACGCTAACGCAACTACTGGACGAATTTGCGAAAGTGCGAGCGAAGAACTTGGACGAGCTGCGCGGATTGAAGCTGACGCCACAGGATTTCAGTCGGCGGGGACGGCATCCGGCACTCGGCTCGGTCTCTTTGTCCGAGCTGCTGGCTACGTGGGCGGCTCACGATTTAACACATCTGCATCAGATTTCAAGGATCATGGCGCACCAGGTTCGAGAAGCCGTGGGACCGTGGGCGAGGTTCTTGGGTGTGATGCGGTGCACGGGCCACAGCGAAGCGGCTTGAAGCGTGCGGCTCGGCACCAACAATCTCAGGCGAAGGCCTCGATGAAACCACGGCTTCTCATTTGCTGACAACTTCCTGCTGGTCCGATTCTCGCGCTCCCGGCGATTCGTCGCCGAACCGGAGATTACTACCCAGTAAACAGCAGCTCGGCCATTTACCAGAGAGTAACTGCCGGGTGACCCGTGACTCGGGCGGAACTCGCTTTCAATCTCTATTTTCTTGCTCACCCGGACGGTTCAGAAACGCTTGACTGGACCGCGGCACTTTGCCAGGAAATGACCGTGTCGCGCCTGTTGTTCGCTACGTAGCAATCCCCTCTAAGAATTGATCAAGTTGCTTTCGATCAGCGCCATCCAAGGGTTGTAGCTGTCCCCGGTTCTTCCTTCGAGTGCTCTCAACGACAAAGCGGAGTCCAACACCGTCATTGCCCCAGCGGATCGCTTCAGCTCCCACGCAGATCGACATCTTAGCGCCCGACCTCATAGGGTCGGCCTTTGTAAGTGTCATCCTGATCACGGTGCCGAGGTACCATCGTTCCGCGGTCACGACATACAATCCTGTCGAACTAACATCCCGAATCACATCCACCGTTGGAGCTCCACCTGTCCAAAAAGACGCCACCAGGTTACCAACCGAATTCCGGGCTGCCTTTCTCCGATCCAGTTCCGCTCTCCGATTCAAACGGCCCGGATATAACAAGCGAGCCAGACGACTTCCCAGCGGTAGAGAAATATTTCCGCTCTCTTTGACTTGAGTGCTCTCGATCAGCGCAGGGGTGATGAAGTGCTCAGCTTCCTCTGACGGATCGTTGAGCTGTGCCTGTTCAAACTCAGGAAATCGCAGCACTCTTCCACCAGGCCGGTCTGAATTCCGATCTGCGCCGGCAATGTCGAGAGTGAGGCTACTGGCGCCCGCATCCCGGCCTTGGAGACTCATGAATTCGTCAGCGGCGCAAATAATGAGTAAGTCTCCACGATGTGTATCCGACGAAGAAATTACGGCAGAAGGAAGCGCCAAAACGCTCGCAGCAGGCTGGCTGGAGTGAGAGGGATGGGAGAGCGAGAACGATCTGACTAAGTCAATGACTCTGTGGCTCGAATCCAAATAAACCAAATCGAGCGGCATGCTCTCGTTTATAAACGGAAACCCTTTGAATGGCCTGATCCAAAGGCCCGAACCGGAATTTGGCGTGAGCTTCAACATCCGGTTTGTCAGGCTGGGGAAAGAAAAATCGCCGGCGACCACATTCCAACTCAGGAATGACTTCCTCGTTTGGTTATGCGCGAAGTGTTGGCGAGACTCCACCCACCCGTGGTCTTCGGATGAATAATTCGGGATTGGTTGTTGGCTGCTCACATGAATCATCCATCGGCGCGGGCCGAATTTCTCATCCTGTTTTCTCGGTCGCTGGGGATTTCCGCCTGAGGTTCAAGCACTTATCTCTTACCTCAAACTAATCTGTGTCAAATTGGGATCAATCGCTTTGATGCCGGACTCGGACCTTCCGTAGTTCTTTTATCCGCTGCTCATCAATCCCATTAACCGCTTCTTCACATTCCATATAGCACGTAACACGCCAAACACCTTAGTCGCTGATTCCAATCGACTTTCGCCTCAATTCAGAATCAGGCACAGTGGATGTCGCTGCCATGGTCGTCCGCAGATGAGAGACACATTTGAGAGCGCTAAGAATGATGTCCATTAAGACGGGAAGCGCGGGTGTACGCCGCCGCCACGTGCGGCCGGCAGTGATGCGAAGCCCGTTCGCTACAATTCCGCCGTGAATTCGTCGGCTCAGTGCCGGGCTTTCGCCATCCTCATACCGTGTACGAGAATGCAACCGGCGCTCAGCATTTATGCTGAAGACACCATGACACCTTCCAGGAAATCTCTTCACCGCGTTGCGGTTTACTGTGGGTCGGCGAGCGGAAATAACCCTGCATTTGTAGCCGAGGCGCGAGCGTTGGGGGCAGCGATTGCCGCCGCCGGGATTGGACTGGTGTATGGCGGGGCGAGCGCGGGGTTAATGGGCGCGGTGGCCGATGCTGCGCTGGACGGTGGTGCGGACGTGATTGGCGTGCTGCCGGCGGTGTTGACGCGAAAGGAAATAGCGCACACCAGCTTGACCCACCTGGAACTGGTGGAAACCATGCACGAACGCAAGGCGCGACAGGTTGATCTGGCCGATGCGTTTTTGGTTTTGCCGGGCGGCTTCGGCACGATGGACGAGATGGTTGAAGTGTTGACCTGGGCACAAATCGGCATTCACACCAAGCCTTGCATTCTCATCAACACTGCCGGGTACTGGGAAGGGCTGCTGAAGTTTTTCGATTCCGCGGTGGCGGCAGGGTTCGTGAAGCCGAAGAACCGAGAACTGGTGCGCGTGGCTGCGAATGCTCTGGAAGCGGTGAAGATGGTGGCCGGGGGCTAGTTTTGCGCCAGCGGATGAGTTTTGCTTGAGCTGACTGTTTTGCCCGCTGCGTGGTTCACCCTCACTGTTGCGGCAACCATTTTGGTCTTCCTCGTATACTCAACCCAGCGTATGTTTACTCATCTCGACAAGATTTTGACCACGACTCGGACCAATGTAGCAGGGGCCAGGGCGCGTGTCCCCGTGGCAGAACTGGAGCGGCAGGCTGCTGCTCACCAGCCGCGCGGCTGGGCAGCGGCATTGCGTCAGAAGGCCGCAACGGGTATCGCGGTCATTGCCGAAATCAAGAAAGCTTCGCCCTCTAAGGGGCTGATTCGCGCGGATTTCAACGCGTCGAAACTTGCGGAGAGTTATTTCGCGGGAGGCGCGGCGGCGCTTTCCGTGTTGACGGACGAGCCGTTTTTTCAGGGCAGCCTGCGCAATTTGGAGCTGGCCTCGGCTGCGGTTCCGCTGCCCTGCCTGCGCAAGGATTTTACGGTGGACGACTACCAGATTGTGGAGGCGCGCGCACATTGTGCAGACGCAATTCTGCTGATTGCCGCCGCGCTCACTGATGCGGAACTCGCCCGCTTTTCAAAGGCGGCACACAGCCTTTCACTCGATGTGCTGGTCGAGGTGCATACAGCTGCCGAGCTTGATCGAGTACTCGATACGCTGGGTGAGAGCGGCGCCGACGCCATTGGCGTGAACAACCGCAACCTGGGGACCTTTAATGTCCGCCTGGAAACCTCGCTCGAACTCGCAGGGCGGGTTCCGCGCGGCGTGGTGCGCGTAGCCGAGAGCGGCATCGCTACGACTGAAGATATGGTTCGTCTGCGCACGGCGGGCTTCGACGCTTTCCTGATTGGCGAGAGCTTGATGCGCCAGCCCGACCCTGGAGCGGCGCTGGCCGAGCTGCTCAATGGAGTTGCCGCGCGATGAATGCTGCGCCCATTTGGGTTAAGATCTGCGCCAACACTTCTCTGGAAGACGCATTGTTGGCTGCGGAGGCGGGAGCTGACGCGGTAGGGTTTGTATTTGCGCCCAGTCCGCGCAGAGTGACGGCGGCACAGGCAGCGGCCATCGTTCCGCACCTGCCTGCGACGATCGAGAAGATTGGTGTTTTTGTTGATGCCACACTGGATGAGATTGTGTCCACAGTTGAAACCTGCGGCCTGACTGGAGTGCAATTGCACTTTGACGCAGCCTCCGAGTTGCCGGCTCAGCTTCACGAGCGCCTTGGACCGGAACTGCGCATACTGACCGTGGTGCATTTCGGCGATAAAAACGGCGAACAGCAATCGGCTAGATTAGCCGACCTTGACCGGAATCCACACGTAGATGCGGTGCTGGTGGACTCGCGGACGGAAATAGCGGTTGGTGGAACGGGTGTAACTTTTGACTGGGTCGAAGCGCGCAACGCGCTCTTCCAAAACGCGGAAGCGCGGAAGCGTCGCATTGCCGCCGGCGGACTGAACCCAGATAACGTAGCGGAAGCAATTGCCGCGCTGCATCCCTGGGGCGTGGATGTAGTCTCGGGCGTCGAAGCGGCGCCGGGGCGAAAAGATAGCGCTAAGGTGAGGGAGTTCGTGGCTCGCGCAAGGAGCGGGAAAGCCACATCGTGAACTTCCCCGGCATGGTTCAACTCGCCTCTTTTACGCTGCTTCCAATCAAATTATGAAACTGCGTCTAGCGCAGGTGCGCAAATAACAAGCGGCAGAAATTATTGCGATGACAGCCCGATAGCATTCCTCATCACGTCAAAGTGCGAATCAGGGCGTCAAGGGTCCTCACTTGGTGAGAGGCATCGAATGTATCTGCAAACCACCGATTGTGCCTTATCGGATGGCCATCCAACATTACGATAAAACGCAGGAGACGCCGCTCAATTTCATCTGGAGCTTGTCCTGGATAAATACATTCGAAAGGAACACCTGCCTTGCGAAGAATGCGCTCCGACGGCGAGTTGCGCATCACATAAGCCAAAATGGGACGACCGACGCGCAGATACTCAAACAGTTTGGCGGGAACCTGAATATCCGTTTGGGGTTGGATCAGAAACAGCCCATCGGAGTCGAGGGCCATTAACCGCGCCTGCTTTGCGGGTACCTTCTTCTTTATCTCCAACCATCCTTCCGCCAAAGCAACCCGAAGAAACTCTGGGCCCGGCAAAGCGCTTCGCTGCGAGGCGCCGATCTGACGAATGGTTATGTTCTCTCTCGATAGCTTACCGCTCTCGAACAACTGCGCCGCGGCCTGGAGAAGCGGCTGAATATCCCGGCCTCCGTAGAGTTCTCCGATGTGGCTCAGGATCTTTCGTTCACGCTGCGGGAGCGCATAGTTATCAACCAAGTCTTCTGGATCAAATCCATTCCAGAGAACGTGCGCCTTTCCATCCAGGCCGGAATACTTGTTGCTCCAGGATTGAAGCATCAAATCCGTGTTTGCAAGCGCGAGGTCGGCTCTGTCCAGCACCAATCGCGCGAACCTGCGAGATAAGATGCCCTGAAAGAGAGCGTGGCTACCAAAGGTATCCGTAATGGGATCACGGAAGTCGGCGATCCAGCACTGGCCCGAGTAGGCTGCGAGACACAAAGCTGCCAGATCTGCAGCGACTGGCGGGGCTGTGGAAAGAATGATAATTTTCCGATCTTTCCTTTTTTTCAGGAACGACCTTCCTGCCCGAAAAACGGAAATCGACCACCGAATCCTCAAGCCGCCATTCCAAAAATACTTCCGGACAATCCGGTCAAGCAGCCATGCAAATCTCCAATGAGTCTCTTTCCTCTGCGGGTCCGCAACATATTCGATATCCGTCGCGCCAGATTCTTGAACGGAGGCAGTAAGGACATGACATTCATAGCCGAGCCGTTTCAGATATTTGTAAAAGCGATACGGCCGGGCTGCGCCGATCTCATTGTCGGGCGGGAAGTGATAAGCAATCAACAGCACTAATCGAACACTCACATAAGCTCCTCGGTTTGAACTGCGTCCGGTATTACACACGAACCAGCCAAGACACAATTCTTACAGCCGGACTCACCAATGGCTTTGGCAGCATTCCTACAAGAAGCTTGAAGCGGTTGTGATCTTCCGGCTCCAGCACGCGCATCAGGTAGAAGAGTCCGAAAAGGACGAACAGAGAAGCGCATCCGCCGCATAGGATTCCCCACAGCGGCGCCATTCGCAGAGTAATGTAATGAGCGGTTAAGGATGCAAGTGCGCTGCAAAAAACGATCTTTGCCACTTGTGCCCATGGAAGTTTCACCTTGTACAGACGGGTCGCTGCCACCCACATCAATCCGACGGCCGTCAACTGAGCGGCGCCGTTGCCGATACAGGCGCCCACCGCGCCATAAGAAGGAATCAGATACCACGCTACGCTAATGTCGATCACTCCCGCAATAACGGTCGCGGCAATCACATAGCGCTGCTGCTCGAAACTCTCAAGCAGGTTCTGCGCAGGCGTCAGAAAGGCTTTGAACATGCACAGCACGGGAGCCAGCGCCACCACCATCACTGCGCCCTCAAACTTTTGGCCGTAGAAAAGCAGCAGCGCGGGGACCGCGAGAGATGCCGCAATGAAGTGCAGCGGAATCGACATCAGGGCTATGTAGCGGAAAATGGAAGCAACAAGCTCCGGCAATTTGGACTTGTCTCGTCCGTACTGAACAAACATCGTGGTGGCGCCCGCTGACCCGAAAATGGTCGCCGCAAGCAGTAATTGTTCAGCCATGGTGAACGCCACGGAATAGAAAGACACCTGTTTGACGTCCGCGCAAAGCATCTTCAGCAGGATGATTTCCGAGCGGCCCCAGACAATCTGCGCAACAAACATGCTGCCAACGGCCTGCGACGCGAACGATATCATGCGCTGGCGCAGCCCTGGCGGATGAACGTGTGTCGTCTCCCATGAAAGCGCGCGCTTCATGGTCGGAAAGAAACGCACCAAACAATCGACGGAGCGCATGATGAGTACCGATGCGCCGATGCCCACAACGCCCCAATGAAACACCACCGTCGCCGCAATGGCGATTAAGTAAGTCAAAGCTGAGGTGACGGAACCCATCAGATTCTTTGACAAATCTTCCGTGGCGGAGTTGGCCTGAGCCGAGATGGAGTTGATCATCGACGGCCAGATGCTAATTGCCAGCAAAGCCGAGGCCAATTTGTAGTCGGGATTGGCGTCTCCCAGCACCCAGAAGAGGAAGCAGCCGGTAGCCACAGTCGCCAGGCCCGCCTGCAGCGCAAGAGTGCGGAGATAAATGTACCGCGCAGTGCCACGGTCACCAATACCAATGAACTCAGCCATGTATTTCCGGGTGGTTGCGGGAATGCCCATTCCACTCAGGCTACTGACGAAGCTGGAAATATAGGAGACAAAAATAAGATAGCTGTTCTTCTCTGGACCTAGATAGCGGTTAATAGCAATTGAAGTTGTAAACACAACTCCGGCATTAATTATGTTCTCGAGGCTGAACCAGCCGGTGTTGCGGGCGATGGTCTTGGTGTTAGTCATATTGGACATAACTCTGATTCAGGGAGTATTTGTAAGCCAGCCGCGCGCCGAGCAATCTACGCAGACCTACAGTCTGCAGCTCTTTGCGCGCGGCCTGCTGTTATCAAGATTATCTACTTAACCAAGGCCTTGAAGCGCTGTCTGGCTGTCCTTAGCAGTAGGCGAGCCGGGAGACAGTGTAATAGCCTTCTTCAAATGCAGCGCAGCGCTGGTTCGATCTCCAAGTTTGCTGTATACCATTCCCAGGTGATACTGCATTGTCGCGTTGTTTGGATTTTCCTTGAGTGCGTCTTCCAAAAGGTCGCGGGCAAACCCGTAGGTTCCCTTATAGTAGTAAGCCCATGCGAGGGTATCAGCGGTGCTGGGCGAATTTGGCATGCCGCGACGCGCCGTTTCCGCCAGCGTCAACGCTACATCGGCGTTTTCGCCATTCTTAAGCATCATATAAGCAAGATTGTTAGCTGCGATCGCCTGCGTGGGCTGAATTGCAATAGCTTGTTTGTAGTAATCTTCCGCCTTCCGCGAATCTCCGCGCGATTCCTCCAGAGTTCCAAGAATAGCTATGGCGCCGGCATTGTTTGGATGAGTCTTCAACCATTGCTCCCAGGCCCCGATCGCATTTCCAGCCTGACCACTTTGACTCTGAAGCTGCGCGTAGATTGCAACCGCCTCGCCATCGTCAGGATTGACATCCATGGCCTTCTTAGCAGTGACGGCTGCCTGGTCAAACTGCTTGTTCGCTAACTGTAACTCCGTCAGCATAATGTAGAAGCCGCTATTCTTCGGACTCTTCGCGATTTGCGCGTTGACCCGATCCAGCGCCTGAGCTGGCTGCTTTCTGAGGAGGTCGTAATTCACCAGGCCGCGCAAGGCCCTGATCGAATTAGGGTCGTACTGCAAGGCCTGCTCCATCAGCGTGGCTCCTTCAGGGTATCGCTTCTGGTTGAAGCGAACCTGGCCGAGCATGAGATAAGCCTGCGGGCTTTGCGGAGCGATGGCCATTGCAGTCTTCATGTCATCTTCCGCCTTGTCAGGTTGGTTACGGCTCATCTCTACCGCTGCCCGCCACAGATAGCCGCCAGGAAAGCGAGGAGCGGCTGCAATCGTGCTACTTGCCACATCGGAAAGCGTGTTCATGTCACCGTGCTGACTTGCAAAACGCGCAAGTTCTTCTTGAGCTTCAATGTGACGCGGATTCAACTGCGCTGCCTGTCGAAAACTTCTCTCCGCAAGATTGCTGTCGCCCTTGGCCAACGCCGCCTTGCCCAGCCAATACTGGATAAAGTCGTCCTTCGGGGCATTATTTGCGGCAGTTTGAAGAGCGTTTATCGCGTCAGTCAGCTTGCCGCTGTTGAGCAATACGATTCCATTCAGCACAGCTACCTGGGGATCCTTGGCGTTCTTTTTCATCAACTCAGTCACGACCGACTGCGCAGTCGTATAGTCTTTGACTTGAAGAAGAATCCGGACGTACCCCTCCTGCACAGAAACATTCTTCGGATATTTATGAGCGAGGCTGGTAAACTCCGCCTTGGCCTTGTCAATCTGTCCAGTGGCCGCATAGTAATCGGCCAACATGCGCACTCCCTGCGGGCTATCCGCAAGATCGTTGGAGGTTTGCCGAAGCACTTGCTCGGCCCGCGGTTGATCACCCTGCTTCAGAATCATCTGGACAAGAGCTTCGCGCGCACTCAGACTCTTTGGATCTGTAGCGACGGCTTTCCAGCATATCTGTTCGGCATCCTGCAAACGGTTGCTTCTCGCATAGAAAGAGGCGAGCAGCAGCTTGGCGCTCACAGACTTGGGATCGAGATCCACAGACTTTTTCAATTCGCTTTCAACGGAAGACGCCTGTGCAGTGTCACTCGCTTCAAGCATTGCGAGAGTCTCGTGCAGGACCGCCTCGTTCGGAGCGAGTTCCAGCGCGCGGTGAATTTCAACCAACGCTAAATCCCTTTGTCCACGCCTGGCGGCGATGCGCGAAAGCAATGAGTGGACATCGGCATTGTTCGGCTGAGCCGCCATCACTGCGTTAGCCTGCGCCTGCGCGTCGTCCATCCTGGCCGCGGCAAGGAAGATGTCTCCAAGATCAATCCGCGCCTTGTAGTTTGTCGGCTGCAGATTTACGGTCCGCTGCAGCTCGCCATAAGCGGCGCTATACGCACCCATATGGAGGTAGGTCTGCGCCAGGGCATAATGCGCGTCGGCAAAATTCTTGTCAATTTTCAACGCGTTGGAAAACTGGATGACAGCTTCCTTGTCCTTGCCCTGAGCGCTGTACCTCTGGCCGCTTTCGAGATACTTATGTTTGCGCACATTGGGGTCGCGGAAGCACCCGGACAATAGAGTAAGCGACAGAAAGAATGCAACTACCCCCAACGCTGCGTGGCGTTTCACGGGTCTCCACTTGCCACCGAAGCCGGACTGAAATGCCTTGAATCCGCTTTCCATTTTCTTCCATCCTTTCAGGCTGTCTTCCAAACCGCTGATTCTTGAAGCCGCCAACTGTGCGACCTTGGCTGGCGAATACGTTTAGTCGGGGATAAATCGCGGCAGCAGGGGAGCAAGCCGCATCGTGAACTCCTCGGCGCGTTGTTTTGCCGCCGATACCTCTTCGTCGGAAGCAATCGGAGTGATCACACGCACCAGCGCTCCATCCGTGCGATTCAACCGCATTGCATCGGCAATCATATAGATTTTCGCCGAGTATTCATTTGCTATGCTGCGTCCGTGCGCCTGGTACCAGTAGATTACAAACTGCCTGGCCGCGCCGTCACTAATGACATATTCGCCCACGCGATGCGGCTTGCCGTTCACATCGGCCAGAGTAACGTAATCAGACGACTCGAAGACCCATCCCGCGCCCGGAAGGCAATGCTTTGGGGAATGGATGGACTGGCCAGTTCTCTGCGTGGGGAAATAACCGATAAAGAGACCGATTGGCGCGGTCTGTGATCCGCGCGAATAGATGCGCGAAAGAAAGTCGCCGGCCCCAAGAACATCGAGCGTCTCCTGATCGATTGCCTGGTCGCTTCCCGTGAATCCATCGATATTTCCCGGCAACAGCATCAATGGCTCACTAAAGGGATTCCGGTCGGTGCTCGAGCGCGAATACAGCAGCAATGCGGTCCCGGCAAGCAACAGAACAGCAGTCCAGAAACGAAGATTCTTCATATCAGCCGCCTTTTCAGGGGAAAGAGGCTCATCGCGCGATGGACAAGATACAAGAATGTCAGGGAAACCAGGAAGATGACCCATCCTGAAAACTCATGGAAAAAGCCCACTGCCTTGTCCGGGTCCCAATATTGAACGCACAATCCGGTGCCGAGAATGCGCACTGCGTTGGCCGCAATCGCTATCGGAATGCTGGCCAAAGCGAGCAATGTCCTCCGCAAATTGGATTTCTCCATGAAATATCCATAAAAAACCGCCAGCGTGAACAGGCTCATCAGAGAACGGATGCCGCTGCAGGCCTCCGCCACCTCCAGCTTCATCAAGGGAAGTTCAATGACATTGCCTTCCCGCAGAACCGGCACACCGAATAAAGGGAGCAGGGCACTGGCAAGCTTTGAAGCCAGGATCTGCAGCGGAAAAGTGATCTGGTTGTAAATGATGGCAGGGAGCGGAATGGCCAGCAACAGGACCAGTAGAGGGAAGCGCAACTCCTTCAAGAGCTGCCGTCCGCCAAAGCAGAGAACCACTCCGCCGAGCAAAATGACGAGCGAAATCCGCGAGAGAAAGAGATCGGACCCGTAGACGCCCAGGAGCAGTACGACCAACCCCAAAACCATCACGGCAATTCCGCTCCAGGAAGGAGCGGGCTTTATGCCGCGAAGGGTCTCTCTCTTCTCCCACACAAGGTATGCGGCGAACAATGGAACCAGAAACCCGTGAGAGAAATCTGGTATCTGCCACCAATCGGTAACCAGTTTTACCAGCACCCGGAAATAAACCGCCGCGATCAGCAGGCCTATCACCAGCGAGCCAACTGTAAATTGAGCGTAACTGGAGCGCCAGTTCCACGGGGGAGCCGTTGAAGTCTGCACGCCTTGAGCCATTTTCCTCGTCCTTGAGCCTTATCGGCCCGTACCACTTTACACTAAGCAATCCGGGGAAGAAAGCGAAGCGGTTCGATTCAGGGAAATGCCCCAATGAAATGACCTTCGATTGGGAATCCGCCTTCCGGTGAAAGTGGAAAATGAATTCCACTTGCCGGGGTCAACTAATGGTACACTGTTTTCCTGTGGGAGGGAACGATTCTGCCCGCTTCGTCGGCTTTGCCCGAGGAAGCGAACCCTTCCCCAAAGCTCATACCAAGCAATGGAAGCATATTCCGCGTGTTTCACAGCCAGGTTCAGAACCTGCAATGAAAAGATGACGTGAACTTTGGTCCCCATATGGCAACAACTGAATTGACCCACCATGGAAAAAGGCAGGCGAAGGCCGCCCATTCCACCGAGACGCGCGTTCAACGCGCGATAGGGCGGATTGCGGAAAGCGGCTGCCCGGTCCTGATCCTGGGCGAACACGGCGCCGGGAAGCGGTTTGTTGCCGCACAGATTCACGCACAGTCCCATATATCCCGCAGCGCTTACCGGGAGATTCACTGCTTTGATGCGGACCCAGCGACCCTGCAGGCCGCTTTGTCCACTCCTGGTACGGTTTATCTCAATGAAATAACAGATCTTAGCCTTTCCATGCAAGAACTGATTGTCAACTCGTATTTTCGCTCCGAGCAGGCGCAAAGCTGCCGCCTTTTATGCGGCTCAAGCCGCGACCTTCCTAGAGAGGTCAAGTCATGGCGCATGAGAGAGGATTTCTACTACTTTGTCTCAGCCGTGACGCTCCAGGTTCCCCCGCTACGCTGCCGGAAGTCAGAGATTCTTCCCATTGCCGATGAGCTTTTGGCGCAGTACTCCAAACAGTTTGATCGCCCCAAGCCGGTTCTCCGCAGGGAAATCGTCGGTCACCTGATGGAATACACATGGCCCGGCAATCTGTCTGAACTTCAGACCGCAATCAAGACATTCGTAGCCATCGGGGATCAGGCAATTTCGCTCGCGGCCATCGCAGCTGCCGCGCAATCGGGCAGGCCGGATGGGAATCGCAGGCATTTGCTGCTGAAGGAGGCCACGCGGGCCTCATCGATACAGCTCGAACGCCAGTTGATTTCCGAGGTTTTAGTTTCCACCGGCGGCAATAGGAAACGCGCAGCGGCCGACCTGGGAATCAGCTACAAAGCCTTGCTGTATAAGCTAAAACAGATCGAAACGGAAAACCAATCGGCGTTAAGCAGGAATGGAGTCGCACAATGAAACGTGGAAGCTTTCTCGCGGTGGCAGTTCTTGTTCCGGTGCTCTTCTGCTCCGCGCAAGAGAAAATGCCGGCAGCGCAAAATGCGGCCAAGCCGGCCGTGCCCGAAAACTATATCATCGGCGCGTCAGACAATATCACCGTAACCGTATTCAAAGAGCCGACCTTGTCGAACAGTTTGCTTGTCCGTCCTGACGGCATGATCTCGATGCCCCTTCTCGGCGATGTCAGGGCCGCCGGCAAGACGACTTCGCAGTTGGCCGACGAAATTACGGTCATGCTCAAGAAGTACATTCAGGATCCAAATGTTACGGTTGTTCTGGGTCAGGTGAACAGCAAGAAGATTTACCTGCTCGGCGAAGTTGCAAAGCCCGGGCCAGAAGAAATGACCCCCGGCATGACCTTTCTTCAGGCAATTGCCACCGCCGGCGGACTCACTCAGTTCGCCAACTCGAAGAAGATTTACATCTTGCGCGTTGATGGTGGAACAGAACGCAAGATTCCCATGCAATACAAGCGCGCGTTGAAGGGCGACATCTCACTCAATATCGATTTGAATCCAGGCGATACGATCGTCGTACCGTAGGAGGGTGACAAATGAAACCAAGCAGCGCACTCCTGGCAGTTCTTCTGGCCGCAAGCGCCGCGGCAAGCGCGCAGGTTGTTCCTGCGGTGGAAGGTCCAACCGGACTGCCGATAAGCGGGACCCTTCACTATAGTTTGGACTACACGCAAACCGCACAGTTCTACGGCGGCTCAGAAGGCACAGTGCAGAGAGGCGTCGTCTCTGGAGAGCTGGCCTACGCGAATTCCAGCTCTATACGCCCTTTTGGCGTGACCTATTCCGGCGGCGATATCTTTAACATATCCGGCGAACCTGAGGGAACCGGGGTGTTTCAGCACATGTTGGTTTCACAAGGGTTAGGCGGGCGCGAGTGGATGCTCAAGCTGATGGACGAAGTGAGCTATATGCCTCAAGCCCCAGTCTCCGGATTTTCGGGAATCGTCGGCGTAGGTGGCCTGCCGAGCCCACCGACCCTGCCTATCGAGCCGATTCTTACGCAGGAATCACGCAGTGTTTTCAACACGGTTGGCCCGGATTTAACGCGCACTTTCGGCCGTGCAACAAGCCTGGATTTCGGCGGCAAATACACAATCCTGCGCTTTCCGGACAGCAACGGCCTTGATACTGATTCTGTGCAGGCGAACGGGCAAATTACCAGGCGGCTGGACGCGCGAAATTCACTCACTGGCCAGTACGTTTATGGGTATACCAGCTTTCCCGGATACTCGGTATTGACCATGGACACTCAATCCGGGCTCTTTGGCTACCAGCGCGTGTGGAACAGACAGTTCAAGATGAGCCTCGCAGCCGGACCGGAGTGGGTGCAGAGCACTGACAACTTACTTGTCCCTCCATCGACCAATGTGACCGTGAACGCCACCGCGAGCTACGACCTCAGGTCAACGTCGGCCATGGTCAGCTATAACCGGGCAACTTCCGGATCCGCCGGGGAAGCCCAGGAGGTTGGCATACACGTTGACGACGTCAGCGGAGCGGTCTCACAAATTTTTGGAAGGAATTGGACTGTGACCGCTACGGGCTCGTATATGCGCACCCAGGGGGTGGCGTTGCAGTTGAATGATCAGGTTGTCTTGACGAACGCAGAGTTTGGAGGGCTGACAGCTATGCGGCGGTTGAGCCGGCACTTTACGGCATCCGCGAACTACACGGCAATTCAGCAGTCGTCGAACTTTGGACTCGGACCAAATGTTGTCAGCGGGCTGTCGCAGGTGATCTCATTCACCGTCGCCTATTCACCACGGGATATCAACTTGAAGAAGTAACTCATCAGGGAGGCCTATGCTCGGGCATCGTGAACTGACAATGCAGGACTACGAGGAAATATTGAAACGGCGGTTCTGGCTGATTTCGATTTCCACGATCCTCCTTCTGGCTATCGGTCTCGGAATCAGCTACATCCTGCCGCCGCAGTATGTGTCAAAAACGCTGGTACTCATTGAACAGCCGAAGGTTCCGGAAGAATATGTGAAGCCAGTCGTCGATGAAGATCTGGGCGCGCGGCTTGCGTCGATGCAGGAGCAGATACTAAGCCGCTCGCGCATAGAACCGATCATCGAGAGATTTGGTTTGTATCCCAGCAATAAGTACACCATGGACGACCGCGTCGATATGACGCGAAAAGCAATCAAGGTAGATCCGATCCCCGCCGGCCCTTCGTCCCATGGAATGCCGGGTTTTTATATCACGTTCAAGGCGCAGGACGCGCGCACCGCTCAGCAGGTATGCGGCGAGATCACGTCCCTCTTTATTAGCGCGAATTTGAGCGCGCGCGAGGAGTCCGCCGAGGGCACGACCGATTTTCTGAGACAGCAACTCGCCGATTCCAAGAGGAATCTTGACGAACAGGACGCAAAGCTCGCGGCGTTCGAGCGCCAATATGTCGGCAAACTTCCCCAGCAGGAGTCGGCGAATACGAATACTCTTACGGCACTCACGACCCAGCTCGATGCCGCAACACAGTCAGTAAATCGCCTGCAGCAAAATGTGACCTTCATGGAGACCATGATCTCCCAGCAGCCGCAGGATACGGCCAGCGCCGATCCCATTACCGGGAATTCGCCTGACTCACTCAGCACGCAACTCAAAGATGCGCTCAAACAGGAGAAGGAACTGGAGGCGCTTTACACGCCTGATTATCCGGATGTAATCGCGACCAAGAGGAGGATTGACAACCTGCGCGCTGAGATAGCGGAAAACACGGCCAAGGAGACAGCGCCGGAAACGGCGAAGCCAGTGAAAGGCAAGCCAGCTACGGCTCATCCCGATTCGCAGCAGGTTCAGCAGTTGAAGGCGCAACTTCACGCAGAAAGACAATCCCTGGCTGCCGCGAAGCTGGAACAGAATCGACTTGTGCAGGAGGTTCGCACCTACGAGTCGAGGATTGAGTCCAGTCCAATGGTCGAGGAACAGTACAAACAGATCACACGCGACCATGAGACGGCCCTGCAGTTCTACAACACTCTGCTGACCAAAATGAACGAGTCGTCCATGGCGACCGCTCTCGAACACCGTCAGCAAGGCGAACAGTTCCGCGTGGTGGATGCACCAAACCTTCCCGACGAGCCCACTTTTCCGAACCATTTAATCTTTGCCGGCGGCGGCCTTGCGGCAGGCCTGGCTTTCGGTCTGTTTTTTGCAGCGTGGCTGGAGTACCGCGATACTTCCCTGCGTAATGAAGGCGACATTTGGGCGTTTACCAAGTTGCCTACGCTGGCGGTCGTCTCTTTCGTCAGCGAACTGGATCACCCGCATGTGCGCCGCAAGCGCGGAAAACTCTTTTCTCGAACTACTAAGCCGGTTGAAAGCGCCCCTGGATAGCCATGTATAAGTCCTTCTTCGGCCTTCGCGCCCTTCCTTTCGGAGCCAGTCCAGACCCGCGGTTTCTCTTCGTGAGACCGCAGATCAGGGAAGCCCTCGCTTGCCTGCAATACGGCATTGCGGCACGCAAAGGCTTTGTGGTTCTGACTGGAGAGGTTGGCACAGGAAAGACAACCCTGCTCAGGTCGGTCTTGGACACGTTCGCCAAGGGGCGCATCTCAACGGCTTTCATTACCAATCCTCGTCTCGAGGTACTCGATTTTTTTGAGATGGTGCTTACTGACTTTGGCATTCCGCCTCAGACGCGGACGAAGTCGGCAATGCTCTTGCAGCTCAATAGCTGGCTCATCGAGCGCTACCGCGCTCATCTGCTGTGCGCCATCGTGGTTGATGAAGCGCAAGACCTTTCCTGGGAACTACTCGAGGAGATTCGTTTGCTGACTAATCTCGAGACCGGTTCAGAGAAACTGGTACAGATCGTTCTATCCGGCCAGCCTGAGTTTGAAGAGAAGCTTTACAACGCCAACCTTCGCCAGCTTCGCCAGCGTGTCTCTCTGTGGTGCAGAACCAAACCTCTGACCGGCGAGGAGACGCGGGCTTACATTGAAGAAAGACTGCGCATCGCAGGAGCCAGCCAGCCGGTGTTTTTGCCTGAAGCCGCGGAGCTTGTCTATCGCTACTCGAAGGGAATTCCCCGCATCATTAATCTGATCTGCGAACACGCTTTGGTCGATGCTTATGCCGAACAGGTCAAGCCGATTCCGGCACACATTGTCGAGTCGGTTGGACTGGAACTCGATCTTGCCGAGCATCCTTTCATGATTTCGTTCCCGGCTATGCAAGTTTTAATGAAACGCACCATGCAAACCAATACGCTCAACGGCATATCGCCCATCGCCGACACCAAGGATTCACTGAAGGAACGTGAAATATGAGCCGCATATACGATGCACTTCAAAGGGCTGATCTTGAGCGGCAAGCCGCCCAGGGAAAAGATGCCATTGAGAATCCCGAGCCGTATTTTGAGCCCGGCTCAGAGGATTTGCCCCCGGTCGAAGTTGGCGTGAGCCTTGAGAAAGCGGTTATGCGTTCATGGAAACCATCCCTGGTTTCCCTTCCGACGCTTGGAGACCGCGGCGAAGGCATCGAGCAGTTTCGCGCGCTGCGTACGCAATTCTACCAATTTCGCGATCAGAATCCGCTCAAGACGATCCTCGTGAGCAGCGGCGCTCCCGCGGAGGGCAAAACATTTGTAGTGGCGAACCTGGCGGTGAGCCTGGCGCGCAACCGGAATAACACTGTTTTACTCATTGATGCTGACCTGCGCAGGCCTGCGCTCCATGCAATTCTGGGCGCGCCCAGCACGCCGGGGCTCACGGAGTATCTCGCGGGAACGGCGGAGGTGAGCGACATACTGCAGCGCAACGACAATCCCCGCATTGTTGAAGGGGGTAACATGCACGCCATGCCGGATCTCGCCTTTATTCCTGCGGGCGCGGGTGGCGACAACTCGTCGGAACTGGTTGCCAATCATCGCATCGAAGAGTTGGTAGCCGCTCTCTCACCGCACTTTGACTGGATCCTTATCGACTCTCCGCCAGTGCTTGCGTTTGCGGACGCAATCGAC
Source organism: Occallatibacter sp. (assembly GCA_049520075.1). Taxonomy (GTDB): domain Bacteria; phylum Acidobacteriota; class Terriglobia; order Terriglobales; family Acidobacteriaceae; genus Telmatobacter. The sequence goes on along the minus strand of JBEKQD010000015.1, from coordinate 63,356 downwards.
CTGGCACGCGCTGCCGATGCAGTGCTGCTGGTGGCCCGCGGAGCATCCACGCCTTTCGATGTCGCGCAGCGAGCGCAGGCCGCCTTCGCCAGCTCGCGCATCCTGGGATATGTGCTGAATGCGGTCAAGGAAACTCCACGCCGCTCCTCCTATTACTACGACTATGGCAAGCAGGACGGGAGCATTGGACCGTCCTCACGAAAGGATAAGAGGCGGCAAGGATGATCAGACTTTTCAATGTCTATTATCCGACCCGGACTTTGGTGCTGCTTCTTTGCGAGGTGCTCCTCGTTGGCGGCTCGTTTCTGCTGGCCACCACGTTCCTGATGGGTCAGGATGCGTACATTGTTTTAGTTTATGAGACCGGCTTATTGAAGATTGCCGGCATAACTGTACTCACACTGCTTTTGACCTATTACTTCGACCTGTATGAGCCGCGGCGCATCTCCGAGGACTGGGAGATATATTTTCGTCTGCTGCTGGTTCTTAGCGTGCTGTCCTTTGTTCTCGCCGGGTGCGTTTATTGTTTCCCGGAGTTCGATGTCGGCCCTTATGTTTTCTCCGTTGGAGTGGCAATTCTTGCGATTCTTCTTGTCGTCTGGCGCGGAGTCTATGAGTGGATTATTGGCCTTCCCATGTTTCAGGAGCGGGTTTATGTACTGGGTTGCGGCGAGCGGGCTCGCACCGTCGTCGAACTCCTCCGAGGCAGCCGCGATTCAGGCATGGTAGTCATAGGCTGGAAAGGCGAAAGCGATAGCTCCGGACAAGCCGAACGCTTTTCGGCGGATCTTCGTGCCTTTCGCGCGCCCCGGCCGGGCGTTGATCGCGTTGTGGTTGCCATGGAAGACCGTCGCGAGTCGATGCCCGTTCGGGAACTGCTCGACCTTCGCCTCTGCGGTGTCGTCATTGAGAATTCCAGTTCGCTTGTGGAGCGGCTGTCCGGCAAATTGCCGCTGGACGGACTCAATCCAAGCGTTCTCATCTTCACGGAAGGCTTCCGCATGAGCACGTTGCAGCAACTCTTCCGGCGCCTGCTCTCTTTCGCGGTCTCCTTTGTCGCGTTGGTCATCTGCCTGCCATTTTTGCCGCTGATTATTCTTGCGGTGCGCCTCTCCTCGCCGGGACCCATCTTTTTTAGCCAGACACGTGTCGGACAACGTGGACGTTTGTTTACCGCTTACAAGTTCCGCACCATGCGCAAGGACTCTGAAGCGCAAGGAGCAGTGTGGGCCACCAAGGACGATCCTCGCGTCACTCGGGCTGGCAGGTTTTTGAGAAACACCCGGCTCGACGAAATCCCGCAGCTCTGGAACGTTCTTCGCGGAGATATGGCATTTGTCGGCCCCCGCCCTGAGCGCCCGGAATTTGTGCAATGGCTCAGCCAGGAAATTCCCTTTTACGACCTTCGCCACATGATTCGCCCAGGGATTACCGGCTGGGCGCAGGTGCGCTACAGATACGGCGCAAGCCTGGAAGAAACCAAGCATAAGCTCGAATACGATCTTTATTACGTCAAACACCAGTCGATTGGGCTCGATCTGCTGATCATGTTCGAAACCATCAAAACCATCATTCTGCGAAGGGGCGCGCAGTGAGGATTGTCTTCTGGCTGTCGATGATCGGCATCCTCTATACCTACGTAGGATATCCCGTGCTGATGTGGATGCTAGCTCGTTTGCGGCCACGGCCCTGGATTGCCAGCCCGATTTCTCCAAGCGTGAGTGTGGTGCTTGCGGTGCATAATGGCGCCGCGCTGCTCCCGGGCAAGATTGAGCACCTGCTTAACCTTGATTATCGCGGCATCAAAGAGATCATCATTGTTTCAGACGGCTCGACCGACGGCACGGCGGAGCTATTGGTTCGCCAGCACCATCCCCGTCTCACAACCATTATTCTTCCCGAGCACAGTGGCAAGGCAGTTGCGGTCAATGCTGGAGTGGCGAAAGCCACGGCTGAAGTGATTCTCTTCGTGGACATCCGGCCAGAAATTGCTCCGGGCGCGATTCAGCAATTGGTCAGTAACTTCGCCGACCCGACGGTCGGTTGCGTTGCCGGTGAACTGATTCTGCGCACTGGAAGTCACGACGCCTCCTCCGCGGCTGTCAGCGGGCTCTACTGGCGCTATGAAAAGTGGATCCGAACATGTGAGTCGATTTACGCTTCTCCGGTAGGCGTCTATGGCGGCTTCTACGCGATTCGTCGCGAGCTGGCCGTGCCGCAACCGGCTGGAATGATCCTCGATGATATGTTTCAGCCGCTTTCGATCATCCGCCAGGGTTATCGGTCAGTCCTTGACGCACAGGCTGACGTCTACGACATCTGGCCCAAGAAAATTGACTTGGAGTTTCATCGCAAGGTGCGAACCTTGGCAGGCAACTTTCAGCTTTTTTATCTTGCGCCCTGGACGCTCTCTCCGCGGAATCCAGTTCTCTTTCAGCTTGTCTCGCACAAGGTCATGCGCCTTGTTGCGCCGTATCTTTTGGTTCTTCTGCTCATCTCCACATTGGCGCTCTCGGGTGGATCACTTATCTTCGCCGCACTCGCCATTCTTCAAATATGTGGATTGATCATTGCAATTGCTGGGCTGCGCTACAGAATACCGGTACTGCATCGCCTTGCGGCGCCGGCCGGCGCCATGCTCGTACTCAATGCGGCCGCGGTTGTCGGCCTCTACAAATTCATTGTCACGCGCGGGCCGCTTTGGAAGATTTGGACATCCCATGAACCGAAAGGACGCCCTAGCGTTCCTGAAGCGGCGAACCCCACGCCGCCGGAGCCGCTCGCGACTACCGCGAGAAATGGTCGGGTGTAGAATTCCTTTGAATGACTCAAGTCGATCAGAGGAGCGTCAGACCGTTATGAACCGCTTGAAGGTGCTGCTCGTCTCCATATTGGGAATCGGAGCCATCGTCACCGGCTACGCGTTTCATAGCCACATCATCAGTGTGGAGGCGGCAAAGCTGGAGAACGTCGCCGCGCCTTACTTTCCTCCCGGCGCCATTTGGACACAGGACATAAGTAACGCGCCGCTCGATCCTCAGTCTTCCACAATCATTGCCTGGCTTGCGGATGCGGGCGGATGGGGACACAACAGGATGCGGGTCGATTTCGGCCTGAGGGTGTTACAGGCTGACGCCTCTACTCCACGAGTTCCATTTCGCAAAGCTCCAGGTTTCTACGCAGCGGATTCTGACGTGGTCTCGACCATTCCGCTTCCTGCAGGAGGCGGCATCGAAGGTCAGGCCGGATATCAGTGTCCTGTCGAAGAGAACGATTGCCACCTGATTGTGGTTGACCGCAGCCAGGCCAAACTTTATGAAGCCTACCAGGCTCACTTTGCGGATGGCGCCGTTTCAGCAACCGACCTCGCGGTATGGGACCTGAACCGCGTTTATCCTCCTTCAGGGCGAGGAGATCAATGCACAAGCACCGATGCCGCGGGCTTTCCGGTTGCGCCACTGATCTTTAGTGCGGACGAACTCGCCGCTGGGCACATCGACCACGCAATTCGCTTTATTCTTCCCAACCCGAGAATTCGAGCGCACGTCTTTGTGCATCCAGCCACGCACGCCGGCGCTCCGGGCGGACCCGTTACAGCACCACCTATGGGCGCTCGCTTCCGCCTGAAAGCCTCGTTTGATATGTCGAAATTGACGCCTGCGGCACAGGTTGTTGCGCGAGCCATGCAGAAGTACGGCATGTTCCTGTCAGACGGCGGCAATGTCGCACTCACCGCCCAGAACGACGCTGATACCAAGGCGAAGTACGCCGACATGGATTTTGATTCCCACGATTTGGCGGATCTGAAGGTAACGGATTTTGAAATTGTCGATATGGGAACTCCAATACGTTTGACTGATGACTGTGTGCGGAATCGATGATGCGGCGCGCGTTTTCTCCGTCTTACTCTGCGCTGTGGCGGCGTGACTGAAAGTTGCGAACGCCGAAGATTGAAGCAATACAAGTGAAGGATATTTTCCCTCCACTACGGGATTGCCAAAGGGGATTTTTGAATGAACGCTCCTGCTGATCGCCAGCCACTGCTTTCCATTGTTGTTCCGGCCTACAACGAAGAAGCCACGCTGCCTGAAATCGTGGCACGTCTGCTTGCGGTTCCAAATGCCGACGAAGTTATCATCGTAGACGATTGTTCAACAGATGGGACGCCGGCAATCGCCGACCGGCTCGCCGCGGAACACCCGGTCATCAAAGTGGCCCACCATCCCCGGAATATGGGCAAGACCGAGGCGCTGAAGACAGGCTTCTCGCTGACGACGGGCCAAATCGTAATCGTTCAAGATGCTGATCTCGAATATGATCCCGCGGAAATCGCCGACGTGATTGCGCCCATCGTGGAAGGCTACGCGGATGTGGTTTACGGTTCGCGTTTCCTGGTACGCAAGGCCTCACGCGTCCTTTACTTCTACCACTATCTCGGCAACAAATCTCTGACTTTTCTTTCGAACTTATGCACCAATATCAATATGACCGATGTCGAAACTTGTTATAAGGCATTTCGCGGAGAGATTATCCGCAATATGACGATCATCAGTTCCGGTTTTGGCTTTGAAATTGAGGTCACGGCTAAAGTGGCAAAACTTGGTGTTGCGATTTATGAGGTACCGATCTCCTATCACGGCCGCACTTACGAAGAGGGAAAGAAAATAGGATTGAAGGATGGCATCGTAGCGCTCTGGTATATTTTGCGATTCAACTTTCTATGCAGCCTCGATGATTCTTTCCGCGTGCTCCCGGAGGCAGGAAGCGCACACCGTGCCGCTCGACAGAGAAAACGTTAACGCGTTTTGTCGCAGCTTTGTTGTCCGAGAAAACATTCAAGATTGGCATCATAGTATGTTTAAACCTGCTCATCGAGCTACAGTCGACTTGGTCTGTGGCTGCGAAAGCATACCCCGCGCTGTATTGCGATAAAGGTTCATGTAAGCATCGACCATAGCTTGAAGTGTAAAGTGTGATTGGAACGCGTCTCTTGCATTGGTCGAGAATCGCTGCCGTTCCGCGTCGCCGGTCGCCAGCTGAATAATCGCCGCAGACATTGCATCTGGGTCAGAAACAGGCACCGTAAAACCTACCTGCGCCAGCCGTACAACTTCCGCCATCCCGCCCACGTCCGTCACGATTGCCGGAAGCCCCAGGGAAAAGGCTTGCAGTAACGACATGGGCAATCCCTCCGAACTCGACGACATAATAAATGCGTCGGCTGCGGAAAAAAACGGCGCCACGTCGAGTTGCTGTCCCCAGAATTTAACTTGCGAATCGATGCCCAACTCTGAGGCCAGGCTCTCCAGAGTCTTGCGTTCGCTGCCATCTCCCACCATCCAAAGCCGTAATGTTGGCATCGACTTAAGCGCAACGCGAAAAGCGTTCATAAGCAACGCATGGTTCTTCACCGGCTCGAGCCTGCCGACATAAACCAGCGTGAATCCTTCTTTCCGAGGCCAGAGTTCTTTTGCCGCTCGCTCTACAGGTACTGCGCCGTTGTAAACGCGCACAATCTTTTTCGGCGACACAGTGTGAATGCTTTTCATGTTATTCACCGTTGCGTCGCAAATGCCGACGATCCAGTCGCAGCAAGTAGCCGCAACGGCATATTTCAACTCCACTAAAAGCCTGCGTGGCGGGCCGACAAGACTATGCCGGGTTGACACAATGCTGGGCACGCCAGCCGTTCTGGCAGCAACTGCGGCATAAACTGTTGGCGTTGGATTATGCAGATGGACCACGTCTGGGCTCGACTCTTTGAAGGTGCGAAAGAAACTCCGCGTGGCGTCCGTCAAATGCTGACCCAGGTTAGCCTGCACAACGAAACCATCTTCTCGCATCCGTTCGCCAAGCGGACCAAGGGCAGCTATTGCGTATACGCGCGGGTCGTGGCCTTGCTCCCGCTGTAGGCGGCACATCTGCGAGACAAGCGTCTCAGCCCCTCCGATTTCCATGCTGTCAACCACGTGCGCAATTCTCATTCAGGTTGCCTTAACCCCCGAGACCCCGACACTGATGAAGTTTCTGTTTCTGACATAGATCGCGGCAGTCGCTTGCCCACTGGAATCAGTGCATCAAATTCACGATTCGAAGCATGATGTACATGAACACGATCAGCGAAACCACCATGATTGCAGCGTAGGGCAAAATGCGCGCAAGCGGCAGACGAGGAGCGACCATTCCTCGCCGCAGAGCCATCTCGTAAACCACTTCAGACATTCCGCCCAAAAGGAAAAAGGTCATGACAAAGGCGCGCGAAAGAAACCATCCGGCAACCAGAAAGCCCGTGAGCGACAGCACCAATAAGCGACCGAGGCGGTTGACCTCCGCCTTGTCTATATCGTCAGACCTCCTTGTCGCTGCTGGAAAAAGTTCTTCCTCCGGCAGAATCGTCTCTGCTTCGCTAACTTTCGAAGGTGAAGCAATCACCAAAGAGTCCCGCAAAGTAGGAAACAAAAACAGGCACCAAAAGTAGAACCCGAATAAGCCGAGCTCCGCCAGGCAGACTGCAACCGAGTTGTGCGAGGTATGCCCGAGATAGTCTGGCAAATTTGAAAATCCTACGCCAAACAGCGGATGAGTCTTCAGCAGTTGCAAGCTTTCGCCCCAAAGAGCAGTGCGGTCTTCGCCCGCGCTGGCAGAGATACCCCGCCCGCCGGTGAAGTTCAAGGCCATGGCGGCAACAAACAATCCGCCCGCCAAAACCAATGAAGGCATCGTTCCGATGCGCCGCCGCGCCGCCACCACCGCGACTGCAATCAACGCCACCAGGGCGCCGCGCGAGTGCGTCAGGAATACTCCGTAGAACAGCGCGCACACGGGCAACAACACAAACAGGATGTTCCGGAACCTCTTTTTCTTCTGCCAAAAAATGAACATCAGCGGAATTACGCAGACGATCAGTTGGCCAAAGTCGTTGGGGTCGTTGATCTCTCCCATCCCCCTCAGCCGATAAAACCATTGCCCCGTATTGTCCTTCATTGGGAAGAGATATGGGTGCAACATTTTCCACCGGGCAACTTCGAAGCTCTCTTGCTCCGCGCCGGGGGATGGACTGTTGAACGGGCCAATATGAGCCAGATCGATGGCTCCATGTGCAATCCCAAACAGGCATACAAAGAGCAGCATGAGAACCAGAACCTGCAATCTGAACTTTGTGTTGAAGTGCAGACAGACAAGATAGTATGCATAAGCGCTTGGGATAAAAACAAGAAATGCCCCAACAGCCCCCCCTGGCCAATGCACTCCTATAAGTACGGACAGAAGAACAGCAATCGCGAGTCCGATCAAAGCCAGCGCTTGGGGCGTCTTCGGGAGGTATGACTTGATTAGCGCGGGCACGGAGGCTAAGACGACCATTGCCGCGAGAATCAGCTCAATGCGGTATACCGCAAACTGCCCGAACAGGGTAGTCGGCGTGAGGTAGGAGGTAACGAGATAGAAAACGCTTAGAGCAAAGCCCATTGCGAATAACTCGAGTGAAGGAAGCGGCGTATGTCATGATGACCAAATTTGCAGTGCCCGTTCCATTGAATTGTGTAATCTTGAGTTGAGGTACCTGCAAAAAACATACACGCTTCCACACCGCATTGTAACAAAACCGCAAAAGTCGCGTAATCGGACAAGGCAGTGCTGATACCATGAGGCAGACCTGAGCAAGCCACGGCCGATTACCAAAGGCGCTGATATGGACCGTGACATCACGATTTCAAAGTCCGACCATCTGCCGTCGCTCGACGGGCTGAGAGCCATATCGATTGCTCTTGTCCTTCTGGGCCATCTGAGCGGAACGCGGGGCTTTGTTCGCCTCAATCTGGGCATTGGAGACTACGCCCATCTAGGGGTTGTCGTTTTTTTCGTAATTTCGGGATTCTTGATCACGCGTCTTATGCTCTCCGAGCAAGCAAAGAGAGGGCGTGTCTCACTCAAGCTCTTTTATGCACGGAGAGCCTTGCGCCTGTTTCCCGCCGCCTACGTATTTATGGCCTGCGTCGGCCTTCTATGGTGGTCCGGGATTGTGGATTTGCAGGCAAGAGACATGTGGCACGCCGTGACTTACACGATGAACTATCTTCCAGGAAGGTCATGGCAGCTCGGGCATCTATGGTCCCTCTCCGTAGAGGAGCAGTTTTACCTGATTTGGCCCTGCACGTTTGTTCTGTTGGGGACGCGGCGAGCGGGTTGGGTCCTGGTTGCGGTGATTCTGTTCGCGCCAGTCGCGCGCTCCGGAGCCTGGCTGCTCTGGAGAGGGACTCCGTATTACGATCTGGAAATGTTTCCCATGGTCGCAGACAGCCTCGCAATGGGTTGCCTGCTAGCAAAGGTCGGCGGCTGGCTGGAAAAAAAGAATTGGTATCTGCGATTGTTCAGGCCGGAGTATTCGCTTGGATTGGTTGCCTTAGTCTTCTTGATCAATCGCTACTCGGGCTATACAGTCGTCTCCGTCTTCGGTACGTCAATCGCCAATGCCAGCCTGGCAATCCTCATTCACCGCAGCGTTTATTGTTCCCGCGACTGGATGGGGCGAATCCTTAATTGGAAGCCAATTGCATTTGTGGGCCTTCTCAGCTACTCGCTCTATTTGTGGCAACAGCCATTTCTCAACCGGAGTTCCGCCGCCTGGGTCAATGCGTTCCCGCAGAACCTGGCTTTTGTGATCGCTGTCGCGCTGGGGTCATATTTCCTGCTTGAAAAGCCACTCCTCAGGCTCCGCCATCGTTTGCGTGCAGTGAAGTCCAGAGCGGAGGACAATCCGCTTCCAACCGAGCTCGCCGAGCAGGGTGAGCCAGAAGATTGGTGCAAACCGGGCACACCCACCACTGATAAGCAACATGCTAATTGAACGGCTCAAGCAGATAACCTATGCGGTCGCTCTTTCAGATACCTGACGGTAGTGGGAACTTGTCTTCAAAAATCTCTTTTCTACCAAATGCCACATAAAAATACCTGCAATGCCTATAAGAAAAACGGTGACAGCCAGGAAAATAGCCGGATTCATGGTTGCGAGTCCAAGCGCGGCCAGCGTCTGCACTATCGGGAAATGAACAATGTAAACGCCGTATGAGAAATCGCCGAATTTGGAAAAGTTTCCAAAATACCGCCAAAAGCCAAAAACAAAAACTACTCCAGACATCCAAAACACATCAAGCGTCCCCCTCGCGAACCAATAATCGAGAAGGAATAAGCACGCCGAGATAGCAGCAATACTGAGAAAATGCTGTTTCAGTTTGTCGAAATAAACCAAAAGCAATATCCCGGCGCAGAAATACAAAAGCTGCCCTGGAAACTGCGCCTCCAGCTGTGCGTAAAAACCACGCGAGCTATCCAGGGAAAAAATGCCGTGCGAACTATACATAGTGTCCAGCAACGCAAAGCCGTACTTCCAAACACAGGAAAGAATAAAAAGCGCCCCGACAATTCTCACGACTCCATAGCGACGACTCAAAGAAAAGATCACGGGAACAAATAAATAAAAAATCACCTCAATCTTGAGTGTCCATAAAGCGCCGTTTACCGCAGGCATGACATTTGTCGTGAATACTCCGGGCAGCGAGGGTGCGAGAAAATTGAGAAACAAGAGATTCGCAACGAGGTACTTCCAAAAGCCTATCCCGAAAAAGTACTGCGATAAGGGCAGTGTGCTCAAAAAGCACAACCCCACTGCGGCAAGCACCACAACAGTAAAATAAGCTGGATAAATACGCCTGACTCGTTTCTCCATGTACGAACGGAGAGAAGATGATCGCGTATAGCTTTGGTAAATCAGCATCCCACTGATTACAAAGAACGACTTGACAGCAAAATGTGGAGAAAGATATTTGCCAAACGCGGAAAAGGCAGGGAGATATGTAAGCGCGTCGATGTGATACAAAGCAACAATGGATGCCAGGATCAAGCGAAGGCAATCCAGATTGTTCCTGCTAAAGTCGGCAGTCCCTTTCATGCTAATGTCTCCACGGGTTCGGATATGATGATTGCGAATGGCTGTCGTCAGATTAAATTCAACCCCGGCGCTTTTCCCGATAGTAATAGATGAAACTGAATCGCGCCAGCATTTTTGCATAAGATAGGCGGCCTAAGGGGAAGGTGGGTCACGAGTTGCGAATTGGCAGTTTCATTTGACACTTTTGACATAGAATCGAAGATGCTCGATACTCGTTGAGACAGTCTGATCCCCACAGATTGGCAGCCCTTCAGAAGTCATCGATGAACAAAGCGAACCGGAGATTTGCGGCAACGCTGAAAGCCTCCGGTGTGCATGCTGGTTCAGGAAAGGGATTTCAGAATGAAAGTGCTACACGTAGTCGGCGCGCGGCCAAATTTCATGAAGGCAGCTCCCGTTTATCGTGCACTGGCAGACCAGAAACAGGAGCAGATACTGGTGCATACAGGCCAGCATTATGACGCGCTCATGTCCGATGTATTCTTCAAAACACTGGGAATTCCGAATCCCGATGAAAGCCTGAACGTTGGATCGGGATCACACGCACAGCAAACCGCGGCAATCATGAGTCGATTTGAGCCGGTTGTGCTAAAACATAAACCGGACATCGTACTTGTTTATGGCGACGTAAATTCCACCGTTGCGGCGGCGCTTGTATGTTCCAAGCTTTACCTTCGTGTGGGGCACGTCGAAGCTGGCCTGCGCTCATTTGATCGCACCATGCCCGAGGAGATTAACCGCCTGGTTACCGACCAACTCGCGGACCTTCTGTTCACTCCATCAGCCGATGGCAATGAAAACCTTGCGCGTGAAGGCGTTGCGAAGGAAAAGGTGTTTCTTGTTGGCAACGTAATGATTGACACGCTGATTCAGTTCCTTCCCAAAGCAGACGAAATATTTCCACAGCTCAAGGCAGAGCTATCCCTGGATTCATTTGGATTAGTCACGCTTCATCGTCCATCGAATGTCGACGACGAATCAACGTTCTTGCCGATGTTGGATGCGCTTGACAGTTTGAGCAGAGACCTTCCCTTGATTTTCCCTGTCCATCCAAGGACGCGCCAAAGGTGGTCGATCCAGTTGGAAAAGTGTAACCCAAATCTTCGAGCCATTGAGCCTTTGGGATACCTTGAATTTCTAGCGCTGCAGAAGAATGCCAAAGTTGTCATCACGGACTCAGGCGGAATCCAAGAGGAAACCACATATTTGGGAACGCCATGCCTCACCCTGCGCGAAAACACAGAGCGGCCAATTACGGTGACTCTTGGAACAAATGTGTTGATCGGGCGCGATTGGGAATTACTCAAGGAGAAGTTTCACGAGGCGTTGCGCAGCGATCACAAACAGAAGGGCCTTCCACCTCTTTGGGATGGCAGAGCATCGGAAAGGATTGCCGAGATTCTGACTCGGCAGGTTCTTTAGCCGTGTGTATCTATCAGCACAAAAGGCGCTCAGAGCAAGGGTTATTGAAGTCTTTGACAGGCAAGAGAAACCTGTTCGATACTCAGATATGGCCGGTTGCTTTCTAAACGCCTTCCCCGGGTCATGGCGACCCACAATGGGAAAATCAATTTCATGAATCTCCCTCGACACGCAGAGATTTGGCTTTTGCCATATCTAACGGACCGCTTGAAAAAGATCGCGCGGCCCGCAAAGCCGAAGCGGGCCTGGGTAGCTATCACTGACCATTACGAGCCGCTCGGCATGGGCGCATCCGTTGAAACCGCTCTTAATCGCGTCTCGCAGTGGAGGGAGAGATGGCCACGCATCGCTGACGCCGCACCAAGGGACGCAGCGGGCCGGATCCCTCAATATACTTTCTTCTACCCGCAGGAAGAGTACCGGAGCGATCTGCTCGACAGTATCGCGGAGATGGTCCGCCTCGGCGTCGGCGATGTGGAGGTGCATCTTCACCACGACAACGAAGAGCGCGATTTCTTCATCCGGAAAGTCACAGAATTCTGCCATCGCCTGACAGGTGACCACGGACTGCTTCGCCAGCAAGACGGTAGAACCGTATTCGGATTCATTCACGGCAACTGGGCGCTGGACAACTCGCGTCCAGATGGCAAGTGGTGCGGCCTGAATGGCGAAATTGCCTTATTGCGCGATCTTGGCTGCTACGCTGATTTCACCATGCCCTCTGCACCTTCAGCGACCCAGGGGCACGTGCTGAACCAGATTTATTGGTGTACGAACAACTCTGGCAATCTTCCCAAATCCTTCGATCACGGAATTGAAGCTACGGTTGGCGGCGGCAGGCAGGGCGACCTGTTGATGATTACCGGACCGTTTGGTTTGCGATTCGGCGGACGGCTGTTGCCACGCATGGAAACCGGTGAACTTGCCGGTTACGATCTGCCAACGCCCTCGCGAGTGAGCCAGTGGTTCGACTTGGCGCCGGCCATCGGCGAAGACATTTTCGTAAAACTCTACACTCATGGCGCGCAGGATAGGAATCTCGGCCCGTTGCTTAACGGGGGCCTCGCGAATCTATTCCGATTGCTCGCGGAAGAAGCTGCGCGACGAGGTATCGAGATACACTGGTCGACGGCCTGGCAGATGTACCAGGCCGCCGATGCATTGGTCCATAGCCGCAATCTCTCCACACCCTCCAGCGTTCGGGAGACCTCTCAAGCCTGACTCAACCACTCCCCGAGCGACTAGCTTGTTTCAGGTTTATTAACATTGCCTGAGTACACTTTCTGGAGTAAGATTCTTTGTTCACATCAAGTTAACAGATGGAGGAACTTGTGCAAGGCAAAAAGTTCGATGCATTAGTCGTCGGCTCCGGCGCAGCAGGTAGTTTTGCAGCAAAGGAGCTTACACAGCGCGGTTTGGAAGTCCTCCTACTGGAAGCTGGCCCGAATATTACTGAAGACGACTTCAAGGTCCCATCCCATCCGCGTCAGAAAGGCATCAATCTGATAGCGCGGGCTCTTGCCGTACTTAAAGGTCAATACATCCAAGCCCGGCTCAGCTTTTTTGGAAAGCAGTTCGCGCACCTCTTTGTGAATGATTGGAAAAACCCTTACACTACGCCTCGGAAAGACTTCTACCTTTGGATCCGCGGAAGGCAACTCGGAGGCCGCCTTCATCTATATGGACGTGTCTTGCTTCGCATGTCCGATTACGACTTCAAGGCGGCGAGCAGGGATGGATATGGAGAAGATTGGCCGATATCTTATGCAGACCTCGCCCCCTATTACGATCAAGTTGAAGAATTCATGGGCGTATATGGTTCTCAGGACAAAGTACGCAACCTGCCAGATGGGAAATACTTCAAGGCTCCGAAATTAACGGCGGTCGAGCAGGCTTTCAAATCTAAGGTGGAAGCTAAATGGCCCGATCGATCTGTAATCTCTTGGAGATACGCAGCCCCAAATCTCAAGCGAGTTCCGCTGCCAATTTTAGCGGCAAAGGAAACAGGCCGGCTCACGATTCGCACCGATGCAATTGTGAAGAAAATCACGGTCGATCCAAACACCGGCAAGGCAACAGGCGCAGAGTTTATTGATCGATTGACGAAGAAATCAGAGACTGTTTCAGCAAATGTCGTCGTCCTTTGCGCGTCGACGATCGAATCAATACGGCTACTCCTCAACTCAGCTTCTCCCAAGCACCCAAACGGCTTGGCTAACTCTTCAGGCCTTCTTGGCCGCTATTTTATGGATCAGTGCCCAAGTCAGATTTACGGTTCAGTGCCGGGCGTGAATGGGTGGGAACTTGATGACTCAGCGCCACAGGATCCATTCTACGGAGCTGCCGGCGGAGTCTATATTCCTCGGTTCCAAAATCTCGACAACGTCACAAATCCAAAATTCAAGAGAGGTTTTGCAGTCCAGGGAGCCATTGGGCGGGGCTATATTCCTGATGACCAGCCGGCCGTATTTGGTCTTATGGGCTTCGGCGAAACCCTTCCTTACTATGACAACCGCATTACCCTCAGCCCCTGGCGGAAAGATGCCTGGGGCATTCCTGTTCCACATATCAAGTGTTCCTTGACCCAAAACGAACACGAGTTGATGCAAGAACAGACGAGATCAATCAGAGAGATGGTCGAATCCTGCGGTTATAAGATTGCGTTTTCGGGCTCGGCTCTCGGACTCGATAATGAGAAAGAGGCTTTCGCCGAAGCTGATTGGTTCAGCAGGTTTATGTTCCGCAAATCTTTCAAGAAGAGCATGGCGGTTGGAGCGGCGATTCACGAATGCGGCGGCGTTCGAATGGGAGTTGATCCCGCCAAGTCAATTCTTAACTCGCACAACCAGTGCTGGGATGTGAAGAACCTATTCGTGACCGATGGAAGCTGTTTTCCTTCCAGTGGAACGGTAGGCCCGGCGCTCACAATCATGGCCCTTACTTCGCGGGCGTGCGAGTACATCGCGCGGGAGTATAAGACTGGCGCACTTTAGTTTCTGGTCTTGGCTTTGGTAAAGCTTTAGGACCACCACGCGCTGGCTGTCACCTCTGGTGCGCAAAGCAGGCGCTCTCGTATGAGCTCCAGATCTTCAGTGGTAAAGCGATCGCTTTGAATCGCGCGGACATTAGCGCACAGGTGGTCTACTTGCATCATTGAGAACACCAGCGCATGAATGCCCGAACCGTTCAAGGCCGCTCCGAAGATAGCATCAATTATTGTTTCCCAGTCCGCATCGCGCAGCTTCTCGCGAAGCTCCACTGGTACAGTCTCATCGGAAGAGATTGCCTCGAGAGTGGCCTGCACTCGCGTGATGCGCTGTTCGTCGCCAAATGGATGATTGCCAATCAGAAACAGCCCGCGCCGGTTGTGCCGCGGAATTGCGGCTACCACAGGATCAAAAGGATTGGCGCCAAACTGCATCGCGGTCAGCGTCGCCGGACCGTTACCCAGGCCCTCAGCGATTACGTTTGGGTCAGCGTACAGACCCACGCGCCGCACTTTGCCTGCTTGCACCAGCCTGTCGAGCGCCTCCATCAGGTCTCGTTGGTATAGCGCATCTGCTGTAGCCTCATGCAAAAAAAGCACATCGACGTAATCGGTCTGGAGTTGCCGTAAGCTACTCTCAAGCGACGCTCGCAAACCTTCTACTGTGAATTCCGGAAACGGAACTTCAATGGTGACGGCATCGGCGAACAGATTGCGAAACCTTGGCATTTTCCGGGCAGCGCGCACAACGGGAACCGCAACACGCTCCACCGCGCTCAGCTTCTGCGGACTTATGCCAAACTTCGTCGTTATGGTGGCCTGTGCGCGTTTGCCGTGAAGGAACTCGCCCAGCACCGCCTCCGCTTCGCCAAATCCGTAGCTCCGGGCCGTATCGTACAGCGTGATTCCCAAGTCCCAGGCAGCGTTCATTGCGCGTAGCGAGTCACTGCGACCCACGCGCCCCAGCACTGATCCGCAACCGAATCCCAGTACCGACGTCCGTATCTCCCCGCATATGCACTGCCGCATAGGTTCTATTCTATCGCTCATTTACGTTAGTCAACCACTTTCGAGCTAGTTGCATAGGTTGTTCACAGTACTTTCGAGGGCATGAAATGCGATTCCAATTCAGGTAAAATCCTGGTCAGGGTCGCATTGTGCCTTCCGTACGCGGCCGAAGCGCTAGAAGGGAAAACGCACCATGAGCCCCTTGAAGGTTCTGCTGATTGTTTACGCATTTCCGCCTGCCGGAGGCGTTGGAGTTCTACGCGCCGCAAGTCTGGCGCGCTACTTCCCCGCCGAAGGAATTCGCCTTGATGTGCTCACCACTCGCAATCCAGCTTCCGTAGGCTTTGATCCCTCGCTTCTCCGGGATATTCCAGCCGAAGTTAAGATTCATCGAACCATCACCCTCGATCTGCCTTTCGGAATCAAAAAACGGATCAAGCGGCTGATCACTGGCTCAAAGCCGCCCGACAGTAACGCAGCAAGCACCACCAAGACCGGCAAACCCAATCTCCTCAAAAGAGTTCTTCAGGACCTTCTCCTGCCTGACCCGCAAATTACGTGGGCTCCCGTGCTCACCCGCGCCGCGCGCCGCATCGTGCGGGAGCGGAAAATCGATGTCGTCGTCATCACCGGGGCGCCATTCTCCAGCTTTCTTCAGGCGGAACGTCTCCGCAAGGAATTTCCAAACCTTGGAATCGTGTTGGATTTTCGCGACGAATGGCTTATTTCTCAGTTTGAATTCGGGAGCTTCCAGTTCAGCCGCAGCGAACATGCCCGCGATTTCGCGGTTGCGGCAGAAGCCAGCGCCGTGGCAAATGCAACCGCAATTGTCACCGTGAATGAAGCCGCGCGCGAAGTGATGCGCGAACGGTATCCGCAGAAACCTGCAGAGAATTTCCATCTCATTTCCAATGGATTCGATGCGACAAGAGTCGTCCGTACCACTCCATCTGCAACCCCTCGTCCCGACGGCAAAATCATCGTAACCCACATCGGTTCGCTCTACGCGGCCACAGACCCCACTGCGCTGATTGAAGCGCTGCAATCGCTTCCACCCGAGATAAAATCAAGAGTCGTTCTTCGCTTTATTGGCCATATCGATGAACCTCGTTACCGCGAAGCCCTCCTGCAACTGGGCGACATGGTCTCCTTGAGAGGGTACCTGCCGCAGCGTGAAGCGCTGACATTGATGAGCGAAACCGATTACGTCCTCATGATTGCTCACGATCGCTTCAACATTCCGGGCAAATTCTACGATTACATTGGCTCGGGCAAGCCCATCCTCGGTTGCCTCAATCCAATCGGGGATACGCGCCGGCTGCTCGAGGAGATGCGAGCTGGATGGTGGGCGGGCAATCACGATGTCGAAGGCATCCGACAGCTCTTCATCGACGCTGCGGCTCGCGCCGATTCGTTGAGCAGAGAGTTTCAACCCGATGTCGAGAAGATCGCGCAGTACGAGCGCAAGGTTCTCGCGAAGCGTTATGCCGCGCTACTACACTCGATTGCCGGCAAAGAGCAGGAGCGCGAATCACAAGCGCCAGTTGTTCAGCAGGTAGGAGCGTAAGAAGAGTCATGCTCAAGATTGCTGTTGTCACTGCGCATTTTCCCAGTTCGGCGCAACCCACGCATGGCAAGCCCGCATATGAGACTCTGCGCGTCCTATCCAGAAACTCAGATGTGCAGGTCTTTTATCCCCACGCCGTTTACCCATCGCTGCTCAAGCCACGGAGTCGCATTTACGAGGGATTCGATCCTTCCTACAGTCTGCCAGGGGTTAAGGCTGGCTATTACGCCTATCCTGCTTTGCCCTTTGTTTCTCGGCCGTTCAATGGATGGATGGTCGCTCGTGTCCTGCTGCCGCATATTCGCAGCTTCGCGCCTGATCTCATCTTCAGCTACTTTCTTTACCCAGATGGATATGCGGCTCTCAAAATAGGCAGAGAGCTCGGCGTTCCGGTCGTCGCCATGGGGGTTGGTTCCGATGTCCACAACATTCGCGACCGGTTCTCGGCGATGCACACGCGTACCTTGCTGCGCGAAGCTGATTATCTGGCCGCGATCAGCGGCGACCTCCGCACGAGAATGATTGCCATGGGTGCCCCGGCGGAGAAGACGCGCGCGGTTGTCAGCGGCTGCGACGTCTCCGTCTTCTATCCGGCAGACCGTATGAAGGCGCGGCAGAAGCTCGGCATCCCTCCGGCGGCGGAGGCCATCGTTTACGTGGGGCGAATGGACGTGAAAAAAGGCCTGCGTGAATTGGTAGAGGCCGCGGTATCGCTCCATCCTCTTCGTCCTGACATGCATGTGTATATGATCGGCGAAGGGGCTGATAGGCCTCTGATAGAAGGCGCCATTATGGCCGGCAATGCGGCCAGCTACATCCACGCATTGCACGAGTGCGCCTTCGACGATGTTGCGGTTTGGATGGCGGCATCCGATCTGGTTACCCTGCCAAGTTACATGGAAGGCTGCCCCAATGTGGTGCTTGAGGCGCTCGCCTGCGGCCGGCCGGTGGTCGCTACAAATGTGGGCGGCATTCCCGAGATTCTCAATGACGAGTGCGGATGCCTCGTGCCTCCGCGCGATCCATCTATGCTGGCGCAAGCTCTCGCATCCGTGCTCGACAGAATCTGGGACGCCAAGGCCATCTCAGCGCACGAAAGCCGAAGCTGGGAGGCGGTCGCGGCAGATTTATCCGAGATATTTGATTTGCTCGTATCCAAGCCTCTGGAACTCAAAGTATGAGGACACTCCACATAGCTGGTGTTTGGCTCAGCCGCTTGCTCGCGACCATCGGACTCATCGTCGTAGTGGTGATGGCCACGCCTATCGTCTCGTGGTGGGCGCATGCCTACGCCGGTTCAATTGATCGGCCCACAGGCGATGTGCTTATCTTTCTCAGCGCTTCAGCCGACGACAGGGGCGGCATATCCTACTCTTCTTACTGGCGTGCGCGCGAGGCGATCGTCGGTTGGCAAACAGGCGGCTTCAAGAAGATTGTGGTCAGCGGCGGCGGAGGCCCGGGCATCCTCAACTTTCTGCTCGCTGAAGGCGTTCCCCGCGATGCCATCGTAGCCGAGTGGCAATCCAAAAGTACACGCGAAAACGGAATCGAGACTGCCCGCCTGATCCAAGGCATGCCCGGCAAGAAGGTTCTGCTCACCAGCGACTTTCATATGTACCGGGCAATTCGCGTATTTCAAAAGCTTGGCATTGAAGTAACGCCCATGGCGATTCCGGATGTGCTTCACTCCACAGAGCATTGGAATGGCCGATTCGGTGCCTTTGAAACCATGGTGGTTGAATCCGTAAAGATCGTCTACTATGCCGCACGCGGCTGGATTTAGGTTGGTTTTCCGGCGTAGTATCATGTGTCATGCTTCCACGGAGGAAACATAACAGCTTATAGAAGCTATTCGTGAGTTGCGAACCTTGGCATCGCCGCCCTAACCCATGCTTCATTGAGAAGGAAAAGACAGTGAGCCTGAAGATAGCGATTGTTGGATGCGGCAAAATTGCAGACGCGCACGTCGAGGAGATCCGGAAAATTCCCTCGGTTCAACTTTGCGCAGTCTGCGACCTGGAACCGATCATGGCGGAGCAATTAGCCGTTCGTTACTCCGTCCCTCAATGGTACAGCGATGTTGCCAAAATGCTGGACGTGGAAAAGCCCGATGTCCTGCACATCACCACTCCTCCACAATCTCATCTATCGCTTACGCGGCAGGCTGTCGCGGCGGGCTGTCATGTTTTCCTAGAAAAGCCCGTCGCGCTTCACCACAGCGATGCTGAAGCTATCATCAAGACCGCGGTCGATGCAGGCCGAAAGCTTACGGTGAATTACTGGCCCAGGTTCGAGGCGCCGGCGCTCGAGTTGCGCCGCTTGTTTGAAACAGGGGTACTGGGCAACCCCGTTCATGTCGAAAGCTCAATCGGTTATGACCTGGGAGGCGAATTCGGATTGGCATTGCAGCGAGACCCCGACCACTGGGTGCACAAGCTTCCCGGCAAGTTATTCCAGAATGTACTTGATCACGTGATCAATAAAATCACGCCATTTGTGGACGACGACCACCCTTTCATCGAGGCTATCGCGTGGCGCGGTGAAGCCGGCCCAGGCGTCACAACCGGCAATGAACTTCTCGACGAACTTCGCGTCGTCATACGGGGCGCGCAGACAAGCGCCTATGCAACGTTCAGCGCCCATGCCCGCCCAGTCGGGCAGACTCTGCGTGTATACGGAACAAAGAACACAGCCTTTGTCGACTTCAACGCGCGTACTGTCGTTCTTGAGCGCAAACAAACATTTCCGTCCGCTCTGGGCCGATTATTTCCGCCTTTCCTGGTCGCGAAAGATTATCTGCGGCAAGGAATGAAGAACGTAAGCCGCTTCTCGCATGCGCGCTTCCATTTCTTCGATGGCATGCGCCGGCTGTTGGCTGAGTTCTATATCTGCATTGAGAAAGACTCTCCGCCGCCGATATCCTACGAAGAAATTCTGCAGGTGTCGGCGATGATGGAGCGAATCTTTGAGCAGGTTTATCCGGAGGTGCGCGCTTGAAAGTTCTTGTCACTGGCGCCGGCGGTTTCCTCGGAGTGCATGTTGTTACACGCCTGCTCGCTAACGGCTATACCGACATCCGTTGCTTTCTTCGCGATCGCGGCAAAGCTGAACGGCTCCTTGCGCTCCAGGAATCTTATCCCGGTGCGCAACTGGAGATGTGCTACGGAAATCTGCGTTCAAAATCCGACTGCGCCAGAGCCGTGGCAGATGTTTCCCTGGTCTTTCATCTGGCCGCGGGATTGAAAGGCGCGCCGGCAGAGATGTTTGCGGACTCGGTGGTTGTCTCCCGCAACTTGCTTGAGGCTCTGGAAGCGCGTCAAGGTATTTCGATGGAACAGACTCGGGTGGTTATTGTCAGTTCCTTCGGCGTGTATGGAGTGGTGCCGCTGGGACGAGGTGCGCGCGTCGACGAAACCACGCCTCTCGAAAATCATCCTGAATTGCGTGACCCTTACTCCCATTCCAAGCTGCGGCAAGAGCAATTGTTCTGGGAGTATCAGAAGAAGGACGGCTTTGAGCTCGTTGTCTTGCGTCCAGGCGTGATTTACGGGCCGGGCGGCGGAGCCTTCTCCACACGGGTAGGTTTGCAAATTGGTCCGGTATTTTTCCACCTGGGTGGAAGCAACCTGCTGCCGTTAACCTTTGTTGCAAACTGTGCGGAGGCGATTGTGGTGGCGGGCAGCCATTCGGATTCTGCCGGTCAGGTCTACAACGTGCACGACGACGATTTGCCAACCGCATCCCAATATCTGCGCGAATACAAGAGGCGAGTCAAACGGATACGGTCGATTTGGCTGCCATATTTCGCAACCAGGATGTTGGCCCGGTGCTTGCAGGCATATCATCGCCGTTCACTGGGCCAGTTGCCCGGAATCCTGACGCTCTACAAGGTTGCCGCGGCATGGGGCGGGAACAAATTCGACAACGCGAAGCTGCACGCACTGGGATGGCGACCATTGGTCTCAACGCCGGATGCGATGGCGCAGACCTTCGAGTATTTTCGGAAGCAAAAGGCGAAGCAGTAACAACCGCTCCAACTCAGCACTCAGATAAATTCAGCCGCTCGCTAAACGACCCGCTCGACCAGCAGAACCTGCTCGTCGTTGTCGACCTCTCGGAACTTGACTTCGATAATCTCGCGGCTGCTGGTGGGCACATGCTTGCCAATGTAAGTTGCCTCAATGGGCAGTTCGCGGTGGCCGCGATCGATGAGTACAGCCAGTTGCACGCGGCGCGGACGGCCGTGATCGAAAAGCGCATCAAGCGCGGCGCGGACCGTGCGACCGGTATAGAGCACGTCGTCGCAGATGACCACATCGCGGCCCTCGATGTCGATGCCGATAGCTCCGGGCGTTACCACAGGCCGAATGTCCGCAGTGGTTAAATCGTCGCGGTAAAACTGGATATCGAGCACGCCGGTAGCGACGGGACGCTTCTCGATTCCGGAGATCAGTTTGCCCAGCCGCTCTGCCAGCGGAACTCCGCGACGCTTGATGCCGACCAGGGCCAGGTCTTGACTGCCATTACTCTTTTCAACAATCTCGTGGGCCAGGCGCACCAGCGTGCGCTCGACCTCCGAGGCGGACATCAGCCTGCCTTTGATGCGCAGGGACGGTATGCTTTCAGCTTCGCTCATTGGTCTTCTCGTGCCTGGCTGTCGCAGCCAGCCTCTCGCAGGATGATACGAGGGTTTGGCCTTGCGAGCAAGTTTTGGAAAAATTGAAGGGGATCCAAATGGCCTCAACAAGGCAACCAAAATCCCCGCTTATACTTCCGGTTGGCGTGTGCGTCCCATCAGTCGCGCACCCAGCGCGCCTCCCGCTGTCGCAAAGATGATCAAAGCAATAACTAAAAAAATCATGATGCCGATGATCACGCCGCCGCGCCCGTCAGGAGAATTCAAAACTGCTTTATAGGCGAGAATCGTCGGCGCATCAATCCCAGAGGCCGCCCACTGTTGGCCGATTTTTTCGATCATCTGGCCCTGCCAGAAGTCGTCAATTAATTTGCCCTGATGGAAGAAGCGCATTGCAAAAAGCCAGACGCCCATGGTCGCCGCTGCTGCCCACGCTCCCAGCAATCCAGTGACAAGGCCGATGCGTGCTCCCGCTCCGATGGTGATCCAAGCAGGCCGCTGGCTGCGCATATAAATTGCAACTGCCCAGGCGCCCGCCACAGCCATCCACACAAAACCCAAAAGGCCCAGCGCCGAAAGTCCAAAGGACAGCACACCTGCGGGAATCGCAAGCAAAAGTGCAGCGCGCAGAGCCGGCTTCCAATCCACACTGCTTGCATCCCGCACTGCTTCGTCCCAGCGCGCCGGCTGAGTCTGTCCCACCGGCTGGTCAGTCCCATACACCAGTTGCGGCATGCCGCAGTTGGGACAGTAGCAGTTCTCGGCCTCGACGGCCTGGTGACAGCGGTTGCAAGTGATTTCCATACATCTACGAGCCTATAGCATTTCGCCGCGGCGTGGGTGAAGCAATAACGCAAGCTTCCGGCAAATGCTGCTCCGGTTCGCATCTCTTCCGATCTGCGAAAAGACCGGAACCTTAAGGTCTGCTGGGTGCTACAGACGAAAGCTTTGCTGCCACAATTGCGTCTGCTGCGGCAACCACCTCTTCCAATGTCAAATTGGTCGAGTCCAGCAAAACGGCATCGGAGGCTGGCTTAAGTGGCGAATCGGCGCGGTTGCGATCCCGCTCGTCGCGGGCGCGCAAGTCGCGAATTACTTCTTCTGCCTGAACGGCGGGCTTGGGCCCAAGTTGATCGAACCGGCGCAGGCCTCGCACCTCGGGCGCGGCATCCAGAAAGATTTTCACATCCGCCTGAGGAAAGACCACAGTGCCGATGTCGCGTCCCTCCATGACCACGCCGCCCCTGGCGCCCATCTCCTGCTGCATGCGGACCATCCATGAACGAATGGCTGGCCACACGCTGACTTGGGACGCGGCGTCAGTGACCATTTGATTGCGGATGAGGCCGGTCACATCCTCGCCGTCGAGCAGGACACGGTTTCCGTCTTCGCCCGGTTCAAGACGAATGGTAGTTTCTTTGGCCAGGCTTTCGAGTCCAGCGCTTTCATCCAGGGGAAGGCCAGCGCGCAGCGCTTTGAAAGCAAACGCGCGGTACATGGCTCCTGTCTCCAGGTTCAGCAGGCCAAAATGCCGGGCCAGATGGCGCGCCACGGTACTCTTGCCGGCCCCGGCTGGGCCGTCGATTGCGACAATGACCTTGTTGGCCTGTTCCGAAAAACGCAGCGAGCTGTCAGTCATCCGCGCTTTTTCGCCCCTTGCTTGGGCCGTGCGGGAAAGCCAAATCTCTTGCTGCCAGCGCGCGCGCCGGCGGCAATCGCAGGCTTCCGGTTACTACTTGCGTGAGCAGGCCGGGCAGCGGGCCGGGAATCCTTCCGCAGCGCGCTGCCGGTGCGAGAAGTTGCGCCGGGCTTTGCGGCAGATTTGGCCGAGTGCGTGCCGAAAGCCGCCGGGCGAGCAGTTGCCTTGCCGTTTCCGCTACTGGAACCGTTGCCGGCATGAGAGCCATTGTGCTTGCCGTTGGAGGGTGCGGCCGGCTTTGGACTCCAACGAGCGCCAGAAGCGGGCCGTGCAGGACGGCTGCTGGAGGACGACTGCGCTGGCTTGCGATCACGTACGTGTGCCGCCGGGCGGCTGAAATGCGGCCGTGCAGAGGCGCCTTTTCCGCCTACCACCGGTTTGCGTGTTGCCTGCGTGCGGGGCGCGTGAGCTTCAACGGGCCTGTGCGGAGTTGTCAGTGAAGGCTCAGCCGGTTTTGTCACGGCAGGCTCCGGAACCTCGTCATCGGCGCGCATAAAGTATGCGGAAGCCGGTATTGAGGCACTGGCGTAGATTGTGGGTGCGGTGGCGAACTCCGGCAACGTGCCGGCAACATAGAAATGAGGCGCGTGTCCGAGCGAGATGGTATGAACCTGGCGTGTAGCTACCAGGCCGCGCAACACTTCGCGCACCTTGCTGCGAGCCGTGAGAGGAGCAAGGAACAGCTCGACCTCTTCCATGCTGGCGGCGATCACCGCTTGCAGATAGATGGAGGCAAGCACTGAGATTGCAGTCACTTGAGAGGTAGACGCGCCTTCGGCAATAGCCTTCTGGAAGCGCGTACGGAGCAGTTGCCATTGGGCAGACTGGCCAGGAGCGGAGACGATCGGAATAATGCGAAGCTGTTGCCAGAGCTCGGTGATGGCGCGCAGAACTGCGCCTTCCGTCACTTCCCGTCCCAGCACGCGGGTGAGTTTCCCAATTGTGGTGTCGCCCGTCTCCAGCAGTTTGTAAGCCTGGATTGCGAGCTGAGATACCTGGCGCGAACCGGTCAGTTGCGGGCTCCGGCGCCAGTCGCGATCTCCGCGCAAGGCATAAACGTAAGGCAGAACCCAGCTGGCCACGACAAAGTCGGGCGCCTCGCCGGGCAATCCGAGCAGGTTCAGCCGCACAGCCACGCCGTCTAACTCCAGCCGTACCAACAACTCTTCGGCCAGGGCAACGTGTTCGCGGGCGGGAGTAGCGTCTCGTTTGCCGGCTACAGCCTCAACAAACGATGGCGCAATCGATGTAGAAAACTGCCGCTTGGGCAGGAAGAGACATAACCCGGTCTCCTCAATCCACGTCCGGGCATCCTCCAGGGTGAGTGTCCCATGTCCGTCCAAGCGCATCCTTTCGGCGCGCGATGCTTCCAATTGTTCCGATGTCAAAGAAAAACCTCGCTTCCAGGCAGGCGTTAGCGCCGGGCAGCCCCGTCCCCTAAGAGGAGGGCTACCACCTTCCACCTGCTTTCAAATCCGATGGAAGGCCCGCTGGATCTCCTTCCAAGAATACAGCAAAGCGATTGGACGTCCATGGGGGCAACTGGTCGGATGACTCGTTTTCGCCAGTTCCAACAGTAACCATTCCATTCTTACCGGGTCAAGCGGCGTGTTGACCTTGATGGCGGCGTGACACGCTATCGAAGCTGCAATGCGCGTGCGCAGCGCCGTAAGATCATGATTCTGCGTTGGTTCATCTGAATCGGCGCTGGATTGCTCGATTACCTCGGCTAACATCCGCTCCAGGGCCGCTCCTTCGAGTCCAATCGGCGCCGCTTTCACGGCAAGTGTTTGAGGGCCAAATGGTTCCACCTCGAAGCCGTTGCGTTCCAGCTCCTCGGCAATGCTCGCGAATACCACCATCTGGGATGCCTTTAGTTCCACGAGCATGGGCATTAGTAACCTCTGACGCATTACCTGTTCAACTTGACGATCTCTTAAAATTTTCTCGAAAAGCACTCTTTCATGTGCCACATGTTGGTCAATAATCCACAGACCGTCGTCCCCGGTAGCCAGAATGAACGACTCGCGCAACTGCCCCAGAGGCCTTAGCGTACCCAGGTGGTTTAAATTGGCCGCAGCCTGCTCGGCTTCGATAAGTGCCGTTTCTGCTGCGGGATTTGTGCCGGATCCATCGCCCAGCACTCCCTCGCCAGGCTTTCCCGAACAATCGCCGGCGGGTGGGAGGCTGAGTGGCTGAAACAGCGCTGCCGCAGCCTCGCCCCACGCTTTCTGATCGCCCCAGCCGTCTGTTTGGAAACTCTGCGCGGTAAAAGGCAGCTTGCCGGGAACGGGTGGGGGCAAGTGCGGCGTCAGCGTAAAGGCTTCAGCATCAGCCCCTGCGGCCTGATACGCTGCCGAATCAGAATCAGGTTGTGCAGGAATCCGCACCGAATCCGGTGAACCGGGCAATGGCGAAGCGGCTGGCGGCATCAGCGACGGGCTGGCCGCGGGCGCTGAGTCCAGCGCGGAAAGAAAACCGGCTGCCGGCCTCGCTTTGATAAGCGCCGTGCGTAAACTGTCTCGGACAAAGTCGTGGATCAAACTCTGCTGGCGAAAACGCACCTCGGTCTTGGCGGGATGGACGTTCACATCCACCTCCTCGGGCGGCATCTCCAGAAAAAGCAGCACCACCGGAAAGCTGGTGGGCGGAATCACGTTGCGATAGGCCTCGGTGATGGCGTGCATCAACAGCCGGTCGCGGATAAGTCGTTTGTTGATAAATATATAAATCGAGTTGCGGTTGAGCTTTTGCAGTTCGGGCTTGGAGTAGAAGCCGCTCAGCCGAAGAGTGCCAGGGACACGTGCCGGCTCGTTGGGATCCTTTTTCCAAGGAGGCGGCTCAGGCAGGCCAACGCGGGCCAAAGGGGTCTCGGCGGCTACGGGCAGTAGTTGGGCCAGTGTTTCCTTGCCAAAAATCTGGTAGATGCGCTCGGCCGTGCGAGCGACCGGCGGCGCGGAGACGATGGTGTGCGTGGCGGAGAGCAGTTCGAAGTGCTTTTCCGGGTGGGCCAGGGCGTAGTGAGTCACCAACGCAGTCACGTGAGCCAGTTCCGTGGATTCTGCGCGGAGAAATTTACGGCGGGCGGGCGTATTGAAGAAGAGATCGGCGACGGCCAGCGTGGTGCCGCGCGGCAGAGCAGCGTCGTCCACGTGGAGGATTTTGCCACCTGCAATTTCCAGCCGAGTGCCGGTGGTTTCGCCGTCTGCGCAGGACTCCAGCGTCACACGGGCCACGGATGCAATCGAGGGCAACGCCTCGCCGCGAAATCCCAGCGTCGCAATGGAGAGCAGGTCGTCAGCTGTGCGAAGTTTGGAGGTGGCGTGCCGCTCAAAGGCCAGCAGGGCATCGTCGCGATTCATGCCGTGGCCGTCGTCGCTGAGCCGGATCAGCTTGCGTCCGCCCGCTTCAACCTCGACGCGGATGCGCATGGCGCCGGCGTCCAGTGCGTTTTCCAAAAGTTCTTTCACCACCGAGGCTGGCCGGTCGACAACCTCGCCTGCGGCGATTTGATTGGCAACCTGGTCAGGAAGAACGCGGATGCGGCCCATAGTTTCTTAGGTTAACGCAGGCGTGAGTGCGCGTTCCGTTGAAAACGCGGCACAAATGCCAAATGCCGCCCAAAGGCGGCATCTCGCAACAAGATTCTTCGAAACGCTCTAGATGCCCAGGCCAAACTCGCCGCTCTGGCGCTTGCCGGCTTCAGAGTAGAAGTCGTAAGGGGTCTGATGGTTAAACTTGTAGCGCTTGGTGAGCTCGCGGCCCACAAAGACGCCGACCGCAGCCACAGCCACTCCCAGCGAGAGCCAGCCAATCACACGCAGGGTGCTGGACTCTTTTGTCTCTTTGGTTTCGTCTTCGGGGATCAGTGTTTCAGATTCAGTGGACATGGGCTGGCCTTCTCCTACCAGAACATCATATCGCGGTATCGGCCAAAATGGATGTGACGGCCGTCAGCCTTATTTCAGCCCCATGGGGTAGCCGGACCAAGGCACATTTTTGCTCACTCGACGGAATCGACGCGAACCAGCCACGCGGCTTTTGTCTCTGCAGGGAGGAAGCTCGCTCGGAAGGAGTTGCGCGCGAGCCGCCGGAGTTCGTCGCGGGTGAAGCCCTGCTCAGTGTGGGCCAGTAGGTATTCGCTGGCCAGATCGGAGCCAAAGAATGCCGGGTCATCGGAGTTGAGGGTGATGAGCAGGCCGAGATCAAAGAGGCGGCGTAGCGGGTGCGCGGCAATTGAGGGGCAGACGCCCGTGCGGACATTCGACGTGGGGCACAACTCCAGCGGAACTTCTCGTGCTTTCAAATCATCGACGAGCTTCTCGTCCTGGAGAGCAGAAAGCGCGTGGCCGACGCGCTCAGAGCCGATGGCGAGAGCTTCCCAGATAGCCTCGGGCCCTGTGGTTTCGCCGGCGTGGTTGGTAAGCCGCAAACCCGCACGCGCCGCTTCCGCGTAAAGAGCGCGAAAGGGTTCGGAGCCGGTCCGCCGTTCATCTCCGCCCAAACCAATTCCGATGATCGAGGGATGCGCGTGCTTGAGTTCGGCTGCCTTCAGGAAGACGCGCTCGGCTTCCGGCACAGTGAAGTGGCGTACGGCGTCAAAGATCCAGTAAAGCGAAAGGCCCAACTCGCGTTCGCCGCGCTCCCGCGCTCGTTCCAGGCCGGCGAAGATCGGCTCGAAGGCCGCCGCATCGTGATTGCGCCAGAGGTAGATGACGCCCACCGAAATGTAGACCTCGGCGTGAACCACACCCTGCTCGGCCAGGTGCTCCATCATGCGCCAGGCGGCCAGCTCGTAGTCTTCCGGGCCAATCAACAGCCGCGTGACAGCTTTGAACGCTTCCATGAAACCGGAGAAGTCTTCAAACTCATACAGCGTCTCGGCCTCGGCCAGCGTGAGGGGGCGCGCATCGTGGCGCTCGCTCAGTTCGACCAGTGTGGACGGCAGTATCGTGCCTTCGAGGTGCAGATGAAGCTCGGCCTTGGGCAGGCGGCGGATGAAGTCTTCTATTTCCATTGTCAATAGAGTCTACTTCAACCCAGCGAACTCCGAGCGATGGCGGCTATAGAGGAAATAGATCAGCAGGCCGGCGACAAGCCACGCGAAGAATGCCATCCAGGTCATCACTTCCAAACCCATCATCAGAACGATGCAGAAGATGATGCTCAGCACCGGAAAGAGCGGACCCAGCGGCACGCGGAAGCTGCGATGACGCTCTGGCTCGCGCAAGCGCAGGATGAGCACCGCGATGGAGACCAACACAAATGCGAAGAGCGTTCCGATGTTCGAAAGATTCGACACAGTGCCAATGTCCAGCAATCCGGCGGGAACACCCACCACAAAGCCAGCCACCCATGTGGCTACGGCCGGGGTGCGGAACTTGGGATGAATGTGGCTGAAGACCGTGGGCAACAGTCCGTCGCGACTCATGGCAAACCAAACGCGCGCCTGACCAAGCTGGAAAACCAGGATGGACGAGATCATCCCCAGCATGGCGCCGATGAGCACAAATAGCCTCACCCAGATGAGGTTATGCCCGCCAGGCAGCAGGGAAAGCCGCTTGATAGCGTTGACCACCGGCGCAGCGTCGCCCATCACCGATTGCCAGGGCACAATGCCGCTGAGCACCAGCGCCACTCCGCCATAGAGCACAGTGCAGGCAACCAGCGTCGCCATGATGCCAAAGGGCAGGTCGCGCTGCGGGTTCTTGCACTCCTCGGCCGCGGTCGAGACTGAGTCGAAGCCGATATAAGTGAAAAAGATGATGGAGCCGCCGGTCAGCACGCCGGTCCAGCCGTTAGGCATGAACGGGTGCCAGTAGTGCGGCTTGATAAAGCTGGCGCCGGCACAGATGAAAACCAGGATGGCGGCGATCTTGATCATAACCAGGACGTTGTTGGTCCGGGCCGACTCGCGGATGCCGCGCACCAGGATGACGGTGAGGAGCATGACGACCAAAAAGGCGGGGATGTTGAACCCGAAGTGCCAGCCGGACTTGTAAAGGTCGTTGCCCGCCAAATCCTGTAAACCCGTCGGCAGATAAGCCGGGGAGATCCATTGCACCGGTGGATGCAGCCCAAACCAGTCCAGCAAATCGACAATATGGGCTGACAAACCCACGCTGACGCTCATATTGCTGAAGGCGTATTCCAGGATCAAATCCCAGCCGATAATCCATGCCACCAGTTCGCCCAACGTGGCGTAGGTGTATGTGTAGGCCGAGCCGGCGATGGGAATCATGGACGCCAGTTCGGCGTAACACAGCCCGGTGAAGACGCAGACTATTGCCACCAGCACCAGCGAAAGCGCGAGCGCCGGTCCTGCGCCGGGCCGTCCAGCCATGGCCGTGTGGTGGATGAGGTAATGCAGCAGCGGGGTATCCCGAATATTCGGCACATCGAATTTCTGGCCGGCCATGGCGGTGCCAATGACCGTAAAAATGCCAGACCCGATTACCGCTCCAATGCCCAGCGCGGTCAGCGACCACGGACCGAGAGATTTCTTCAGGGAGTGGCCGGGCTCTTGCGAGTCGCGGATCAACTTATCGATGGACTTGCGGGCAACTAGCTGTCTAAACAGTACAGTTCTCCTCATCCCGCTGTCAGCGGGGGCCTGAGAATGGCAGGGTCCCGCCGGCAAGTGAAGATTTTTCCGGTTCAGGGTGCCTTCGATGCAGTGTACAGGTTGAGGCTTTCCTGATGAAACTCTGCGCTGTTCCGCCCGGGTCCAGAAGCTGGCGGCAGAGGATAAAGACTAATGGAACTGGAGGAGGGCAAACTGTGGTTCCGAGCCCGCCTGAACTTCGCTGGCCGGCCCGGAACACTGTTTCTGCTGAACGTTCGCTTAGCGCTTCGAGACGCCGCGCGCTAGCTTCTTGACCTTCTTCTTCTTCGATCCGCGCGGTTCGGTCCGCTTCGCCTTGGGAGCGGCTACCTTGCGGGCGGCACGCTTCAGCTTCTTCCGTTCCTGTACATCTTCAATCTTGGTGGTATCTGCCACTTGTAACCTCTTTCGGTGCAATCTATTCAGGGTTCCCCGCAAATGGTGCGGATGCAACCCCTAGAATAACAGGGTTTGTGTGCCCGCGAAAGCTGCGTCAGCGTGTGAAAACCCGCGCTGCATCTGATTCCAGCGTACAATGAAGATAGATTTGAATCATCAGTCCCGGCCTTCGAATTGCAATAGCCGCTTCGGCTTTTGCCATCCTTCCGTTCCTGACGAGTCCGCACCGCACGCAACTCTCACCAGTAGTTCGGAGTAACGTCATGCGTTCCGACAAGATACATCGCGCGCTCGCGCAGGGAATGAACCGCTTTGAAGTCTGTCAATTGGTCGCCAAAGGCGTCAAAGCTACCCACAAGACCGGCGGACGCTTTGAGGATTCGATTAACGATGTGCTGCAATACTTAGGCACCCATGTCACGCTCAGGGAAAATCTTCACCCAGCCGCCCCTGGAGTGAGCGTCAAGAGCCTCAAGCCGGCCGCGTAGAACAATAACTAGCCGGGCAGGCTAGAGACGTCATTCGGGTTTCATCGGACGGGATTCCCGCAAATCCCGGAAAGCCTCACAAGCCGCATCTCAATCAACAAGCCGTTTCGTGTCAGGGCACGACTTTAGTCGTGCCGCAAATGCTGCAAGATCAATACGGCCTTTAGGCCCTGAGGAACGCTTTTGGGAGTCCGGAACAAGTCCAGAACCCTTTCCCGCAATCACTTAATTACGCCAAACGCAAGAAAGGGACGGCATAGCGCCGTCCCTTTCTTATTGATTCCGAACCGGTTAGAAGGGTGGTTACCCTTAGATAACCTGGACGTTCTCTGCCTGCCAGCCCTTGGGACCCTTGGTCACGTTGAACTGAACGCGTTGGCCCTCTTGCAGTGAACGGAAGCCGTTCGACTGGATGGCGGTGTGGTGAACAAAGACATCTTCGCCGTTTTCGCGGCTCAAAAATCCAAAACCCTTGGCGTCGTTAAACCACTTGACTGTGCCTGTTTCCATTGTGTGTTACTCCTTCGATACTGATTTACCGCGAACGCAATGTGGAAGTTTGCGAGTAGGCGGTAACCGGAACAGGCAAAAACTTCAGATCGAATTCTACGATTGAATAGAGTGTAGCACGGATTGTCCAGCGGCGGTAAATAATTGGTAAAGTATTCATTCCGTGTCCAATCCAGTCGCCACCCTGCCAGTATGTCACACCCCTTCTCCATCCTGGAGAAATGCTCGTCAGCCCTCTGCGCCGACACTCAAAACTGGCCGAACTCTGCCTAAATCCCCAGTGAGAATAGCCTTTGCTGATCATTTCTCGCATCTTGCTATCCTGAGTTCATTCCGCCTGATGGTGCGGGCCGGCCTGTCCTCGAACGAAAGGGTCGGGGATCCAACCGGTTTCTACCTTTTCCAGGTACCCCACCCCCCTATACCCCAGGGGGGTATAAATTTCCCTCAAAACCCTGCAGATTATTTTTAACCCGTTTGAAATCAACACTACTCGAAAAACGAATAGCCAAGATTCTCCCGCATGGTGAGATTTGGCCCCTGAAAATCACTGGAAAAATCCGTTTTTCGTCGCAAAAAACAGCCCCGACGCGCCGCTCCGGCGCTTTTCCGCTGACTCGCTGACTTGCTGACTTGCCCGATTGTCCCGCGTGCTTTCCCTCACATCGCGTGGGAAGGCGGCGAAGAGTAAACTCTTCTAGGCCTGGGAGGCAGGATTCTTGAACAACGAAAATAACGGGGTACTTGTTATTAATCCCGGATCGACTTCTACGAAATTTGGGGTGTACACACAAGAAGGCGCTGAGTTGGTGCGCACCATTCGACATAGCAAGGAAGAGTTGGCGGTTTTCGACGGGCAGCCGATTCTGGCGCAGTTGGATTTCCGCGCAGAACTGATTGCGCAGGCGCTAGCAGTGTCAGGGTATGCGGCAGCGAAATTTGCCGCTGTGGTTGGCCGTGGAGGAATGCTGCCGCCGATAAAATGCGGTACGTATCTGGTGGACGATCTGATGGTGGAGGATTTGCGGCAGGCGCGCTACGGCGACCATGCCTCGAATCTGGGAGCTTTGCTAGCGCTTCACTTCGCGCAACTTCCCGGCGTGAACGCCTACATAGTCGATCCCACGACCGTGGACGAGTGGGAACCGTGTGCGCGTCTTTCGGGGTCGCCTCTGATTGAGCGCAGGATGGTTGGCCATGCGCTGAACGCCAAGGCCATTGCCCGGCGGTATGCGCGCGAGCAGGGACGCGCCTACGAATCGATGCGGCTGATCGTGGCGCATCTGGGCAGCGGAATCACCGTCTCCGCCCACCAGAACGGTGAGATGATCGACAGCAACTCCATCGATGACGGTCCTTTTGGCGTCGACCGCTGCGGGGGCCTGCCGTCGCGGGCGCTGGTCAAGCTCTGCTTCAGCGGCAAATATACTGAGGCTCAGCTTGATCGCCATGTCTTCGGAGATGGCGGACTGTTCGCCTATCTGGGCACGCGCGACCTTGTCGAAGTGGAACGGCGGATCGACGCGGGAGACAGCAAGGCCAGGTTGGTCTTCGATGCGATGATTCACCAGATTGGAAAAACCGCCGGAGAAATGGTAGCCGTACTCCGCGGCAAAGTGGACGCCGTGCTTGTGACCGGGGGAATGGCGCACTCGGAGAAAGTGCTGAATCAATTGCGCGGGTACGTGGAATGGATCGCGCCCATCCAGGTCTATCCCGGCGAAGATGAATTGCAGGCCTTGGCTGAAGGCGTCTTCAGGGTTTTGAGCGGTGAGGAGCAGGCAAAGAAGCTGGAAGTGTAAGTCGTGGCAAATCCAGAGACAATGGATGCTCTGGGCATTAATAGCGGCGATGCCACTTTGCGGCTAGAACGGAACTTGGTTTTCGACCTGAGAAAAACTGTGGCATCGAACCGATGCCACGCATCTTATTAACCATGAGCCAGGAAAAAGCAACTTTCGGAGCAGGCTGTTTTTGGGGGGTAGAAGCAGCGTTCGCTGCAATCCCCGGCGTCACGGCGACGGCCGTCGGCTATGAGGGCGGCTCGCTGGAGCGGCCCAGCTATAAAGATGTCTGTACTGACCTGACCGGCCACGCCGAGGTGGTCGAACTGGACTTCGATTCCGAAAAAGTCAGCTTCGAGCAGCTTCTCGATGCCTTCTTTGCCTTGCACGACCCAACAACCCTCAACCGCCAGGGCCCGGACTGGGGCACACAGTACCGCTCAGCCATCTTCTTCCATTCGCCTGAGCAGGAGACGCAGGCCCGCGCCAAGATCGAGCAGCTTACCGTCGAAGGCCGCTTCAAGCCGAAGCGGATCGTCACAAAAGTCGAGCCGGCTCAGACTTTCTGGCGCGCTGAGGATTACCACCAGCGCTACCTGGAAAAGCGCGGCCAGACGAGCTGCCACATCTGACTGACCGCTAACAACATACTCTAGGGTTTTTCTTCTGAAACGGCGACTGGAGCGGTTCCCGGCTCGTCGAGCCACAACCACACAATCCACCAGACCAGTGCGGCGATGTAAATTGCCTCGTTGGCATTCACCAGCTTTTTCGCCACATCAATCAGGTGCTGATATTGCTGCCGAGCATCGGGCTGCGCCGCTTTGATGATCTGCATCGCGGCAGCTTGAATCTGGCCCAGAATTACCTGCAATACCACCAAGGCGACAGCGGTCGTCGAAAGCCCAATGGCAATCATCTGCGTGTGGCTGCGCCAGGCGGCCTTGAAATGGCGGCCAAAAATCACCACCAACAGTCCCACCCCGATCGTTAGCAGCGCTACTAACAGGTTGCCCTTCTGCGCGAAAAGCTGCATCATGTGCAATCTGGCGATGAGTGTGTCCAACACAAGGTCTTTTTTCGCCGGCCACTGACCCCAGAATGCCAGAATGCCGCCGGCCACCACCAGCAACCCTATCGTATTCACAAGCCACTGAGAGCGCTGAGCCCCGGCGAAGGCCCGCCGTGCCAATTCGACAAGCACCATCAGGTTAACAATCACCGCCAGGTCGGCAAGAGAGATGAGGATCTCCTGCAAAGGCAACATTGCCATCCGGCCAACAAGCAGAACCTCGGCCATCAGTTGTACGGCGGATACCACAATAGCCGTCGTAAACCAGGGGTAGCGCCGCATGCGGTCGCGGCCCATCAAAACCACCAGCAAGACCAACTGTGCTGCAAAAGTGAGTGTCCAAAGAACCTGGTGTGCGGCAAAATCAAAATGAAAATGCATTTGTGCCTTGTCCGGGCCGCGTGTGAGTTGCTGCACGGCCACTATCCAGTTTAATCGCTTGACTACGCCTCGGCGCGGGCAATCCACTCGGATAGATAAATCGCATCAGCCCGGTTGTTGGCGACAACTGTTTGGTAATAAGCCACTCGCTTCGCCTGAAATGCGCTGACCAGCGCCGTCGAATCTGCGGCATTGGCGGCGTTCAGCGTCATCGGACCCCAGCCGCCATCTTCCTCGAGTTGCGTCGCGTCGGCGGGAAGCAGGCTATTCACGGCCTGCTGCAAACAACGCACGGACGCGCCGCTGCCGCCGTTGAGCGCAAAATCGAAGACCCTCATGCAAAGATCGTCGGAGGCCAGTTGCGCGTACCAATTGTTCCAGAAGTGTTTTTGATAGAACTGCTGCACGAGCGGTTCGCGCTGTGCCTGAGGCAGCGCCGCGATGGCCGCGAACTCCGCCGGCCAGGCGCCTGAGTTGACGCCGCTGATGGCATAGCACGGGCCGGCAACTCCTTCAGGGCAGGCGTCTGAGACCTGCGCGCAGGCGCGTGCTGCGCCCTCTTTGTTCATCATCCAGTTGTATGCGGTATTCCAGTCTGCCATAGTTCCTCCATTCGCTGAGTTTGAAGAAGATGAAAGCGGTATAAGTATGGTGCGCCCGGAGAGATTCGAACTCCCGACCTAACGCTCCGGAGGCGTTCGCTCTATCCAGCTGAGCTACGGGCGCGCATATTCAGCATATCGCACTTTGGGTCTTCCAGGCGTATCTGGCCCATTGCGTGCTCTGCTAGTCGTCGTGCGGCTCGTCTGCCAGATTGTCCAGCGCGGCCAGGGCTTCGTCGGGCACGTCCCACTGGCGAAGAATCTTGTAGATCACGCCGGTCGAAAATCCAGCCGCAACCAGCCGGCGCATCACCCGCGCAGTCTCTTTTTCGTTTTCCGGCTTGCGAATGCGCTTGCGCTCCAGGTGTTCGCGAGCCAATGTCTCTTCATTGGTCTCGACGTAGCGGGCTTCGAGTGTGTCGGCAATCAGCTTGGTGTCTACACCCTTTTGCTGCAAGTCCTGTCGAACGCGCCTCACGCCGAGTTTTTCATTCTGCTGGCGCAGTCTTGCGTAGGTCTCGGCAAAGGCGGCATCGTCCAGGTAACCGTGCTCGCGGAGCCGGGCCAGAACCGCGGCAATCGCAGCCTCGCCCCGTTCGCCCGGCTCCACGCGCCGCTGCATCAGCCGCCGCAAATCGGCCTCCGTGCGCATCTGCCGGCCAAGCGAATACACGCCGTAGTTGTAGAGTCCGGCCTCGTTCAGGAAGGCGCGGGGCTTCGCGGATTTGCGTTGAAAAGACAGCTTCCAGCCTCTAGCTTCCAGCCTCTAGCGCTTCCTGCTGAGACTGAAGACGCTTGGTATAGACGAACGAGCCAAATTGATGTTCGAGGCATCCCACCCTTGCGACAGAAGCAAAGACGCCGCAAGGATGGGGCACCCAGTTGGTCTACTGAAGGACAAGCTAACAGCTAAAAGCTAATAGCTAGTGGCTGGTCTTCGTCCACTCGTCAACCCAGTCATTCACCGTCTTGTACCACAACCGCGCGTTCTGCGGCTTCAGAACCCAGTGGCCCTCGTCGGGGAAATAGAGCATCTTACTCGGTACCTTGAGCAGTTGCAGAGTGTCGAAGATCTGGAATCCTTCGCTCACGTCGAGCCGGTAGTCGAGCTGGCCGTGGACGACAAGCATGGGAGTATGGAAGTTCTTCGCGGCGAGCGAGGGCGACCACTTGCGGAAGGGATTCTCCGCGTCAGGCTTGCCGTAATAATCCCACGGATGGCCACGAAACTCCCAGATGTTGAACCAGTCCTCTTCCGTTGTGCCGAATGCAGATTCGGCGTTGAACATGCCGTCGTGCGAGACGATGCACTTGAAGCGGTTGGTGTGGCCCTCCACCCAGTTAGCCATGTAGCCGCCGTAGCTCGCTCCCAGCGCGCACTCGCGGTTTTTGTCGATGAAGGGATAGTGCTGCTCGGCGTAGTCCAGGCCTTCCATCAGGTCGGTAAAGGGCTTGCCGCCCCAGTCGCCGTTCACGCCATCCACGATGGTCTGCCCGTATCCGGTCGAGCCGCGCATGTTGATCATGATGACCACGTAGCCGTTGGCGGCAAAGAGTTCAGGGTTCCAGCGGTAGCTCCAGTCATCGCCCCATGCGCCCTGCGGCCCGCCGTGGATGAGGAACTTGACGGGATATTTCTTCGCCGGATCAAACGCCGGAGGACGAATGAGGAAGCCTTGCAGCTTGGCTCCGTCCTTGGCTGTGAACCAGAACTGTTCCATGCGTTCGCGGTCGTGATTTGTCTTTTGCGCGTCTGCCTTGCTGGGCGGTGGGCAGATTCCACGGCAGGGTTGCTCCGGCAGGTCAAGCCGGGAAAGCAGCACATCGTTCAGATGTGTGATCGGGAAGATTGAGGAATCATACTCCATGATTGCAGGCTGATCTTCTGCTTCATGTATTGTGTCGCCGATGCTGATTCCAACGACTTCTGAAGGTTGATCAACCGTATTCATCGTGGCGATTAAGCTGTCGGGTATTTCCGTGGTTGGGCGGTTTAGTTTGACGGGAATCAGCTTCAGGTCTCCGAACGAACCGCCGCGTGCAACCATGATTGATAATCCTGGCTCTAAGCCTGCGAGAAATACATCAACTCTGCCATGATTTGTACTCGTGAAATAAATAGATTGAGAGCCGAGTCCCCATGCAAATTCCTCGACCCAATTGTCATATTTAGGCAGCAAATCCTTGACCGTCTTCGCTGCGCGGTCGTAAATCATCAGGCGGAACTTATCGCTCTCATACCCGGCACGCGCCTGCGAACGCCACGCCAAATACTTTCCGTCAGGCGAGTAGGCGGGGTTGAAGTCGCCGCCGAGCGCGGTGCTCACCTTCACCGGCTCGGCTGACGGATTGGTCAAATCGAGCGTGAAGATGTCGGTATTAGTGCTTATAGCCGGCTCCGCGTCGAGGTTCTCGGTAAAGGCCAGTTCCTTCGAGTCGGGCGCAAAGGCGCAACCGCAGCCGCCGCCTTCGAGCGAAAACGGAGGAACGTCGCGCGGGTCATTCGGTGTCAGGTCGCGCAGTGCGCCTGTCGCGACAGTCGCCAAAAAGAGATGCGTGCGTTTGGCCCCGGTGAAGTGGTCCCAATGGCGATAGAGCAGGTGAGTGAAGATCTGCGCCTTCACCTTGCTCATGGCCAGAGCTTCATCATGATCGGAGTTGCACTCGTCGCCGACCCCATTGTCGGTTGGCGTGATCGCCGGGCAATCTGGAAAAACCGCTGAAGTAAAGAGAATGGAGTTCCCGTCGGGCGACCAGATGGCGTCGCCAGCTTCGGTCGCAATGTTTGTCAGCTTCTTCGCGTTGGTCGTCGCGCCTGTCGCGCCATCGAAATCCGCCAGCCAGACCTGTTGAGAACCGCTTCGAGCAGAAAAAAAGAGCACGGAGCGCCCGTCAGGGGCAAACTGAACGCCTGAATCTCCTGGCTGCGCCATAGCCAGCTTGAACGGTTCGCCGCCGGCAATCGCCTGCAACCAGAG
This sequence comes from Occallatibacter sp., assembly GCA_049520075.1. Lineage (GTDB taxonomy): Bacteria > Acidobacteriota > Terriglobia > Terriglobales > Acidobacteriaceae > Telmatobacter. Next base: position 25,274 of record JBEKQD010000015.1, on the reverse strand, counting down.
CTCCGCGGTCTTGGTGTTTTTGTCCAGGTTGACTGTCGTAACGGAATACGCCAGCCACTTGCCGTCTGCCGAGACAGCGGTATCGCCCAGCCGCTTCATCCGCATCATGTCCTCAAAGGTCATGGGGCGCTTGGCGGCAGCGGGCTGCGTGGTTTGGGCGGAGCAAAACGGCGCGAGGGCGAAAGTGAGGGCGAGAACAAACGAGAATTTGCGCATGGTGTTTTTCCTGTTCGCGAAGCTGAAACCGCAGCTTGAGCGCGAAGAAGAAGTTTACACCGCTGATGGGTATATCGAGCATGGGGTCTTCAGACTGGTAGTGGGTTTGTCTGAATGAGCTTCCCCTCAGGGGCTAAAGCCCCATTTGATTTAACTGGATTTATGTACGGGCTGAAGCCCGTACCCTTCAAACTGGCCCACTACCTTCGTATGCAGGCTGTTTTGGAAGGACGCGGCTTACTCGCCCATCACGCGCAATCGGGCCGGCATGTGGTCGGTGGCAAGCTCATGGCCGCACCGTGTGCAGAATTGGTCGGTCGTGCGCACCGTTCGGAAGCAATGTCCGCAATTGGCGGCAAGCTGATAATTGCACTGCGGACAAAAATGAAAATCACTCTGCACGTGCGTGGAACAGGCCGGACACCGCGAAACCTCTGGTTGACGCAGCAGGAAGTAAAGCACGGCGCCGATGCCGCCCGGCATCACGAAGCAGATAGCGATCCAGAAGCGCGTGCTCATCGCCCGCCGCGGCGCGTCCCGGCTGACGTAACCGACCATCAGGAAGTAGAGCGCGGCCAGCACGCCCCAGGAAAGGCTGAAGTAAATGTGAAAACCGAGGGGCGGATGATGATTCTGCTGGGTTGGCAAAACCATCCAGAAGTAGTACTCCACCAGCACAAAGGCTGCTACAGCCGCAACAATCGACCACACCGGAATAAGGCGTGTATCTTCGTTCACGGTAATGGATTCCGGGTTGCGCATAGTCAAACTCTCCCCCGAGGACATATCAGGAGACTGAAGAATTGTCGACTCCTATATTAGAGGACGGTAACACGATTCGGTAAGTTGCGCTGATAGCGGGAATCTTAAATTCAAGGTTTGCGCCGCGCCCAGCCGGCCAGCACAGCCGCAGCCAGTATCGCGGCGCAGAAGAAGAAGATCAGTACGCTCAACTGGCTCGTGAGCCCATTCAGTTTCTCTTCCTCAATGAGGATATCCCCAGCCCACCAGACCAACGGGCCAAGCACAAGAACCACCACTAACGTCGCTGCCAGCGCTACGGCGCGGATGCGCTTGCGCCCGGCCTTCTGTTCCTGCATCACGCCCTGCGAGGCGCATACCACGCGGCGTGTGCGCCAGGCCACGGCACGTTCGCGATCAGCATCTGTTCCGGCAACAGCCGAAATCAGCTCGCGATCAGCATCGGTGCCTTCGCCTGGTTTCATACCGTTCTTAGTACCTCTTCGGTCACAGGAGGTTGCGACGAAGACGCCATCGGCCTCACCGCAGGCGGTGACAGCCTGGGTTTAATCGCAGCCAAACCGCGATAAAGTCTTGATTTCACGGTAGAAAGTGGAGCCCGCGTTACCTTGGCAATCTCTTCCAGTGACAGCTCTTCGTGGAAGCGGAGCACCAGCACCTCGCGATAAATCATGTCCAGCTTGAGCAGTCCCGCCGCAATCCGCTCCCTGTCTTCGAGGCTGGCAAAGCGGTCAAAGGGCGTTGGTTCGCCGTCGGTAATTTCAATGCTCATCGGCCGGTCGTCTTCGTTGCCACTCTCAAACATTTCGTCCAGGCTGGCCATAGTCTTCTTGCGCTTTTGATCGATCACGAGGTTGCGCGCGATGGCAAACAGCCAGGTGTCGAACCGCGACTTGCCGTTGAATTGCGCTCCCCTCACCAGCACACGCATCCAGACCTCTTGAAAGATGTCCTCTGCCGACTCGCGATGGCCGGTCAGATAGAGCAGGTAACGCATCAGCCGGTGCTGGTAGCGAGTGATCAGCTCATCCAGCAGTCCGACGTCCTGGCGTTTCAGCCCCTCCGATACAGCAAGGCTCTCCTGCCGCACCTGCTCGTCAACTGCTATGGAAGAGCTTTGACCGAAGAAAGGGCGAATCGACGCAGCTATATTCATCTCATTCAATTAGACGCCATATTTTCCAGCAAGTTTCGGTGGGTGACGAACTCCCGCGCAAAAGCACCTTTCGAAGGGCAATTCAGCAGCCGAAAGATCCGAATTCAATCGTTCACTTCGCGGCGCGAGGGTTTCTCCTGGCCACACGTAAAGCCTCTTCGATTGCCTTAGCTGCGCGCTTTTCTCTGGATTCAACAGTTTGATAGTAAAAGATGCCCAGCAAATGACCGCGCCGCTGAGTCGGCGTCATCGCTTCCCAACCCGCGCGCGCCAGCGGCTGCCGCAAAAATGCGGCCAAAAGCACTGGCGGAGGTTCAATTTCGCCTTCCAAAGTCAACAACAGCCCTTCAGCCATCCGTGCAGCGCGTTTTTGCCGTGCCTCGGCGCTCTTTGCATCGTTCACCCACTTGCCAATCTCCCTGCGCATCGAGTCGCTCAGCCCGTCGAACCATTTGGGAAGCCGTCGGTCACCCTTCAGCTCCCGTGCCAGCTCCGGCGGAATCACTACCGCACGCTCTTCCAGATCCGGCTCCAGCCGAATTCGCACCTTCGAGCCCACCGCAGCCTTCGCCCCAGCCTGCATCTTCTTGTTGACAAGAAGAAAGTGATCTTCGCCGCTTGAGAAAGGAAAGAGCGACGTGCGAAATGCGAAGCCTTCAATGTCGCCGCGCACACGCAAGCGCCGTCGCACAGGCCACGCCCTGGCCACATCGAAAGGAATCCGCGCAATCACCCAGCGAAGCTCCGATCGCAAGGGCTCGAGCACGGCGGTGAATGTCTTGGAGGTTGAAGGGCTCATGAGCCTCCGTTATTGCTGCGCCGGAGAATCGTTAGCGTCTTCCGCGGTATCTGTCCACTGTTGCCCGCATCTCTCGCAGCGCCACGAATTCACCGGATCGGCGCCTTCGAGAATCGGGTCATCAGCGCCGCAGCTGGGGCATACTGGCGGTTCGAAGTCCGGAACTTGCATCTTCGATTGCTCGACGATTGCCTGCGGAATCGGCTGTGAGGCAATCTCACGCGCTCGCTCAAACTGATCGGCGGCAACCAGTATCCGGGGAATGCTCATGCCGTCCCAGAATCGCGACCCTGGACCTTCAACCCAGCTCTCAATTCCCGCTTGCCGCAGCACTTCTCTGATTTGCCACGCTTCTTCGCGATCCTCACATTCGCACAACTGTGTCTTCCAGGTGTATTCATGCGGCAGATCGCCGCCTTCTGGGTTGTCTTCCTCTGTTTGCGAATCGTCTTCTGGACCCTCATGGAGAGGCGCAAGATATCTTGGCGGCTCTGATGCTCCACGGGTAACACGCGGCTCATCCAGTCCGCGCTTCTTGATCTCGTCGCGGAGCACCTGTTGCGCCACTTCGGTCAGATCGCCAATGGTTGCGTTCAACTCTTCCAGTTCCACATCGCCCATCTCGCCGTAGAGTTGGGTGAGCCTCTGCCAATCCGCGATTGTGTCTTCGTGCATGGGCAACAGTATAGCTGCTCAACGGTCCGGTAATCGCAAACGCAATAGTTATTAAACGGCTATGCGGCAAGCGCATGGGTGGGTCGCTCCACAAAGCAGTCCCTCGATTTTCCACACTAATTCTTACGGAAGTACTTCATAGGTCGCATCCGGTGAAAGAGACGCTCAGGGCCGACCAGCATAAACATTTGAAAAGTTATGTAGCATTCAATCTCATTTGTGGCAAAATCTGTCTGAGTTCAAAACCTTCGAACTGATTCTAGCGAGGAGTTGACGGCAAGAGTCATGAATACCCGTACGGCAGCAAGATCAGCGGTTCTTCTGGCAGTAATGCTGACATTGACCGGCGTAAAGCCCGTATTTGGTGACAAACAGGCGTATGCCACGCTTACGAATGCTGAAGCGCTCATTATGCTCGACCAGATCGAAAAAGATATCAAGGAGAACTACTACGATCCGTCGTTGCATGGCGTCGATCTAGATAAGAGGTTCAAAGAGGCGCGAGCAAAAATCACCGTCGCAAAGACGCAGGATGATGCACTTCTACAAATCGCGGCAGCTGTCGGTGTGCTGAACGATTCTCACACAGGGTTTGTTCCTCCGGTCCGACCGTATAGCGTGGACTATGGCTTCAGGATGCAGGCTGTGGGAGACTCGGATTGCTATGTAACGCAGGTTCGCCAGGGAAGCGACGCAGAGGCCAAGGGACTCAAGCGGGGAGATCGAATTGTATCGATCAATGGCTTGTCGCTTGTGCGGCAAGACATCCATAACGTCGAATATGGCTATAGGGTCTTTCCTCAATCCGGATTCCATCTGAACGTGCGCTCGCCCGAGGGACCAGAACAAGCACTCACCGTCCTGGCGAAAGTCACGCCGGGTCAGAAGATGATTTCCAAAAGCGATTTTTTAGAGTGGATTGCAGTACCCAGAACGAAAGAGGATTGGGACCGCATGTTTGGACAGGGCAACCAATCGCAGTTCTTTGAAGTGGAGAAAAAGGTACTTTTTTGGAAACTGCCAAGCTTCTTCGTCTATCCGAAGGACCTTGAAGACCAGGCGCACAAAGCGCGATCTTTCCAGAATGTCGTTCTTGATCTGCGGGGAAACCTCGGCGGAAGAGTGGATGCTTTGGATGCATTCTTAGGTGCGTTTTTCGAACGCGACATCACAGTCGGAGTAGATAGGGGACGAAAGGGATCGAAACCGATTGTTATAAAGGGCCGAGGCAAGAGCGCCATTGGCGGGAAGCTGATCGTTCTAATTGATAGCAATTCCTCATCGGCGGCGGAGATTTTTTCGCGAGTCATTCAACTGGAGAAAAAGGGCACTATTCTCGGTGATCGCTCTTCAGGGCGAGTCATGAAGTCGGAACGATTCGTTCACGCGGTCTCACTAAATCCGAGATTTGTCACTCAATACTCGTCAGAGATTACAGTTGGGGATCTGATCATGAATGACGGCAAAAGCCTTGAAGGAGTAGGCGTGATGCCAGATGAGCGCGTTCTTCCAACTCCTGCCGATCTGGCTGTTGGCCGCGATCCGGTCTTGGCCCGCGCTGCGGCGCTTGCGGGAGTCGAGATGACTCCGGAAAAGGCTGGAAGCATTTTTACTTTCAAGTGGCCGGAAAAACCAATTGAGATTGACTAGGTGTCTGGCAATCAAATACTTTGCGGCAGAAGGTTTTGGGGTGCAATTCAATCTGTGAAGAGTCTCAGTCGAGTCATTTCCATGACTGCGCCAGTCAGCAAATCGCCGCATAGGTAGATCCTGACAGACGTTCATCTTCGTCGATCTTCTACACTAGACTTTATGGAAGTTCTTTACGGGTTGCATCCGGTCGAAGAGGCGCTCAAGGCCGGACGGCGGCGTTTTGACCACGTTATGGTGGCGCGCGAGCGCGAAGATACGAAGCTGGAGCGGCTCGTCGCCCTCTGTCGCGAAACCGGTGTACGCGTCCGCCAGGAAACGCGCGAGCAGTTGACGCAACTCGCACAGACTCCCGCTCATCAAGGCGTTGTGGCCCTGGTCCACGGGCAGGAGTTTCTGACCATCGAGGATCTGTTCGCGCCAACAATCGCTGGCGCAGCTCGCCTGCTGCTGGCTCTGGATGGTGTTGAAGACCCGCAGAATCTTGGCGCTCTCTTGCGCGTGGCCGACGGAGCCGGGGTGGACGGAGTGGTGCTGACCGAACGGCGTTCGGCTCCCTTGAGTCCGGTAGCCGTCAAGGCCAGCGCAGGCGCCGCCGAGCACTTGCGCATCGCTCGCGTGGTCAATCTGGTGCGCGCCCTCGAAGAGCTCAAGCGACAGAATCTATGGATTATCGGTCTCGACGAGCGGGGCGAAACCGATTACGACCAATTCGATTTGACCGGCAATTGCGTTCTGGTGATGGGCCGCGAGGGCGCGGGGTTGCACGAGCTGGTTCGCCGCACCTGCGACCATCTGCTGCGCATTCCCATGGCCGGCGGCGTCAGTTCCCTTAATGTTTCCGCGGCTGGAGCGGTGGTTCTCTATGAAGCCTTTCGCCAGCGCCGCCTGGCCGCGCGCAGCGCCGAAGGCTCTAATGTTGCAGGTGGTGCGTCTAAACCAAGGAAACAGAAAGGCCTGGGCTCATGAAGCTTTTTTCCCCGCGCACTGCGGCAATCACCGCCGCTATTTACCTGACAACTCTCCTTTGCGCAGCGCAAACCACACCAGCAACGCCACCGGCATCGGAAACTCATCCTTCCAAAGGCCAGGTCATCTTCTCGCGCTCCACCGACGAGAACGGCGTAACCACCACTCAAACCGGCCCCGCTGCCGCGCCTCCCGCCACCGCAGGCGAGTTGGCCCCGCCGCAGGATGCCGAGCGCCAGGCCGTCACCTTCGCAGCTTTCGATCTCGACGTCCACCTCAGTCCGGCAGCGCAGCAGATCGCAGTTCGCGCCCTGATCACCGTCCGCAACGATGGCAAAATTCCACTTGTCCGCATTCCACTGCAAATTTCCTCCGCGCTCAATTGGGAAACCATTCGCGTCAGCGCAAAAGACGTAGCCTTCCAGACGGCCACCATCAATTCCGATGTCGACCACACCGGCCAGTTGCACGAGGTAGTCGTGCCGCTCCCTCAGCCGCTCGCGCCTGGCCAAAGTCTCCAGCTCGACGCGACGTACTCCGGCGTAATCGCGCTTTCCGCTCAGCGGCTGGTATCTATCGGCGCGCCGGAGAATGTAGCGCTGCACTCGGACTGGGATCAGATCAGTCTTCCTTTCACTGGACTGCGCGGTTTTGGCAACGTAGTCTGGTATCCGGTTTCCAGCGTTCCTGTCATGCTGGGGGACGGTGCGCGTCTCTTCGAGGAGATGGGCGAGCACAAGCTCCAGCTCACAGGCGCGCGTTTCCGTCTGCGTCTCACCGTCGAGTTTCCCCATGGCCAAGCCCCCACAGTCGCCCTCATCAACGGACATTCCGTCCCACTCGCCGTCACCGAGTCCGCTTCAACTCTCGACCAAACTCAGGAAGTTGCCAGCGTGGCCACCGCCGACTCAGGCAACACAATCCTCGGCTTTGAAGCTCCTAGCCTATTTGTCGCCATTCGAGAACCCCATCCCGGCCCTAATCTGACCGCATGGGCACTCCCCGAGGACACAGTTGCCGTTCAATTCTGGACCACGGCGGCTGAGGCGGTGACTCCGTTTTTGCAAAGCTGGCTCGGTGAGAAGCCCGGAACACAACTAACTCTGCTTGATCTGCCCGACCCGGAAGATGCGCCGTTCGAGACTGGCGCACTGCTGGCAGCGCCGCTCCGCGAGCCAGGTCAGAATGCGATTCCGGGCGCATTGAACGGAGTCTTGATTCACGCGCTCACTCACGCCTGGATTGTGTCACCAAATTCTTCGCAGCCTCTCCCGGCATGGCTCAACGAGGGTGTCGCCCACTTCATGGGTACCCTGTGGATAGAAAGAAAGCACGGGCGCGATGATGCTGTGCGCATGCTGGAAGCGGACCGCGCTGCTCTGGCTCTGGCCGAGCCTGCAAGTCCCGGCGAAAGCGCAGGCCAGCCGCTCGCCGAATCCATCTCGCCGGTCTACTACCGCACCAAGGCTGCTTATGTTTTCTGGATGCTCCGCGACCTGGCCGGCGATCCTGTGCTCTCATCCGCGTTCCGGAATTACTTTTCGGCCGCTAGCAAGAATTCTGGAAAGCCCGCCGCACACAGCGCCTTTGAAAAACTTCTCGAAGAGTCCGAGGATCATCCCGATCTTGCGTGGTTCTTCGCCGACTGGGTTGACGCCGACAAAGGTCTGCCTGACCTGAACATCGAAGGCATCTTCCCCACAGCTACCTCGTCTGGTAACTGGCTGGTGGCCGTCAACATCGCCAACAGCGGCTATGCGCAGGCTGAAGTCCCAGTTACGGTACGCTCCGCCTCCAACGCGGTCACTCACCGCGTGCGCGTTCCGGCTCACGAAAAGGTGACTGAACGAATCCTCATCCAGGGCAAGCCCACTGAGGTTCAGGTCAACGATGGAACGGTGCCGGAAACCCAGGCCAGTGAGCACGTCACCAAACTTGACGACTCCGCATCAACCTCGCCTTCGCCGAGCCAATCCAACCCGCCGCAGTCGTAAGAGGCAACTTGCCTGGTGAGCTTGGGGGTCTGGTCGCCCGTAACGGGAAAGTCGGCGTTATCGAGACAGGTTAGCCCTACTCGTCCTTCTTCTCGTTGCGCGCCTTCACCTTGAACCAGATGGGTGTGCCTTTGAAGCCGAAGGCCTCGCGGATCTGATTCTCCAGGAACCGCTCGAAACTGAAATGCAGCTTGATGTCACGGTCGGTAAAGAGCACAAAGGTGGGTGGCGCCACCGCGGCCTGCGTCATATAAAAAATACGAAGGCGCTTGGCCATCGGCACCGGTGCACGCTGAAAATCGATCTTGTCGAGGAAGCGATTCATCTGGCCGGTGGAGACGCGCTTGCGCCGCTCAGCGGCAACTTCCACCACCTCGTGCAGCACACGCAACATCTTTTTTGCTTCAGGCCCGGTCCCTTCAAGCGCGGAGAGAAAAACTACTGGCGCATAACTTAGATACTTGAGCACCGTGCGTAACTGCTGCTCGAAGATCTCGCGGTCAGCCGGCGGCTTGCCGTCTGTGCGACCCGTGGTCACCGCGTCCCACTTGTTCACCACGATGATGACGCTGCGGCCACTCTCGTGCGCATAGCCGCCGATGGTGGCGTCCGCTCCCGTCACTCCATCTGTCGCGTCCAGCACCAACAGGGCAACATCCGCGGCTTCCAGATGACGTCGCGCCATCACCACGCTCATCTTTTCAGCCATCAGGTGAGTCTTGCTCTTGCGCCGGATTCCGGCCGTATCCACAAACCGCAGATGGTTGCCCTCGAACTCGACTACTTCATCCACTGCATCGCGGGTTGTGCCGGCGATGGGCGAAACAATGGCGCGCGAGGTTCCCGTCAGCGCATTCAGCAGCGTGGACTTGCCCACGTTCGGCCGTCCGATGATGGCCACCGAAGTTTCGTGTTGTTCAAACTCGCCATGCGTGCGATGAAGCGGACGAAGCAGCTCGTCTTCGGGTTCTGACTCGACGCCCTCGGGCGAAACTGAGCCGACCTCCGAGATTTCTTCCTCCTCGTCCGTTGCATCATCCGCCGCTTCAGCAGCCTGCGTTTCGGCCTCGGTCAACGCAACCTCCGGCGGTGCGGGAATCGCATCGGCAATTGCTTCGAGCAGGTCGCCGATACCCAAGCCATGCTCGGAGCTGATAGGAAACATATTGCGAATGCCCAACTGGCGAAAGTTTTCCGCAACCATCGCCATGGCTTCGCCCTCGACCTTATTCACCGCTAGAAACAACGGCTTGCCACCGCGAATCAGCATCCGCACCAGGTCGTAATCCGGGCTGGCCAACTCAGTTCGCGCATCCACCACCAGCACCAGCGCGTCAGCCTCTTCCAGCGCGACCTGTGCCTGCGCATAAATCTCCGTGGGGATCAGTTCGGTGTCGTCGGGTACCATGCCGCCCGTGTCCACCAACCGGAACTCTCGTCCCGCCCACTCGTATTCGCCATAGATGCGGTCGCGCGTGATGCCCGGCTCGTCGCCCACAATCGAACGGCGGCTCTGAGTGAGCCGGTTGAAAAGTGTGGATTTGCCCACGTTGGGCCGGCCCACAATGGCCACCAGCGGCAACGCGATTGCGCGCGTCTTTACCGGCACTATCGACTTATGATATTTCGACAAAACTTATCTCCAGTCGCTGCCGGACCGATACTTAATGATCTGAGCAGCGTCTCTCTATTTTCTATCTGAATTCCAGCCCGCACTTGTATTCAAGTACCTGGCTAGCGGGCCAACTCCCAGAGCGCCGCAACTAGGAGCAGCAGCTCAACGGATGAATTGTCGAGAAGATCGCAAAAAACTGCGGCAGGACTAAAGGCTCTGCCACCCGCCGGAGCCAATCTATTCTGCGGGCAGAGAGTCCGGTTCCGCTTCCAACTCGCGATAAAGACTCGCCACTCTAGTATCTCATCTGTAAACAACCGCCGGCCTTAATAAGTCTTTTCTTATCTTTGCAGCAGAATGCCGGCCTCCCAATTGCCCTCCCGCTCAGGGGAGGGAACGATGCATATTCACGGGAACTCCATGAGCATCAACGCGGCCAGCTTTTACAGCGCCGCGCAGAACGAGAAGACCGCTGCCGCGCAGCGAGCCGCCGACGTCCGCAAGAAACTGCTTAAAGGCGCCTCGGAGATCGAGGGCGCGACGACCCCCGAGGAGACTCTGCTAATCGGTCAATGGATGGACTCGCGGCACAGCCAGGTGCAAAACGAGGATCAGTATCGAGCGAGAGCTTCCGGCAAGGACTCGGACTTCGGATGAGATGCGAGTCTCAGATTCGACGCCGCGCAAAAAAAGAACCCTCACGCGTTTTGAGGCGCGTGAGGGTAGGAAGGCCGAACATTACATTCTGTTGCTGACAAAAACCGCGGTCGTCAGAGCCGGAATGGTTGCCGTGCCCGACTGCGGGTTAAAGGTGGATTGACGCACGACTGGGTCGTTCGATCCCTGCTGCACAGGATGAAGTTGCAGGTGCATCCCCTGAAGCACAGAGCTGGTGAAGGTGACCTGCGCATCGGTCGCGTTATAGAAGACGACGATGTGGTGATACGGACCATAATTGGTTCCGTTGTCATCCAGCTTGACAACGATCAAGCCCGGAATCTGATTGGGACCGGTATTCAGGAAGCTCAGGTTCGCCTGAATTTCGTTGAAAGTCTTCATGCGGAAAAGCCCCGAGCTATAGCGAATCGCCATGAACTCCTGGAAGGCTTTGGTTGTGTCGGAGATATTCTGCGGGGTGGGATCGAGCGCAGCGTTGGCGAGCAGCGGCTGCATGATGGGCCACTCAGATTGGTTCTGGCTGGCTACGGGCAGCCCGATGCCCCAGTTGGCGGTCTGGTAACTGAAGTCGATCTTGTTGAACCAGTCACCGGAGATGTAGCTGTTGTTGTCCATGTCCTTGGAGCGCAGCAGGTCATCGCCGCCGAGGAAGAACGGAATGCCCTCGCCGAGTGCAATAAAGCTCATGGCCAGCACCTGACGGCGGGCGCGGGTAGCGATTGAGTCAGACGCAGAAGCCTTCAGTTGCACGGCATCGAAGAGCGTCTGATTGTCGTGAACCGAGCAGAAGTCGATGTCTTCAATGGGAGTTGCCGCGTAACCGGCAGGCTGTCCACCGTAGTTCAAGTCGGCACCGGTGACAGTTTGCCCCTCGGCATCGACGAAGGAGTAGTTCTTGAGGTTGCCGGTCAGTCCTATGCGAATCCAATCCGCTTCCTGCAGCAGAGTGGCTACCTGACTGGACTGTGGCGTGCTCCCCGTAGTGAACGCGCTTGGGTCGGTTGCCAGGCCGGTAGCAAATCCCTGAGTACGCGTATCGGTAAAGGGGCTGCCGCCGCGTATGCCGTCGCGTATGCGGTCGTTGAAGGTGCCAATACCGTAGCCATACAGATTGAGTTGGCTGGCGTTAGGGCCGAGCGCGTTGTTGGCGGTCTCGCCGATCTGGTAGCCTTCGCCGTAGAGGTAGATCTTGCTGCCGTCCACGCCGTCCTTTTCCAGAGTCAGCGCATTGAGCGCGTTCTTCAGGTCCTGCATGTTATAGGTGAAGTGCATGCTCATTTCATCGAAGCGGAAGCCGTCAATCTTGTACTGCTCCGCGTTGAGCACGACGGTGTCAATCATCAGCTTTTCCATCATTTGATGCTCGCTCGCCGTGTCTGCGCAGCATGATCCGGTGAGCAGCGCGCCGTTCGCGTCCAGGCGGTGATAGTAGTTGGGAACTATCTCGTCCAGGTTCGCCTCGAAGGTTTCGCCGCTGGCGCTGGTGTGATTGAAAACTACATCTTGAATCACGCGCAGCCCGGCCGAGTGCAAACCGGCGACCATGGTGCGGTATTCAAAGACGCGGTTGTCCGGGTTAATCGCATAGGAGCCTTGCGGAGCCATGTAATGCACTGGGTTATAACCCCAGTTATAGCCGTCGGTGTTCTGGACGGCGGTAATGGCTGCCTGCTGTTGCTCGCCGTCGGGCGGATATTGCGCCAGATTTCCGGGCGACTGCCAGGTTGACTTGTCTTCATTGACTCCGTCGAATCGGAAACTGGGCAGGATGTGAACGGCCTTGAGGCCCGATCGCGCGAGGTCGCGAAGATGCTTCATCCCATTGCTATTGAGGTCGGCAAAGGCTTCATACGTGCCTTTGATTGCAGCGGGCACAGTGGGGTCATCCACGCTGAAATCGCGGATGTGAAGCTCATAGATGCTCATATCGCTGAGGCCCGCCAAGGGCGGCGAAGAAAGGAAATCCCATCCCGGCGGTTTCAGCGCATCGTCGCTCAGATCGGTAATGCGGCTCATCGTTCCATTCAGCGCAACATCAATCGAATACGGATCGGTGGTGACATTGTTGACGATGGCCTGAGCAGCGGCGACGTAGACATTGACGCTGAACAGATAATACTTGCCCTTCCAGTCATAGTCGCCGCGGGCAACCCACACGCCGTTGTGCTCGTGCATGGCGATCGTCTGCTCCGGCGCTGTGTCGGTTGGTTTGTTGTAGAGAAGCAAGGCAACGCTTTGTGCCGTGGGCGCCCAGAGCTTGATCTTCACAGGCACCGAGTCATCATCGTCAAAGTCGAACCAGGCATGGTCGCCGTTGTGATGGAATACCACTCCAAGGCGTCCCGCGTACGCGTAGAGGGCATCAAGCGCGCCGAAAATCTGTATGCCGGTAGCGTATTTCAGCGAGCCATCGCTTCCCAGCGCAGAAACCGCAAGCTGGCTCTGAAGCGCTTGCGCAACCACTCCCGGCTGGGGGCTCGCGGGCAACTTGAACAGCGCATAACCCGATAACGCCGGATAGCGGGCCTGTTCCCCGGCGGTAAGCGTGCCGGAATAGGGTGTAAGTGGAATGGAGCTTCCTCCGGTAACTCCAGTCAGGTTGAGTTGCAGGCTCGCCGTGGGGCTGTAGTTGATGGCGTAAGTCCAGCCAGACTGGTAATACTGCGGCTGAATGGCCACCGTGGTTGCGTCAATCCAATAAGCCTGGAGTTGATCGAAAACACCGCTCAGCAACTGTGCCGCGGTAGGTTGCTGCGTGAAGACGGTCGGGTTACCCGAGACTACCCACGCGGAAAGGTACTGCGGCACATTCAGATACTGATTGGGGCCTGGATCTTTAACATTGGTGGAGCAGTTGTGGATGATGAATCCAAGTTGTCCGCTGGTGATGCCCACATCGTAGTAAGCGCCATAGGCGTCGTACCCGGAAACATAATCTTCGGTAACGCACCAGTCTCCGGTTGGATCGCTGGTGGCTCCAAAGGGATAGAGGCTCCAGCCGCCATAGTCTGCATCGGGCCGGTAATAGTGGATGCGGGCGTAGCCGGCAGCAATCGGCGGATCAGTGGAGTACTCGGTGACGGGCTGGGCAGTGAAGACATTAAGATCTCCGGAGAGAACCCAGGCTTGGCTGTACCGCGTGACTTGTAAATATTGATTCGGTCCAGGATCTTTGACCCCTGTTTGGCAGTTGTGAACAATAAATCCCAGCTGCCCACCGTTCCATGCCGGGTTCACTCCCACGTCATAATAGGCGCCGTAGGTGTCGTAGCCGGACACATAGTCCTCGGTCGAGCACCAGTTGTCACCGTCGTCGCCGGCGCCGAACGTGTAAACGCTCCAGGCGCCATAGTCGTTGTCGGGCCGGAAGTAATGGATGCGAACCTTGCCGGAAGGAATTGGCGGGTCTGTCGCTTGGATGGTTGGCGGCTGAGTGGTCTGCAACGCGCCGCTGCCCGAGAGTTGCCAGTACTCATTGCCCTGCGTGGCCGGGTCAACGTACTCGTTCGGGCCCGGATCCTTGGTGTTTCCTTTATGGAGAATGATGCCGACATTGGCCGCACCGGAGATAACGCCCACGTCAAAGTAAGCGCCGAAGCTGTCGGTGCCGGTTACAGTAACCGGGCCAGTTCCATAGTTATTAGGCTCGGTAGTATCGCCGAAGGCATAAATAGTCCAGCCAAGGTAATTTCCGTCGGGGCGGAAATAGTGAATGCGAATGTCGCCGGAGGGGATCGGCGGGTCAGACTGTGCCGCTGCGAACTGGCAGGCCAACCCGAGGAGAAGCAGCGCCGGAAGAATAACTGACAGGCGTCCCAGCGTAAGCCGCTGGGGGAAAGTTGCGGGCATGTGGGTTCCTCATTTCGTCCCGAAGCCGGGAAATTTTTACGGCGCAACTCTACCCGAGCCAGGTGATTGGCTGCAATTCTTCATCAACTCAATTGAAGGTCAATTTTCTGTCAACAGATAAATAGCTATTTTGCAATCTGGAAGGAGAGCAGATTAACTTGTCAGCGAGATGAACGTACGTGTCCTCTACTCGAATTCTTTGCAATCGAGAGAAGCGGCGTTATCCCTTGCGCCGGTAAAGCACTTGAAACTCGTAGCCTGGGTTAGCGGGGAAAAGGCTGGCTACATGGCGCAGGCGTTCGGCGAGAGCCGTCGCGGCCAGCAGCGGATAATCGCGCTCCCGCAGATCGTGGTAATCGAAGTCCACGGCCAGCGACAACATATAAATGGCCAGCGCATCGGAGAAAGCCGACTCGAAGTAAGCGCTGCGCGAGCGCTCGTCGATGGTTGTCTTGCCGGCGCGACTGTCTTGCGCGTGGCGGCGGGTTTCCCAGGCGTCCTGGCTGGTTTCGCCGCGCACCTGAGCCTCAGCCTGCTGCCAGGCAAGCGTTGAAAAGCTCTCCGGAACCCCTGCGGATTCGACAAAGTTGTGGGCCACATTGATGAAGAACTCGAAAGCAAGGCCAAAGCGATCCTCGACCAGCCGCGTGGAGAGAAAGACGGCCTCGGTCGAGCCGAAGACTGCGTTGCGATGGCAGATGGCGCGGTCGCCCAGATCGACCGTATAGCCGGGCGCTACCATGGTCTCATCGGTGTCAGCGATGGCCAGCGGAACAAAATAATATGCTCGGTGTTCCAGCGCGGCAGAGAGCGCGGCCGGTACTGCGCTTACAAGGCGCTCCAGGTCCGCGTCCGCGACGCGCGTTTCACCCCACATTGCGTAGTGAATTCCGTTGGGGGCCAGGGTCACAGCCACCTGCGTGGCCACCTTCTCCGCCTGCCAAAGCTCGACCTGTGCGCTGCTCGCCATGAAACTGTATTCTATTCCACGGAGGCTCTCAGGCTGACACAATCAGCACAACGCGAACGCCACGCCGGCGGAACGGTCTTCGGATTTCCGCTGAAGGGATTCGGCTTCTTCACCAGCTTGCTGCTGGCTTTCGCGGCGGCGTTCTTCACTTTCTTCGCTTCCACCACCGTCGCCATCTTCGCGCTGCTGGCGTGGAACCTTCTCGGCCACCACGCGGTGAATTACGACGACACCTATCGATATATTGGCTTTCCGGCCGGCGTGCTCGTGCTGGTCGTGGCCCTGCCAGTCTTTGGCGTGCTTTGGATCAGGGCCAAGCTAGACAAATAAGCTTCGCTTCAGCTTCCCGCCGATCTGGGGTTGGCGCGGTTGAGCTTTACCACCTGAATCTTGCGCGCCAGACCCAGTTTCGAAAGCAGCCATATGCCCCAGTAGTTTGGGTCGACCTCGTACCATGCGAGGCCATGGCGAGCAGAAACCGGGTTTGCATGGTGATTATTGTGCCAGCCTTCGCCACCACTCACCAGCGCCACCCAGAAGTTGTTGCGCGAGTCGTCGCGAGTTTCAAAGCGGCGGGAGCCCCAGAGATGTGTGGCGGAATTTACGAGCCAGGTGGCGTGTAGTCCGAGGGTCACGCGGAGGAAGGCTCCCCAGAGGAGCATTCCGACGGCGTTGGCCCAGCCGCCCCAGAGCCAGCCGAGGCCGAAGAGCAGTACGCCGCTGGCGACGAGCGGAATCCAATGGTACTTGCTCAGCCAGACGTGAAAACGGTCGCGAACCAGGTCAGGAACATAACGCGCTAGAACCTGGGTCTGCGCGTGCAGCGAGTTGCCCCAGATCATCCAGCCGGTATGTGCCCACCAGCCACCCTCGCGCGGCGTGTGCGGGTCGCCTTCGTGGTCGCTGTTCTGGTGATGGACGCGATGAACCGATACCCAGAAGATGGGCCCGCCCTCGAGCGAGAGCGTGGCGCAGATTGACATAAGGTACTCGATCCACTTGGGCGTCTGATAGCCGCGATGGGTGAGCAGACGGTGATAGCACATGCCGATGCCGACATTGATGGCCAGCACGTAAAGCGCCACTGACACCGCCAATCGCTGCCACGTGAAGAAGAACAGCGCAGCCACTGCGCCCAGATGAAAGGCGATGATCACACCCAGAGTCAGCCAGTTGACGCCCTCGCCTACGGCGACGGCGCGGCCCATGCGAACCTGGAGCCGGGCCGGCTCGGTATAGGGAGCAGGAAGGGTTTGTGCAACCGGATTGGTAGAAACCGACGTGGAGATTTCAGTAGCCAGCACAGGAGCGGGCGTGGATAGAACTGATGCCATAGGGGGGAAGTCCCTTGGAGAGTGGCAACGTGCCCACTCATCCTCGGTAATTGTATCTGGAGGTTGGTTGGGAAACCATACTGGACGGACCTTGTCCACAATAAATTTTCATAATTCCGAATATTTGTGAGCAATCACGCTCACAATCCGGCGAAATGGGGCATTGCGGACTTGATTTCGCCCGGAAGATAGCTGTCTGTTGAGTTCGGTGACATCGCTCTCAGGGGCTAAAGCTCTCATTGATTCAGGTGGTTTGATGCCGGGGATAAGCCCCGGGCCTACTGCCGGAGCGAGTTTTTTCGAGAGTTGTGAAGTCGTGTCCTTTCGAAGCCGGCGATTGCGGTCTCACCCTAGCCGCAAAAACAAAAACACGGCGAAAGTGAGGCAGGTACCCGATCATTTATCGGTCAGTGATCCATTGATGGAGCGGGCGACCCATCGGACCATTTGGCGACCCAGACGAGGAAGATGGTCACACGCTCTTCCGGGTCATTTGCCGCGATAATCGGCGAGCCGGGCAGGTCGGCTCCCCAGCTTTTTGCCGCGTCCCCTGGGACAAAAAACATCAGATGCGGATGCCAGTTCATGCCTCGGTCGTTCAGGTATTGCTGCTTCGACATCATGTAGCACATCGATCCCGGCTCAAGCGCGGGGAGTTCCCTTTTATCCAGTGCCGATGCGGTGGCTTCGACGATTTCCGTCTTCGATTTTCCTGCCAGCACCAGCCTTGTTTTCATTAGAAAAATGGGCACAAAGCTCCTTGCAGCCTGTGGATTGAAGCAAATGGGAGCGCGAACTTTGGGGTTCCAGAATTCGGGCTCATCTGTCGCGGCGCCGAAGGATCGCTCCACGATACAGAGGAAGCCATTCGTGCCTTTCACCGCGGTTGTGAATCCCTTCGGCCCCAAGACCATCACTTCGGCCTGGTCAGAGATGGACGGCGGAGCAGCAGTGCGAGCCAGCGCGATTTCAGAATTCTCGTCGGCCATCAAATATTCGGCGACTGGAGCCATGGCCGGATATGTAGCCTTTTCCGCCTGCGCTCGCGCAAGAAAGGCAGCGCCGGAGAATCCAACCTGAACAAGGATGGCCAAGGCGATAAACGTGACATGATGCTTCCGCATGGAACCCTCCAATAGGCGCAAATGTTGTGTTCTATTTGGGGAAGGTCAGCCTGGGGTCGCCTACGGAAGCTAGTGTAGCGCGGGAAAGAGAGAGTTGTTTATTTGAAATCGCTTGAACGCAAATGACTTTTTCAGGAAGTCGTTGGCATTGGCGGTCCCTCCCAGGTCCGAAAATCCGGACCTGGGGCACCCAGATGGGAAATAATCGAAGCGAGGGGGCGGTCAGGGCCCTCCAATGAGATACGAGGTGATTCCCCATGGAACTGAACAAAAAGGTTGCCGATTTCACACTGCAAACTGACGAGGACAAGACTGTGAGCTTGTCTGACTATGCCGGGAAACCGGTGATTCTGTTTTTCTATCCCAAGGCGGACACGCCGGGCTGCACGATTGAGGCCTGCGGGTTCCGCGACACATTCAAGAAGATTCAGGCGGCGGGCGCTGTGGTGCTGGGTATCAGCCGCGATACGCCGAAAGAGCAGGCGAAGTTTCGCGCAAAGTACGAGTTGCCTTACACGCTGCTTGCCGATGTGGACGAGAAGGTTTGCAACCAGTTTGGCGTGCTGAAGGAAAAGAATATGTACGGGAAAAAGGTGTGGGGCATTGAGCGAACCACGTTTGTGATTGGCCCGGACAGGACGCTGCTGCACGTGTTTCCCAAGGTCACGCCCGCGGGACACGCGGAAGAGGTGCTGGCGCTGATTAATGAATGGAAGATGGCGCACAAGTGAAGGGGAAGCTACCGGGACGCCTGCTGAAGCGCAGCTTGCTTGAGGCGCCGCCTGAACGGGTGGCGCCGCTGCTGCTGGGCAAGGTGCTGGCGCATGTAACGGCGCGGGAAATTCTGGCGGGGCGGATTGTGGAGGCCGAGGCCTACCTTGGCCCGCACAACCAACCGCCTGACCCGGCAGCACATTCCTATCGCGGACCGACGCCGCGGAATCTGGTTATGTTTGGCCCAGGCGGACATGCGTATGTCTACGCGATCTATGGCCGGTATTTCTGCATGAACATCACTTGCGAGGTTGATGGTCGTGCGGGGTGCGTGCTGCTGCGCGCGCTGGAGCCGTTGGCTGGGGCCGACCGGATGGCGCGAAATCGCGGGCTGGAGAAAGGCGCGGCGGCGCGGATGCTGACTTCAGGGCCGAGCCGGCTTTGCATGGCGCTTGGATTAACGCGGGCAGCGCACAACGGGCTGGATTTGCTTGATGCTGATTCTCCGCTCCAGGTGCGCGATGACGGCTATGCGGCGGGCGAGATATTGGTGACGCCCCGCATCGGCTTACATGTGGCCATGGACTGGCCGATGCGCTTTGCTCTAGCGGGGAATAAGTGCGTGTCAGGGAGCAAGAGCTTGAGGGGTTGGTAAAGCGCAAGTGAAGCGGATCATGCGCCGATTTTGTTTCGATGGAAATCGCCGCTTTTGCCGCCGGATTTCTCTTCGAGTTGAATGTTGCGGATGACGATGGATTTGTCGAGGGCCTTGGTCATGTCGTAGACGGTGAGAGCGGCGACGGCGGCGGCGGTGAGGGCTTCCATCTCGACTCCAGTGGGCGCGGTGGTGGAGACAGTGGCACGAATGTGGACGCCTCCCGGGACGATCTCGGCCTGGAGATCGATGTGCGAGAGCGGCAGGGGATGACATAGGGGAATGAGATCGGCGGTGCGCTTGGCAGCCTGGATTCCGGCAATGCGGGCGACTTCGAGGGGATTGCCTTTGGGGTTGGCGGGCAGGGCGGCGAGGACGGCAGCGGAGAGTTCGACAAAGGCGGAAGCGGCGGCGGTGCGGCGAGTGGACGGCTTGGCGCTGGCATCGACCATGGTTGCCTGGCCGGATATGTTGAAGTGCGAAAGTTGCGAGCGAGCGGATTTGGGCATGGAAGTCCTCAGGGAAGCAGAATGCGAACGAGCGAGCCGGGTTCAAGGCTGTGAGCGTCTTCAGGAATGACAAGAAAACAATTGGAGCGGGCGAGAGCGACTAAATCCCCGGAACCGTGCCAGGGGACAAAGGAAACCTGCGGCGGTTGGTTGGGCGCTGCGCTGAAGTCGCAAAACGCCGGAAGAAAACGTGTGAGGCCGGCTTTGGCGTGGCGATCGTTGGACGGGGCGAGCTGGGCGAGAGCGAAGCGGGGATAAGACTCTGCGTTGCCGGCGAGGGCGACGAGGACCGGCGCTGCGAAGAGCAGAAAAGTGACGGCGGTGGAAACGGGATTGCCGGGCAGGCCGAAGAACGGAAGCGGCGATGAGGCGGTGCGGGGCAGATCGCCAAAGACTGTTGGCTTACCGGGCTGGATGCGGACGCCGGTGAAGTGAAAGCGTGCACCGATGCGCGCGAGTGCGGGTTCGACGAGATCGAATTTGCCTGCGGAGACGCCGCCTGAGATGAGCAGGAGATCAGCGGAGACGGCCTGGGCGAGGGCGGCATCGAGAGCTTGGGCGTTGTCGGCCGCTGTGGGCAAAACCCAGGGATCACCGCCAGCAGCAGCTACCAGGGAGGCGAGCATGGGCGCGTTGGAGTTGCGAATCTGGCCGGGGGCGGGCGTGGACGCGACGGGAACAAGCTCATCGCCGGTGGTGAGGATGGCGACGCGAGGCCGGGCAAAAACTTCGAGCGAGGCGTGGCCGCAGGCGGCGGCCAGAGCGATTTGGCCGGAGTGGAGCGCGGTTCCTGCGGGAAGCAACTCATCTCCTGCATGGGCCTGCGCGCCTTGAGCAATGACGTTCTCGCCGGGCTTGATGGAGTGGGGCGAGACCAGGCGGATCTTGCTGGCTCCGTCTGCAACGGATGTCTCGACGTGTTCGAGCATGATGACCGCGTCGGCTCCTGCTGGGACGGGAGCGCCGGTCATGATTTCCCAGACGGACTTGGGCGGCAACGGGCCGGAGGGAGTTTGGCCGGCTCGAGTTGCGCCTGTGACGGCCAACCGCCTGTGGGTGGAAGCCTCGGCGGCCCGGCAGGCGTAGCCATCGCGAGTGGAGCGTGCAAATGGAGGCTGATCGCTATCGGCGGAAAGAGGCTGAGCGAGGACGCGGCCTGAAGCGTCGCAGAGTTCCACGCGCTCAGTACCGGGCCGGCTCAGTGATTGTGCGTAAGCGGCAACCAAAGCCGCGGCCTGGTTGTAATCAGGCAAAGCAGAGATCATGGAATGGATTGTAGAGGGTTTGACGCGGACGCGATTGCAGAAAGTCAGCAGAGATACGAAAGGCGCTCCCGGATGCCGGGAACGCCTTTCAAAGGCAAAGCAGGAAGCTCGCCTATTTCTTGCTGGACTTGGGCGCCTTGTAGGTGGTGTCCACCTTCGCCGAGAAGCTGGCAATGATCGCCTTTACTTCACCGGCATAGGGGCCAGTCGGAGCGAGATCCAAATACTTCTGATACGCCTCGATGCAGCCGGCGGGCGGAATGAGCTTATTTGTCACTGGATCAGCGGTGGTATTGGCGACGAGACCATTGCCCTTGAGGTAGTAGGCGACGGCCATTGTCGGATCGGCCTGGATTGCCTTATCAGCAGCGGCAGCCTGTGCATCCGGGTTGTGTTCCTGATAGAAGATGACGGCTTCATTCTTCAGATACACACTCGCCTGCGGAGGATTAATTTTTGCAGCAGCATCATAGGCCGCATTCGCCTCGGGAACCTTGCCGGTGCGCGCGTAGATCTCACCCAGGCCGGCATTGGCCGCGCCCTGAGCCTGCGGGTTCGGCTTTTTCGATGTGGATTCCAAGTCGAGAACCTTCTTATAGGTTATCTCCGCATCGTCATACTTCTTCAGACCAACTTGAGCCTGGCCCAACTGGGCCCAAAGAACGGAAGCGTCCGGCTTGGCCGCTGTGTCCTTGAGCATGAGGGTTTCGACATCGGTATACTTCGCGGCTCTGATTTCGCCTTCCTTGGCGTCGATATCCGCCTTGGAAGCAGTGGCGCCAAGCGCCTGCACGGCAGCGTCATGCGCATTGTTGGCATCAGTGAAGTCTTGCAAGGCCTGCCTGATGTCGGCATTGAGGTGCTTGATGACTTCATTGACCTGCAGTGCTTCAGCGTTGTGCTTTCTGATCTCCGCCAGCTGCTTTTGCTGATCGGCGGGGAGCTTGTCGATGTAAGCCTTGCGGGACATGTCGATATCTTGAAGCACGTCCTGGCCGGCAACGATTTTAACGCCGTCGATGGAGTCGACGAACTTGTCGGGAGGCGTGTCGGCTGCGCGATAAACCACGGTATAAGTGCCCGTATTCGCTTCGCCTTCATAGTCGCCAGCGGGAGTGACCGAGAAGGTGAATTTATTGGTGTGGCCGCCGTCGTTCGAGAGGCTCACTGTACCGTTGGTTTTTGAAGCACCTTCCGGTCCCGTGACGTGGCCGTGAATCTTGCCAGTGGGTCCTTTGAGCGCGGGGGGCGCGGCGGGCGTTTGCGCAAGCGCGGGCAAAAGGGCAAAAGCCAGCAGGCCCAGCCAAAGTGATATCGTGCGTTTCATCTGCTTCTCCTTGGGAGCTGCGGAGCCGAGAGAACCCGCGAGCTCAAAAAATCATTTTATGCAGGCCTATGACCGCATGGAACCATGAGCTGCGGCCGCAGGGCAATGCTTCTCAGCGCCGGTGAACTGACGCCGGCCCGCGCACCATACTCAGCTTCCCATGGTAGCCCGTCCGTCAGGCTTGTGCGTGTGGCCTGTATCACACTCTAGAATAATACTCATGGCAACGACGATTCGCCCTGCAACTCGCGGGGATATTCCTCAAATTCTGAAATTCATTCGTGCACTGGCGGCCTATGAGCGCGAGCCGGGGGCCGTGACGGCGACCGAAGCGGACCTGGAGCGGGACGGATTTGGCCCCAACCCCTTTTATTTCTGTCTGATCGCGGAGCACGAGGGACGCGCGGCAGGCTTTGCCTTCTATTTTTTCAACTATTCGACATGGCAGGGGATGCCGGGGATTTATCTGGAAGACTTGTTTGTTGAGCCGGAGTTGCGCGGCCTTGGAATCGGCAAAGCGCTGCTGGAAAAAGTGGCGGCTATCGCAGTGGAAAAAGGCTGCGGACGTCTGAACTGGGCAGTTCTGGATTGGAATAAGCCGGCCATCGCGTTTTATCGAGCGATGGGAGCGGAATTTCTGGACGAGTGGCGCATTGTGCGCGTGACTGGCGTGGCGCTGGACGCACTTGCCAAACGGGCGAACGGCGATGGTGCGCCATGAGGTTCGTGATTTCCCAAAAGCCAGACTTGGTGTGCCTCGTTCATGAGACGACCGACACTTGTGCTTTCCCACCCATTCGCAAAGAGCGCGAATGGATGGGGCACCCGGCACCCGGCGGTCGGCCTTTGTGCTATCCCACCCTTGCGGTAAAGCAAAGAACGCGAAATGGATGGGGCACCCCAGCATCTTGCGCGCCATGAGATTATTGGATTCCCAGGTCCCAAAATCGGGACCTGGGCCACCCGGTGTTCAGGAAGACAGGCAATGAGGAAGATTCGAGTGATTGGCGGCGGACTGGCGGGACCGGAAGCGGCGCTGACGGCTGCTCGTTTGGGCTGCGACGTGGAACTCTACGAGATGCGGGCGATGGTGGACGGCAAGTCGAGACTGACCCCGGCGCACCAGACGACCGATTTCGGTGAACTGGTCTGCTCGAACTCTCTCAAAAGCGAATCGCCAAACACGGCGCCGTGGCTGCTGAAAGAGGAGATGCGGCGGCTGGGGTCGGTGCTGCTGCGCTTTGCAGATGAGACGGCTGTACCGGCAGGACACGCGCTGGCCGTGGATCGCGTGGAGTTCTCGCGACGTATCTCCGAGGCCATTACTGCAGAGCCCAGGATTCGCGTGGTGCGCGAGGAAGTGACGCAGCTGGATTTGAGCGAAGAGGTGCTGACGATTCTAGCCACTGGCCCGCTGACTTCGGATGCGTTGGGCGCGGAGATTGAACGCATTACCGGCGCGGGCCATCTGGCGTTCTACGACTCGATCTCGCCCATTGTTGAAGCGGATTCCATCGACATGGAGCGGGTTTATTTTGCCGCGCGCTGGGACAAAGGGACGGCGGACTATATCAACTGCCCGATGGACCGCGCAGAGTTCGATTGCTTTCTGGACGCGCTGCTGGCAGCAGAGCCGGCCGAGGCCAAAGAGTGGGAGAAACTCGACTACTTTGAGGGCTGCCTGCCCATCGAAGTGCTGGCCCGGCGAGGGCGCGACACTTTGAGGTTCGGCCCAATGAAGCCGGTGGGTTTGCGCGACCCGCGCACCGGCAAGACCCCTTGGGCCGTGGTGCAGCTGCGCAAGGAAAACCTGCGCGCGGACAGCTACAACCTGGTGGGCTTTCAGAACCATCTGAAATTTGGCGAACAGGCGCGGGTGCTGCGACTGATTCCGGGCCTGGAGAACGCGAGGTTCCTGCGCTATGGGCAGATTCATCGCAACACTTACATTCAGGCGCCGCTACTGTTGGACGAGACGCTGCGTCTGAAGAAAGAGCCGCGGATTTTGTTCGCGGGGCAGCTCGCAGGAGTGGAAGGCTACACGGAGTCGATTGCGACGGGGCTGCTGGCGGGGATTTATGCGGCCGCACTTGTGCGCGGAGAAGAACCCACGCCTGCGCCGCGTGCCAGTGCTCTGGGCTCGCTGGTGCATTACATTACCCACGCCGACCCGAAGAATTTTCAACCGGCGAACGTCACATTTGATTTGCTGGAACCGCTGGAAGAGGAAGTGCGCAAGAAGGTGAGAGACAAGAAGGAGCGGCATCGTTTGGTGTGCGAACGGTCGCTGGCGGCCTTTGATGCGTGGCGGAACGCAATGCCGCAATCCGCTGTGGAACTTCGCGCATAATATCTGCGTAGGTCTCTTGTACTGTGTGCCTTACCCGGAAAGGACTCCTATGCGCGCTATCTCTGCCGCCGATGCCGTCTCGCCTGCCATTCAACGGACAAAAGAATTCCTCTTCAAGCCATTCTCCTGGGGAAACTACCTGAAGCTCGGCTTGGTGGCCATCATCACCGAGGGTTTTTCCAGCAGCCTCCGTTCCTCATCGAACCATAACCAACCCTCCGGACACGGCCCCGTCTTCAACTCCCTGCACGACATCCCCCACGAATGGGTCGTCGCCATTGTGGCGGTCGTGCTGTTAGCGATTGTGGTGTCGCTCGTCGTGGCCTATCTCATCACCCGCCTGCGGTTCGCGTTCTTTCATTGCCTCGTCCACAACACAAGAGGGATTCGCCCCGGCTGGCACCTCTATCGGGACAAGGCTATGCGCTTCTTCGGTTTGAACATTGCGGTGGGGCTCTGCTTCGTGTTGCTGGCCGCCCTCATCGCCATCCCGTTCGTATCCGGATTTATCAAACTCTTCCGTGAGATGCCGCCGGGCGGCCATCCCGACATCCCGTTGTTGCTGTCCCTGGTGCTGCCCTTGATTCCCATCATTCTTCTGCTGGCGCTGGCCGCAGTTCTCGCGGACGTGACTCTGCGCGATTGGATGCTGCCGCACTACGC
>JBEKQD010000014.1:0-85997 GCA_049520075.1 Occallatibacter sp. | reverse complement strand
GTTGCCGCCGAACATGCGGCGCGCATGACGGCGATGGATTCGGCAACCAACAACGCCTCGGATATGATCGACGCGCTCACGCTGCACATGAATCGCGTGCGCCAGGCGGCCATCACCAAGGAAATTATCGAGATTGTGAGTGGAGCGGCGGCGCAGTAAGGATTTGAAATGAAAGTCCGTGAGCTTTTGCAGATCGAGATTTGGAGCAAAGAGACTTCACGGAAGATTTTTGCACGAACACTAAGAATTTCCACACGTGTTGGTATTGTCATTGGGGTTCTTGTTGTTGCAATTGGCATAGTGCTGACGGTCGAGCTTCGATGGCTGACACCCGGTGAGCGTTCGACGGCTAGAGATGCTGTTTCTTTGGTCGATGCTTTACAGGATTTTGGCGCAGTAAATGATGGTGATTTTGATGCGGGGCTTGTCCGAGCGAAAGTGAAGATCCAGGTTGCAGAAGATTCGGTGTGGACGATACGAGATTCCGTCGTTGCGAATTCCTTGTTCGATTATTGGGTTGAAACAAAAGCGTACCGCAAGGAAAAGAAGGACTTGGAGGAAGCAAGACGCGATCTTCCGCAATCAAAGTGGGGTTCGCATTCGTTTCTTTGGAACGATCCAAATCGGGCCGGGGTTAGCCTAAGGGGCGCGATTCGGTCGCAGTTGCACAAAATCTTGGACTAGCAGGAATTTGATTTTTTTGAAGAAGGCAGAAAAATGGCAGAGAATATCGGCAAGGTAATCAAGGTCTCCGGTCCCGCGGTGGACGTGCAGTTTGAAGAAGCGACAATGCCGCCCATCTATCAGGCGCTGCGCGTTACCAGCGAGGGCTTCAAGGTTCCCACGCCCATCAGCGTGATTCTTGAGGTCCAGCAGCACTTGGGCGAGGGACGCGTCAGGACGGTTGCGATGGAAGCCACTGACGGCATGGTCCGCGGCATGAAGGCCATTGACACCGGCGGCCCCATCAGCATGCCCGTGGGCAAAGAGACGCTGGGCCGCGTGATTAACGTCATTGGCGAGCCGGTGGATAATCTTGGTCCCATCGGCGAAAAGACGCGCATGCCTATTCACAGGCCCGCGCCGCTGTTTGACGAGCAGAGTACCCACGAGGAGATGTTCGAGACCGGCATCAAGGTCATCGACCTGATTCAGCCATTCCTGAAGGGCGGCAAGATCGGCCTCTTCGGCGGCGCCGGCGTGGGCAAGACCGTCGTCATCATGGAATTGATCAACAACGTGGCGAAGAATCACGGCGGCTTCTCGGTTTTTGCCGGCGTGGGCGAGCGGACGCGCGAGGGCAACGACCTTTGGACTGAGATGACCGAGTCGGGCGTCATCAAGCCGGGCGACTTTGCCAACTCGAAATGCGCGCTGGTTTACGGGCAGATGACCGAGCCGCCAGGAGCACGCCTCCGCGTGGCTCTGAGCGCGCTGACCGTGGCCGAGTACTTCCGCGACGTGGAAGGCTCTGACACGCTGCTGTTCATTGACAACATCTTCCGCTTTACGCAGGCGGGCAGCGAGGTTTCAACGCTGCTGGGCCGCATGCCGTCCGCTGTCGGCTACCAGCCGAATCTGGCTACCGAGATGGGCGAGTTGCAGGAGAGAATCACTTCGACCAGCAAGGGCTCTGTCACTTCAGTGCAGGCGGTCTATGTGCCGGCTGACGATTTGACCGATCCGGCGCCGGCGACCACATTCGCTCACCTGGACGCGACCACCGTGCTGAGCCGGCCGCTGTCGGAGTTGGGAATTTACCCGGCCGTCGATCCGCTTGCTTCGACCTCGCGCATCCTGAGCGCGCGCATCGTGGGTCAGGACCACTACGACGTGGCGCAGGGCGTGAAGCGCATTCTGCAACGCTACAAGGATTTGCAGGACATTATCGCCATTCTGGGCATCGACGAGCTTTCAGAGGAGGACAAGCTCACGGTGGCGCGCGCCCGCAAGGTGCAGAAGTTCCTCTCGCAGCCGTTCCATGTGGCCGAGCAGTTTACGGGCATTCCGGGAGCGTATGTGAAGGTTGCCGACACGGTGCGCAGCTTCAAGGAGATCATCTCGGGCAAGTACGACGATATTCCCGAGCAGGCCTTCTATATGAAGGGCGCAATTGAAGAAGTGCTGGAAACCGCCGAGAAGCTGAAGGCGAGTGTGTAAAGCAGTGGACAGTGAACAGTGAACAGTGGACAGTAATGCCGGTATTGCGGCCAGAGTTTTTTTTGACCACTGTTCACTAGCCACTGACCACTGTCCCGAAGGGACTTATGGCTGAGGAAATAAATCAACTGCGCGTACGGCTGGTCACTCCCGAGCGCACCCTCTTCGATCACCCGGCTGCGTCGGTGGATCTGCCCGCCAAAAACGGGTACATGGAGGTGCTCTACGGTCATGCGCCGCTGGTAGCCGAACTGGGCGCAGGCGATGTAATTGTGCACGGCGGGAGCGGGGCGGACGGCGAGACAGGCGGCCCGGAAGGCTCGCTGCGCTGGAACGTCAGTTGGGGCTTTGCCGAGGTGCTGGGAGACCGCGTCACTATCCTGGCGTCCGATGCTTTGAAGCCTGAGGAGATCGACGTGACGCGAGCGCAGCGCAGGAACAGCTCGCACGCGGCCATAAGGAATGGGACCAGGCCGGCGATAGCGAAGCGGCTTACACTGAAGCGCTGCGCGTCATCGCCGAAGCTGAAGCGAAGATTGCGTCGGCGGCGGAGAAGCACTGACAGGCTTTGTCTATACGAATTGCTGCTTTAGTCGGAACGGCCCTGCTCGCGTGAGCAGGGCCGTTTATTTCTTTGGACTAACGGATCCCTTTGTATCCTCGTCGAATTCTGCTCGGGATATCCATCCTCTCTCAAACTGACATCTGCTGGCGGCCCTGCTAAGCGCGATGAGGATTGGTCGGAACGGATAGAGAAGCGCCCTTCGCCACGGGTGTTGGGCTCGGTTATATTGCCTCTTCAACTTCACCTTCCAGCTATCCGCAACGTCCTCTTTCTCGCGAAACTCAGGCAGTACCCTGGCGTGAATGTGATGTCCGATCTCGTGAAAGAGCACATCTTCCAGCAAAATCTCACGATAGGATGGCAAGGACAGCCACCATCCCTTTTCCCAGTTCTTGAGGGTGTTGTCGATGAATATCTCAATCCTTGCGCGATTGCCGTTCCACGCCGGGTGATAGAGGCCACGGGCCTCAGCAATCTTCACCTTACGTTTTCTTGATTTCGTCACACTTCTGCGCAGCTTGCGTGGAAGTCCGGAAGAGCTTGTGAGGACGACTTCGCTCAGCCCGACCAAATACTTGGGAGGAACTGATGCCAGCATTCTTTCTGCGATTGGTGCCACATCAAATGGAGGCGTATATCCAACGAAATTCGTAATGACTGTCGGACGTTGCGACGTGACAGCGACGACGTCCAGTGTTGTCTCCGATCGTTCGTCGTTCATCCGCCGGTCAACCTCACAGAGATTATTGCAGTACTCCCTGCTCGCTGTCCTTGGCCGAGTCTCTAGTTGCAGCCCGCCGAGGATCGATGTATCTTCGTTGGTGCGCGGATGAGGGCTCGAGAAATCGGTCTGTACTGTGCGGAAGGAAGTTGTTATGTTGACTGGTCGATCTATTCCCCGGACTGTTTCCTTTCTGTCGATTTTTTTGATGGCTTTGGCGGCTATCGTCTGCCTTCCACATACCGCTTTTGCGGCGACCAAAGCGATCACGGACGCGGACAAGGGTGGCGTGGTTCATCTCAGGCTGGGCGACACGCTGGAAGTGAGCCTGAAAGCGAATCCGACAACGGGGTTCATGTGGTACATCGAGAAGGAATCGACTCCGCTTTTGAAGCTGCATCACCAGTCGCAGACTGACGTTACGGAACCCGGCGAAGGCCGGCCTGTCTTCCAGGTTTTTCAGTTTGAGCCAAAGCACGGTGGCGACGGAGTTTTGCGGCTGCACTACGTCCGCTCGTGGGAGAAGCCCACGCCGGACGATGAGCAGTTCGATATTCGCGTGGTGATCGAGTGAGCGCGGGCGGGCTTTACCAGACTGTTCGCGGGTAGTTCCGGGAAATTTCTTCGTCGGCGGAGATAAGCCAGGCGAATCCATTGGCCTTGGCGTTGGCCACGATGAGGCGGTCAAAAGGGTCTCGCGCCCATTTCTCGTCAAGGGCGGCGCTGGCGATGGTGGAAGCGGGAATCTCGCAGAGTCTCAGGTTAGTTTCGTGACTGACCTTTTTTAGCAGATCCCGAGCGGGAAACCTGGTTCGACCTGATTCGTGAAGGTATTCGAGTTCGAGGAGAGCCATGGGAGACAGCAGCAAGTCCGCCTTGTCCACCAAGCTTCTTGCTACCGAGCTGAGCCTATTGACCTTGCCTGCGGCCAACCAAAGGAAAACGTGTGTGTCCAGATAGGCAATCAAAGCTTCTCCCAGTCGCTTTCCCACTCTTTTACTATCTCGTCCAGCGTCTTGGCCTTGAAAGCGGGATCATCTACGTCGAAATTCGGATCGACCATAACGTCCAAGGGCGTAATTAGGCTGAGGCGGCCGACCGGCTTGCCCTCAGGGACAATTTTGAGGCGACGGCCCTTGTGCGTGACCCAGACTTCGGCACCGTCGAGCGCTTGATTGACGAGCGAAAATATCTCCCGACGAAATTGGGTGATGGGAACTTCCATGGGAAAAGTGTAACATGATGTACGTTTCAAAACGTACATTGACGTACGTTTGATCTTAGTCCTGTTCAATTCTGGCAAAGAAACGCTTATAAATCTACAATTTAGGTGAATTTGGCGTCTTTGCAGAGAATTCAGCGTAGCGTACATCCCCGCGCGTTTGCTAATGTAAACCATGCTTCAGCTCTGTGCAATTTGGCCCGGCAACGCTTACAATTCGGCTAGAAAGAAAATGGCTAAAGCGAAGGAAAAGATTTTCGAAGTGGCGTGCCCCGACTGCGGGGCGATGCTCAAGGTTGATGCAGCCACGGGGCTGGTGGTGAGCCATACCCCCGCGCTGCGCAAACGTATGTTTGAGGACCTGGAGACGGCAGCCCAGGCCATGCGCGAACATGATGAGCGCAAAGAATCGATTTTCCGGCAGTCGGTGGAGGCGGAAAAGAATAAGGAAGACCTCTTCGAGAAGAAGTTTGCCGAGGCCCTGCGCAAGGCCAAGGACGCCCCTGACGGCAAGCCGCTGCGCGAGTTCGACTTGGACTGAAGGCGACTCCGTAGACGGTAATTCTGCGCGCATGGGCGGCTGCTGGCGGGTTGCGTGCGGCGGGCAGTTTAGAGCGATACTGGATGCACCGATCCCTGCGACAGATGTCCGGGACGGAAGGAGAGAAGATGGTGATTGTTCCGCTTTCCAAGCCAGGAGATGATTCTGCAACAACACCGGACGCCGTGGAATCCGAAACCATGAACTGGATAGGTTTTGCGGCCGGTGGAACCCTGGTGACGGCAGGTTTGCTGCTGCTCGCGGGCGAGCGGCGCGCCGGGATGGTGGCTGCGGCGTCAGGTACAGCCTTGGCGTTGCTTGACCAGAAGCAGACCCTGCACTCCTGGTGGAATGCACTCCCCGGCTATATCGATCAGGTGCAACAGGTACTGAACCGGGTGCAATCGACTGTGGAAGATGTGGCCGCCAAGCGTGAGGCTTTGCGGCGGGCGCTGGCGCGGTAAGGCGTGATTCCCACCCATTCGACGGGAAAAGCGAATGAATGGGGCACTGGGCGCTCAATATGCCAAGAAACATATCCCATAGGGGCTAAAGCCCGTTCATTTTACGGGCATTTGCGGCACGACTAAAGTCGTGCCCTGACACAAAGCACGTCGATTTCGGGTTCACCTGGGATTTGCCAAACGCTACTTAACCCGGCACCTGCCTTATCGGAGGCTAGCGGGCGGCGGATTCACTTCGGACAATTCCTTGAACAGCGCGTCGGGCAACTTGAGCCCCGCAGTTTGTACGTTCTCTTCGGCGTGAGCGGCTGACGAGGTTCCGGGAATCGGAAGCATGACGCTGGAGCGCCTGAGCAGCCACGCCAAGGCCACCTGAAGCGGCGTCCAGCCGAGCTCTTTGGCCGCTCTTTCCAAGACCTCGCTGCCCTGCCGATTCTGACCCAACGGCGCCCAGGGAATGAAGACAATCCCCTTCTGTTCGCAGTGGTTCAACAAAAAGTCCCACTCCCGGTCGGCAAAACTGAACCGGTTCTGCACAGAGACAACGGGCACAATTTTGCGCGCCCGCTCCACATGCTCCAGAGTCACATTCGACAGTCCAAGGTGACGGATCTTTCCCTGCTCGCGCAGACGGGCCAGCGTTTCCATTGAAGCATCAAACGAAACCGTGGGATCGGGAATGTGCAACTGAAAGAGGTCGATCTGATGGAGGCGGAGCCTCTTCAGGCTGCCCTCCACCGCTTCCTGCAAATGCTTCGGGCTGGCATTATGAGTCCACTGACCGGGGCCGGGGCGCTCCCATCCGCCTTTGGTGCCAATCACTAGGCCTTGCGTATAAGGCGCCAACGCCTCAGCGATGAGCTCTTCAGAGACGTATGGGCCATAAGAGTCCGCCGTGTCAATGAAGTTGACTCCGAGTTCAACCACGCGCCGGAGCGTTGCCAAAGCCGCATTGCGATCTGCCGGCGGTCCCCAGATGCCTTTGCCTGTGACGCGCATGGCGCCGAAACCCAGGCGGTTGACCGTGCAATCTCCGAGTTGGACAGTGCCCGCATCTGCGGCAACGATGGTTTGCGCGCGTTGGCTCATTTTGCGAGTCTCCTTCTCTTGCTGCCGGCAGATGCCTTCCGGGGCAACTGGCGGCAGGCCTAGTTTTTCCGCTCGACCAGATAGCGGGCGACGGCTTTGAGTCCATCGGCACGAGTACCGTAGGGCTCGAGAGCGGCAAAGGCTTCTTCGATCAGGCGCGAGGCATCGCGCTGGCTCTGGTCGATGCCGTAAACGGCCGGCCAAGTGGCCTTTTCCGTCGCCTGATCCTTGCCCGCTGTCTTGCCCAGGTGCGCCGAGTCCACGGTCAAATCCAACACATCGTCCACAATCTGAAATGCCAGTCCCGCCTTGGTGCCGAAAACGGTCAGCCGGGCTACATCATCCGCAGTGGCCCCGGCGTAAACCCCGCCGGCCACGACGCTTACCCGAATCAGCGCGCCGGTCTTGGCGCGGTGAATTGCGCTGACCAGTTCCGGTGTGGGCTTCAGGTGCTCGCTTTCGAGATCCAAAACCTGGCCGCCGATCATGCCTTCGACGGTGCCGACAGCGTTGGCAACGAGACCGATGATTTGCACAGTAGCCGTTGGCGGCGAATCAAGCCCGGCGAGAACCTCGAATGCGCGCGTCTGCAGCGCGTCGCCGGCCAGGATGGCGATGGCCTCGCCGAAGACCACGTGGCTGGTGGGCTTGCCGCGGCGCAGGTCGTCGTTGTCCAGCGCCGGCAAGTCGTCGTGGATGAGCGAGTAAGTGTGAAGCATTTCGAGGGCGGCACCGAGACGGGCAATTCCAGGAGGCAAAGCCCCGGCGATGGTGACGGCGGCCTGTTGAGCGAGCACCGGTCGCAGCCGCTTGCCGCCTGCAAAAACCGAATGGCGCATGGCGCCATGAATCGACGCGGGCACGGTGGTAACGCGGGGCAGCAACTCTTCGAGCGCTTGGTCGGCTCGCGCCGCGCCCTCTTGCAGAAGCGATTTCACGTCAACGGTCATTGTTGTCATGATAAATGAACGCGGCGCAGCTTTACGGCAGCAGCCGCAGCGTGTGTTGCGTTTGGGCGGCCACGGCTGTCGAGTTGAATGGGAACGCGAAGGTCGTTCCGCCATACCAGTCGCTCCATTGATCACGGAAGTACGGGCTCAGCGGATTGCCGCTCTCGCCCAGCACGATGTTTTCCGTAGAACCGTCGATGTTGCTCCAGTCCATGGTGAAGCGCTGCGAGGGGCCGAAGTCGCGGCCCACTTGCTTGACTGTGGTAGTGTCGCCGCTCTGCGGTTGCGGTCCGGTCCCGGCGACAGGTCCTATCAGAGGAAGAAATTTTGCCAACGGATGCTCGATATCGACCACATGCCAACTCCCATAGCTCCATTGGGTCACGTCGGCGGGAGCCTTGGCCTGCTCCATCCCCTTGCGAACAGCGTCAGTCAAGAGCGCGTCCCAATTCTTATAGCCCCTCGGAAGCCAGTCGGTTTTGGCGCGCATAATGATCTCTTCTTCGGCAAAGTTGGATTCGGACCAGTGGTACTCGCCGGCGTCTTTGCCGAGCTTGGGCTCGAGAATCAGCGGCCAAAAGGCTCGGCGAGTTTGGGTGACGATGGAGGCAGCGGCGGAATCAGTGGTCAGCCGGCCATCCCAGGAGCGCATGAGGTCGGCGGCTTTCTTCAGACGGTTGTCCACGCCCGGTGTGTGGTCGATGGCGTAGGCAAAGCGCTGCCCGAGTTCCTGGTCCACTTCGCTGTAGATGTCGGTCTGTACGGCGAGCATATCGGCGGACTTGAGCTGTTCGCGGCCCTGCAGGGATTTGTAGATGCGCTCGACGCGATAGGGATCAATCCATTCGTCGGTGAGCGGAACGGGGAATTTCTCGCTGCTCACTCGGGAGTTGGCAGTGGCTAGAAAACCAGATGGAGGATCGACGGCGTTGGGCATTTGATCGAAGGGAATGTACGCCTGCCACTCGTGGCTGTTGTCCTGAACAGGTGCGTCCTGAATGCCGGCCGGCCTGATCGGCACTTTGCCAACCGCTTGGTATGCGATGTGGCCCTGATCGTCGGTATAGACCACACTCTGCGTGGGCCAGCACCAGGTGGCGAGCGCGGCGGAAAACTCTTTCCAGTTCGAAGCGACGTTGAGTTGGTAGAGCGGCAGAGTGTTCAGCGACGGGTCGTAGAGGGTCCACTTGAGGGAGATGGATCTCGTGTCATGGGTGAGAAGAGGATTCAGCAGCGGACCATGAGCCGTGAGTTGCACATCGAGCGTAACGTCTTTGGCTCCGCGGACTTTGACGGTCTCATGGTCGATCTTGAGCGGCTTCCAGGCTGCGTCGTCGTCCTGAAAGTTGCCCTGACCGTCGAGCTTCTCGATGTAAAGGTCCTCGACGTCGGCGTAGAGCGCGGTGAATCCCCAGGCCACGTGCTCGTTGTGGCCGGCGATCACGAATGGCATTCCGGGCAGCGTGACCCCGGCAGCGTGGAAGCCGGGCGTGCCATTTGCGCCAGTTGCTTTCAAATCGGCCATGTACCAGACGTTGGGCTCAGTCAGGCTGAGGTGCATGTCATTGGAGAGCAATGGCTTGCCGCTGGCCGTGTGCTTGCCGGCGATAACCCAGTTGTTCGAGCCTGGCGCGCAGCCGTCGCAATCGGGCGGGCCGAGCAGGTAGCGTAGATCGCTGGTGTCATCGTGGTTTGCGGCGTTGGCCTGGCTGAGATCGTCCTCGTCTTCGTCCTTGGACGGAGTGGGCGCGGGATGCGGCTGGCTCCAATCCACTACCTGGCCGGTGGGCGGATGGTCGCGCCACGAGCCGACGGGAAACAGATCGGCCTCCAGCTTGGGGTTATTCAGCCGTGCGGAGACAACTCCCCGTGAAAGCTTCGTTCTTGCGCGGAGGTCCAGCGTTTCGACCATCATCAGGCCGATGCTGAGCGAGTCCATGCCACTCCACGGCTGTGGGCGATAGCAGAGCAGCTTGAACTCGGGCGGCAGCGAATCCTGGTGCTGCGCAATGAATAGGTTCACGCCGCGTGCGTAAGCGTCGAGGCGGGCGCGATCTTCCGCGGACAGATTCGCGTAGATGCGCTGTGCGGTGGTTCGCAACTGCAACACGCGCTGCGTTTTGTCGTGCGTGACCAAGGATGCGCCCATAATCTCCGCCAACTCGCCGTTGGCGGCGCGGCGCGAGGCATCCATCTGCCATAACCGGTCTTGCGCGGTCACATAGCCCTGCGCCATGAACAGATCATCCTCACTGGAAGCCTCGATGTGGGGCACGCCGTGAGCGTCGCGGCGAACGATCACAGGCACGGAAAGGCCAGCAAGATGCACATCTCCATCCAACACCGGTAGCGCGGCCACGGTGACCGAGCGTAGCCATACTACGCCCGCGCCGACGGCTGCAAGAATGAGAACCAGCAGCCCGGCTAAGGACCACAGGAGGATGCGCGGCCAGCGACGCTTGCGACGGCGCGCAATGGCAGACGACGGCATTTGATTTCGTGCTTTTGCTCCGGACATAGGTTGTCCACAGGATAACGCCGCGGCAACACAAACTATACCGAGGCCATCATTTAATATCCACATTAGTTGTTGAAGCCGCCGTGAGGTTTTCATGCAATTTTTGATTCTAGGTAAAGGCAAAACTGGCAGCCTGGTTGCTGAAGTCGCGCGGGAGCGTGGCCACGCCGTCGGTGCACTCGACATCAATGAAAACAGCCATGCTTCCGCGCTCACGGCCAAGAGTCTCGCCGGCGTGGATGCAGTAATCGATTTCACGGCTCCCGAGGCTGCCGCCGAAAACATACGCGTCGTGCTGGCTCTGGGCGGGCGCATCGTGGTGGGCACCACAGGCTGGTACGCGCACCTCGACGAGATGAAAGCTCTCGCGCAAAGGAATGGCGCGCTGCTCTACGGAACGAATTTTTCAATGGGCGTGCAAAAGCTGTTCCGCCTTACCGCCGACCTCGCAAAACTCGATGGCTACAGCTTCTCCATCAGCGAAACTCATCACACTTCCAAGCTCGACGCGCC
Organism: Occallatibacter sp.; assembly: GCA_049520075.1. Taxonomy (GTDB): domain Bacteria; phylum Acidobacteriota; class Terriglobia; order Terriglobales; family Acidobacteriaceae; genus Telmatobacter. The sequence goes on along the minus strand of JBEKQD010000014.1, from coordinate 75,254 downwards.
CTCCGGCACCGCGATTACGCTACAGGAAATTATTCATTCGGTTCGCCCGGGCATCGAAGTCAAGATTGAATCATGCCGCGTCGGCGACGCCAAGGGCGAGCACATTGTCAAAGCTTCCAGCGGGGTTGACACGCTGGAGATTCGCCACGACGCCCACAGCCGGCGCGGCTTCGCATTGGGCGCAGTTCGCGCAGCCGAGTGGGTTGCAGGCAAATCGGGCGCATGGGACTTCAGAGAAATTTGCGATCAGTTGTGAATCGGAAATGATTGGATTAGTTGGCATCCCACCCATTTCGCAAAGAGCGCGAAATGGATGGGGCACCCGGTTTACTTGGGCACGTGTTACTGAGGCGCGGGCAGATTTGCCGCGTGTTCCGCAGCGGGCACGGCAGTGAGCACTTCGGTCGCGATGGGCAAGGACGCGTGCAGCGGGCCTTCAAGCGCCAGCGCAAGCACCTCGTCCATCTGATCGACGAAATATAGCTTCATCGAGTTCTTGATGTTGTCCGGCAGCTCGGCAATATCCTTTTCGTTGGCTCGGGGCAAAATCACTTCGAAAATTCCAGCGCGCAGCGCGGCCAGCAGCTTTTCTTTCAATCCGCCGATGGCCAGCACCTTGCCGCGCAGAGTGATTTCGCCGGTCATGGCGATGTCGCGCCGCACCGGGATCTTGGCCAGCGCACTGGCAATGGCCGTGGCCATGGTGATGCCGGCCGAGGGCCCGTCCTTGGGAATGGCGCCTTCCGGCACATGCAGATGCACGTCGATGCTGCGATAAAACTCGCGGCTGAGGCCGAGCGCCTGCGCGCGGCCGCGAATGTAGCTGAGCGCGGCCTGCGCCGACTCCTGCATCACGTCGCCCAACTGGCCGGTGATGGTGAGCTTGCCCTTGCCGTCGAGTATCTGCACCTCGGTGGTGAGAATGCTGCCGCCCACTTCTGTCCATGCGAGTCCGGTGACCAGGCCGACTTCGCTTTTTTCATGCACCTCGGAGTCACGGAATTTGGCCACTCCAAGAAACTCGCTGACGTTGGCGGCAGTGATCTCTTCTTTGTGTTTTGCGCCTTTGTTCACCACGCGGCGCGCCACCTTGCGGCAGATGTTGCCTATTTCCCGCTCCAGATTGCGCACGCCCGCCTCGCGCGTGTAGTTGCGGATAATTTCGACAATCGCGTCATCCTTGAATAACAAGTTCTTCTCACTCAACCCGGTCTGCGTGCGCTGTTTCTTCACTAGATATTGCCGCGCAATCTCAAGCTTCTCCTGCTCGGTGTACCCTTGCAGGCGAAGAACTTCCATGCGGTCCTGCAAGGCGGCCGGAACGGTGTGCATCACGTTGGCCGTGGCCACGAACAGCACCTGCGAGAGGTCGTAATCCACATCCAGATAGTGGTCCTGGAAAGTGGAATTCTGTTCCGGGTCCAGCACTTCAAGCAGCGCGGAGGCCGGATCGCCGCGGAAGTCCGAAGCCATCTTGTCCACTTCGTCGAGAAGGAAAACCGGATTCTTGGTTCCAGCCCGCTTCATGTGCTGAATGATCTGGCCGGGCAGCGCGCCGATGTAGGTGCGGCGATGGCCGCGAATCTCAGCCTCGTCGCGAATGCCGCCCAGCGAAAGCCGCACAAATTTGCGGCCAGTCGCCTTTGCAATCGACATGCCCAAAGAGGTTTTGCCCACTCCCGGCGGCCCGGCAAAGCAAAGAATCGAGCCTTTGGGATTCTTGACCAACTGACGCACCGCGAGGAACTCAAGTATGCGCTCCTTGATCTTTTCCAGGCCATAATGGTCGGTGTTGAGCACCTTCTCCGCGTAATCGATGGAGCGGGTCTCTTTCGAGCGTTTCTTCCACGGCACGGCCAGCAGCCAATCGATGTAGTTGCGACTGACTGTGGATTCGGCTGACATGGGCGGCATGGCTTCGAGCTTTTTGAGTTCCTGAATGGCCTTGTCGAGCACTTCCTTGGACATTCCGGCGGATTCGATTTTCTTGCGCAGTTCGTCGAATTCGCTCTTTTCGCCGCGGCCCAATTCCTTCTGAATAGCCTTGATTTTCTCGTTGAGGTAATACTCTTTTTGCGCGCGCTCCATCTGCCGTTTCACGCGCGATTGGATGTTGCGGTCGAGGTCCAGCTTTTCAATCTCGATGTCGAGCACGTCGGCGATGCGTGCCAGGCGCGTGGCCGGATCGAATAGGCCCAGCAACTCCTGTTTTTCCTCGACGCCGAGTTGCAGATTGGCAGCGATGGTGTCACTCAGCTTGGCCGGCTCATCCATGCGCACCGTAGCGATGATGGTTTCGTAGTTCAGCGATTGCTGCAGCTTCACGTACTGCTCGAAGAGCCCCGTGACTCGCGTCATGAGCTGGTCTACGGCCGGAGTCATTTCAAAGTCGCTTTTGCCCAGGCGCACTGTGGCGACAAAGAAGCCGTCCTTGTCGCTCACATCGACAGATTTGGCGCGCTCTACTCCTTCGACCAGAACTTTTATATTGCCGTCGGGCATTTTGACGCTCTGCACGATATTGCAAATCGAGCCAACCTGATAAATTTCCTTGGCCTTGGGCTCATCGATGGAAGCATCGTGCTGCGTGGCGAGAAAAATTTTGCGGTCGCCGGTGAGCGCCTCTTCAAGCGCGCGCACGCTCGACTCGCGCCCGACGACGAAGGGCGTCATCATGTAGGGAAAGATCACCATGTCCCGAATGGGCATCATGGGCAGTTTGCGCGTTTCGGCTTTTTCGCGGGATGCGGTCATTAGGGCACCTGAGTATTAGACGCGCGAAGCCAGCTTCCGATGCGAAGCTGGCTCTTTGACGCCTGCTGGAATTGTACAGCGGAATGAATTGGCTGTGAGAATTTAGGGGCGTAATACCAGTCCAGATCGGTATCTGGAATCGTTACGCGTTCAATCAATGCGGCCGTGAATGTTGGCCACCCCTGCCGGATTCAAATGGGCCGAGAGCGCAATTCTAGCTGAGTATCAAACCCAAAACAGCCGCTACAATTCCGGCAGCGGAGAAGCACAGCCCGGCGAACCAGTATGCGCGCTGGCGAGTCAGCAGCGTAATGGAGGTAATGACCAGGCCAATCTCGAGCAGCACCTCACCCAGATCGAAGCGGTCGGCGCGGACCTCAGCCTTTTCCACTTTCTCCTCGTATTCAGTTACCTTCTTTTCCTTGTCGCGGGCCCTTTCTTCGCTTTCCTTAAGATCTGTGGCCCATTTCTGCTGGTGGTCAGCGTAGCCCTTGGCCTTCTTCTTCGCCTCGTCCTTGTTCGCAATCGCCACCACGCCCATCAGGTCGGAGATCAGGTCAGTGTCGTTCGCGCGAATCTTGTGGGCTTGGTAAAAGGCCCATTCGTCCGCAGCCTTGTTCTGCTCGACCGCGGCTCTCGTCTGGTTGAGGATGGCGTCGGTGTGGGTGCGATGACCGAGTACGGTCACCACGGCCACAAGCACGGCCAGTACGGTCATGGTCAAAGCTACCGGCCGCATGGCCTGTTCGTGCCCGGCGTGCTCGGCGTGTTCCTGCAACTCTTGCGCTTCGTTGGGTTCCATGGGGCAAGCCTCCACAATCTGAATATTTCTGAGAATTACTTTCGCTTCCAGCGAACGCCGTCTTTGGAATCTTCCAGCACCACGCCTTTTTCCGCCAGTTCGTTGCGGATCTGGTCGGCTCGGGCAAAGTTGCGTTGCTTTTTGGCTTGATCACGCTCGGCCACCATAGCGTCTATCACTTCATCCGTCAGCCCTTGCCGCACGAGCAACTCGGGAGCAACATCATTCAGCCGGCCTTCTCGCTCGGCCCATTCCAATGCTTGTTTCGTGGCCTCGGCGTCGCGATCTTCCATCACGCAAAAGACCGCGTCAAAGCTCGCGAGGACGGCCAGAATTGCATCGCGGTCCGCTGCTTTCAATTGACCCTGATCCATCGCTGTGTTGGCCGCGCGCAGCAGATCGAAGATTGGCGCACGCGCCTCGGCGGTGTTCAAATCGTTGGCCAGCGCGGCCATGTAATCCGCCTGCGCTGTCTTTGCCGCCTCTTGCAGCGCGGAATTTTCTCCTGGCTCGAAGCTCCCGGCTACCAGCCGCTGGCGAAATGTACGCAGCCGCTCAATGGCGCTGGTAGCTTCGACAAGACCGTCGAATGTGAAGTTCATTTGATGCCGATAAGGCACTGAAATCAGCGCAAGGCGAATCGCGGACGCCTTGTAGCCCTTGAGCAGCAGGTCGCGCAGGGTATAAAAATTGCCCTCGCTCTTGGACATCTTGCGCCCGTCCACGAGCAGAAACCGCACGTGCATCCAGTGGCGGGCAAACGGTTTGTGCGTGACGCTCTCGCTCTGCGCAATTTCGTTTTCGTGGTGCGGGAACATGAGGTCTTCGCCGCCGGCGTGCAGGTCGAAGCTCTCGCCCAAGAACTCCATGGCCATGGTCGAGCACTCCAGATGCCATCCTGGCCGCCCGCGGCCAATGGCCGTATCCCACGATGTTTCGCCCGGTTTGGCCGCTTTCCACAGCGCAAAATCCCGCGCCGAATCTTTCTCGTACTCGTCCAGATCGACACGCGCGCCATCTTCCATCCCGGACAAATCTTTTTTGCTGAGCTTGCCGTACTCGGGAAACGCCGCGAGCCTGAAGTACCAACTTCCGTCTTCTGCCTGGTAAGCCGCTCCCGCCGCAGCGATCCGTTGGACCAGCTCCACCATGCGCGGAATGTTCTCCGTTGCGCGGGCGATGATCTCCGGGCGTTCGATGCCGAGAGTATTCATATCCTCAAAAAACGCCTTCTCAAAGCGTGCCGAATAATCCCCAATGGAGATGCCCGCCGCTGCTGCGTTTTGGATGATGCGGTCGTCCACGTCGGTAATGTTCATCACGTGGCGAACCTTGACGCCCGTCAGCTTGAGAAAGCGCCGCAGCACGTCCACTTGCAGAAACGTGCGGAAGTTGCCGATGTGGCCGTAGTCATAGACCGTGGGGCCGCAGGCGTACATGCGCAGCGCTTCGCCGTCAGAAGGCGCGAGCGGGTCGATTTGTCCCGAAAGAGTATTGAAAAGCCGCAGAGTCATCAGTCGAACTTCTTACCTGTTAAACGGTTGAAATAGCCGCAGTTTCGGCCCTTTTGATTGTAGCAGCGAGGGATTCGGAGGCGGTTAGGGTTCGGCGGGCAGGATTCATCGCCCCAGCGCCAGCGATGGGTCGCCGGAGAGCGAGCCTTCAGCGAATTCGCCTGCCTGAAAACGCGGCCAGGCGGCGGCTGCAATCATGGCGGCATTGTCAGTGGACAAAGCCAGCGTGGGAAAGGCGATGCGCAGCCCGCGCCTTGCGGCTTCGGCGGTGAAGCGGCCGCGTAGTTCACGGTTGGCTGCCACGCCGCCGGTTACTAGAATGCTGCGCGCGCCGAGGGATTCGGCGGCCGCAAAGGATTTCTTCATGAGGTCGCCAACCACTGCGCACTGGAAGCTGGCGGCGAGGTCCAGTATCTGCTGCGGACAAAGTGCGAGAGCTTCTTCTTTGGTTTGTGGAGGACGCGCCTCGGAGTTGGGAGCGAAAAGGCGGGCTGCGCGGTCATGAGCTTCTTCGCGCAGGATGTGAAGCTCGACATAGCGCAGGACGGCGGTCTTGATTCCTGAAAACGAGAACAGAAAGCGCGGATCGAGGTCGGCGATAGGCGCGGTCTTGGCCGCCTTGGTTCTTGGAACTTTCCCCGCCAAATACACCTTTGGTTTGATATGCGAAAAGGCGAACGGCACGGCCTTTGGGTTTCCGAAACGGGAGAGCGCATCGATCCACGGGCCTCCGGGATAACCGAAGCCCAGCAGCTTGGCTACCTTGTCGTAGGCCTCGCCGGCGGCGTCGTCAAGCGTGCGGCCGACCAGCTTATACGTCCATGTTCCGTGAGCCGGGCGCACCAGATAAAGGTGCGTATGTCCGCCGGAGACGACCAACGCCAACGCTGGCTCGCTGGGCGACGGGGAATTTGCCTCAGGGGCTAAAGCCCGTGACTTTTTTGTTGTATTTGCGGCACGACTAAAGTCGTGCCCTTTCAAAACAATGGGCTCTTCCACGGCCTGTAAAGCCTGTTCCTGCTCATGCTCGTTCAGGAGGACCGCATGGATGTGACCTTCGAGATGGTTGACGGCGACGAGCGGCAGCCCCTGAGCGAAGGCCAGCGCCTTGGCGTAGGTAACTCCCACCAGGAGAGCCCCGGCCAGGCCAGGACCGGCGGTGACGGCAATCGCGTCCAGATCAGCGAGGGTGATTCTGGCCTGGGCGAGGGCTGCGCGGACGACCGGAACGATGGCGCGCAGATGCTCACGGCTGGCCAACTCTGGAACCACCCCGCCGTAGCGTGCGTGTGTGGCGATTTGGGAGGCCACGACCGACGAAACAGTGCGCGCTCCTCGCTCCACCACGGCCGCAGCCGTTTCATCGCAAGAAGATTCGATGCCGAGGATGAGGCCGCGCGTGCTCATCTAATTAGTTTAGCGGGCTTTACTTGAGTGGACCGAAGTTTCCCGCTGGGCGGCAGCACGGGCGACAATAGATGCAGCCATGGTAACCACCAAGCCCCAATTCGATGCGGCTCTCGATATCATCGCGGACCTACGCGCAGCGGGGTATGAGGCTTATCTGGCCGGCGGATGCGTGCGCGACCTGCTGTTGGGACGCGAGCCCAAGGATTACGATGTGGCGACCAGCGCCACGCCGGATGTGGTTCTGGAGATGTTTCCGCGCACTTTTGCCGTGGGAGCGCACTTTGGAGTAGTGCTGGTGGCTACCGGCGGGGGTGCAGATTCCGCTGGCGCGGACGATGCGGCGCAGGATGAATCGAGATATTTTGTGACTGAGGTGGCGACGTTCCGATCTGATGGCGCTTACTCAGATGGGAGGCATCCAGACGCGGTGCGCTATACCGTCAGCGCCGAAGAGGATGTGCGGCGCCGGGATTTCACCATCAATGGGCTGTTGCTGGATCCAGACAGGCTGTTCCCTCAGGGGCTAAAGCCCGGCTCCTTGGATGAGTTTGATGTACGGGCTGAAGCCCGTACCCTTCATGAAGCGGTGATTGACCATGTGGGCGGACTGGCTGATCTTGAAGCCGGCATCGTTCGCGCCATCGGTCAGCCCGAGTTGCGCTTTGAAGAAGATCACCTGCGGATGTTGCGCGCCGTGCGCTTCGCCGCACGATTTGGTTTCGAGCTGGACCCCGCAACAGCTGCAGCTATGCGTCGATCGGCCGCGAAGATCAACGCCGTCAGCCGCGAGCGAGTGCGCGACGAGCTGACCAAGATGTTGACCGAGGGCCATGCGCGGCGGGCTTTTGAACTTTTGGATGAGACTGGTCTCCTCACCGAAGTGCTTCCAGAAATTGCCCGCATGAAGGGCGTTGAGCAACCGCCGCAGTTTCACCCCGAGGGCGATGTGTGGACGCATACTCTGCAGTTGCTGGGCCAACTCGAAGAGGACTGCCCGTTCACACTCGCATGGGGCGGGCTGCTGCATGATGTCGGCAAGCCGCCTACCTTTGTACGGGCCGACCGAATTCGATTCAACGGCCACGTGGGTGTGGGCGTGGCCATGAGCGCAGAAATCTGCCGGCGTTTCCGCTTCTCCAACGATGAAACCCATCAGATTCTTTCGCTCGTCGAGAACCACATGCGCTTTGCCGATGCGCAACACATGAAGGCATCGACGCTCAAGCGATTTTTCCGCCTGGAAAATTTTCCCGAGCACCTGATGCTGCATCGTATGGATTGCATGGCCGGGAGCGGCAACCTCGACCACTGGAATTTTGTCCGCGAGCGCTATGAATCAATGCCGGAGGAGGCTGTGCGCCCGCAGCCGCTTGTCACTGGGCGCGAGTTGATTGCGGTAGGCTACCGGCCCGGAGCGGGCTTTCGCGAGATGCTGCGCGCTGTAGAAGATGCACAGTTGGATGGGGCAATCACAACGCCCGCCGAGGCGCTGGCGCTTGTTCGCGAACGGTTTCCGCTGGCTGCGGAAAAAGGAAGTGAGTTATGAGCGATGGCCGCGAGGAGCGCGAAGAACGAGAGAAACGCCGCGAGTTAGAAGAGAAGGAAGATCGCGAAGACCGCATCGACCACGGCCAGCGAGATCAATGGGAACAGGAGCGGGATGACTCGTGACGAGCCGGAAATCCGTTGTCGTTTGAGAGTTGATTCCCTCAGGGGCTAAAGCCCTTTATTTTATGACGTCTTTCGGCACGACTAAAGTCATGCTCAGATACAAAGCTGATCTCTGCAGACAGTCTTACGCAGAGGCGAGCGCGGATGTGCGCAGGTGGGCGACCTGATCCAGAATACGGTGCGCGAGGCTGAGCTTTGATTGCGCGGGGAAAACGGTTTCGCGCGCCGCGGTGATGAATGTGGCGGCGTTGCTTTCTGAATCGAAGCCGAGGCCGGGCTGGGAGACATCGTTGGCGACGATGGCGTCTGCGCCTTTGCGTTGCAGCTTCTCGCGCGCGGTGCGGATGAGGTCTTGCGCATCGATGGGGGTTTCGGCGGCGAAGGCGATGAGTAATGTTCCGGGGTTGCGGCGGGCGGCGACGCTTTGCGCAATGTCTTCTGTCGGCTCAAGTGAAAGCGTGAGCGGGCCGGAACGCTTGAGCTTTTGCGCAGCGACCGCAGCGGGACGGAAATCGGAGACGGCAGCGGCTTTGATGACGATGGTGGCTTGCGGCAGACGGGCAAGGACTGCCGAGTGCATTTCGCTCGCGGTGGTGACGTCGATGCGCTCGCAACCGGCCGGTGCGGCAAGCGCGGTGGGCGCGGAGATGAGAATTACTCTTGCGCCGCGCGCGATGGCGGCTTCAGCCAGCGCGTAACCCATGCGGCCGCTGGAGCGGTTGCCGATGAAGCGCACGGGATCAATCGGTTCGCGCGTGCCACCGGCGGTGATCAAGATGGTTTCTCCGGCGAGATCGGAGGGTGAGTTTTCGTCGAGACGCTGAACGCGAGCAAGGACGGCGGCAACGATCGCGTCGGTGTCGGCAAGGCGGCCGCTGCCAGTCATGCCACAGGCTAGATAGCCGCTGCCCGGCTCGATGATTTCAACGCCGCGCTGGCGCAGTGTGGCCAGATTGGCCTGCGTCGCTGCATGGTTCCACATGTTCACATTCATCGCCGGGGCAACCATGACGGGCGCGGTGGTGGCTAGGTAGAGGGTCGAAAGGAAATCGTCGGCCATGCCACAAGCGAATTTGGCGAGCGTGTGTGCGGTGGCCGGCGCCACGAGGAGCAGATCGGTGGATTGCGCCTCTGAGATATGCTCGATGCCGGAGTCGTTGTATGCATCCGTCTCCCAGATAGAAGTGATGACCTTGTGGCCAGTGAGCGAGGCGAAGGTGAGCGGGCGGACGAACTCCTCGGCGGCGCGGGTCATCACTACGTGAACATCGAGCGAGTGCTGCTGCAAAGCGCGAACAATTTCGGCGGATTTGTATGCGGCGATGCCGCCGGTGACGCCGAGCGTGACTTTGAAAGGAAGCGGGCTAGGCATGGTCTGCTCCTATGAGGTGATTATCGATCAGGCGTGTTTCGCCAAAATGGGCGGCGACAGCGATTAGCGCACCATTGGTGGTGTCAGCCAGTGGCAACAGTGTGGCAGGATCAACCACGGCGGCGTATTCCACTTTGACCGATGGCTCGGTCGCGAAAACTTGCAACATGGCCGCTGAGAGTGCGTGGGAATCGCGTTCGCCGCCGGCGTGGAGATCTACGGCTGCGTCGAGCGCACGATGCAGGACCGTGGCGCGGCTGCGCTGCTCGGGCGTGAGGTAACGGTTGCGCGAACTGAGGGCGAGGCCGTCAGGCTCGCGAACGATCGGGCAGGCGACAAGTTCCACGGGAAGATTGAGATCGCGCACCATGGCTCGGAGGACAGCAACCTGCGCAGCATCCTTCTGGCCGAAGTAGGCGCGATGGGGCGCGACGATGTGAAAGAGCTTGGCGACGATGGTAGCCACTCCGCGAAAGTGGCCGGGACGGCTTGCGCCGTCGAGCCGGTCGCTGATGCCAGCTACTTCAATGAAGGTGGTCGCGGCGGCGGGGGTGAGCTCTTCAGCAGCGGGAGCAAAGAGGACGTCAACGCCGGCAGCGGAGAGCGCAGCGCAGTCGGCGTCAAAGGTGCGCGGATAGCGGCTGAAATCTTCGTTGGGACCGAACTGCAATGGGTTGACGAAGATGCTGGCGACAACGTGAGTGCAATCGCGCTTTGCCGCGTCGATGAGCGAGAGATGGCCCGCGTGCAACGCGCCCATGGTGGGCACCAGGCCGAGTGTGCCTTTGGCCCGGAGCTCGCGTGCAGCGATCTGCATTTCGGCAATGGTAGTGATGACACGCATGGAATTAGTCAATGCTTTCCTTTCGATCTCATGCCCGGACGTTCGAGGTCTGAAAGTCCGCATATACGAACCCATCCCGGTTCACGACTTCCCCAGCTTCCAAGCACAACGGTGCAGTGAACATCGGTCCGTCATAGACGCAGGTATGAAACTCGCCGTTCTCTCCGCAGGGGTCTGCTTCCGGCGGCAAATCCCGCAACAACGCTGCGTCGAACTCGCGCCCGGCAAAGGACTCCGGCAGTTGCTTCGAATCCACACATGACAGCTTTGCACGGAGACCACCCGCGATCATGTCGCGAGCCAGCGCAGCGGTCGGCGTTTGCCAAAGTGGGAAGAGTGGTTCCAACCCGGTGGACTTCAATTGCGCTTCGCGATAGGCGCGGACATCCGGCAAAAACAAATCGCCAAACGCAATGGCGTCGACATGCTCGCTGATCGCACGACCGCACACCTCCGTCATCCGCTGCTCGTAGACTTCGTTGGAGCACGGCCACGGCAGCGGCACAATCCACAACGGCAATTGCGCGGCTTCGGCCTGGGCCTCCAAGACTGACCTGCGTGTTCCGTGCATCGCCACGCGCTGGAACTCCGTGTTCAGAGTGGTGAGCAGACCAACCAATTCAACATCGGGCTGCCGGCGCAAATAGTGGAGCGTCCAGGCACTGTCTTTACCGCTGCTCCATGACAAGAGAACGCGCTTCATACAACCATCACAATCTTCATATTAACTGCGACAAAATTCATCGCCCACTGCGCTTCTGAGGCTCGCGCGCAAGGAGTTCGGCGCCAGCCTCGCGGGGAAGATGGTAGCTCTCGGCATCGGCAGGAAAAGTGCCGTCGCGAACGTCGCTTGCGTAATGCTGGACAGCTTCAGTGATGAGCGCGGACGCGTCGGCGTAGCGGCGAACAAACTTGGCGGGTTGAGCACCTGTCAGATTCACGAGATCGTGGAAGACGAGAATCTGGCCGTCGCAATCGGGGCCAGCGCCGATTCCAATGGTGGGGATGGCGAGCGCGGAGGTGATGAGGCCGCCAGCTTCGCGCGGTACGCACTCCAACACGACAGCGATGGCACCGGCGGCTTCCAAGGCCCGCGCGTCGGCGATAAGGTCGTCAATGGCGGTGACGGATTTACCTTGCACGCGGTAGCCGATGCGATGCACCGACTGGGGCGTGAGGCCGATGTGGCCAACCACGGCAATCTCCGCCTGCGTGAGGGTCGAGACGAGTTCGGCGCGGTTTCGTCCGCCTTCAATCTTCACCGCCTCGGCGCCTGCTTCCTTGATGAAGCGAGTCGCGTTCGCGATGGCCTCATAGGTCGAGGAGTGGTAGGAGCCGAAGGGCATGTCGGCCACCAGAAGCGCGTGGCGGACAGCGCGGCGGACTGCGCGCGTGTGGTGCAGCATCTCGTCCATGGTGACAGGCAGAGTGCTGTCATAACCGAGCACGGCCTGGCCCAGCGAATCGCCCACGAGAACCATGTCAATGCCGGCCTGGTCTACCAGGCGCGCAGTGGAATAGTCGTAGGCGGTCAGCGCAGTGATGGGCTGATGAGCTTGTTTTCTTTCGAGGAGGGTTTGCGCTGTGATCTTCGGCGCAGGGACGGAATCTTCCCTGGGGGGAAGCTGGATGATGCTCATGAGGGTTCTCCAGTGCAGCTCCGCAAGAAGCGCGGATGCCACCTGATGCGTGCAGAATCAGTATACGTCTGAAGGGGGGCGGTAGGAAATGCGCCATCCGCACTATTCTGTTGACTGTTGATCGTTTAGGTAGGACGATGTGTTTATTCCGACCCCTTTCGGAATCAATCATCTACAGCTTCATCGTTCAGGCAGAGGTCAATGGCATGTTCAACGAACAGCTTGTTCGTCGCAGGGTAGCGTACTTATCTAATTGTTTCCTAGTGTTCCTCTTGCTGGGCACCGCTGGAGCAGCGTTTGCCAAGGCACAAGCGGCCGTATCAACCGGCAGCATTTCAGGTGTGGTCTCAGACGAGACAGGGACACCCGTTCCGAACGCCAAGGTGGTGTTCGTCAACAAATCGACGGGCCGGACATTCCCAACGAGTACGGATGCGTCCGGGCGGTATAGAATTCTCAATCTCCCGGTTGGCGCTGCCTCAATCACCATCACCGCTAAGGGCTCCCCTGTCTTCCAGAATGCCGTGAATGTGATTGTTGGTCAGAACGTGACTCAAAACGCGGTTCTCTCAATCAGTCTTGGGTCGATCTCCGCAACTGCAGTAGCTGTGCCAGTACCTGTGCCATTGGAAGCGGTAGCTCCGCAGCTCAAACCGGATTCCAGGTCTCCCACCGTACAAGGCGATTATGTGATTGTCTCAGCGAATGCGGTTGCTGGTCCGATGGGATATGTTGTTACCCCTTCTCTCAGCTCCGCGGTGCAGTCCCAGTCCGCGCAACAGCAAGCTTTGGCTTCGAGTCAGGGTTACAATTTCCCATCGATTATCTTCTATATCTCCGCTGTTCCTCTGGTGAATCTGCCCTCCATGTCCAGTGGCGACAGCATGATTCAGAATGAGGACACAACGATTCAGAAGGACGAGACGGATCTGAATCCCCTCTGGCTCGACGCCTCATTTACATTGACCTTTTTAGATAAGGATGGCAAACCGATAGACGGTGCGTGCACGGATGGGAGTGTCCAGATTCTTGGTCTGCTCCCGCAACAAACTGTTGCCGCGATGAAAAATCAGACCACCGCGGATGTTGCCACTGGTGTTAATGATGTAGCCGGAGCACTCGCCAGCTTTTACCCGGGCACTCAGAATCAAGTGACGGCGGCCACCAAAGCAATGAATGTAGTCTTCCAGGATATCTTTCCGCCTCAGCCAGTCGCGTACGAATACTCCAACGTGAATGGGAACTGTGATTTCGGTTGGTATTTCCGGCCGAACAAAAGCACCACTGCGGGCGCGAGCGGGCCGGCGTCGATTCTTGGAATTCAAACGGGAATTCTATTGCTCAAGACGAAAAATAACATCGCGAGCATCAACGTGAACGGCCGATCGATATCAGCATGGAACAAGCCACCGAAATCTGGAAGCAAGAGTCTCTTTACCGTTGGCGACAGGCTGATTGGCACCATCACGCTGCCCGACGTGAGCAAAATCGACTTCAACAATCTAACGACACTGGCAATGTTTCCTTCGTTGATAAAGAAGAGTGATGCGATGCAGATTGTGCACATCGAAAAAGACGCTGATTTCGTCGCGTTTGCAACAGCCAACAAGCTCGTTGGCACAAATGCGACTTTTGATTATGTAACCAATAACTCGCTGACCGCATTTCTCGCTCTTAGTACTCTTGTGGCTGGTGGCGGCGTGGCCGCACCTGCGCCGGAGGCCCCTGCTCCCGCCGCAACTGATGCGAAAGGAACTACGCCGCCTCCGGCAGCTAAACCCAGCGCAGGCATGAGGGCTGCTGCGAGGCGCAAGCCAAGCCCAGCCAAGCCCACTCCCGCCGCGCCAGCGCCCGCCAAGCCCACGCCTGCCACTCCGGTTGCGCATTGAGGGCGGAGGACTTCTGATTTGGTCGGACCGCTGTTTTCGATGTGCGCGGGCGACTGGAAGCTGAAAGTTGGCGGTAAAGAAAAAGGGCCTCGATCAAATAGATTGATCGAGGCCCCATTTGTATTGTTCTGTTTTACTTGGCTTTGGGCCCTGCAGCGCGAATCGCATCGGACGCGTCGAATTTCTCGAAGTTAGCCGCGAAGCGCGCAGCCAGATCCACCGCCTGGCGGTCGTAGGCGTCCTTGTCGGCCCACGCGTTGCGCGGATTCAGAATCTCCGTCGGAACCTCGGGGCAACTGACAGGAATGCTGAGGCCAAATGCCGCTTCGGTGACAAACTCCACCTTATCCAGCCGGCCGTCGAGCGCCGCATTCACCAGCGCGCGAGTAATCTTCAGGCTCATGCGCTTGCCCACGCCGAACTTTCCGCCCGACCAGCCGGTGTTGACCAGCCAGCAGGAAGCGTTGTGCTGCTTGAGACGTTTGCCCAGCATCTCCGCATAAGTGCGCGGAGCCAACGGCAAGAACGGAGCGCCGAAGCAGGCCGAAAACTCCGGCATCGGGTCCTTGACGCCCGTTTCTGTCCCCGCCAGCTTCGCCGTATACCCCGACAGGAAGTGATACATGGCCTGCTCCGGTGTCAGCCGCGCAATCGGCGGCAGCACGCCGAACGCGTCGGCGGCAAGGAACATTACGTTGCGCGGATGAGAGCCAACTCCGGGAATCACAGCGTTCTCAATGAAATTGATGGGATATGCGGCGCGCGTATTCTCCGTCAAACGGATGTCTGCAAAATCCGGCTCACGCGTGGTTTCGTCGAGAATCACGTTTTCCAGCACAGACCCGAAGCGAATGGCGCGGTAAATCTGCGGTTCCTTCTCTTCCGTCAGGTTCACGCATTTGGCGTAGCATCCGCCTTCAAAGTTGAAAATCCCTTTTGCGCTCCATCCGTGCTCGTCGTCGCCGATCAAACGCCGCGCCGGGTCGGCCGAGAGCGTTGTCTTGCCGGTGCCCGAAAGCCCGAAGAAGAGAGCGGTAACGCCATCCGCGCCCACGTTTGCCGAGCAGTGCATGGGCAGCACATCGCGCTGCGGTACAAGGAAATTCATCACCCCAAAGATCGATTTCTTGATCTCGCCGGCGTATCTTGTTCCGCCGATCAAAATAATGCGCCGCGTAAAATCGGCCAGAATAAAGGCGGTGGAAGCGGTCCCGTCGCGCTCCGGCACAGCCTCGAAGCCCGGCGCGGCAACCACAGTAAACTCAGGCACGTGCGTGGCCAGAGCCGCCGCCTCAGGCCTTACAAAAAGCTGATGGGCGAACGCTGCTTGCCAGGCCTGCTCGGCGACCACACGGATGGGCATCCGGTAAACGGGATCGGCCCCGCAGTAGAGGTTTTCTACAAACAGATCGCGCGGTTTAAGGTAATCCACCACACGCTCAAGTAGCGCCCCAAACTGCTCTGGCGAGATTGCCTTGTTCACCTTGCCCCAATGAACCAGCTCATGGGTAGCCGCGTCGTCCACAATGAACTTGTCCTTGGGACTGCGGCCCGTGCGTGCTCCGGTAACGGCCACCAGAGCGCCGTTGGCTGCCAGCCGCGCCTCACCTCTAACCAGCGCAGTTTCAAAAAGTTGCGATAAAGGCAGGTTGGCATGAACGCGCGCCCCAGCCGTCAGCCCCTTCACTAGCTCCAGCGTTTCAACTCCAGCAAGACTTGCCATAGTGAAAACCCTTTCAATACGAGAAAAGTTCAGAAATGGAAGAACATCCATTGTGCCATTTTGCGCCTATCCGTGGGAAGGGCTGCGCCGGGATGGCGCGGGGGCGGGATTGCGGAACTGGAGAGCAAGCCAACTGAATTGAGGTGCTGCGGAACAGGACGTGTTTCATAGGTCGTTGCCGTGTAGCGTTTGCAATCTCACAAAGGGCTTTGCCTAAAAAATACCCTTACTGACCAGGTTCTCGACTCACTCGTAGGTGCAAATTAACAACGCCGTTGATTTCTGTCCTGCGTCCGCTATCTCGTCGGTGCGAAGCTCTTTCTTACGGTCTCCGACTTTAAACCTTACCCCGTGTGCCTGCATGAAGATCTGGGCCAGTTCTCCCCGTATCGCAAAATTGACGTTTTGGGGGACGGTGCCGGTTTTGAGAAGCTGTGCCAGTGATGCCGCTTGCGACACCACAATAGCGATTACGTTACCGGATGCGTCAAATACCGGACTGCCACTGTTTCCAGCCTGGATGGGAGCGGAGATTTGCAGCAATGTGTAGTCGTTGCCGGCCCCGGCAACGGAGTTGATCTGGCCGAATGTCGCCTTAGGTTCTGCCGATAAAAAGCCCGTCAAAGGGTAGCCGACTACACCGACGGTCTCACCGAGCTTGGCTGGTTTCGATTCCGGGCGAAACTGGGCGGGTTGTCCATATCCGGCAGTTGTTTTGATAAGAGCGAGATCATTCTTCGGGTCAATAGCCTCCAGCTTCGCGGAGAGTGTGTCGACATTCAGCGGCTTGGCTGATATAGTCTTGCAGCTCTTAACGACATGAGCATTGGTAAGAATATATCCCTCATCGTTAACAATAATCCCGGAGCCAGTCAAAAACTTTGGCTGCGGTTGGGCTTGGGCGGAAGGCGCATCGACAGTAGCTTTCTTCCCAGTTGCGAAAGGAAGGCTGCATGCAGCGGACAGGGCGCGCAAGGTGATAGGGTTGTTAGCCACAGCAACCATCTTCGTCTTCCAATCTGTCGCCACCGGACCGGACCCGGATTGCTTGGTGTTCAGGTAGCCGACCTCTTGTATGAGGTGACCCGTCTTCTTTTCACAATCGAAAGCGGTCAGCTGGATAACGCTGTTCATCGTGATATTGTTCTTGTTTGTTCTTGGCGCCGGATAGACAGTCATGAGACGAACGATGCGAAAACTGTCCACCTGCTCGACCGAATCTGTATCGATGTAAACTTTGTCGAGCGAATTGTCTGCATTGCCGAGTGCCTGCCAACGAGCCGCAAGGCAAGGCTGTGTCAGCGCAGCCAGCAGCAGAAAGATCAACGCGAGAGACTTCATTTTCTATCCTCCAGCCGACCTTGTCCGTGGGATCGCCTTCTCCCGCCTCCCGGCGGAAACAACCTCGGCAAAACCTTGGCAAACATCAGCGCAAGGCTGGAAACCACAGGCTCTTCAAAACGCTTTGGAAAAGACACGTCAAGTATATAAGCAGACGCAAGACCCAGTTCCGGTCATGATCTTGGATTTTGAGCAGGAGTCAAGTTCCGCTGGAGTTGCCCGTGCACTGCCTGCCATACCGAAGTGACTGCATAGCAGCTTCCGGTTTAGCGATGATCCAACCGGAACCTGCATTGCGGCCCGAATCGTGATTGGATAAGGCCTCGACCCGTTCTTAGCGACTGCGCACTACCTGTATATGAGGCAACCGCGCTCTGCCAGCGCATCGAACCACGAGGGCGGCCGCAATGTATTGACCCAGCGCAGATCCAGTTTTTCGAGTTTGGGTAATTCAGAAATGCAGTCGGGCAGCCTATCGATTGGATTTCCGCGCAAGTCGATCTGGCGAAGCTCCGCTAGCTCTGCCATCTCCTCGGGAAGGGTACTTAGCATATTGTTTCTTAGATGAAGTTCGCGCAGATGGGAGAGACCGCCGATGGAATCCGGTAGATGCGAGAGTTGATTATCCGTGGCGCGCAGTTCGACCAGGCTGGACATGTGGCAAATGGCGTCAGGGAAGATCGAGAATTGGTTCCCACTGATATTCAGATACCTGAGTTTCTTTAGCCGTGCCATCGATGCAGGCAGTGAGGCAAGCCGATTATCGTGCAAATAAAGAAAGTCGCTTAGCTCCGCCAGGTTGCCAATCGCATCCGGCAATTCGACAAGCTCGTTGTGACCCAAATCGAGAGTACGCAGCCGCTGCATCTCGCCGATCCGCTGCGATATCTCTGTCAAGCCGTTGTCAGCCAGAATGAGCACAGCGGCTTCAGTCTGTTCCCAGACCTCGTCGGGAATCGCCCCAAGATTCTTCTTCCAAAGGTTCAGAGTTCCGTTCGTCAACATGTTGGGATTTTATCTTCACAACCGCCAGGGCGCGCAGGCCTCAGGCAGGTCTCCGTCTCCACGCGAGCCACGCCAGCGTTGCGGCCAGCAGGGTCATCACCAGCGGAAAAATCGGATTGAACAGCGACATGGTGAAGCACAAGACGGTTCCCAGTCCCACCGTGCAGGTGATGATGAGAGCGCCGTACGAGGTCCAGCGGGGCACAAGGATGAGCAATGCCCCGGCCGTATCCAGAGCTCCAGAAGCGTAGCGGAACCACTGTCCCCAGCCGATCGCTTCGAAGAATGGAATCGTCTCCATGGTTCCGGTAAGCTTTTCGATTCCGATCGCAAGGAAGGCCAGGCCCAAAAGAACTCTGAGAATCCAGGTGATGATTAAGCGCACTTTGCCAGTCGTCTCTGATGTCATGATTTTCCTCCCAGAAGAAGAAATGTCGAACGCTCGACCTCAAGCACCCAAGAAGCGTGTTCAGATTAACACCCAGTTCTCGCGACAGCTTATTGAACTTTGCGAGCTGCGGATCTTCTATCTTCCATCCCCAGCCCAACAGGTACACCATGAATCAGTATTCAACTGGGTTGCACCTGACAACCGCGTATCTGAACCCATGCCTGTACGGCGAGCGGAAACAGGAAGTTCCAGAGGGCGAGTTAGAAGACAGCGCGGAGGAGATGGTAGGTCGTTGGCGCATGAACGGCTGAATGGACGGAACTCGAATATGTAGGATAATGTCTGAATTGCCGACCATACACCCGCATGGCGGATTTCAGACCACGGCATACACTACCAGTATGGAATATCAATGAACCCGAGAACCCATTCCAAAGCTGCTCCTGTCTGAGATTCTTCGTCATCGCAAACGATACTCTCACCGGGCTTTTGGGGGTTATACAGCATCGGAAGGTCCATCCCCTTTTCCCACTCGCGTGAAGAATAGAACTCACCGCTATACGAGTTGCCAGCGACACCATAAGAATAGGCGACTCTGTAGTGACCTACGAACAGGCCGCTCGTAGCTTGCGATGGAGAATCTTCCCATTCACAACTCTGGATCGTTGCTGTACTAATCGACCAAAGTTCGTCATTCATTTGCCCAGAATTGTTGCACCTTCCTTCGGCTGTTGTCGAATCACCGCCAAACCGGCAGTTTCTGCTTCAGCAACCTTCCCGCAAGCATGAATCCAACCTGGCTAGGAAAGCGCGAGATTCAGGTTGTCGATGGCTTCGTCCACTTCCTGGTTGTTCTTGAAGCCCACCGTCACGCAGTCGACGCCAGCGTTCTGCATGGCAAAGCGCATGGCCGCAACCCGATCTTCATGGCGAATAAACGTGCCGTTGCCGCACAGCTTCATGCTCACCACACCCATGCCTTCCTTCTTCACCTGCTTGACATGCTCCACAACTTCAGCCACGTTGCCGCGATTGCCGTCATCCGGCACCGGGCCGTCCATGCTTGTGCCGTTATGGTTCATGCGAATCATCGCGATTTGCAGGAACCGGTTCCCCGGAACCTGGCGCAGCGCAGGGAGGCCGTGCACTGACGCTCCGTGCGACAGGATCACCTTTTTCGACTGCGCTTCCATCATGCCGTCCTGCCAGTGCGCGGTCCTGGACACCCAATCGCCCGAGTGCTGCCAATGCAGCAGCATAATGTCGAAGTATTCGGTGCTTGAAACACGGCGCATTTCATCAAAGCGTTGCAGCGGATCGACGCCCGGGTCGGTCGTGACCTTGCTCATCAATACATAGCTGTCACGCGGAAAAGGCTTGAGCGCCTCACCCAGCATGGCCGGCGTGGCGTACGCTTCCGCCGTTTCAAAAAAGCGAATACCACGATCGTAAGCATAGTGGATCTTCAAAAAAGCGAATACCACGATCGTAAGCATAGTGGATCAGCCGGGAGAAATCTCGCTGGCCCAACGCAGCTTGCACGTGGCCGTTTTGGCTACCGGTACCAAAGGCCAGCCTTGTCACCTCGATACCGGATTTACCAAGGGTAACTTTGTCCGTAGCGGTTCGCCCGGCCGCTTCAAGCGGCAGAACTCCAACACTCGCAAGCGTTCCGGCAGCGATGCTTGTCTTTAGAAAATCACGTCTGGAGTAACCAGTCATGCTCACCTCCGGCCTGAAGCTCGCGTAAGGCCATTTGCCGAAATATTAACACGAGTGCGGGTGTGAAAATTTCTAACTTCTTTGTCGCAGGATGGGCTTTTGATGCCTGGGAAAGTGCGAGCCTCCGCCAGCATCATTTCACCGAACATCAACGCCCAAACTCCTCTGTGCCGCGCTACAATGCCCACGTGGTAACTTCGGGCCCCGCTCTGCAACGGAGGACTTCCGGTCATGAATGGAAAACTCTGGCGTTTTGCGATTGCGCTTCTGCCCATCTGCCTCCTTTCTGCACAGCAACCGGATTCGCAACTTCCGCAGCAAACGAACCGCCAAAGCTTACAACAGCTCAGCCCGGAGGCCCTGCGCCGGGCGACCGAGCCGTGGCGGATCGGTCGCGCCCATGCCATCGCAATCAACGACCTCGCCGGTCAAATTCAGTCACTCGACGACGCTCGTAAGCTCGTCGATCTGGTCGCCGCCGAATTCTCCCATGAGCTTCCGCCCAGGTGGGCCACCCGATCCATCCGCAACCGCATCGCCCGCGCAGAGTACGAAGCAGCGTACGAACCCGGCTCGCTCATCCCAGAGCGGCACGTTGCCGATGCCTGGAACGATTTCCTTGAAAAAATCGGGGCGCCGCAGGAGTCCTATGTCACCGCGGCAGAAATCCACACCCTGCGCGACAGCTACTACGTTACCTCGCAGCTCTCGTGGGCGAGCGGCAATCAGAACATCTGGACGGTTCCCAACATCTTCGCCATTGGCCGGGACGGCAAAGTCGCTAACGGGTGCCGCGCCCTTGAAGCCCTCAACATTCTGTGGGAACTCGGCAACCAACCCGAAGCACTTCCGGGAGCCCGCGAGATGACCAGGAAGGGCGAGTTCATGTCGGACATTTACGAGAATCCATCGAAGCCGCCTGCGCCGGGATCGGAAAGGGCTTCCTTCGTCGCCGGTCGAATGATGCCGCCAAACCCCGTCCAGCAGGCCGCCATCCACTACATGCACGACCACGGCGTGCGCGCCCTGAACAGCGCCATCGAAAGTCTGCTCAAGGACCTGTACGCGGGCTGAGGAAGGCCGCTTTGACCGTGCCGCTCGGGTATCATTCTGCACGGTTGGTGTCGTAACATCCCGATACAGGGGAAGGCCAGAAATGCTTGAAAAATTGGCAGGTCGACTCAAGTGGGAACGCGCAGACCAGGGTGTTCGTATTGAGATTCCGGCCCGATGGGGCTGGCGAGCTATTTCTGTCGCCGTTCTTCTGGTTGGCGGAGCCTTAGAAGCGTTGGAGATTGATTGGACCGTCCCATCGGACGAAGCTCACTTCAGGCTCGGAGTCCTAAGCGCCACAGCTGTAATTGTTGGAGCCTGTATCATGGCTGCCTGGGTTTCCTGGAGTTTCACGGGCCGGACCATCGTTTCAGTCAATCAAAACGAAATGAATATTCAGCGCAGGGTTCTGGGTTTCGAATGGGACACGCGCCGGTTCGCCACCTTTGAAATTCGAAATCTCAGGTACCTGCCTCCCACTGAGATCTGGACGTTCCGAACGGATACCGATCCAAACGCGAGCAAAGTCCAGTTTCAGGTGAAGAACAAAACAGTCAGATTCGCGGGTGGAATCACGGAGAGGGAAGCGTGCGCCTTGTTCGACTGTTTGGAAACGATCTGCAAGTTCCCAAAGGACAGCGAGCTCGATCAAGTTCGAGCAGTGCGCTAAGAACTACTCCTTTTCCAGGACCTGGATATTGCCGGTGTGTAGCGCGGCCAATTCAGATGCTGGGCTTTCTTCTACCAATGGCACCCAGAATCGGAAGCTGGTGCCTTCTTTGCGCGTGCTGGAGGCTTCGATAGCCCCGCCATGCGCGATGAGAAGGGCGCGCACAATGGCCAAGCCCATGCCCGAGCCTTTGCGGCTGGCCGTCCCTTCCCTGCCCCGGTAAAACTTTTCAAAGATGAGCGGCAGATCGGCCGAATCAATGCCGGGGCCGTTGTCTTCGACAAAAAACTCGAGGCGCCCGCCGGCGCGGCGGCCGCGCAGCGTGATGCGGCTGCCGGGGGGCGAATAGCGGGCCGCATTTTCGAGCAAATGGCGAAAGACGCGGCTCAGCAGATGGGCATCGAACCAGGCGGGCTTATCCGGCTGCTCGGCGTCGATGATGACGCGATGCTGGGCCAGAGCGGCGTGCGATTCTGCCACGGCCTGGTCGAGAAGGGTACGCGGGCGTTGCGCAACGGGGCGGACTTTGACCACTTGCGCGTCGAGCTCGGCCATCTCGACAGCTTCGCCGATAAGCGCATCGAGGCGTGAAGCCTCTTCATCGACGATAGTGGCCATGTCGAGTCGGCTGGCATCGTCGAGGCCTTCGCTCTCGATAAGCGTGGTGGCGGCGGCGCGAATCGAGGTGAGCGGAGTGCGCAGCTCGTGGGTGAGCGAATCGATGAGCGCGGTGCGCAGCCGCTCGCCCTCTCGCGATGCCTCCATGCGCGTGGAGGCCTCAATGGCCATGGCGCGCGTGAGCGCGATGGCCACCTGAGCGCTGACTGCCGTGGCCACTTCATGGGAAAGCACGGCCGGGCGCAAAGCGAGCGCCCCCACGGGTCGCAGGCCCAGCATCAAGGTCATCGCCAGGAAGCCACCCGGAACGGTCTGCGCCGGATTGTGGCTTTCAGTCATGGCCCGCAGGCTGGCCTGAATGCTCATGGGCAGGTCCGTCGTGGAGGAATAGAGCTGGTCGCGGTCACAGACGTAAAGCACCACCCCATCAAGCGCAAAGATTCGCTCGATGATGTGGGGCAAATCGCGGATCAGCCCCGCGGCATCTTCCTGCAGCATCATTTCCTGCGAGAGCGTGAAGAGGCGCTCGACATCTGCGCGGCGCTGCTCGGCCTTGCGTGCCTGCAGACGGGCCCGCTCCGCTACGCGGCCTACCACCGCGCAACTAAGCATGAACGAGATCATGGCCAGCCACGCCTGAACTCCCACAAGCTGAAACGTACCGACCGGCGGCAGAAAGTAATAATCGAAGGAAACCGCGCAAAGGAACGCCACATACAGCGCGAGCCAGATTCCCGCCCAGGACGCAAATAAGACCACCAGCGTGAGAAATACCAGCCCGGCGGTGGTAGAGTTGACGCCAGAGAATACCAGCAGCGCCGTTGCCAACGCCGCGATGACGGTGGCGGCTGACCAGCGGGCTGCGTGCTCCAGATTACTGCGTGGATTCATCAGCTTCTCCACAGGAATGATACCCCCGCCCGGATGATGTAAGCTTCGTTTGAAAGAAGAAAGTTATGCCCGGCCGAATTTTGGTTATCGACGACGAGCCTCAGATAACGCGGGTGTTGCGCGCCGCGCTATCGGCACAAGGATTTGACGTGCGCACCGCCAACGAACCGGAAGAGGGGCTTCTGACCTTCAAGGACTGGAGGCCGGATCTGGTGGTGACCGATCTGATGATGCCCGGATTGAGCGGCGTTGAGGTCTGTCGCGCTATCCGTGCACAATCCGCGATTCCAATACTTGTGCTCTCGGTCCGCGACCACGAGCGGTCGAAAGTTGAAGCATTGGACGCTGGGGCCGATGACTACGTGACCAAGCCATTTGGGATTCAGGAGCTGCTGGCCCGCGTGCGCGCTCATCTCCGCCGCGCCCCGGAGCGGACCACGGTAGCCATCGAAACCGGAGATTTTGTGGTGGATGCCGCCGCCCACGCGATTACCGTGATGGGCAAGCCCATCCACCTGACGCCTAAAGAGTTTGACCTGCTGCTTCATTTGGCGCGCCACGCCGGCAAGGTGATGACTCATCGCGTGTTGCTTACAGCGGTTTGGGGAGCGCAGTCGGCCCATCAACCGGAGTACCTGCGCGTCTTTGTCGGCCAGGTGCGCAAAAAGCTGGAAGCCGAAACCGGCAAGCAGTACATCCAGACAGAGCCATGGGTGGGCTATCGCTTCGTTCCCGAAGGATGGGCCGGCAACGAGGAATGAAGCGGAAGTGCGCAGCGCGACTGCTGATATTATCGATTCATGCACTATCCGGGCACAGAAGATCGTCGGTTGATCGCTCGGATCAGGCGCGCCCTGATTGAGGTTGCGTTTATCGTCTTCCTCTTTTATTCCAATTTGCTGATGGGCGAATTCACGTTTGTAAACGGACAAGGAAAGACCCTGGCCTTCGCCCTGCACGACATT
The DNA here is from genome assembly GCA_049520075.1 of Occallatibacter sp. Taxonomy (GTDB): domain Bacteria; phylum Acidobacteriota; class Terriglobia; order Terriglobales; family Acidobacteriaceae; genus Telmatobacter. The sequence goes on along the minus strand of JBEKQD010000014.1, from coordinate 50,979 downwards.
TTTACTTTCACGAATTTTTGCATCGCCATGGTTGCCGCTCTGGTTGGCCACGGCTTTTTCCACTACCTCCGAAAGAAGCTTTAGGAGCGAAAGCCAGATTCCCGGTAAATCTCTGCTTTCCTTACGCATTATTTAGGAAACATTTTCGATACTAAGAGCTGGCGCAAGCCAAAATGATTCTTGTGCTTGGAAATTGCCTTACAGTGGTTGCGCACGACTGGATTGGATAACGGTCCGCGCTTCAGCATGAGACCGCGATGCTCACGGACTTCGGACCTGCAACTTGGGAGACCCGCAATGCAAGACTTAGTAATGCTGCTGTTCACCGTAGTTTTCTTCGCCGTGGCGTTTCTCTACGTCAAGGCTTGCCAGAAGCTGAGGTAACCCATGCAGATCGACTTCACCACTATCGCTGCCCTGACTATTTCCGTTCTGCTGCTTGGATACCTGGTACTCACCCTGCTTTTCCCGGAGAAATTCTAAATGTCTGTCAATGGCTGGTTGCAATTTGGCCTGTTCTCCGCGATTCTGCTGGCAAGCGTTCGTCCCGTTGGCATTTATCTTGCCCGCGTTTTGGAAGGTGAGCGCACCTGGCTGGATCCGGTGCTTCGTCCCGTCGAGCGACTCATCTACAAGCTGTGCGGCGTCCGCGCCGAACAAGAGATGAATTGGCGCGAGTACTCCTTTGCCCTGCTCGGCTTCTCGGCCGTCACCTTGCTGCTCACTTACGGCATTGAGCGCCTGCAAAATCTGCTGCCGTGGAACCCGCAGCACCTGGCCGCCGTGGGCCCGGATTTGGCATGGAACACCGCCGCCAGTTTCACCACCAATACCAACTGGCAGTTCTATTCACCCGAGTCCACGATGAGTTATCTGACCCAGATGGCCGGTCTCGCGACGCACAACTTCTGGTCGGCGGCGGCGGGCATCGCGGTCGCAGTGGCCCTGATTCGCGGCATCAAGCGGACCTCTTCGGGCACCATCGGCAACTTCTGGGTGGATATGACGCGCTCGTTGCTCTACGTGCTGCTGCCCGGCTCGTTCATTTATGCGCTTCTTCTGATTGCCCAAGGCGTTCCGCAAAACCTGCACGCTTATACCGTAGCCCACACAGTCGAAGGGCAGACACAGACCATCGGCCAGGGCCCCGTAGCCTCTCAGGAGGCAATCAAGATGCTGGGTACCAACGGCGGCGGCTTCTTCAACGCCAACAGCGCCCACCCCTTCGAGAATCCCACGCCATTTTCAAACTTTCTCCAGATTCTCTCCATCTTCATTATTCCTGCCGGACTCACTTACACACTTGGCCGCATGACGGGTTCGCCGGGCCATGGCTGGGCCGTTCTGGCCGCGATGTTTGTACTCTTCGCGGCAGGATTCACAGGCGTTTACTGGGCTGAGTCGCAGCCCCATCCTCTGATCCACGGCGTCCAGCAAACTCGTACAATGACCGCGCCCGGAGGCAACATGGAGGGCAAAGAGGTGCGCAACGGTATTGCCGAAAGCGCCCTGTTCGCCACCATCACCACGGACGCCAGTTGCGGCGCAGTCAACGGAGTCCACGACAGCTTTACGGCGCTGGGCGGCTTGGTCGTGCTGACCAATATCATGCTCGGCGAGGTGGTTTTCGGCGGAGTCGGTTCTGGTTTGTACGGAATCCTGATCATGGTGGTGATCTCGGTCTTCATCGCCGGACTCATGGTGGGCCGCACGCCCGAGTACCTCGGTAAGAAGATCGAGTCCTACGACGTGAAGATGTCCATGCTCTACGTGCTCATTTTTCCGCTTGTCATTCTCTCGCTCACCGCCATTTTTGTGCTGTCGCCCAAATTCGGGCTTTCCGCGCTCACCAACAACGGCCCGCACGGGCTAACCGAGATTCTCTATGGCTTCACCTCGGGCGCAGGCAACAACGGCTCGGCCTTTGCGGGCCTGAATCCCAACTGGCAGCTCAACGTGGCCATAGGGTGGGACATGCTCATCGGAAGGCTTCTGATGATGATTCCGGTGCTCGCCCTGGCCGGTAACCTGGCGCAAAAGAAGAGTGTGCCACCCTCGCCTGGAACCTTTCCGGTGAACACGACGCTCTTCACGGTGCTGCTGGTCTGCGTGATTCTGATTCTGAGCGCACTCACATTTTTCCCGGCGCTGAGTTTGGGGCCGATCTTGGAACACCTGCAACTCCACGCGGGCCAGCTTTACTAACCGACACCGCTTCAGGAAAAGGCGAGACGAACTGTCATGGTTGAAAAAAAGAGTCTTTGGAATACGGATATCATGGCCCAGGCGCTTGTGGACTCAGTCCGCAAGCTTGATCCCCGCTGGATGGTCAAGAATCCGGTCATGTTCGTGGTCGAAGTGGGCAGCGTATTAACCACGGCGCTGCTGATTGACAACACCCTCCACCATCGCGCCGGTTTTGGCTTCAACCTCCAGATCACTCTCTGGCTGTGGTTCACGGTGCTGTTTGCCAACTTCGCCGAAGCCATGGCGGAGGGCCGCGGCAAGGCACAAGCCGATACCCTGCGCAAGGCCAAGGGCGAGACCATCGCCAAGCGGTACACGGCAAGCGGCGGCTTTGAAGAGATTGCCAGCGGCTTGCTGCGCGCAGGCGACGTGATTTATGTCGAAGCTAACCACTATATCGCAGGCGACGGCGAAGTCATCGAAGGAGTAGCTTCAGTGGACGAGTCGGCCATCACCGGCGAATCCGCTCCGGTAATCCGCGAGGCCGGCGGCGACCGCTCAGCTGTCACCGGCGGGACTAAGGTTTTGTCGGACTGGATCAAGGTACGCATCACCTCGAATCCCGGCGAAACCTTTCTCGACCGCATGATCGCGCTGGTGGAAGGCGCAACTCGCCAGAAGACGCCCAACGAGATTGCGTTGAGCATTCTGCTCTCCGGCCTGACCATTGTCTTTTTGCTGGCAGTGGTTACGCTGCAGCCATTCGCCATGTATTCCAAGGCTCCGCAGACGGTGTTCGTGCTGGTGTCGCTACTGGTTTGTCTCATCCCGACGACGATTGGCGGATTGCTCTCAGCCATCGGCATTGCAGGCATGGACCGCCTAGTGCAATACAACGTGCTGGCGATGAGCGGTCGCGCCGTGGAAGCCGCCGGCGACGTGAATACCCTGCTGCTCGATAAAACCGGGACCATCACCCTCGGCAATCGCCAGGCGACGGACTTCATTCCGGCGCCCGACGTGAGCCAGGAGCGGCTGGCCAACGCTGCGCAATTGGCCTCGCTCTCCGATGAAACACCAGAGGGTCGCTCGATTGTTGTGCTGGCCAAGGAGAAATACAACTTGCGCGGCCGCGATCTGGGCGGCACGGACGCCGAATTCGTTCCCTTCACAGCGCAAACCCGCATGAGCGGCGTGAATCTTTCAGGAACCCGCATCCGCAAGGGTTCAGCGGACGCCATAGCGCGCTTCCTCGAAGATCAGGGTTCGTCACTGCCCAAGAGAGTTCTCGATCAGGTTGAAGAGATCGCGCGTCTCGGCGGCACGCCGCTGGTGGTGGCCGAAAACTCGACGGCTCTGGGCGTTATTTATCTCAAGGACATCGTCAAAGGCGGACTGAAGGATCGCCTTGCCCGGCTGCGCTCCATGGGTATCCGCACAATCATGATTACCGGCGACAATCCCCTCACCGCGGCCGTCATTGCGCGCGAGGCCGGCGTGGACGATTTCCTCGCCGAGGCCAAGCCCAAAGACAAGATGGACCTGATCAAGCGCGAGCAGGCGAAGGGCAAGCTGGTTGCCATGACCGGCGACGGCACCAACGACGCTCCCGCACTCGCCCAGGCTGACGTGGGGGTGGCAATGAACTCCGGGACGCAGGCGGCGAAGGAAGCGGGGAACATGGTCGATCTCGACTCCAATCCCACCAAGCTGATTGAAATTGTGGAGATCGGCAAACAATTGCTGATGACGCGCGGCGCGCTCACCACCTTCTCCATCGCCAACGATGTGGCCAAGTATTTTGCCATCATCCCGGCCATGTTCGCGGGTGTCTTTCCGGTGCTGGGCGTACTCAACATCATGCACCTGACCTCGCCACACTCGGCCATTCTATCCGCGGTGGTTTTCAACGCCGTCATCATAGTGGCGCTGATTCCGCTGGCCCTCAAGGGAGTGAAGTACGAGCCCAAACCGGCTGAAGCGCTGCTGCGCCAGAATCTGTTGATCTATGGCGTGGGCGGCATCATTATCCCCTTCATCGGCATCAAGGCCATCGATATGTTTCTGGTAGCCGTGCATCTGGCGTAAGACTCGGGGCGCTGCCCCGCAAGGAGATTTACCGTGCATACCGTATCCGCACCGCCTTCCGTTTCAACCGCGCAAGCCAAGCCGGTAGTGCATTCCGTCTGGAAGACTTCGATACTTTTCACCATAGTGACTACCATCCTGTTCGGCCTGGGCTATCCGCTTGTAGTCACAGGAATCGCCGGCGTGATTTTTCCGCACAAGGCCGCGGGCAGCCTGATCACGCTTCAGAATGGCACTGTCATCGGCTCCGAGTTGATCGCCCAGAGCTTCACCTCCGACAAGTACTTTCATCCCCGCCCCTCTGCCGCGGGCAACGGCTATGACGCCACCGCATCGGGCGGATCGAATCTTGCGCAGTCCAACAAGGCTCTCGTGACGCGCATCCAGGGCGACATCGACAAGCTCGCCGCCCAGAACCCGGGCAAGCCGGTGCCCATCGACATGGTCACCACCTCGGGCTCCGGCCTCGATCCTGACATAACGCCCGAAAGCGCGTATTTTCAAGCTCCCCGCGTAGCCAAGGCGCGCGGCCTTAGCGAAGACCAAATGCGCCAGCTCATCGAACAGCACATTACCGGCCGCCAACTGGGTGTGCTGGGCGAGCCTCGCGTGAATGTGCTGCTGCTGAATCTGGATCTGGACAAGCTGGCGAAATAGAGCGAAATCATTCTGGCGTTTCGGGAAAGCGGCGACCGGCAGAGCCGTTTCCCCTATTTGCAGGGAGACTAGTCCCGATTTGCAGAGAATTTTTCTCATCCGGCGCACAATGGAAGCAGTCACGAGGAGCGTGTCTTGACTGTCCACTGTCCACTGTCCACTGAAGGGTCCCCCCTCCCCCCCTATTTCCTGTGTAACTGTGAAACTGTGAACTTCTTCGCAGGCAGAAAACAAAACTGAAACATTCACCGTGTTAGCCTATGCAGGATGCGACCCCTACTACTTGCTTTTCTGCTGCTCACGGCCACTCTCGTCCACGCACAAACCCGCACATCCGGGAACCATAGTCAGGACAAGCTTCGCTTCACCCTGGTTTTGTCTCGCCACGGCGTCCGCCCACCGCTAACCGCCAACTCGGTTCTCGGCGTTCGCTCTTCCGACGCATGGCCTGAATGGGAGGTTCCACTCGGATTCCTGACGCCGCACGGCGCAGACGCGATTCGCCAGATGGGCGCTTACATGCGCCTGGATCTTGCCCACAAGGGCCTGTTCCCGGCCACCGGCTGCCCCACCAGCGGCGAGATCTATCTCTATGCCGACGTCCAGCAGCGCACCATTATGAGCACGCGCGCCACCTTCGCCGCTCTGGAGCAGGGCTGCGAGCCGCGGCCAGTCTATGAGGTCGCCGGGGCCCCTGCGGTTAACGATCCGGTCTTCGCGCCTATCCCCGCCGCTTTCCCTCCGCCATCTGCGGAAGCCGTCGCGGCCGACCGGAAAGCGGTCTTGGGCGACGACCCGGCAGCATACTTTTCGCTTGCCGCAAATCCCGAATTGAAAGAGCTTGCCCATATTCTCGCGCCGGACCCCTCGCATCCCGCCGCAAAGCCGATCCTTGACGATCCCAGACCTCTCGCCGCGGGGGCTGGGCTGATTGAGAACTTTCTGCTGGAGTACACCGACGACAAACCGATGTCCGAGGTAGGTTGGGGACGCATCGACGAACCCACTCTCCGCCGTCTGATGCCGGTGTATGTCAAGGGATTTTCCCTGGGGACGCGTTCCCCATTATCGGCGCGTTCGCGAGGGTCCAACCTGGTGGCGCATATGCTCGACACGCTCGAACAGGCCGCCCAGCCCGCCAAACCGGTCCTTGGAGCCTTGGGCCCCGTCGGCACGCGATTGGTTTACATCGGCGGTCACGATAGCGACCTTAGTTTCATCGGCGGATTATTTGGCCTTCACTGGACGGTTGGCGGCATTACTGACGACACGCCCCCGGATTCGCAAATCGTCTTCGAATTGTGGCAGAACTCGAAATCGAAGCAGTACACCGCCCGCCTTTTTTATCGCGCACAGACCTACGATCAGTTGCGCTTAAACGAGCCTCTTACACTTGCAAACCCGCCCACGACTGTCGATCTGACGCCTCCCGGTTGCAGCGCCGGCCAGCCCTGCCCCTTTGCGGATTTCGACCGCGCCGCCCACGCTCTGCTTGATCCGGCTTACATCAAGCCAGACCTTATGCCGACGCAAATCGCGCCGGCCAATCCCTAGCTTCCTCGCTCGAGAAGCCGGGCGCGCGCTCGGCTGCCACGCCGAACGCGGTCTCCAGCGCCATGCCGACCTCGCATAGCCTGCCTTCGTCGAAGAGGCGGCCAATGACTGTAACGCCATGCGGCACGCGGCGCGGCGGTGAGAAACGCGGCAGCGGATGCTGCGGGTCTGGCGCCCAGTCGCTGCGCGCCTCGGCCACTTCAACAAAGCCGGCGCGGAGAGTGAGGGAGGGGTGCCCAGTGAAGTTCGTAATGACCAGCATCTCGTCACGCAGCGAAGGCACGAGGAGCAAATCGACTTCCGAAAAAACTCTGGCCATCTCTTGCGCAACCTTGCGGCGAAATCGGTCGGCTTGCACAAAATCGACCGCAGAGAGAAACCGCGACTGGCGGAAGACGTTGGGCCATGCATCAGGGACTTGCGCCTTCAATTCGTCAACCCTGTGGCTGAGGGTCAGCTCTTCAAATGCGGCGGCAGCTTCCGCGAACAAAATGAGTTCGAGGGAATCGTACGGCCAGTCGGGAATGGAAACTGCGACGGGCGTCATTCCGAGTTTCTTTACCGTATCGAGCGCGGCGCGGTCCACATCGGTTGCAGGGTCTTCTTTCATCCAAGCGGAAAAATAGCCAACACGCAGGCCTTTGACATCTGCATTGGCATCGAACGCGAGTCCGCTGGGCACACTTGCGACGTCACCGGGGTCGGGTCCGGTGATAGTGTCGAGCACCAGCATGGTATCTTCCACGCTGCGCGTCATGGGGCCGAGCTTGTCGAGCGACCAGCAAAGCGTCATGGCTCCCGTGCGCGGCACACGGCCATACGTCGGGCGCAGGCCCGTAACGCCGCAGCGCATGGACGGGCTGACGATGCTGCCGCCGGTTTCACTTCCCATAGCGAATGCCACCAACCCTGCTCCCGTAGCCGAGCCGGGACCGGCGCTCGAACCGGAAGAGCCTTCTTCAAGCAGCCATGGGTTCTTGGTTTGGCCGCCGAACCATACATCGTTGAGCGCCAGCGCACCCATGCTCAACTTAGCCACCAAAACGGCCCCGGCATCATTCAACCGATGCACTACGGCGCTGTCTAATGTGGGGATGCGATTTCTGTATGGTTCCGCACCATAAGTCGTGGGAATGTTTGCAGTGTCGAGCAAATCTTTCGCGCCCCACGGGATTCCGTGCAGCGGCCCGCGATAATGTCCCGCGGCAATCTCCGCATCGGCACGACGCGCCTGCTCCAGAGCGTGATCACGCGTGAGCGTAATGACGCAATGCAGTTTGGGATCGAAGCGCGCGAGGCGATCAAGATAAATACTTGTCAGCCGCTCGGATGTGAGTTGCCGGCTTTCAATCCAACGCGAAAGCTGTGCTACTGAAGCAAAGGCCAGGTCATCGTCTTTGGCGGGCAGAGGCATGCGCTGATTTGCACTACGAACGAATGCGTTGCGAGATGAGACGACCGGCTTGCTGCCGGGCAGGGAGGGATTCCACTGCGTAGCTGGGGCCAGTTCCGGCTCGAGAGCCAACTTGCGCGGGCCTGTGCGGCGCTCATAAAGAGGCGCCATCTGCAAACGCCAGTTGCTCGCGGCCTCGGCAAGGTCCGCCGCGGTCATCTCCACGTTCACGAGCTTTTCCGCCTCGGCGAAAGTCGCGGGCGACACCTCGGGCCCCACAGGCGTGGCAGTGCCAAAGGCGGGTGGAGCGCCCGGTGGCAAACTGGGAGTCTGGCCTGTCGGGGTCTGCGTCTGGGCATGAATGGCCGCACCAAGCAATCCGATGGAGCCGAAGGTGAGAAACTCCCTGCGCGATCTTGACATAATTCGTCCTTTGCAAAACATGAGCTGACACGACTCTAACGCACCAGCCTCTACTGCGGCTCAGTAAGCGAGAGCTACAGCGTCAGCGCGCATCTCGCTGGCCGCCGCGTAGACACGATCCTCGCCCTGCTTGCGGTTTTCGATGCACTCGTACCGACCGAAGCCTCCGTCGCTCGCGCCCATGGGCCAGCCCAGGTCGATGAGGGCCTTGCGCGTATCGGCAGAAACGCCGGCTTCGAGGCGAAGAATACCGCGCGGCGTAAGGTTGGGCTGATCCTCTCCCATAGTCTGCGAAGAACCTTCATGGTGCCAGCGCGGGCTGTCGCCGGCGGCCTGCACGTCGAGGCCGTAGTCCACGCGGTTGATGATGATTTGTGATTGGCCTTGCGGCTGCATATCGCCGCCCATCACGCCGAACGCTAGCCAGGGCACGCCATTCTTTGAGGCGAAGCCGGGAATGATGGTTTGAAACGGTCGCTTGCCGGGCGCGTAGATGTTGGGGTGGCCGTCCTGCAAAGAGAATAACTCGCCGCGATCCTGGAACATGAACCCGAGGCCGTCGGCGACCAGGCCTGAGCCCATGCCGCGAAAGTTCGATTGAATAATGGAAACCATCATTCCGTCCTTGTCGGCGGTGCAGAAATACGTGGTATCGCCCTGGCTGGGAGCCTGGCCCGGATAGACCGGCTCCAGAATGCGGTCGAGACGGATAAGTTGCGCGCGTTGCTTCGCGTAGTCTTTCGAGTTGAGCCAGTCGATGGGAATTTTCGCAAAGTGCGGGTCGGCGTAATAGCGGGCGCGATCTTCATAGGCCAGCCGCTTGGCTTCGATCTGCACATGGAGTGACTGCGCGGACTGGAAGCCGAACTCGCGCAGATCGAATTGCTCGATGATGTTGAGCATCTGCAGGGTTGCGAGGCCCTGCGTGTTGGCGGGCATGGCGTAGACATCCACACCGCGGTAGTTGCTGACGAGCGGCTCGTCCCACTCGGCATGATGCTCGCGGAGATCGTCCGCCGAGAGCCAGCCGCCGATGCGCTTGAAATAAGCGTCGATGGTTTTGGCGATGGGGCCGTCGTAAAAGGCGTCGCGTCCGCCCTCGGCGATCATGCGATAGGTGCGAGCAAGATCGGGATTGCGGCGAACGTCGTATTCGTTGGGCGCAACGCCGCCGGGCGTATAAGTGGTCACGGCATTGGCTGTCTCTTCAATGCCCATGCCGGGACGGAGAAACGCCGCCATATTGCGCTTGAGATAAAAGGCGATAATCTGCGGCACGGGAGCGCCGATTTCGCAATAATGAACGGCCGGTTCAAACAGCTCCGCCCACTTTAACTTTCCGTAGCGCTGGTGCAGCGCCCACCATCCATCGAGCGCACCAGGCGTCGAGACGGTGACCGCGCCAAGTTTGGGCAGAACGCCGTTGACAGCACGCGAGCGAACTGTCTCGAGCGAAAGCGATTTCGGTGAGCGGCCGGAGCTGGCCATGCCCTCCAGTTTGTTTGTCTTGGGATCCCAGACAAAGGCGAAGCAATCGCCGCCGAGGCCCGAGCTGACTGGCTCGACAAAGCCGAGCAGAGCGTTGGCGGCAACGGCGGCATCCGCTGCAGAACCTCCGCGCTTGAGCATCTCGATGGCGGCAAGCGTGGCCAAAGGATGTGCGGTTCCAGCGGCTCCCGAGCAGCCGAGGGCGGCAGAGCGCGAGGCAAAGCTGGCACCCGAGGGGCGGTCGCCTGCATGAACGTCAGGCCGAACAAATCGCTCTGCGTTCGGAGCTTGAAACTTTGGAAGACTGGCAGTCGTAGTTACTCCCGAAGCGACCTGCGCCGGCTCGCCGCTTTTGTTCTGCGCTTGAGCAATCGACCCCGCAGCGGCCAGGGGAATGGTTTGAAGAAACGTGCGACGGTGCATGGCAGACTCCTTTCAATCGTCGGCAAAACTCAGCTTCGTTCAGTCGTGTTTCGCATTGGTTCCGTCCGGTTCGACACGAATTGATGTGATTCTTCCACCTCGGCAGCGCTTGATTTTTCAGCCTCGAAAGAACGAAGGAAGGAATCGCGAAAGAAAAGAATGTGCTCACGCATGGCTTGCTGGGCGAGTTCACGATTGCCATCTTTCAACGCAAGGTAGATTTTGTCGTGGCAATCTCGCGAAGTGGCGGCGGAGAGGCGATATGTCTTCGACCGGCAGAGGATACTTTTTTGGCTAATGTTTTCGAGAATTCGGCAAAGCTCATTGTTGGCTGTGGCGCCGGCGATCAGGTTGTGAAAATGAATATCTTCTTCGACGTACGCTATCCTGTTTCCTTCGTCGAGGTTTCGCTTGATGCGCTCGATACTTTCCGCGAGTTCCGCGAGGAATAATGGCGTGATATTGACAAGTCCAACGGCATGAACTTCGAGCAATTCGCGCAATTCATAAAGGTCGCGAGCCTCTTTGAGAGAGAACGTGCGAACGTGTGCGCCGCGCCTGGATTCGATGGAGATCAGGCCATCGCTCTCCAGGCGGTTCAAAGCTTCGCGCACCGGCGATTTGCTGATGCCGAGTTGCGCAGCGAGAGTTTCCTCGGTCAGTCTGGCGCCTTCTTCGAGGGAGCCGTCGAGAATATGCTGCTTGATGTGAAGGTACGTAAGCTCAGTGAGGTTGGGGTACTTGGGGATCTTTAACATGGTTCTGCCACCAGCGATTCTACACGAAGTTCCTTGTAACTCGATTCAATGAGCGGGCCGCCATCTTCCGCATGGGAAACGACGCGGCATGGTTGAAGTTTACGCTGCCGGCGCACGCTCGACCGGAGAAGCATTCCGGCAAGCGCACGCCCGCAAACGCGGTGAGCGGCTAGAAAGTGAACTTGGCGCTGATTTGAAGCTGACGAGATGATCCGCCGTCGCTGGTGGCGAAACGGGTCGCGGATATCTGGCCAAAGACAGACGACTGGACGTTCCCGGACGGCTGGCCGAAGTTGGGGTGGTTGAGGATGTCGAAGGCATCGGCGCGCAGGATGAAGGTTACTCGGCCGGCGAGCTTTGTATCTTTTTCTCCGGAGAGATCTACATCCGCGAATCCCGGCCCCGACACGGCATTTCGATGGATGGTGCCGAGCCCCGTGTAAATGCCGGAGGTGGGAGTCGTTTCAAGAGTCTCGAAACTGCAGGCGGGAGTTATCGTCGACTCAAAGCAAGTCGTCACGCCAGAAGTTGATTGGATGTAAGTGACGTTGGTCAGTCCCGCAACCTGCTTCTTCGATACTGTTATGGGGCCGATAAGACTGGGGCGCACAATGCCTGTAATGCCGTTGAAGCTGTTGCTGCTGGATAACATGTTGACAGGGTTGCCGGTCTGGTATTGGACGATGGTTGAAAGCTGGTAGCCCGAAACCAGGCGATTGGCCCTGAAGGGGAATTCGTAAATCGCGGTTCCAGCATAATGCTGGCGCACGTCGAAATCCGACAGCCCATAGTTTTCTTTGGGATTGGTGCTGTCGGGCAAAACATAGGTTCCCTGCGACCCGAGCGAGTTGATGTCCATCGACTTGGTCCACTCGTAGTTCATGTTGAACTCGAGGCCATTGCTCATGTTCTTGCTGAGCGTTGCCCACATGGCGTTGTAATCGGAGAAGCCGATGCTGTTTCTCTCGCCGATGTTCGAAGCAATGGCTCCGCCGGGATCGATGGGACTGGTGGTGGAGAGCGCTGTGAACGGATGCACTTGCGTATTGCTTGCTGCGCCCACCACCTGATTTGGGTTGGTCTGAATAAGCAGATGGCGTCCCAGCGATCCGTAGTAGCCGAGCGAGGAAATCATGCCCCACGGCAGCGCTTGCTGGACATTGAGATTGAAGCTCTCGATGTACGCATTCTTGTAATTGGGATTGACCCAGGCCAGCGATATGCCGGAGGCCTTGGCATCGGCATAAAGCGAGGAGACCGGAATCGGTGTGCTGTTATAGGAGACGGCTGTGCTGAAAGGAGGATTAGATGCCAGCGGCGTGACTACGCCCGAAACCGGCTGGTCCACCAGGTAAGCATAACCTCCGCGTACCACGGTCTTGCCAGTACCAAAGACATCGTAAGCAAATCCCAGGCGCGGCTCGTAGTTGAGGTTCTGGCCGTACGCGGCGTTGTCCGCGAGCCCATTCGTTCCCACTCGAGTAAGGGTCACATTGAGCGGATTGAAGAGCGTCAATCGATTTGCGCCTTCAACCGGAGTTCCATTCCACTCAAAGCGCAAGCCATATTCCAGATTAAGGTTGCGCGTGACTTTGAAGTTGTCCTGCGCAAACAGTCCCAGTGAGTCTGCATAAACGCGACTGGAAACGATATTCGGCTGGATGCTGAAGACGGTGGCCATATCCTGCTCGAAAAGATCTGCCTCGGTCGCGGCCAGCGCCGCTGCTGCGCTTACCGTCGAAGTCGTTAAAGAGCTCGTGTAGGTCAGGGTGCCGATGTTGCCGGCGAAGCTGGCGACCAAATAGCGGCGGAACTCGCCACCAAACTTGAATGTGTGCTTGCCCTGAAGCTTTGTTGCCATGTCCGACAAAACGCCGGTGGTGTCAGAACGTCCTTGCGGAAATCCCGAAGGTCCGCCGAAGACCAGGCCAATATCGGATAGCGTTGTCTCGGGCAAGCCGACTTTACCGCTAAGACCATCACCCAAGCCAACGCTTGTGGGATCGGTCAGATTGGCCGGGTTAAAGGCGATGGAGATGCGGTTGAAGCCAAAACGCGCTTCATTGACGAGGTTCGAGTTGAAAATATGGGTCTCGCTGAGTGTGCCAATCTGGCGATGCGCGTGGCGGTGATCGCCCCAGCCGGGAATGGTGTCGCCCTGTAAAGCTGGTTCTGTGCGGACATCCTTCTGGAAGGCATAGAAGCCATGCAGAGAATCGTTGAGACTTATTTGATGCAGGATGTCGACGGTGAACTGGTCGATCTGGACTGGGCCGGGGGTGAACGAAACGTAGTTGTTTCCGCTGTTTGGCAGCGGGATGAGCGCCATTAGAGCATTCGCGACTGGACTGCCTACGGCTGCGATAGCTGCTCTCTGGCTTGGAGAGTAAACAGTCTGTCCGCTTGAATTCACTGAGGTAGTTGCGCTGTTCGACAGTACCGCGCTGTTTTGCAAGATGCCCTGGTGCTGGCGCAGGCCCTCGTAACTGCCGTAGAAGAAGGTGTGACCTTTCCAGATTGGACCGCCAGCAGAGCCGCCAAAATTGTCGCGCTTGAGTGGGGCCTTGTCGCCGGGAGTGCCGAGCGAAAGTCCGGTAGCGGGACTAAAGCTGCGATTGAAGTAGTTGCGCGCGTCGAGGGCTTCGTTGCGGAAGTAGTCGAAGGCTTCGCCATGGAATGTGTCCGTGCCGGAGCGCGTGGCGACGGTCACGATCGAGCCGTCGCTGCGTCCGTATTCCGCGCTGAAGGTGGAGTTATTGATCTTGAATTCCGACGTGGTGCTGATCGACGGCTGAAAGGTGAGCTGGTTCTGACTAATATCGTTCAGGTTGATGCCGTTGATCTGAAAGTTCACCGAGTCTTCGCGATTGCCCGCGGTGATGAAGGAGTTGGCGCCAAGTCCGCGGCTGGGCGCGGTAAGGCTGCCCGCCGTGTCGGCCACAACGCCTCCGGGCGTAAGCACGGTCAGGTCAAGGAAGTGTCGGCCGTTGAGCGGAAGCTCCTGCACCGTGCTCCGGTCTATGACCTGACCGACGGTTATGGTCTGAGCTTCGATCTGCGCGGCAGTACTTGCAACTTGAATGGTTTCTCCAGCGGTCGAGACTCCCAGGTGCATGTTCAGCGTGATTTGCCGGTCGACGTCCAGAGTGATTTTCGGCACGGTGTTGGCGCTGAATCCAGGAGCAGTAACCTTGACGCGATAATCGCCGGGCTGCAATGAAGGCACCGAGTACAGGCCGGCCGAGTCTGTTTCAACGATACGGTCGACGCCGGTCGAGAGACTATGCACCGTAACCTGCGCATTCACAATCACAGCGCCACTGGGATCAGTGACGGTTCCGGAGAGCGAAGCGGTGGATTGCCCCCATGCTCCCACGGCGCACACGCCGAGTAGAGCAACGACCAAGAACGGATGAATATGTTTCATCATGACCCTCCAAAGGGGTGGATTGGTAATGACAAATCGAACAAGTTTGGGGAATGTGGCCGGCGTGCGCTGACCTCCCAGCGCAGCGGGATGTTACGGAGGATACGATATATCAGATTTCAGCGCAAGAGTTTTTCGCCATTATTTTCTGACGGACGGCCGTTTTTCGTTCGGGGAAATGCCTGGCTATTTCCAATAAAACAAAGGAAATCTGCACTGGATAGCGGGCAGCCTGAGCAGGGCTGCGGAGAATTTTCAACAAGTGGGACAGGATGATCGTAAATATTTCCGCTCTTGTGACTTGCTGTCGGCCAAAGTAGAATTCGGCGCATGATGACAATGATTCCCCGTACCCTGAAGATCTTCGCCCCCATTTTGCTGCTGGCCCTCGCCGCGGCAGCGATTCAAGCGCAGGACTGGGCGAAAGCTCGCCTCGAAGCCTCGCCTCGCCACCACGAATACGTTAAGCTCAGCCACGGAAGCCACACCCTTCAGGCCTTTGTCGTCTACCCCGAGGTGAAAGACAAGGCCCCAGTTGTTATTCTCATTCACGAAATATTCGGGCTCACCGACTGGGCCAAAGAGATGGCCGATGAACTGGCCGCGCAAGGCTTCATCGTAATCGCGCCTGACTTACTCTCAGGCCTGGGCACGGATGGTGGCGGCTCGAGCGAGTTTCCCAGTCAGGATGCTGCCGTCAAAGCCGTTTCCGCTCTTGATGCGAACGCCGTGCTCGCCGACCTCGACGCAGCCGCCGATTATGCAAAGCAGATTCCGGCGGCCAACGGCACAATCGCATCGGTTGGCTTCTGCTGGGGCGGAGGCAAATCCTTCGCCTTTGCCGCTCACCGCAAGGACCTCTCCGCGGCCTTTGTCTTTTATGGTCCCGCACCTGCGGACCTGGGCGCGATTACTGCGCCTGTTTACGGCTTCTACGCAGCCAATGATGCCCGCATTACTGCCGCTGTGCCGGCAACTATCGCAGCCATGAAAGCTGCCGGCAAGAGATATGAGCCCGTAACCTATGACGGCGCGGGGCACGGTTTCATGCGCGCAGGCGAAGACCCTGCAAATACCGTTCCTGGAAACAAGACCGCCCGCGGACAAGCTTTCTCCCGCCTTGTCACACTCCTGAAGAATATGAATGCTCCGCCCGCGATCGCCAGCGAGAACGAGACTCTCACTGCCGTCGCACGGATTCCGTAGGTTTCAAAAATGTATGGAGTTTCGCGTTCAACCAATCTCGCAAGAGGAAATCGAACGCCTTTGGGATTTGGTCGCAAAACAAACGGCCAACCCGCAGGCGGGGATTTTCGGCCCATCCTTCGTTAGTTGGAAAGTCAACCGCGAATCTGCCTTGTTTCTCGGGGCAGGTCGGGCAGCTCTGCTTCAGCTGGCGCATCCCTGGGTTGCAACTGCGCTTGATCAACATTCCAGTCTTCTCAATGACCCTCTCGCCCGATTTCACAACACATTCCGCGTAGTCTTCACTATGATCTTTGGGACTCTCGATCAGGCGCTGGCAGCTTCCCGCCACCTTTACCATCTGCACATGCGAATCCAGGGAGAACTCCCAGAGAGCATCGCCGCTTACGCGCGAGGCTCGCACTACGCGGCGAATGAATTGAACGCTCTCGTCTGGGTGTACGCAACTTTGATAGAAAGCGCACTTCTGGCGTATGAGACCGTGCTACCGCCGCTTTCAAATGGCGAGCGGGACAGTTACTACGCTGAAAGCAAGACCCTGGCAGCTCTCTTCGGGATTCCGCTGGAAGCTTTGCCTCCGGACTGGCCACAATTCGAATCGTGGATGCGCGCGATGCTTGCGTCAGACGCGCTGGGAGTGAATGCGCTCTCACGCGCGATGGCGCACAGCATTTTGCGTGGCAGCGGATCGTGGGTTCCTGTTCCGGATTGGTATCGCGCACTAACGGCAGCTTCGATGCCCGAACGGTTCCGTGGCGAATTCTCACTTGTCTACGGCGAACGCGAGGAACGCGCAGCAGCGAAAGCGCGAAGCTGGCTTCAGCAAATCTACAAGCATCTTCCGGCGGCCTTGCGATTTGTAGGGCCATACCAGGAAGCACAGAGCCGCTTGCTCGGCCGCCGAGCAAACCTACTCACACGATCCAGCAACCGTTTCTGGACGGGACAGACGTTGATGATGTTTGGCGAGCCTAGGCGCGAATCAGAACAGTGAGGGACGGGCAGACCCTCCGAGCAGAGAGTTATTGATATTTGCAATGGTGTGCGGACCTTCAGGCCCGCCCCACGCAAACACCAGAGAGAGAGCCGGGAGACCTCCCGCGCGCAGAGTGAGACCGGCAGAGAAACTGTGAGCGAGATGACTGAACGCAATGTCGCCACGCTCGAGCGCGACCTTGCCTTGATCGGCGGCGAAGGTGAGACCGACTGGTCCCCAGATGGAGTGCTCAAAACCTTCGCGCAGCAGCAGGGCGTTGGGCGCGCGGAAACGATAATCGTTGTAACTCGCGAGCCAGGGATTGCCGTTGACGTCCGAGCCGCCCAGCGTCGGCTGGAAGTAGAAAGGAACCACATTTCCTGCCGATGCAACTGACTCAACGATGCGCAGACGCAGTTCAATTGAGCCTTCGCGATTGCGTTGAATGGCAGAGCATTTGGTTGCACCCAGTGAAGCGGCGCATTCGTCGGGGCCATTGAAGGTCCTCGCGCCGTACGATCCGGAATTCCGGTAGAGCTGGAAAGTGTTGTCGAAATCCGCGTTGAAGCGCCGAAAGGAATAGTGCGAGTCAGAAGGCGCGATGAATTGCTGAAACTGCGCAATATAATCGAGTTGCAGATGGTCGCCAAGCAGCCTGGGTTCTATGCGAGCGCCTTCGCCGAGTTGAGCAAATGCCGGATGAGTTGTGAGCCCTGGAGCAGAAGCTTCAGTGAAAATCTGCTCGATTGAAGGGCTGGACTCGTGGTGGTTTTCTTGCACACTGACAAAGCGCCCATTGATTTCGCCGAGCAGCGAAACATTCAGGGCGTGGAAGACAGGCGCAATCGCGCTGGCTCCAGCGACAGTTTGAGTCATTCCAAAGACGGAAGCGTTGGCTTGAAGCGAGTCAGGCCCGAGGCCGTAGTAGAAGAGCTGATCGAGCGAGATGGATTGCGCATAGAGATTGAAAAGTGTGTATGGATGCACGGTGAGATTCGTCTTGGGCGCTTGGCCGGAGGACGTAGTGATTACGGTGATCTTTTCAATCGGCGTGTGGATGGCTTTGTAATAGAAGCCGGCGCGCCAGGAGCCATTGTCCGTGGCGATGGCATCGGCGTCCCAGCTTGTTCGCCACAGCTCGTTGGGCGTGAAGTGGCCGACATAAGCGCCGCCCGCGCCAAATCCATTTTGCGGAGCGAGGCTGCCCACTGCGATATGCAGAGGATGATCGGTGAAGAGTAGCTGTGCGCATCCGGAGATTGCCTTAAGGGAGAAGTCTTCGCAGCTTTGCTTGAAGCGCGTGGCCTCGCCGCGGAAGTCGGCGTGGATTTCGCTCTCTTGTGCGTGCGCAACGCCTGACGAAAATGCCAACAGCGCGATGATGATCGGTAGTCTTTGCACGTGTCCTCCTAACTTCCTAACTGCGCATCTTTCGGCTGGATTTCTTTCGGCCTTGGGGATGAAGGACCCTGGTAACCGCGGCGATGTACGCTGCAGCTTGCGCTTCAGTTTGGATGTCTTCGAGCTTGACGCCTACGCGTTTGTCTTTAGGTAGTCGCGCACTCTCGGCGTGTTGAATGTGCAGCAACTGGTTTTTAATCAGGCTGGAGATAGGCCGGTCTCTCTTCATGGCGGAGGCTCGAGGGAGCGGGATGTGGATGACTGTGCAATCCCCTCCGATCTTGGGTGCTCTCAGTCCGATAGCTCTTTGTCTCCGTTTGCTTGCAGGGTCGACTCCAGATTCATTCATGTGAATTGCCTCCTCCGCTCTAAGTATTGAAGACCACGCTATCTGTCCGCATGGTGTCGAGCGAAAGCAGATCGAGAAACGTCTGCGCGCTCTGCTCGCGCGCGGTACGCGCGGCGTAATTGCCAATGAAATGGTTGGTGACCGTGGCTGGAATAGACGCGTGTTCAAAAACTCTGTCGGTTCCCACAATTGTGCATTTGGGAATCCACGGCGAGATGAGAATAGCGGGCACGCGGACACCGAGACGGTCAAAGTTGAACGTGTAACTCAGCTGGGTGTCGGCGGGTCCGGCGGAGTGACCGTCCGGCGTGCAGGCGGGCGGCGGAACATGGTCGAAGATTCCGCCATGCTCGTCATAAACCACCAGCAGCACAGTGCTCGCCCAGAGCGTTGGGTTTGACACGATTGCGTTGTAAACAGAGGCGATATAAAGCTCGCCGGCCTGGACGTTGTGATCCGGGTGCTGGTCAGAGGCAAGCTGCTCGCCGTCGTCGTTATCGTGGTCCGTGTAATTCGGCTCAATGAAACTGTAGTCAGACAAAGTTCCGGATTTGCAGTCGGCAAGAAATTGGTCGTACGTTCCGAAAAGCTGCGGTTGGTGCTGCAGCAGGTTGACGACTTCCATTGTGGAACTAGCCTGGTCGAAGTAATAGAGCTTTGCCGTGTGTCCGGCGTCCTGCAGCCGCTCGTATATGCTCTTGCCCTGTGGATAGAACATACTCATGCCTACCTGCCCGAAAGAGGTGCCATAGTGAGCAAAGGCACGGTTGCAGATGGTCGGACCCGGAATAGACGCGAACCAGCGATTGAATACGGCGAAGTTAGTCGCAAGCGACGTGAGCACCGGCAGCTTGTCCGCGCTGAAGTAGTACATGATCTTCTGCGAGTGGGCCACATCCTGCTGCTGCAGAAAATAATTCTGGATAAATCCCTGCATGGTGGCGACACGAGTGGGGCTCTGGT
Organism: Occallatibacter sp.; assembly: GCA_049520075.1. Lineage (GTDB taxonomy): Bacteria > Acidobacteriota > Terriglobia > Terriglobales > Acidobacteriaceae > Telmatobacter. The sequence goes on along the minus strand of JBEKQD010000014.1, from coordinate 31,686 downwards.
CGCCGGCAAATATCTGCTGATCTACAGCCGGAAAGGCATGATCGGGATCAGGATCGAGCTGGCTTTGAAACTCGGCGAGCGGCTGCACAAAGACCTGGTTTCCCTGCGTGTCGAGGTTGTATTGCGTGCCGTCCACGCCATCAATCTGCTGGTTCACTGCCTTCAGCGATCCCAACATGTGGTCGAAAGAGCGATTTTCCATCATGAGCACGACAATGTGCTTCAAAGCGTCGAGGCCTGGAGGCATAGATCAGCACCTTTCGTCGGGACGGCCTGCACGTCCGCCAACCGGCTTTCCCGACTGCGTAAATCGATTGTGTTAGTTCTTCGTTTCTTTCCGGGACTCGGCCTGCGACTGGTGAATTCACCGCATGTGAGCCGGGGAAGCGGCTGGGGATTCGCGGGCCTTGCGGCTAAATATAAACGCTTAATGCAGGAAGGGAAAGATTTTTTGTCGACCTGGTTCAATTCGTCGGTACTCTTCATCTGCCAACCAGGCCCTGGCAGATGCCAAGCCCAATGCGGCGAAACCCCTCCCGCTCGCAGAATCCGCGCAAGGTAACCTCGTCGCCGTCTTCCAGAAATCTTCTCAGCTCGCCGGTGGGCAGCGATATGGGCTCTTTGCCGCGCCATGTCAGCTCCAGCAGGCAGCCGAGCGCGCTCTTGTCAGCGCCGGAGACGGTACCGGTCGCCAGCAGATCGCCGGGCCGAAGGTTGCAGCCATTGCTGGCGTGATGAGTGAGCATCTGCGCCAACGTCCAGTAAAGATCGCGAGTGTTGCTGCGCCCCAGAACCACGGGAGGTATGCCTGACTGTCGCATTTGGATCGATGTGAGGGACACTTCCAGCCACAGATCAAGGCCGCCGTGCGCCTGATCGCTGTCGCTGAGAAGGTACGGCAACGGGGCGGGGTCGTCGACCACGCGACGTAGTGCCGCCGTGCGGAAGGGAGCCAACGCCTCAAGGGTCACCACCCAGGGCGAAAGAGTGGTCGCAAAGCTTTTTCCGAGGAACGGCCCCAGCGGCTGATACTCCCAGGACTGCACATCGCGCGCCGACCAGTCGTTCACCAGGCAAACACCAAAGATGTGCTCCTCCGCCTCTTTGATCGGAACAGGCTCACCTAACGAGTTGCCGGCGCTCAAAAAAAAGCCTAACTCGAGTTCGTAATCAAGCGCTTTGGTGGGCGCAAAGCTGGGTGCGACAGCGCCTTCGTGCATCTGTCCGCTAGGCCGGCGCACCGGCGTACCTGAGGGTATCAGCGATGAAGCGCGTCCGTGATAACCGATGGGAAGATATTTGTAGTTCGGCAGCAGAGGATTTTCCGGACGGAATAGTTTGCCGACATTGGTGGCATGAAAGATCGACGCGTAGAAGTCCGTGTAGTCGCCGACCGTTGCGGGCAGAAGCATCTCCGCATCCTGCTGCGCAACGAGATGCTGTGCCGTGACATGGCGGTTAAGCGCCGGTGCGTCTTTAATCAGTAGCGAGTGGAGGCGCTTTCGCAGCGCTCGCCGCGGGCCCGCGCCGAGCGCCATCAGCCGATTCAGCGAGCCGAATGCGCACGCTTCCGCCGCAACCCGCACACCTTCGTTGGCTAACAGCCCCGTGCTCAACATGCCGGCCACATCGAGAATGCGGTCGCCGATGGCCACGCCCACACGCGCCTCTTTACCCTGCGGCCGGAAAACGCCGAAAGGCAGATTCTGTATCGGAAAATCAACGCAGGCAAAGTTGGCGGAGTCAACCCAACTTTTCGCCGCACAATCGTGTGTTTCATCCAAAAGAGGTTTCATAGAAGGCCACAGAAACGCGGGGCATCAATGGGTTCTGTGAACGATCAGGAGCCGAAGGGAATGGGGAAACTGTGCCGCACATCGGCGAGGCCGTTCCGGCTCAGTCTATACTCTCGGCAGCCTATATCGTCTATAGCAAAGTTAATTGTCTGTGCGGCTTCTACGCGACCGTCAGCCGGCTGCATTGTTATCGAGCACATTGCTTTCGCCTTACAGATCAGACTTCTTTCCCAGCTTCTGCCAGCATTCGAAATACTGTTCGTCGAGTTCCGAGGTCTCGAGCGCGAACTTTGTCGGCTGGCACACGAAGCGCGTCTCGAACATAAAGGCGAGCGTGTTGCCCTGGTAGACTGGCTTCAACTCGGCATTACTGGCTCGCTCGAAGGTTTCCGAATCGGGCCCGTGGCCGGCCATGCAATTATGCAGGCTGGCGCCGCCGGGAACAAACCCTTCAGCTTTGGCGTCATACTCCCCGCAGATCAGTCCCATGAATTCGTTCATGAAATTGCGATGAAACCAGGGCGGGCGGAAGGTGTGCTCGGCGACCATCCAGCGCGGCGGAAAGACAACAAAGTCCAGATTAGCTGTGCCCGGAATCTCTGAGGGCGCGGTCAGCACTGTGTAAATCGACGGATCGGGATGGTCGAAGCTCACCGTGTTAATGCAGTTGAAGTTTTTCAGATTGTACTTGTAAGGAACGTAGTTTCCGTGCCATGCGACTACGTTCAGCGGTGAGTGATCGATGGCGGCTTCCCAAAGCCTTCCCTGAAATTTGGTGACAAGCCGGAAGTCGCCCTCGCGCTCTTCAAAGGCCGCCACCGGCGAAAGAAAGTCACGCGGATTCGCAAGGCCGTTTGCGCCGATAGGGCCCAGGTCCGGCAAACGAAGAAGCGGTCCGTAATTCTCGCAAATGTATCCGCGGGCCTGCTCGTCCTTGAGCTCGACACGAAAGCGAATACCGCGCTGAATGACCGCAAACTCGCCGGGCTCCACTTCAAGAACGCCCATTTCAGTGCGCAGCAGCAATCGCCCCAACTGCGGAACGATTAACATCTCGCCGTCGGCATTCAAAAAGAAACGATCCGTCATCGAGGCGTTGGCTGCGTAGATGTGAATCGCGACCCCAGCGTGAGTATGGGCATTGCCGTTGCCTACCATGGTGATGAGGCCATCAACAAAATCCGTACACTTGGCAGGGACAGGAATAGGACGCCAGCGCAATTGATTTGGCGGCGTCGGAACCTCGTCGAAGGGCGCCGAGCGTAGCTTTCCCTGGGCAATCTGCGCAAAGGGCTTGTGCGCCACCGAGGGACGAATTCGATAAAGCCAGGTTCGGCGGTTGACCGCGCGCGGCGCCGTGAAGGGAGTGCCGCTCAATTGTTCTGTATACAATCCGTGCGCGACTTTCTGCGGCGAGTTTTGTCCCTGCGGCAATACGTTCTCGACCGCCTCGCTGACAAACTCGTTGCCGAAGCCGGATTGGTAGCGCAGCACTGCGCGCTCCGCTGTATTGCTGGATTGTCTCGTCGTCATCGCTATGTTCATCGTGGTCATAGATTTCCCCTCCGCGCCTGCTCCAGTTCAATGGATTCAAATAGCGCCTTGAAGTTTCCCTTGCCAAATCCGCGGCAGCCTTTGCGCTGAATGATTTCGAAAAAGAGGGTAGGGCGATCTTCAACCGGGTTGGAAAAAATCTGCAAGAGGTAGCCTTCATCGTCGCGGTCCACAAGGATGCCCAGCGCGCGCAACTGTTCGATCGGTTCCTCGATTTCGCCAATCCGCAGCGGCAGCGCTTCATAGTAACTATCGGGAACGCGCAGGAAATTCATCCCGTTGCGCTGCAATTTACCCACCGTCGAAAGAGCATCGTTACAGCGCAGAGCAACGTGCTGCGCGCCAGCCCCGCCATACGCCTCGAGGTACTCGTCTATCTGGCTTCTTTTGCGTCCGGGCGCCGGCTCGTTGATGGGGAACTGCACCGAATGCGAATCATCTGACATAACGATGCTCATCAGAGCGCTGTACTCGGTGGAAATGTCCTTGTCGTCGAAGGTGATGTAACGATGGAAGCCGAAGACGTCCGCGTAGTAGTCAGCCCAATACTGCATCTTTCCTAGTTCAACGTTGCCCACGATGTGGTCAACGCGAAGAATGCCACAGTCGTCAGCGGCGATGGGCGCTGCCGTGAAGCCGGGCAAAAACGGCCCCTTGTAATTCCTGTAAGAGATCAGTGAGTGGATGGTGTCGCCATAGGTGTGTACCGCCGCGCGGCGGATGGCGCCATGCTCATCGGCTTCGTCGTGCGGCTCGACGGCCGGCATTGCCCCGCGGCGAACGGCCTCAGCAAATGCCTGATCGGCGTCATTTACCTCAAAAGCAATGTCGCGCACGCCGTCGCCATGCCGGCGGATATGGTCAGCTGCCTCATCGTCTGAAGTCAGCGGTGTAGTCAAGAGAAAATTCGCTTTACCTTGACTCATCGCATAGGATGTGCGCTTCCGCTGGCCGGTCTCCAATCCGCTGTATGCGACCTGCGAAAAGCCGAATCCCTTGCGATAGAAATAGGCCGCCTGGCGGGCATTGCCCACCCAGAATTCGACGTGGTGAACGCGTTTGAGCTTGATGGGGTTTTCCATTCAAGTTTCCTCGCAATCAATGTAACTTATTTGCGCAGCCCGCGCCGCACAGGACTTCCTGCATCAATCTATGAGCCGTGTACGATTTTAGTAAATACAATATCGAAGGAAAAAATATATTCTCTCCATACATTCTAAAGGTAGAATGCGTTCATGGCTTTCGATTCTTCATATCTCGACGAGATGAACTGGAAGATTGTCGCGGAGCTACAGCAAAACGGCCGCATTTCGTTTGCTGAACTGGGCAGGCGGGTAGGGCTTACGTTGCCTGCGGTGGCTGAGCGCGTCCGAAAGATGGAAGACGCCGGCGTCATCACCGGCGTCCGTGCCGAGATTGATCCCGCAAAAATCGGCTTGCCGATAGCTGCATTCATTCGCATCAGCACCGTGGGCGATGTGCTGGCGCGCATTAATAAGACCGTGCGCGAGATGCCCGAAGTCTTGGAGTGTTATCGCGGCACCGGCGCCGATTCGTTTACGCTCAAGGTGGCGGCCGAGTCCGTTGAGCATTTGGAGAGCCTGATTGATAAACTGGCGCCTTTCGGCACCACTTCCACTTCGATCGTTCTTTCGACTCTTGTGGGCCACCGTATCCTGACGCACCGCCTTCTTGGCGCTCGCAAAAGGTAAGTTAGTCCGGGCCGATAATCCCCTGCGCCGGCGGCAGCGCTAAAGGCCTATCAAAAAACATTGCGCATCTTGATTGACTGTGCTTAGGATGGTTGTGTTCGTTGCGCTGAAGTGGAATTTCGACGCATGACAGCAATCGAGCGGAGAAGAAATCGGCGATGACGAAGCTGTGGACGGATGCGCACGCTGCGCTCAAAGGAATTGTGCGCGACGGAATGCTTTTGGCGATCGGAGGCTTTGGCCTGTGCGGCATCCCTGAGGCGCTCATCGTTGCCCTGCGCGACAGTGGCGTTCGCGACCTTACTATCGCCAGCAACAACGCGGGCGTTGACGATTACGGATTGGGGCTTCTGCTGCAAACGCGACAAATAAAGAAAATGATCTCCAGCTATGTGGGCGAAAACGCCGAGTTTGAGCGGCAGTTTCTCGACGGCGAGTTGGACGTGGAGTTTTGCCCGCAGGGCACCCTGGCCGAGCGAATGCGCGCGGGCGGCGCGGGCATCCCCGGCTTCTACACCCGAACCGGGGTAGGCACACTGGTGGCAGAAGGTAAGGAACAGAAGGTGTTCGACGGAGTTACTTACATTCTGGAACGTGGCATCTTCGCCGACCTCGCGCTGGTAAAAGCATGGAAGGCCGATCTCTACGGTAATCTTGTCTACCGGCGCACCGCACGCAACTTCAACCCCGGCGCTGCCACCTGCGGAAGGATTACCGTGGCCGAGGCGGAAATTGTCGTCGAGCCGGGAGAGATTGATCCGGACGAGATTCACACGCCGGGGATTTTTGTTCATCGGCTGGTGCACAATCCCAATCCTGAAAAGCGGATTGAAAGAAAGACCACACGGGAGGGATAGGCGAGTGGCCTGGACACGAAATCAGATGGCCGCGCGCGCCGCGCTAGAGTTGCATGAGGGATTCTACGTCAACCTCGGAATTGGTATCCCCACGCTTGTTGCGAGTTATATCCCCGCGGGAATGACGGTGATCTTGCAATCGGAAAACGGACTGCTCGGCATGGGGCCGTTTCCTCGCGAGCATGAGGTGGACGCCGATCTGATTAACGCAGGCAAGGAGACGGTGACCATGGCGGCCGGAGCTGCGATTTTTTCCAGCGCCGATTCTTTCGGCATGATTCGGGGCGGCCACATTGATCTGGCGATTCTAGGCGCCATGCAAGTCTCCGAGCGCGGCGACCTGGCTAACTGGATGATTCCGGGCAAGCGCATCAAAGGCATGGGCGGAGCGATGGATCTTGTCGCCGGCGTTCAGCGGGTTATCGCGCTGATGGAGCACACCGCGCAGGACGGCAGCCACAAACTTCTGCGCCATTGCACCTTGCCGTTGACCGGCGCGGGCGTGGTCAAGCGCGTCATCACTGATCTATGCGTCTTGGATATCACGCCCGACGGCTTCGAAGTGGAGGAGTTGGCGCCTGGTGTTACGCGCGAGCAGGTGCTGCAACATACTGGCGCCCCCATGCGTTTCCATACGCCATTAAGTTCGTTCGTTAGCTAGCCCCGTCATTCTTTCCACACCGGTTTCCGCTTCTCGAGAAACGCCGCCACTCCTTCGCGGAAATCAGATGTTTCGCGCGACCGCGCGTTTGCCTCTATCGCCAGTGCAATCGCCGCATCGAGCCAAGGTTTATTTTGCGCTGCCATCAGCCGCTTGGTTGCAGCCAGCGACGCGGGACTGTTGGCGGCGAGAGTTTTCGCCAACGCTTCTACGCGTCCCTCCAGTTCATCAGGCGGCAGCACCTCATTTACCAGTCCCAGGCGATGCGCCTCTGCTGCATCAAACAGCCGTCCAGTCAACAGCAGATCGCGTGCGTGTTTGTCGCCGATTTGCAACGCCAGAAACGCAGAGACCAGCGCCGGCACAAATCCGATGCGAACTTCCGTATAGCCGAATTTCGCCGCAGGTTCGGCCAGTGTAAAGTCACAGATGGTCGCGAGGCCGGTTCCTCCGGCGACGGCCGCGCCCCGCACTGCCGCGATGGTAGGCAGGGGTAATTCATACAAAGTGCGAAAGAGTTTGGCGATGCGTTCAGCCTCAGCGCGATGTTCGGCGGCGGTCTTGTCGTTCATTTCCTGCAAGGCCGACAGATCGAGACCTGAACAAAAGACTTCGCCTGCGCCACGCAAAACGAGCGCACGGCAGCCGGAGGTCGCTGCCCCTTCCAGCGCTGCAATCAGTTCCAACTGCATCTGCGGCGTCATCGCGTTGCGGCGCTCAGGACGATTCAGCGTAATTGTCCGTATAGCACCCTTATCAGCAATCAGAATCGTCGTGTCTTCCAAATCGTCCTCTCTAGCTATTCCGGGCATCACTGCGTTCTGGTTCCGAATTCTCGCGCCAGTTCCGCGCTGGATTCGATAAGTGGATCGAGCGACGAGAGAGTCGACAGCGCAGCGCCCAGAGACTTCAATTCGGAAATGAGAATCTCCGTAGGAAGGTTGCCCACCAGCGCATCTTGAGCGAAGGGACATCCGCCCAGCCCGCCGATGGCCGCGTCGAAGCGTCTGCAACCGGCTTCATAAGCAGCGCGTATCCTCGTCGCCGCCTCAGCTGGCCGCGCATGAAGATGCACGCCAATCTCAACCGCATTTCCGTCAATAAGCACGCGGGCCACTGTCTCTTTAACGCGCTCGGGAGTTGCCAGCCCCACGGTATCGGCCAGCGAAATCTGCCGCACGCCGGTGTCGATCAGCAGTTCGCACGCGTCTGCGACTTCATCGACGTTCCACGCATCGCCGTAGGGATTGCCGAAAGCCATGGAGATGTAAGCTGTCACATCCAGTCCCGCTTTATAGGCCAACTCGCCCACGGCTTCCAGCGCGTCGAGCGATTCTTCAGGAGTCTGATGCTGATTTCTCTTGAGAAACTCGGATGAGATCGAATAAGGAAAGCCCAGCGTTTGCACGGCGCCAGTGGCGATGGCCCGTTCCGCGCCCTTGGCATTCACGACGATTCCAATAATCTCAACGCCGGCGGGAGCATCGAGAGCTTCGAGAACCTGCTCGGCGTCGGCCATTTGCGGAACCGCCGCCGGTGATACAAAACTCACCGCATCAATATGCGTAAACCCGGCAGCCACCAACTTGCGCAGATAACTCGCCTTCACTTCTGGCGGTATCTGCACGGTCAGTCCCTGCCATGCATCGCGCGGACATTCGATGATCTTGACTGAATTACTCATTGCCACTTCCTGATTTAGATGAGAGCGCAGCCGACATCACCCGCGCGAAGGGTGCAATTTGAGAACCTCGCGCGCGATGATCATCCGCTGAATCTCGCTTGTGCCTTCGCCGATGGTACATAGCTTCACGTCGCGATAAAACTTCTCTACCGGAAAATCCTTGATGAAGCCGTAGCCGCCAAATAACTGTACTGCCTCGTCGCAGATGCGCACGGCCACTTCGCTGGAAAAAAGCTTCGCCATTGAAGACTCGCGAGTTACCGTCCGCCCGGCATCCTTGAGGACTGCGGCCCGTTGCGTCAGGAGGCGCGCGGCGTCCAGTTCCGTCGCCATATCCGCGATCTTCCACTGGATCCCCTGAAACTCCGCGATCGTCTTGCCAAACTGACGCCGCTCTTTCACGTACTTCAATGCCGCGTCGAGCGCGCCACGTGCCATCCCCAGCCCCAGCGCTGCAATCGAGATTCTTCCGCCGTCAAGAACACGCATGGCATCCACGAAGCCCTCACCCTCCACGCCAAGTAGATTCTCCTCAGGTATCTCGCAGTCCTCGAAAATCAGTTCGCTGGTGTTGCTGGCGCGCAGTCCCAGCTTATTTTCCTTCTTACCCGCGCGAAATCCCGGTGTGCCTTTCTCCACAACAAAAGCCGAAAGCCCGTGCGTGCCCTTTCCCTTGTCAGTCACCGCGACCACCACGATGGCGTCAGCGTAATGGCCATTGGTGATGAACGTTTTCGCGCCGTTCAGCAGGTAACGATCGCCTTTCTTTACGGCGGTGGTTTTGGCGCTGCCCGCGTCGGAGCCGGCGGCGGGCTCGGTCAACCCCCACGCGGCCAACCACTCACCCGTCGCCAGCCGCGGAATATACTTCCTCTTTTGCTCCTCGTTGCCGGCCAGAAAGATGTGGTTTGTCCCCAGCGAATTGTGCGCGGCGACCGTGATTCCCACGGACCCGTCGACGGCTGATAGCTCTTCGATTGCCAGAACGTAGTCCACATAGCCAAGGCCGGTGCCGCCGTACTCAGGAGGAAAAATCATCCCAAGCAGTCCCATCGCGCCCAGCTTCTTGATGACGGCAAGAGGAAACTCGCCGGCTTCGTCCCATGCCATCCTGTTCGGCAAAATTTCTCGCGCAGCGAACTCGCGAATCTCACGGCGCAGATGCTCCTGATCTTCGGTCAAGACGAAGGGATACAAGCTCTCAGGCGATTCAGATGCGTGGCTCATGAGATCGCTCCTTTCCTTCAGATGACTATTGCGCCTCGACGATTGAACGATTCACAGTGTTCGGACCCGATGCGACTCAGTAGTCACTCATCAAGTTTGCATGACGCCGGGGTTGAAGCGGGGAATCTCGGGATTCAGGGCGCAGGCCTCGAGCGCGGTCATCAGCGTCTGGCGCGTGCGGGCCGGATCGATTATGGCGTCAATCCAGAGCCGTGCAGCTCCGTAGCGCGGATCGGCCTGCGCATCGTAAGCGTTCTTGATCTCGTCAAAGACCGCCTTCTTCTCGGCTTCTGAAAGATGCCTTCCGCCACGTTCCATTTGCTTGGCGCGCACCCCAGCGAGCGTATTTGCCGCGGAGTCGCCACTCATGACCGCATAGCGGGCGGTCGGCCACGCAAACAAGAATCGTGGATCGTAGGCCTTGCCGCACATCGCATAGTGCCCGGCTCCAAAGCTGCCGCCCACGATCACGGTAATCTTCGGCACTACGCTGGTGCTCACTGCTGAAACCATCTTCGCTCCGGCGCGAATGATTCCCGACCACTCGGCATCCTTACCCACCATGAATCCATTCACATCATGCAAAAAAATCAGCGGAATTAGATTCTGATTGCAGTCCATGATGAAGCGCGCCGCCTTTTGCGCGCTCTCGGTATAGATCACGCCGCCAAACTCGGTGCGCTTCATTCCCGCCGCGGGTCCAGTTGCCACGATCTGGCTCTGGTGCAGCTTCTGGTTGGCGACAATGCCCACGGCGCGGCCGCCAATACGCCCGTATCCGCAGAGCACCGTCCGGCCAAAATCGACCTTGTACTCGTCGAATTGGCTGCCATCCACAATGCGCGCGATGATCTCGCGCATCTCGTAGACGTTGCTCGCGCCCGGCTCGGGATTCAGCAGGCCATACACGTCGTCGGCAGGAAACTTCGGCGCATCCCGCACCGCATCGAATTCCGCGCGATTGAATACCTCCGACGCCAGGGCTGCATCCGGCCGCGCGCCCATTTTGCCCACAAGTGACCGCAGCCGGGCCAGGCACAGATGATCATTCGGCTCTTTGAAATCCACCGTTCCGGAGATCTCGGCGTGCATCGCAGCGCCGCCCAGTTCTTCGGCTCCTGTCTTCTGGCCGATGGCCGCCTGCACCAGTGAAGGCCCGGCCAGAAACAGTCCCGACCCCTCGGTCATCAGCACCGTATCGGTCATCACCGGCAGATAAGCGCCGCCCGCAACACACATGCCCATGATCGCCGTGATCTGCGGAATTCCCAGCGAGCTCATCATCGCGTTGTTGCGGAAGATCCGCCCGAAGTCGTCAGTATCCGGAAAAACATCCTCTTGAAGCGGCAAAAAAACTCCGGATGAATCCACCAGGTAGAGCGTGGGAATGTGGTTCTCCATCGCGATGGTCTGCGCGCGCAAAACCTTTTTGGCTGTCATGGGGAAAAACGCGCCAGCCTTCACCGTCGCATCGTTGGCGATGATCATGCACAGCCGGCCGCTCACACGCCCCAGGCCCGTCACAACGCCCGCGCCCGGAGCGCCGCCGTACTCGGAATACATGCCGTGTGCGGCCCAAAGGCCGAGTTCCAGGAACTCCGCGCCATCGTCGAGCAACAGCTTCAGGCGCTCACGCGCGGTGAGGCGGCCCTTGGCGCGCTGCGCCTCGGCAGCCTTTGCGCCGCCTCCATGGCGAATCCTGTCCTCTTCTGAGCGCAGCTCTACCATAAGCGCAACCAGCGCCACGCGATTCGCCTGCGCCTTCGCGTCCGGCGCAGAGAGGTTGGAACCCAATGTGTTGTCCAGCTTCAGGTTGGCAGCCATTACGCCATCCTTCAAAACAGGGAAGAATATAGCATATTGGCTGTTGCAAAGGAAAAGAAGCCAAGAATTTGCAATTTGGCAAGTTGGTAAGTCAGCGAGCGGACAAGCTTGCCGCGTGGCTTGACGCGAACCGTGAAGATTAGTTCGCTTCAATCCTCGCGCAATGCGACCATCGGTTCCACGTCCATGGCGCGGCGCGCAGGCAAATAGCACGAGCCGAGGGCAGCCAGGGCCAGCAGAGTCCCTATCAGCAAATACATCGTGGGGTCCCACACGTTGACGACCACGAAGCTGCCTACAGTGCGCGCGGCAAGCAGAGCCACGGCCAGGCCAATCCCAAGGCCGCTGACGACAATCAGGATGGATTGACGGTAGATCATTTTGAAGACAGAGTTCCGGCTGGCGCCAAGCGCCATGCGCAGGCCTATCTCATGTACGCGGCGGCTGACCGCGTAAGAGACGACGCCATAAAGGCCGATGATCGCCAGCGTCAGGCCGAGACCGCCCATGATGGCGGCAAGCGAAGCTCCAATCTGAAAGAGCAGAAGCCCGTTGAGCGTATAAAGCCCCTCACGCATAGATTGCACCTGAAAGAGCGGAAGTTGCGGCGCAATGTCGTGGATTGTTTTCTGAACAGTTGGAGCAAGCGCAAGAGGATCGCCCTCTGTTCTCAGTTGGAAAACCATTAAGCTGTTTCCGGTCATATGCTGCGCATAGGGGAGAAAAAAGTATGGCCGTGTCTTGCCGCCGCCGAAGATCTGAAATTCCACGTCGCGCACGATTCCAACCACTTCGAGCTTGCGATCTTTTTCGCTCGCCATGCGGAAAGTGTGGCCGATGGCATCTTGATTAGGCCAATACTTTTTGGCTGTACTCTCGCTGATTATTGCCACATCCCTGCCGTGCTCATCGTCCGAGTCTGTGAAGGCGTGGCCGCGCAGAATACCGATTCCCATCACATCGAAATACTCCGGCGATATGACGCTGTAACCCGCGCCGAATGCGCCGGGATCGGTTGGAGCGGGCGCTCCATCGATAATCATCGTATCCCCGCCATTGCCGAAATAACCCAACGGAACGGAATTGGCGTGGCTCACGGAGACCACCCCGGCCAACTGGTGAAGACGGGCCGCAATGTTCCGCGCAAGAGCGCGAGTTTGCGCGTCTTTCATTCCGATCTCGGTGCCATCGAAGGCAACGTTGAGGACATGATCGGGCACGAAACCAAAATCCATGGTTTGCATGGCTGTGAGACTTCGCACGAACAGGCCCGCCACTACAAGCAGCACGAGGGATCCGGCTATCTGAAAGGCTACCAGGCCATCGCGAAACCAATGACGCCCTCCGGTAACGCCGCGGCCGCCTTCGTGCAAAACAGTATTCACATTCGCCCTTGCAACCCGCAGAGCCGGCACTGCGCCTACAACGATTCCCGCCAGCAAGGCGATAGCAAGGGAATACAGGAAGATTCGCCAATCGAACGCAAATGACAGGTTGACGGGGAGATCCGCGTGCGGATTGATGTGACTGAGCGCGGAGCTGGCCCATATGCCCAGAACTATGCCCATCACTCCACCCATCAAAGCCAGAGCAACGCTCTCTGTGATCATCTGCCTCAACAGGCGCAACCGGCTGGCCCCAAGCGCAGTGCGGATCGCCATTTCGCGCTCACGCACCGTGGCGCGCACCAGTACCAGGTTCGCCACATTAACGCAGGCCAGCAGAAGCACCATGCCGGCAAGCGAAAGAAAGAGCGCGGCCATGATGTACATGGTGTTTGGATCGCCGGTAGCGATGCGCATGGTAGGCTCGGGAAATGCCTGAATGTCAATCTTCTTTTCTATATCCGGATGCTGGCGCATCATGCTTTGGGCAACGACACCCAGGTCGGCGCTCGCCTGCTTGAGGGTTACACCGGGGCGGAGACGGCCATAGACGTTGAAGCCCCGGGTCTGCCAGTTATTCAGCTGGTCCGCCGAATTACCTTCAATCAGGACCTGCGACAGGGGCATGTATGCCTCGACCTTTACAAAACTTTGCACCCCGTTGAAATCCTTGGGCGCCACGCCGACGATAGTGAAGGGATGTCCGTCAACGGTTGCCGCACGCCCCACCACACTCGGATCGCCGTTGAACTTCTTCTTCCAGAAGTCGTAGCCGAGAACTATCACCGGGTCGCTGCCGAGAATTTCGCCTTCACTGGACAACAGGAGACGCCCAGCCGCAGGTTTGAGTCCAAACCCATCGAAGAAGTTACCGCTGACAAAGGAAGTCATGATGCGCTGCGGCTGCTGGCCTTCAGTCGAAAACCCATCCAGACCGAGCGTGTGGATGATCAAGTAACTGAAGGAGCGGCTGCTTTGGGCGCGAATTTCCTTGTACTCAGGCCATGAGAACTGCGGGAATTGGGGGCCATTGTTCTGGCGCAGCGCCAGCATTGTTACCTGTTCAGGATTTGCGACGGGGAGCGGTTTGAGCAGGAGCGAATTCACCAGACTGAAAATGGCCGTGTTCGCGCCAATTCCAAGCGCCAGCGTCAGCACTGCGGTTATGGCAAAGCTCGGAGACTTCCTGAGCTGACGAAACGCAAAACGAAGATCCTGAAACAAGGTGCCCATAGTCCCCCAACGCGCGTATGCTTGCACGCTGTTCCTTAGGCACATTGCAGAGCACGTTCACTGCCAAACAAGCAGAAACGTAAATATATCATTTATATAGGGATAGATTCGTCTGGAGGTTGGAACGAGCTCGCGGGGCTGTGCGAGATCGAACTTCAATGTCCGAAATTGAACAACGCAGGATTCGATTCAGGCCCTAGCTCCGCACCAGCGAGGGCATTTGTCCCTGGGCTTTAGCTTCAGCTACCACGGAGTCGAGATGGGAGAGGACGTCGGGGACGGTCATGGTGTAAACCTCGCGGCGGGAGTCGTAGCCTTCTTCGATCAATTGCTTGAGGTAACGGCCCGCTATCTGAGCAGCTAACTGATCAGTTATCACCTTGCCAGTGAGTTCCTTCTGGCGCTTCCATGCTTCCAGCGGCAGGGCAATCCACATGGGGCGGCCATTCACGTCGAAACGCACATCGACGGCGTCGGCGTGGCGCGTGGCGATGGCCACCATGGTGCCCTTCCATGTGCAGTGGAGCTCTTCGCCGCTCCACCGGTCGTTTACGCGGAACTCTTCATACATGCCCTTAGCCTACCGCTCCGCTCGGTCGACGGCAAGCACGAGGTGGACGCTCAGGTTGGCGCGCTGATAGACTGATAGGGTTGCAGATGCGGCGGCCCACGTGTGAGGAGCCGTATGCAAGTCTGAAAAAGAAGGAAAAGAAGAGACCCAGTGGATACGAAAACCCGTCATTCCTTGAAGCAAGACAGCTTTGCCCAGGCCACCGCGAGCAGCATGAGTTGGCTGAGTGGCCACCGTTCCGGCGTTGTGCGCTGGGTGATCGTTGCAGTTGTCGTTGTCGTGGCGGGCGTGGGCTCGCTGGTTTACTGGAATTGGGACTCAACCAAGGCGGACGCCGCACTGGGCGCTGCGCTGGACGTTTACAATGCGCCTTTGTCGATGCCTGGCGCGCCGCCTGCGAGCGGAGTTTACGCGACGGCCGGTGATCGGTCGAAGGCTGCCAACCAGCAATTTGTGGCCGTTGCTCAGCAGTATGGCTGGCTCGGCGAGGGCGCCAAGGCTCACTACTTTGCCGGCGTCACCTATGCGGAGTTGAATCAGACGGCTCAGGCCGAGACAGAATTGAAGACCGCCGCGGGCAGTTGGGACCGTAATCTAGCGAACCTGGCCAAGCTGGCTCTGGCAGGCCTTTATCACCAGATGGACCGCGACGCCCAGGCAATTGACCTTTACACTGCGATCGTCGCCAAGCCGTCGGAGACGGTGCCGGCCACCATGGCGCAGCTTGATCTGGCCGACCTGTATGCCGGAGAAGGCAAGATGGACCAGGCGCGGACGCTGTGGGCCAAGGTCAAGGACGCCGACAAGGAAGGCATGGCCGGCTCGATTGCTTCGCAAAAGCTCGGCGCCAAAGAGTAATCACACGCAGATTGATGGGAGACGACTCGCGAGGCTCATGGCTTCGCGAGTCGTTTCATCTTTGGCAACGCTTATGACGGCAGGGCGCGCATTTGAGCATTTTTGGTGCCGTCTGCGTCTGGTGAACTATGAGCGCGGGTCAGGCGGTATTCTCAGGTTGGATGGAAATCGCAGATAAGGCTAAGCACGAGGAGGCCCGCCAGCGCGCCATAGAGGCAGCGGTTGCGGCCCTGGTAAGCCAGTACTCCGGAACGCTTTACCGCGTGGCTTACTCGGTTTTGCGCAACGCGGCCGACGCCGAAGACGCGGTACAAGAGACGTTTATGCGCGTGCTGCGCCATCGCGAGACACTCGATGAAGTTCGCGACCAACGGGTGTGGCTGATCCGCATTGTGTGGAACATCGTGCTGGACCGCAAGCGCCGCATGAAGACCCGTCCGGAGACCGACGACGTGGCCGAGCTGGCACGCGTTTTGCCGGCCGCTGGGCTGAGCGCAGAAGACCGTGCCGCCGCCGCACAACACCACGCACGGGTGCTGTCCTGCGTGGAGCAGCTGCCCGTCAAGGAACGCCAGGTGCTGATGCTTTCGGCCTTCGAGGAACTGACCAGCGTGGAGATCGCATTGGTGCTGGGCATTACCGAATCCAGCGTCCGCTCGCGCCTGTTTCGCGCACGGAATCTGATGGCAGGACTGCTCGATCACCAAAGGAGTTTGCGATGAAAAGCGGTCAGTGGAGAGTGAATAGTGATCAGTTGACCGGTTGCTCAGCGAGAAAAGAAGGTTGCCATGAATCTCTCTAATCAAAAGCGAATTGACGGCAAGAGCGAGTCCGGCGAGTTTGAGTCTACGCTGCGGCTGATTGCCAGCCTTCCTGCGCCTGAGGGCCTCACCGAGCGCGTGCAGGCCGGTTTAAGCGCGGCTAATGGCGCCTCTGGAAGTAGGACGAGGGTTCTTGCATGGCCCGCGGCACTGCGGTCGCAGAATGGCTGGTTGCAGAGTTCGCTGGCGCGCTCGGCGGCGGCGGTCGCGATTGCGGCTGTGGTGGTTGGCGGCGGGTGGGGAGTTTATTCGCGTGTGCAGCCGAAGCAGTTGAACAGAGCGATCACAGTTTCACCGCGCATTGCCTCACAGGGCGGGTTCTCAAGCGCTGGAGCCATGCGCACGCCGCAGACGCTGAATGGGCCAGAGGTGGTGCACCCAGCGACGATTGGAACGCAGACCGCCAAGGTTGCACGCAAGGCCGTGACGCCGATGCCGGTTCGCCGGGGCAAGAGCGCGTCTGGCAAAAAGGCTGCTGCTCCGGCTACGCGCTGAATTAATCTGCAAGGTATTGAAAATAAATAAGGGGGGGTGGGGGTGGCCTTCGAGGGGTCAGGGATCAGGGATCAGGGGTCAGGGATCAGCAAAGAGCCGCACCGCTGGTCATTGTTCATTTGATTATTGTGCGACGGGCGAGGATAATTTTCTGCAAGAAGCAGCGAGGAAACAACGTGGATTCTTATGCCCCAAAAGCTTGTCCTTGGACGCTCGGTTGAACGATCTCCTTCACAATATAAAGAGAATGATCGCGCAAACCAGCATCTTATAAAGTTTGAATCCCTTTCCAAAATGCGCCGCATTGTTTTTCAATTCAGTTGCTGGAATTAGTGAGGTCCGTGGAGCGGGATGTAGATGGGAACATTCGTCCATACGCACGGAATGTATGCATTGCCATGCCAGTCGAGTTCGCAATAGCTCCCCGGAGGACACTGCTGGAGCTCTTTGTCTAGTTGAAGCGTGCTCAACATGATGTGGAGATTCTTCGTTGACGAAGCAACCTTGCTGTATCTGTCAGCAAAATCTCTGAAGGAAACATCGGGATCGGGAAGAATATAAATGACTTTTTCTTCGCGATTATCGTAGATTTCCGCGAGTACAGGGCCCAATCTCTCCGGGCTCTCCTGCGTTTCGTTGATCCAGATACTCCCGTCCTTGTGAAGCCGGACAACGATGCTTCTGTCGCTGAGGAAGTCGCACTCTTTGAAGGGTACCGTTCGAACCCTTAGCAATGGAATCCGTATTCCCACCGACGGCGGTCTTTGCACAGCGAAAACACAAAGCACGACAATCAGAAACAGGCTGGCTAAAGGCACAGCCAGCAACGACTTGAGTTGATCGAGGTCCATACCCTACTCTGACACCGCCGGACGCGCTTTTGTTCCCAAGGGTACGCGCCCATTTGTGCATTTCTGGCGACCGTCTCTATGTCTCCTGGTCGTACGTTCGATTGGCTTCACAATATAAATGGAATGATCGCTTTGACTCTCACTTTATAAAGTCCATAGCTCTCTCCAAAATGCGCAGTAAGAAGCTTTTCTTCCTGGCGCAGTTTGAACCACGTGCCCAGGAAACACGCGAAAAACCAAGCAAAACCCGCTGCCTTGCCATACCAGATCACTGCGCCCAGGAGCATGGAGACAAGGCCCGTATACATGGGATGGCGGACGTATTGATACGGGCCGCGCACTATCAGTTCGTGGTTTTCCTTGAGGGCCGGATAAAGGTTCCAATTGTGCCCGAGAGTGACGCGGCCCCACAGTGCGAAGACCATGCCTGCCAAGCCAAGAATGTCTGCAAGGATATCGATCCAGACGGCTTGCGGCAAAATAATCGCCGCCAAAAATGCCGGCAGCTGGATTGTATGGCGGAACAGCAGAAACGCAGCGACCAAGACGGCGGGGAGCAGCCAGCCCCATCGCCATCTCCGATCAACCTTAACAGTCCGTTTAACGGAATTGGCGGAGAAGATGATGAAGACGAGAGTAGCTGCCCAGCAGAGCGCAATGAATACTCCAGAAGCAGGTCTAATAGCACGCGGATCTGCGATTGGCTTCACAATGCAAAGCGAATGATCACTTTGGTAGACGATTAATAAAGTCTGACCGGCAATTAATAAAGTATGTAACGCTCTCGCGAAGTGATTCATGGCGATAAATGATGGCTCCCTGCAGGTCTTTCCTGCGGAGATTTTCCTTCGGCAACCGACCAAGAACGCTGCAGAGATCTCCGGTTATCAGTCAAAACGGGAAAAATGCGTCCCTCAGGGGCTAAAGCCCTCTTTGCTTTGTTGCGTTTACGGCACCCTTCGGCTGCGCTCAGGGCGGGCTTTCAAGCCGCGTCTTTTCAGCCTAATCGTTCCGCCAACATTTGCGGCGCAATTCGAGTGCGTTCCGGGCAGGCTTTGAAGCCTGGACCCTTCAAATTGCAGATTCGCCGAGGTGCCTCATGTGCTCTTGGTGACGGCGCGAATGAGCATACCGAGCAGCGCCAGGACTACCGCGCCCCAGAAGGCCGGGCCGAAGCCGCGTACATGAAATCCGCGGACAAGGTTCGACGCCAGCATGATCATTAGTCCGTTGATAACAAGGAGAAAGAGGCCCAGGGTTAGGATGCTGATGGGAAAGGTGATGATCTTCAGGAAAAAACCGACCGTAGCGTTAAGCAGGCCGATTACCAGTGCGGCAACCAGTGCGGGGCCGAGTCCCTGCACGGAGAAGCCGGGCACGAGATTGGACACAACCAGCAGGGCGACTGCGTATAGAATCCATTGGACCAGAAGTCTGATCATGAAGTATTTCCTCCGGGGTTAAAGTGGCTGCGCGAAAAGCGGTCAAAGTTACTCAGAAATCGGAGATAGAAAACTACCACCTGAGCGTCACGGATCGATCCTGACGCATCCTGACGCGATCAATTTTTGAGTCTCTCGTGGGGTTTCGGTTTCCTCAACCTGTAAAACCCGATCTTTACATTGTTATACATACGGCGCGGGTAGAGAGGCTGCGGAAAAATTCCTATTCTCTGGAAAAATTGAGAAACACATCCCTCAGGGGCTAAAGCCCGTCATTGTTTTGTGCCGTTTACGGTACCCTTCGACTGCGCTCAAGGCAGGCTTTGAAGCCGTGCCCTTTCAAGGACAGGGCTTTGAAAAGGCTTTCACGAGCAATTACTCCGCCAGGGGCGGCTCCAACTCCTCACCGTCGTGCGGCGCGCCTTTGGCCGTAACCTGCGCCGTGGTGAGTAGGAAGACAGCCATAATGATGGCGGCCATGCCTGCAAACTCTGCTCCCTCGGGCCGCTCGTGGAGGAAGACGATGCCCAGCAGGACCGCGACCACCGGATTCACGTAGGCATACGACGAGACCTTGGCCACCGGCACGTGCTCCAGCAGGTAGACGAAGGCGGTGTAACCGATCAACGAGCCGCCGGTGATGAGCCAGGCGAGCGAGCCAATGGAAGCCGCGTTCACGTGGAACTGGGGCCATTGGCCCAGCGTGGTGCCCAACAAGACGCAGAATGCGCCCGCGATCAGCATTTGCCAGCCCGCGGCAACAAAGCTGTTCACAGGCAGCCGCGCATGCCGCGAAAGGATGCTGCCCACAGTCCATGCAAAGGCTCCGGCCAGCAATACGCCGATGGCAATGAGGCGCGCGCTGTCCCCTGCGAAGCCTGTGCGCAGCGAGGGCCACACCAGCGCGGCAAGGCCTGCAAAGCCCAGCGCCATGCCCAGCCAGCCGCGCGCCGAAAGCGGTTCGCCACCGGGCAGCAGCATTTCGGCCAGCGCGACGTACAAGGGCATCACCGCCAGCACCAGCGAAGCCAGTCCGCTGGGAACGGTCTCCTCCGCGTATACCAGGGCTACATTGCTTCCGCTGAGCAGGAAGAGCCCGATCAAGCCAAGAATCAGCATGGTCTTTGCCGGCCAGAAAATGCGCAAGCCGCGCCAGCGGCACCAAGCCAGCAGAATGGCTCCCGCAATGACAAAGCGAGTTCCAGCCAGCAACTGTGCCGGCATCTGGGCGGCTCCAATGCGAATGGCAGTATAGGTTGAGCCCCAGAAGAAGTAGAGGCATGCAAAGGCGAGAACAATGGAGGCTGCAGTGGCTGTTTTCTTCTCCGGATGAAGCGGAAGATTCGACATGGGTTGATTCCATGCTAATGCCTGCGGGCGAGGCCGCGCTGTACAGTTCATGTGGCAATGGGCTATGCTCAGACAAACGAGGACTACATGCAGACGCGCGCGAACAATCGACAGCTTGCACCGGCCACAAGGCGCTGGTCGCGGTCGCGCGAGCGTAGCATCTGCCCGCGGCAGTATCTTCGCGAGCTGCCCACCCTCACTCGACCTAGTCTCTTCGGCGGCGATTAGTTCCGGTCCGTCGAAGATCCCTGCCTGCTCTTTCTCCGCTCCAACGAGCGAACAGAAGTGGACGACCCTATTTGTATGGGGTCCGCGGCCGCGCATCATAACGATGCCGCGCAAGCTTGAAGAAGTCTGAACAGGCTGAAACAAGCGAATCAGTCGAGGAGACAAGAAAATGACCAAACAAGTGCTGCACGCGCAATATGGACCCAAGCTGATCTGTTCACTGCCAGGACCAAAGGCGAAGGCTGCGATCGAGGCCGATGACCGGCTCATCTCGCCCAGTTACACACGCTCGTATCCGCTGGTGGCCAAGCGCGGCCGCGGCATCCGCATAGAAGACGCTGACGGCAACGAGTTTCTCGATTTTGCGGCAGGCATCGCCGTGGCCTCGACCGGGCATTGCCATCCTGAAGTGGTAGCAGCCATTCAAAAGCAGGCTGCGGAACTGATTCACATCTCAGGGACGGATTTTTACAACGAGCCGCTGACTGAGTTGGCAGAGCGGATCTCCGCAATCGCCCCCATGCCCGGCCCACACAAAATCTTCTACGGCAACTCAGGGGCAGAAGCAGTGGAGTGCGCCCTCAAGCTGGCCCGTTATCACACTGGACGCCAGCACATCATCGCGTTCCTGGGAGCGTTCCACGGGCGCACCATGGGTGCCTTGTCGCTGACCGCATCGAAGCCGCAACAGAAAAGGCGGTTTTCGCCGCTGGTTCCGGGCGTGACTCACGTGCGCTATCCGTACGCTTACAGGGGCTGCTCCGGCAGCGCGGAGGAGGAAGAAGCATTCAGTCTGGGCTGCGCGCGCTTTATCGAAGAAAAGCTTTTCAAGAGCGTGCTTGCGCCTGAGGAAGTGGCCGCCATCTTCGTCGAGCCGATTCAAGGTGAGGGCGGGTATGTGGTTGCACCAAACAACTTCATGCGCGAGTTGCGCGGAATCTGCGACCGGCATGGAATTCTGCTGGTGGCGGACGAAGTGCAATCGGGAATGGGGCGCACCGGCAAGTGGTGGGCGATTGAGCACACCGGCGTAGAGCCGGACATTATCTGCATGGCCAAGGGCATTGCCAGCGGCATGCCGCTGAGCGCCTGCGTTAGCCGCGCAGGGATTATGGATTGGGTACCGGGCTCGCACGCTTCGACTTTTGGCGGCAACCCGGTTTCCATTGCAGCGGCACTGGCCACGATGAAAATTCTGGAGCGCGAGGGGATTGCCAATGCGGCACGCGTAGGCGAGTTTATCATGGAACGCGTGCGCGGCTGGAAGCAAACTCACAAGCTTGTGGGCGATGTGCGCGGACGGGGCCTGATGATCGGCGTCGAGTTGGTGAAGGACAAGACCACACGCGAGCCCGCCGGCGACCTTCGCAACCGCGTCGTGCAACTGGCCTTCGAGCGCGGGTTGATGATTCTCGGCTGCGGCGAAAACACGCTTCGCATTTGCCCGCCACTCATTGTCAGCGAACAGGAAGCAAGCGTGGCGCTCGACATTCTGGAAGAGGCGCTGACGCTGGCGGAAAAGGAACTGTAGCAAGACTGAGCCAGTGAGTGCGGCTGGATTCATTGAGGCTGGCAGATAGGGGCAAATGCGAGAGCCTCTTTTTGCCAGCCTTTTTCGCTTTATCTCGGGTGCCTACCTGTGGTGGCGATCCTTGCTACCGCGTCTTTTCGTCGATGCGCTTGTTGGCTATCTCCGAAGTGCGGTGCGCGGCACGCTCCAGATTGTGCGCCATCTCCTGCGCTGCCATGTGCTGCTCCTCGGCGGCGGCGGCCATCTGGTTCGATAGCCCGGAGAGTTCTTCGGTCTGCGAGGAAATCTGATCAATCGCGCTCATGGCGGTGGTTACGTCTACGCCGATAGCAGTCACCTTGCCCTGAATTTCTGCTGTGGCCGAGGCTGTCTGTTCGGCCAGCTTCCGCACTTCGCTGGCCACCACGGCAAAGCCCTTGCCATGGACGCCCGCTCTGGCTGCTTCGATGTTGGCATTGAGCGCAAGCACGCTGGTCTGCGTGGCGATGGAGGCGATCAACCCCGCCACCTTGGCCACACCGCTGCTCGATGCCTGAAGGTTCTCGATGGCCGCTTTGCTTTCACCGCTGGCGGTGCGCGATTTTTCCGCGGCGTGCGATACATCCACGGCGTTTTTGGCAATCTCCGCGATGCTCGTCTCGATCTGGTGAGTGGCCGTGGCCACCATCTGCAGATTGCCGTTGAGGTGATCAATGTCGTTGCGCTGTGCCTCTTGCGCCGCGCGCAGAGCATCGGCCGCCTCCTGCGTGCTGATGCCCCAGACGACCACCGCTCCGGCAAATCGCCCGTCCTCGCCAGTCATGGGCTCGACATTCAAATCGAGCTTTACCGGACCCAGCGTAATAATCGCCTTGTGGGGAAGATGATGGGCGCCCTGATGCTGACCGGCGCCGAGAATGCGGTCGACATTTTGAGCAGACTTGTGAAAGATGTGGATCGACTTGCCTACCATCTCGTCCACGGGGACTGGCAGATGCTCTTGCAGAGTGAGTAGGGTCTTGCGAGATGTGCGGTTCAGATAGCGCAGGATCAGCTCGCGGTCGCAGAACATTGCATTGGACGGCAGCGCATCCAGCGCATATTCAAAACTGCGATCCACCACTGGATCGGTGCGGAACTCCATATCCGCGTCAACATCGATCGAGACAGGGAAAGTTTTCGTATTGCACCGTGAAAAGAGAGTGCCGAGCAACCCATGAGCCATAACCGACCAATCCTCCTGCAAGACTTCAGTCTCGCGCATCTCACAGGAAGCCGGACTAGATCGAGGCTCCGAATCCGATTATTTCCGCGGAGGATTCCCAGAGGCGAACTGGCGGGTTTCATTTTGGAAATGCGGAGAGCTGATCAGATTGGGCAAGATGGCACGCGCCAAATTGAGCGGGCGTGGCAATGCTAGCGATGGGGCAGATTTGCGCCTTTCGCTCATCCGGCGAGAGAATGGTGTTCGATGGGACAACTGAAGAGGATGCGGATCGGCTGGCTCGAGCGGACACTCGCGGGTCTGGCGTGGATTGCGCGGCAACGAGGGCAGAATGAAGCTATGGCCGCGCACCTGGCGACTGGCATTGAAGGCGAAACCGCGGCCTTTTCCTATCTGAGGCGAAAGGGTTACGTCGTTGCGGCGCGACGCTGGTCCTCGGGCGACGTGCCGGGCGACATTGACCTGATCGCATGGCAGGGACCAATGCTGTGCTTTGTTGAAGTGAAGACCCGCACCGCGCGCGATGCCTCTCCTGCCGAGATTGCTGTCGACTCGCACAAGCGCAACACGCTACGCCGTCTGGCCCGCCGTTACGTTAGCCAGCTGACCGTGGAGACTGCTCCTCCGATTCGCTTCGACGTGGTGAGCGTCTACTTAGTGCCGGGGGAGGAGCGGGAATTTCAGCACTTTGAAGGAGCTTTTGGCTGGAGCGAGCGAGAAGATTACGAGAGGAGATGAGGTTTGCGCCTCGAGAAAAGAGCTGTTGCTGGCTCGCAGCTTATTTATTCCTGCGCGTCTTCAAATTCCTGGTGCCATGCCATCTGAATGGCCTCAAGTCGCGCCTCGTTGGATTTGGTCGGGTCGTCGGCAAACTCCTCCAACCCGGTCACGTAGCTGTGCAGGTCAGTGAAGCGCACGGTCAACGGGTCGAGGTCAGGAAATTTTTCTTGCAGTTGAATGCCGATTTCCTCGGCGTCTGTCCATAGAATCTGGCGCGGCATGGAAACTTCTCCTTGGTGAATTCCCACATCTCAAAATCGAGATATGGGCCACCTGAGGCATCTCTTATTTTTGCTCGGCGAGGGTCAGCGGCTTGCCCTCGGAGACGATGTTGCGATTCCACTTGGGAATCTCGACCGTGTAGTTGCCGGGGCGCGTGATGACGGCCTGGCAGCCTAGGCGCGAATTCAACTGTTGGTCGGCAGCCATATCAAGGCGGTCCAATTCGTCGTCGTCGGGCGGACTGATGCCAGCTTGATCCTGTATCCACAGATGACATGTGGTGCACGCGCAGACGCCGCCGCAGGCGTGATCGAGAAAAACATCGTGGTTCTCCGCCACATCGAGAAACGACATCGGCTTGCCGTGATGCTCGTAAGGCATTTTGCCGAATTCAAACTCGACCGTCCGGCCTTCGGGTTGGAAGGTGACACGCACGAGCTTATCGGCGGGAATATTTTTTTCGTTTGGTCCACTCATAAATTCCGCCTCTTTCCGTTAATACGCCGAACTCCCACCCAGATTACTTCATTTGAACTCGGCGGGGGCCATGGCATGGGGCGCGGTTACTCCCTCGTCAAGATCTTCGCCGGCTGAATCCATGGTCTTGCCGCGCAGTGCGCTGGATACGGCAGCATCCATCATCAACTCGGCAAAGCGACGCGTGGCGTGGTCGAGGATAAGCGTGGCCTCGCGAATCGCTGCCGGGTTCTCGCTCTGTTTGGCCTTCTTCAGATAGTCGCTGGCCAGGCTGATGGCTTTCTGCTCATCGCTGGTCAACTGCGCCCACGCCGGACTCCGCGGCGCGCGCTCGACCGCTGCAAGAATCGTCTCCGCTTCGTTGCGAGCCTCGATGAGCAATCGCTTTGCAAAGTCCGCTTCGGCATTGTCGAACGAATCGAGAATCATGCTTTCGACCTGCTGATCGGTGAGACCATAGGTCGGCTTGACTTCAATCTGCGCCGCCTGACCGCTGCGCTGCTCCCGCGCAGTGACGTGCAAGATTCCGTCTGCATCGATAAGAAATTTCACCTCGATGCGCGGCAGGCCGGCGCTCATGGGCGGAATGCCTTTGAGATCGAAGCGTGCCAATGAACGGCAATCAGCGGCCAGTTCCCTCTCGCCTTGCACCACGTGTATGGCAACATTGGTCTGGCCATCGACTCCGGTTGTGAAGTGCTCGGTGGCCGAAGCTGGAACCGTCGAGTTGCGCTGAATGATGCGAGCCACCGTGCCGCCCAGCGCTTCAATTCCCAGCGAGAGCGGAGTTACATCGAGAAGCAACATCTCTTCAGTGGACTTGGATACGCCGGAGAGAATGTCGGCCTGCACCGCCGCGCCCAGCGCCACAACTTCGTCGGGATTCAGTTCGGTGTGAGGCTTCTTGCCGCGTGCCGACAGATGAAAGAGTTTGTCCACCAGCTGGCGCACCGAGGGAATGCGCGTGGAGCCACCGACCAGCACTACCTCGTCAATCTGCTCGGGAGTGATGCCGGCGTCGGTGAGTGCCTGCCTGCATGGTCCCGTCGTGCGCGCGAGCACCGGCTCGATGAGCAGTTCGAAGACCTCGCGCGGAATCTCGCGCTGGTAGCGATCGCCATTGGGCAGCTCGATGTCGAAGCGCGCCATCGTTTCAGTAGAGAGCAGAATCTTGGCCTCGATGGCGGCCTTGCGCACAGCCTGCACCGCGCCCGGATGCAGGCGCAGATCGACGCCATGCTCGGCATGAATTTCGTTGAGCGCAATAGCCATCATCAGGTTGTCAATATCGTCGCCGCCGAGGTGCGTGTCGCCGTTGGTGGACTGCACTTCAAAGATGCCGTCGCGCAGCTTGAGGATGGAGATGTCGAAGGTACCGCCGCCGAGATCGTAGACGGCGATGGTTCCCTCTTTGCCGCGATCCAAACCGTAAGCCAGAGCCGCCGCGGTCGGCTCGTTAACCAGGCGCAGCACTTCAAGCCCGGCCATGCGCCCAGCATCCTTGGTGGCCTGCCGCTGCGCGTCGTTGAAGTAGGCGGGCACGGTGATAACGGCCTGCGTGACCGGCGCGGAAAAGAACCGCTCGGCGTTGCGCTTGAGTTGGCGCAGAATGTAAGCGGAAATCTCGGGAGGAGTAAAGCGAAGTTCACCCAACTGAATGCGCGGGACTTCATTGGGATCGGGCGCGCCGGCTTCAGCGTCGGCGGCGAGGTGAAAAGGAAACAGTTTCAGCTCGCTCTGAACCTCTTCGAGACTGCGGCCCATCAGCCGCTTGACGGAATAGATCACCCGCTCCGGCGTCTGAATAAGCACCTTGCGCGCGCTGTTGCCCACCGTGACCGTGGGACGGCCGCCACCGGCCGGAATGGGATCGAGTGCAACCACCGACGGCACAAGATTGGAGCCGTCCGCGCCGGGGATAACCACCGGCGTGTCATTCTCCATATAAGCGACCAGGGAGTTAGTGGTTCCCAGGTCAATTCCAACTACGCGTCCTTCCGCCATGATCTTCTTTCAATCTCCCAGAGTTTCGTTCACGTCGCGGAGCAGATTGCTCAGGTAGCGCCGGCGGTCGAGTAGGGCCACCATTCTGTCTTGCGAGGCTCCACGCGCTGCCTGATCGCCTTCATCCCAAGCTGTCCACTCAATGCGCAGATCCTTGTCTACCGCCTCCAGCAACCCGTGGAATTTTTTCTTTGCATCGTTCAGGCTTGCTTGAAGTTCCGGATCTTCTTCGCCCATCTTGCGCGCGGCGCGCATCTCTTCGAGCTGCATGTTCAACTCAAAGACCTCTTCGAGGAGGTCGGCGGGAACACGCGAAGGATCTTTTCTGTCTTTGCCGCTATGCTCTTCACCAATCTCCGCGCCTTCGAGCTTGAGCAGATATCCGGTGCGGCGGAGCGGGTCTTTGAGGGTGCGATAGGCGTCATTGAGCAACGCCGTATCGGCCAGGCTCCACTGCTTCTCGTTCTCCAGGGCGCGGGCAAAGCGGTCGGGATGGAGCTTGCGGCTCAGGCGATGAAACTCAGCTTCCAACGCGGGCAGATCGAGGTTCAGCCTGGGCTCCATGCTGAAGACGGAAAAATAATCGCCGCCCGGCGGAGGCTGAATCTTGCTGCAATTTGGACAAAAAAGCGTGAAGTCATTGTGGCCAATGGAGCAGGACCAACAAGCAATGGGGACAGCAGAATCTAAAACCTTCAACATAGTTTCACTCTTACGAAACTGAATGTTCCTACGAAAACGACGAACCGCAGCCGCAGGAGTGCGTGGAATTGGGGTTGATGAAGTTGAATCCCTGGCGGATCAGAGTCTCCTCATAGTCAAGCGTCATGCCATGCAGGTAGAGGAACGACTTGGGATCAACGAATACACGCACGCCGTCGAATTCGTAAATGCGGTCGCGCTCGCGGGGCTGCGTGTCGAACTTGATGGAGTAAGAAAGACCGGAGCATCCGCCGCCCATGACGCCAAGGCGCAACCCGCCTTCCGTCGGCGAAATGCCTTCCTTAGCCATGGCTACACGGATGCGCCTGATGGCCTTCTCGGTCACCTGCAAGCCTTGACTTGGCGCGGCCGGCGTGACCTGCGGTGTGGCAAGCTCCGCGGTCAGCGGCGCCTGCGGCGCGGCTTTTGACGAGCTTCCTATTGTCACAACGTTCGACATGATTGCCTTCTTACTGCGCGGTTGCAGCGGCAGTTTCGGCCGCCTCGCCCACGCCGTTCTTCTTCTTCCAGTCGCCAATGGCAGCGCGAATGGCGTCCTCGGCCAGCACCGAGCAATGAATCTTGACCGGCGGCAACGAGAGCTCTTTCACGATGTCAGTGTTCTTGATAGCCAACGCGTCATCGACAGTGCGGCCCTTGATCCACTCAGTGGCCAGCGATGAACTGGCGATCGCCGATCCGCAGCCAAAGGTCTTGAACCTGGCCTCTTCAATAACCTGAGTCTCGGGGTTTACGCGGATTTGCAGCCGCATTACGTCGCCGCATTCCGGCGCGCCGACCAGACCGGTGCCGACCTCTGTTGAAGTCTTGTCCAACTGGCCCACGTTACGGGGGTTGTTGTAGTGGTCAATAACTCTGTCGCTGTATGCCATGTGTACCATCCTTCCGCGGGGGAAGCCGCGTTAGTTACTCATTGGATTCGGCAAGCATGCTTGTCGAATCAGTAATCTTGCCGCTCGTGCGAAAAATCCCTCAGGGGCTAAAGCCCGAGTCAAATTCAGTCTTTTGTGGCACGACTTTAGTCGTGCCCTTTCAAAACTTTCCGCTACGCGCGCCTGAGGCAGTTGGCCCCACCGCAGGTGGCTAGTGCGCGGCCCATTGAATCTTGGTCAGGTCAATGCCGTCCTGCACCATCTCATAGAGCGGTGAAAGCTGGCGCAGATGCTTGACGACATCGATAACCTTGGCGGCCACGTAGTCGACCTCTTGCTGCGTGTTGAAACGGCCCAGTCCGAATCTTATGGAGCTGTGAGCCACATCGTCACCGAGTCCCAGAGCCTTCAATACATAAGACGGCTCAAGCGTCGCGGAAGTACAAGCCGAACCGCTGGAAACCGCAACGTCGTTGATGCCCATCAGCAGCGACTCGCCTTCGACATACACAAAGCTCATATTCAGATTGCCGGGCAGGTGATGCTCCATGGAGCCGTTCACGTGAACGTAGTCCAGCGCGGACTCGAGCTTGTTCTTGAGCCCGTCGCGCAATCCGGTCAGGTACTCCGCTTCGGACTTCATCTCTTGCTGAGCGATCTCGCAGGCCTTGCCCAGACCAACGATGCCGGGAACGTTGAGCGTGCCGGATCTCATGCCGCGCTCGTGTCCGCCTCCATCAATTTGCGCGGCGATCTGCACGCGCGGGTTGCGCCGACGAACATAAAGCGCGCCCACGCCCTTGGGGCCGTAAATCTTGTGGGCAGACAGCGAGAGCACGTCAATGTTGTCGGCGATTACGTCCACCGGAACCTTGCCCACAGCCTGCACCGCATCGGTGTGGAAGAGCACGTTCTTCTCATGACAAAGCTTGCCGATTTCGGCGATGGGCTGAAGGACGCCGATCTCGTTGTTCGCCGCCATGATGGAAACCAGAATCGTCTTGTCGTCCATCGCCCGCTTCAGGTCTTCGAGGTCGACGAGGCCATCGGCTTTGACGGGGAGATACGTGACGCGAAAGCCGTACTTCTCCAGGCGCTTGCAGGTGTCCAGCACGGCCTTGTGTTCGGTGACCTGGGTGATGATGTGGTTGCCGCGCTCGCGGTACATTTCGGCGATGCCCTTGATGGCGAGGTTGTTACTCTCGGTGGCGCCGCTGGTGAAGATGATCTCTTTGGCGGTGGCGCCGATGAGCCGCGCAATCTGCTCGCGCGCAACTTCGACGGCCGCTTCCGCTTCCCATCCAAAAGAATGATTGCGGCTGGCCGCGTTGCCAAATTTGACGGTGAAGTAAGGCATCATCGCTTCCAGCACTCGCGGGTCTACAGCGGTGGTGGCGTGGTTATCCATATAAATCGGCAGATGCAAACCTGCAGGAACTTCTACGGAACTGGTAAATGCGCTCATCTTATGTCTCCATCCTTATCGATTGCTCTTCCGCGCCATTTTCACCAGGCACGGAGGGGGAAAGCTTTCGTTACAACGTCAACGCGACCAGGGCGCTCGCCTCGCGCGCGTGGCCGTGGGCCTGTTCGTGCTCTGCCAGATCTTGAATGCTGATGCTCTTCAGCACTCCAGCAATGGTGTCGTTTACCCGCGCCAATGGCTCGCGGATGGTGCAGCTCGGGGTCAGCTCACAACCGCTTTTCCCTTTGGTGCAGGAAGTGATGAAAAACGGTCCGTCGATGGACAGAATTACTTCGTAGGCCGAAACCTCGCGCGCTTCCCTGGCTAGCGCGTAGCCGCCATTCATTCCGGCGTGCGAACGCAAGAGGCCGGATTTGGTCAACTGCTGCAGAATCTTGGCCAAAAGCTGCGCCGGAATGCCATAGGCGTCGGCGATGTCCTTGGCGCTGAGCGAGGGCGTCTCGGGGTGCTCGGCAAGGTACTTGAGCGCCATGAGTCCGTAGTCCGCTTTTTTGGTCAGCTTGAGCATGGAATACCCGACTTCTTCGGTCCGAGTTCAGTATACGACCGTTTCTGTCGGCATTACAAGTCCCGGTCTGGGATTGCGCTGGCACGTCGCCAAAAAATAATTCCGTCCGGGAACAAAATTCAGCAAATTGGCGTTTTCAATTGTTGAAAAGCCCGGTACAATTTGGCAAAAGAGGACAAGTTTTCACCACCCCCACGAGCAATGGCAACCGTCTGCAGACACCCCAGGGTACGCGTCGTCTCCCGGCACGAAGACACTGAATTTGTCGAGTGCCTGGATTGTGGCGAGGTTTTTGACTCCGAAGAATTTCGCGACATGGAGCTTGAAGCCGAAGCCGATACAGAACCCAGCATGGAAGACGTCTGACGCTTCCGCGCCGGCCCTGGTTGACCGCGATGGCGGGCAAGAATTCCCGCTTTGCGCTGGTTCCCTGCGATGCGTTGGGAGATTTCCGTTTACTTTTGGATGTGTCCGTTGACGCCCACCCGCCGGGCGGCAAGCCACGCATAATGCAGCCCTGATGCCACGGTTAATACGATCGTGGCGTCGAGCGCCACCATGCGTGAAACTAGTACCCATTGGGCCGAGGTGAGCTGTTGCAGCAGCACGGCAGCCACCGCCGAGACCTGCGCCAGCGTGTTGGCTTTGCCCAGGAGGCTGGGGTTAAACTCCCTGCGGCCGGCCGCAGCGTGAAGAATAGCCGCCACCACCAGAATGCCAACATCTCTGCCGAAGACCAGCACTGTGACCGTGGTTGGCATCAGCCCTTTATGCAGTAGCACCAGAAAAAGTGTGCTGAGGAGCAGTTTGTCTGCAACTGGATCGAGGTACTCGCCGAGCACGCTGCGCTGTTTGAGCAGCCGCGCGAGCAGGCCGTCCAGCGCGTCGGTCAACCCTGCAGCCACGAACAGGCCAAAACCCAGCGCATAGTGGCTGTTGAGGATGGCGGCCACCAGGAACGGTGCCAGGCAGATGCGCAGCAACGTGAGAGCGTTGGGCGCGGTGCGATAGCGGCTCAGTCGTTCGGTTGCGGGGCTGTCCATATCTCACTCAAAACATTAATGAACGATGGTATAGCACAGCAGGTATTCCCCGTCCATCTTTTCCCGCTGCTCTGACCCTGATAGACTACCTAGAGTT
Organism: Occallatibacter sp.; assembly: GCA_049520075.1. Classification (GTDB taxonomy): domain Bacteria; phylum Acidobacteriota; class Terriglobia; order Terriglobales; family Acidobacteriaceae; genus Telmatobacter. The sequence goes on along the minus strand of JBEKQD010000014.1, from coordinate 190 downwards.
GCTTTACAGGCGCGTAGCTCAGTTGGTTAGAGCGCTTCCTTGACACGGAAGAGGTCGCTGGTTCGAATCCAGTCGTGCCTACCATATTTATCAATGGCTTACAGCGATTCAGGCAGTTCCTTCAGCCCGAGATTCCCGATGATCCTCAGTAAGCTCTACCAGAAAATCAGGTAGCAGTTGCTCGACAGTG